>NZ_JADNQN010000055.1:0-513 GCF_047608695.1 Amycolatopsis sp. cmx-11-32 | reverse complement strand
TAATGGAGACTAAGGGAGTTGAATAGAACCAATCCGAATGTAAGGGAATGGAATGGAACGGAATGGAATGGAATGGAATGGAATGGAATGCAATGGAATGGAATCAACCCGAGTGCAATGGAATGGAGTGGAATGGAATGGAATGGAATGGAAACTACCCGAATGGAATGGAATGTAATGGAGTGTAAGGGAATTGAATAGAATCAATCCGAATGTAATGGAATGGAATGGAATGGAAAGGAATGGAATGGAATGGAATGGAATGGAATGGAATGGAATGGAATGGAATGGAAAGGAATAGAATGGAATGGAACGAATTGGAATGGAATGGAATCGAATGGAATGGAATGGAATGGAATGGAATCAACCCGAGTGCAGGGGAATGGAATGGAATGGAATGCAATGGAATGGAATCATCCGGAATGGAATGGAATGGAATGGAATGGAATGGAATCAACCCGAGTGCAATGGAATGGAGTGGAATGGAATGGAATGGAATGGAACAACCCGAAT
>NZ_JADNQN010000054.1:0-674 GCF_047608695.1 Amycolatopsis sp. cmx-11-32 | reverse complement strand
ATCGAGAAGAAGCCTTCGTGGATCAAGACGCGTGCGCGGATGGGGCCGGAGTTCACCGAGCTTAAGGGCCTGGTCAGGCGTGAGGGTCTTCACACTGTGTGTGAGGAGGCTGGTTGTCCCAATATTTATGAGTGTTGGGAGGACCGGGAGGCCACGTTCTTGATTGGTGGTGATCAGTGCACGCGGCGTTGTGACTTTTGTCAGATCGACACTGGTAAGCCTGCTGCGTTGGATATGACTGAGCCGCGCAAGGTGGCGGAGTCGGTGCAGGCGATGGGGTTGCGCTATTCGACGGTGACCGGTGTGGCGCGTGACGACCTGGATGATGGTGGTGCGTGGTTGTATGCGGAGACGGTGCGTCAGATTCATGCGCTGAACCCCGGGACCGGCGTCGAACTCCTGATTCCGGATTTCAATGCGGATCCGGGTCAGTTGGCGGAGGTGTTCGGTTCGCGGCCGGAGGTGTTGGCGCACAATGTGGAGACGGTGCCGCGGATTTTCAAGCGGATTCGTCCGGGTTTTCGGTATGCGCGGTCGTTGGAGGTCATTTCGCGGGCTCGTGCGGCTGGTTTGGTGACGAAGTCGAACTTGATCTTGGGTATGGGTGAGACTCCGGAGGAGGTGGCGCCGGCGATGCGGGATCTGGTGGAGGCGGGGTGTGAGATTTTGACGAT
>NZ_JADNQN010000053.1:0-687 GCF_047608695.1 Amycolatopsis sp. cmx-11-32 | reverse complement strand
ATAAAAAAATAATTTAAATTAAATGAAACATAAGTAGATAAAGAAAAATTTATAAATAACTGCCACATCATAATTTCAATTGAAATGTAAGATTAGGAATCCCTCTTTCATGAATAATCACCCTGATCGATCATGCATGATTTCTAATCAGTTTTCTGTTTTGGCTTGGAGTACTCGGTGAGTTTTATGCTTTAGCATCCTTGCATGCGTGTGAGTGACTGCCATGAATAGCATGCTTACCATGAGGCTAACTGCTTATGTGATATAACTGCCTGAATGCCTGTGTCTGGAGGTTGGGTTATTTGAATTGGGACAATTCATCAGATGTTTGTTTTAAGCCCACTAGATAGTGGCAAAATCATGTTTTCTAAGCCCACCTGAGGGTGGCAAAATCTGCATTTTAAGCCTACTTGCGAGTAGCAAACCATCTTTCCAAAAAACAAACATGAAATGTTTCGTTCCAATTCAGGCGACCCAGTCTATACTTGTATGCTGTGCGCATCACATAGTAAATCTAGGCTAATAACCGGAATAAGAACGCATAATGTTTTCAAAACTGGATATCATGGTTAGTAGAGGCCGGTCTTCGGACCGGGCGAAAGGGGGTGCTCATAGCTGACCTTCCCCGATCGATCAGAGAACGAGCATCATGCATGGTGAGCCCACACATTTCCCCTAAAGCTTGGG
>NZ_JADNQN010000052.1:0-707 GCF_047608695.1 Amycolatopsis sp. cmx-11-32 | reverse complement strand
CATGCGGCGTATGTGATTTACACGTCGGGTTCGACGGGGTTGCCGAAGGGGGTGGTGGTTCCGCATCGGAATGTGGTGGCGTTGTTCGCGGCTGCTGGTGGGTTGTTTGATTTTGGTGCGGATGATGTGTGGTCGTGGTTTCATTCGTTCGCGTTCGATTTCTCGGTGTGGGAGTTGTGGGGCGCGTTGTTGTATGGCGGCCGGGTTGTGGTGGTGCCGTTCGAGGTGTCGCGTTCGCCGCGGGAGTTTGTGGATTTGCTGGAGCGGGAGCGGGTTACGGTGTTGAGTCAGACGCCGTCGGCGTTCTATCAGTTGATGGCAGCTCAGTCGGGGGCGGGGCTGGCGTGTGTGCGGGCGGTGGTGTTCGGTGGGGAGGCGTTGGAGCCCGCGCGGTTGAGCGAGTGGTGGGAGCGGTTTGGTGATTCCGGTCCTCGGTTGGTGAATATGTATGGGATTACTGAGACGACGGTGCATGTCACCCATTGCGATCTCGCACCGAATACCGAGGGGGGTGTGATCGGTCGGGGTCTTGCGGGTTTGTCGGTGTATGTGCTGGATGAATGGTTGCGGCCTGTTCCGGTGGGTGTGGTGGGTGAGTTGTATGTGGCTGGTCCGCAGTTGGCGCGTGGTTATGTGAATCGTGCGGGTTTGACCGGTGAGCGTTTTGTGGCGTGTCCCTTCGGGTCCCCGGGTGTCCGGATGTATCG
>NZ_JADNQN010000051.1:0-846 GCF_047608695.1 Amycolatopsis sp. cmx-11-32 | reverse complement strand
GGTTTTGGTGTTGTGCGTCGTGGAGTTGGTCTTCGAGGGTGATGATGCGGCAGGCGGCGTCGAGGCCGGTGCCGTTGTCGACTAGTTCTCGTACGCGTGCGGCGAGGCGGAGTTGGTGGCGGGAGTAGCGGCGGTGTCCGCCTGCTGAGCGTTGTGGTTGGAGGAATCCGGTTTCGTCGAGGCTGCGTAGGAAGTTTTGGGTTGTGCCGAGCATGTCTGCTGCTCGGCCCATGGTGTAGGCGGGGTATTGGTCGTCGTCGAATTTGTCGGTCCCACTGGGTGTGGGGGTCTCGCGTTGGTCTGGAATCATTCCACCTCCGCATCGCAAGGGACCCCGGATGCCGTGAGGCGTCCGGGGTCCCTGGGGTTAGGTTTCACCATTGTCAGTCGGCTGTGAGGCTGACTTCGTGTATCCACGGTGTCCGTCCGAGAGGCGGACGATGTGGAGATCGCTGAGTCGTAACCGAGAACCACCTACCAATCTGATGGGACTGCGGTACCCGCGCGGCAGTGCTGCCCAGCCGCGGCGGGCGATCCAATGATGTTCCCTGTCCCTTCTTTCCGGTGTTTCTTTCTTGCTGGGTACTTCCTGTGCTGCGTTTGTCGTGGACGTCACCGGCTGGAACCCTTTCACTGATCGGCCCCAGCACGCGTCACGCCGCTGGTCACTGCCCGGAGCCCTGTCCGAAATCGGCTCCGGCCACCTGACCGGTCCTGCACTGACCAACTTACGTACTGCTAACTGTCGTGCAACTGCGTACTGCTAGTGCTGCTAACTGTCGTGCAACTGCGTACTGCTAGTGCTGCTAACTGTCGTGCAACTGCGTACTGCTAGTGCTGCTAACT
>NZ_JADNQN010000050.1:0-950 GCF_047608695.1 Amycolatopsis sp. cmx-11-32 | reverse complement strand
TAGCGCTTGATCGCGACGCCTCCGGTCATGAAGCGCACCCCGATGGTGGTCGCGTCGGTGACGACCTCGTCGGGCCGCCAGAGTGCCAGCGGCACAATGCCGGGCGGCAGGATCTCCAGCCCGTCGAAGAAGGCCGCCAGCTCCGCTGGCGTCCGGACCCGGCCAGTGCCGAGCTGGGACAGCAGCACGCGCTCCAGCTCCTCACTCTCCGAAGAATCGCTCAATCGTGTGAAGTTCGTGATGAAGAAGTACGAACCGGACGGAACGGCGTCGCGAAGCTTCGCGACGATACCGTTCGGGTCCTCCTCGTCGAGGATGTGGTGCAGGATGCCGCACAGCATCACGCACACCGGCTTGCTGAAGTCGATCATCTCCTGCACGTCGGGGTGTGCGATGACCTCGTCCGGCTTGCGAACGTCGGCGGTGACGACCTTCGTGTTCGCGTTATCCTGCAGCAACGCCCTGCCGTGCGCGAGCACGATCGGGTCGATGTCGACGTAGACGACCTGCGCGTCCGGATTCACCTCCTGCACCACCTCATGTGTGTTGCGCACGGTTGGCAGCCCGGAGCCCAGGTCCAGGAACTGTGTGATGCCCTCGTCCGCGGCGAGTCGCCGCACCACTCGATGCAGCATCGCTCTGTTGTGCAGCGCGATCTCTTTGAGCTCCGGCATCACATCGAGACTCGCCTTGGCGATCTGCCGGTCAATCGCGTAGTTGTCCTTACCATTCAGCATCACGTCATAGACGCGCGCCGCAGTGGGGACTCCGTCGTCGAGAATGAGGAGGTCGGACCCAGGCTGTGCTGCACTGTGGGAGGACATCGGAAGTGGCTCTCCTCGCCGATCGTCAGGAACACCCGGCATGGTAGCCGTTCCGGCACCGCGCGTCACCGGGCCACCGGCCGTCTCATGCATTGCGCTGACCGAATCCGGCGACGCGGCCAACCA
>NZ_JADNQN010000049.1:0-988 GCF_047608695.1 Amycolatopsis sp. cmx-11-32 | reverse complement strand
AAGGGTTGTGGGAGAGTAGGACACCGCCGGACTAACCTTAGAAACAAGGGGGGCTCGGGCCCCGGTCGAGAACCACGAGTTCTCCCGGAGCCCGAGCCCCCCTTTTTTTCACGTCCCCACACCCGCCCGGTGATAGCAAAGGTCCCTTGCTCTCACCGCCGTGGTCGGTCAGCTGCTTCGCCGACCGACCGCCCGCCGGCGGACCGGTGACGAGAAGACCAGCGAAGTCGTCGTCTCCCCATAACGCTGCATCCGCTCTACGAGCTCCTCCAACTCCGCGGTGTCCCGGCAGGCGACTCGCACCAACCAGCACTCATCGCCCGTGACGTGATCGGCGTCGAGCACCTGGGAAGCGGGAGGATGGTCTCCCGGAAGCGAGCGGTGTCCAGACTCTGCACTTTGGCTCGAACCATCGCCTCAATGGGCAGCCCGAGCTTCGTCAGATCGACGCTGGCGCGGTATCCGGTGATGATCCCGTTCTCTTCGAGCCTTCGGATCCGCTCGGTCACCGCGGGCGGGGACAGCGACACCCTTCGGCCGAGCTCCGAGAAGGTCAGCCGCCCGTCGGACTGGAGCAGTTCGAGCAGCTGCCAGTCGAGATCATCGAGGTTCACGGGACTCCCAGGTCGATCGTCACACCTGCCAGGAATCTCCAGGCTAACCGGCGGTAACACCTGGATTCTCCAATGTTCCGGATGATCACCGATCAGCAGGATTGGGGCATGACGACCGAACCCCGCGTACTGACGTTCCAGGCCCTCGACAGTGCGACCGCGGCCATCCACCTTCGCGCCGAACTCGCCCTCGACGGACTTGTTCCGCGATCTCACTGCCGGTGCTCAGCGCGACTACGTGGTCGTCCGGTAGTTGTCAAGTCAAGTGAGACAGGTTGTGTTAGCGCGCCGGTTTGAGCTGGTCAGAGGGCTGGTTGATCCAGGCTGCTTCGGGCATTTTGGGTGGTCGCGGGCGGCGCGCGAAGCGCTCAGGA
>NZ_JADNQN010000048.1:0-1014 GCF_047608695.1 Amycolatopsis sp. cmx-11-32 | reverse complement strand
GGAGGCAAAGGTGCCTACACCGCCCGATGCGGCGCCGCGTCGCCGAGACAAGATGCATTACCTGTACCTGGCTGTGATCGCGGCGGTGGTCCTCGGCGTCATCGTCGGGTTCGCCGCGCCGGGTCTCGCCAAGGAACTCAAACCCCTCGGCACCGGATTCGTCAACCTGATCAAGATGATGATCTCCCCCATCATCTTCTGCACCATCGTGCTCGGCATCGGATCGGTGGCCAAGGCCGCGAAAGTCGGCAAGGTCGGACTACTCTCGCTCGGCTACTTCCTGACGATGTCGACCTTCGCACTCGCGATCGGTCTCGTCGTCGGCAACCTCCTGCACCCAGGCGAAGGCCTGCACCTCGACCCCGCCGCCGCCGCGAAAGCCCACACCCAAGCCGAAGGCGGCGAAGGCTCCGTCGACTTCCTGCTCGGCATCATCCCCACCAGCTTCGGCTCCGCCCTCACCGAAGGCCAAGTCCTGCAGACACTGCTGATCGCCCTGCTCACCGGATTCGCCGTCCAAAAACTCGGCACCACAGGCGAACCCATCCGCCGCGGCATCGAACACATCCAGCGACTCGTGTTCCGCATCCTCGCCATGATCATGTGGGCCGCCCCCATCGGCGCGTTCGGCGCGATCGCCGCCGTCGTCGGCGAAACCGGCTGGGGAGCACTGCGCAGCCTCGCCGTCATCATGATCGGCTTCTACCTCACCTGCCTGGTGTTCGTATTCGGCGTACTCGGAACCGTGCTGTGGCTCGGCGCACGAATCAACATCTTCACCCTGCTGCGCTACCTCGGCCGCGAATTCCTGCTCATCCTCTCCACCTCATCGTCCGAATCGGCCCTGCCACGCCTGATCGCGAAAATGGAACACCTCGGGGTCTCCAAACCCGTCGTCGGCATCACCGTCCCCACCGGCTACTCGTTCAACCTCGACGGCACCGCCATCTACCTCACCATGGCGACACTGTTCATCGCCACCGCACAAGACCAGCCACTCGCACTCAGCGAACA
>NZ_JADNQN010000047.1:0-1135 GCF_047608695.1 Amycolatopsis sp. cmx-11-32 | reverse complement strand
AGGACGGCCTCGATTTCGCCGGGTTCGATCCGGAAACCACGGACCTTCACCTGCTCATCAGCACGACCCGCGAACTCCAGCTCACCAGCATCATTCCACCGAGCCAGATCACCCGTGCGATACATCCGCTCACCAACACCACCGAACGGATCCGCCACAAACCGCTCCGCGGTCAAACCCGGCCGACCCAGATAACCACGAGCGACACCAGGCCCCGCCACATACAACTCCCCCACCACACCAGGCGGAACCGGCAACAACCCCCCACCCAACACATAAACCCGCAAATCCGGCAACGCCCGACCAACCACACTACGAGACAAACCATTCACGAAATCCCGGGTCAGCCGGTGTGCGGTGACATGCACCGTCGTCTCGGTGATCCCGTACATATTCACCAACGCGGGCGCGTCATCCGGATGCCGCTCAAACCAGCCCGACAACCGAGCAGGCTCCAGCGCCTCACCACCAAAAATCACCCACCGCAACGACAAAACGCCCGCAGAATCAACATCCGCCAACTGATAGAACGCCGACGGCGTCTGATTCAACACCGTCACCCGCTCCTGAACCAGCAGATCACGGAACCTCTCCGGCGAACGACTCACCAAATAAGGAACCACCACCAAACGACCACCCGACAACAACGCACCCCAGATCTCCCACACCGAGAAATCAAACGCATACGAATGGAACAACGTCCACACATCATCCGCACCAAACCCGAACATAGACCCAGTCGTCTCAAACAACCGAACCACATTCCGATGCGACACCACCACACCCTTAGGCACACCAGTAGACCCAGACGTATAAATCACATACGCCGCATGCTCGTCCCGCACAGCACGAACCACATCCGCCGACACCGCAATCTCAGCAGCGTCCACCAGAATCGTCGGCAACCCACCGATATCCGGCAAACCAGCGGCCACAACAGACGTCGTCACCATCAACACCGGATCAGCATCAGCAAGCATGAACGCAACCCGATCCACCGGATACTCCGGATCAACCGGCAAATACGCCGCACCAGCCTTCACCACCGCCACCACAGCAACAACCAACTCACACCCACGCGGCAACGCCAGCGCGACAACCTTCTCCGGCCCAGCACCACCCACCACCAACCGAG
>NZ_JADNQN010000046.1:0-1209 GCF_047608695.1 Amycolatopsis sp. cmx-11-32 | reverse complement strand
CCGCACTTTGTGATTGATGGCTTGTCTTCGCTGGTAGTGGGCTTGTCGGGCTCGGTGTTGGTGGCGTCGGCGCCAGTGTGACCATGTCCAGGTCACGGCGCGGTCGGGCGCGGTGGTGATCAGGTGTGCCAGGAGACGCTTGACCTCTCCCAGCGTGACTGGAATGAGGCCGCTGCCAGGGCTTTTGGGGCGATCGCGGCGGTGACGGCGAGGTAGGTATGGGCGAGCATCGCGAGCGTGATGTGGCGGTACCAGGCGTCGTAGCGGCGGACCTGGTAGTGGTCTAGGCCGACCTCGGTCTTGGCGGTCTGAAAGCAGTCCTCGATCGCCCACCGCGCGCCGGCTACCCGAATCAGGTCATCATCGGTCGTTCCCGTTGGGGCGCAACACAAGTAGTAGGCGATTTCATATTCGCCTTTACTGTTTCGGGTCAGTGATCGCCGGGCCAGCAACCATCGTCCCCAGCCCGGCGGGGTGGTGTCGGGGTAGGCCGGCAATTCGGCCACGGCCCAGTCGAACAGACGGGGCCCTTTGGCGCCATCACCGCAACTACGGCGTTTCCATGCGGCCTCCGGCGCGTGGGTGACCAGCGTGCCGGCGCGGGAGGTGCCCGCGGTGGCGGGGATAGTCTGATTGCTCGGCACGGCCACGACATAGCCGATCCGTCGATTCTCCAGCCAGCGGCGGAACTTGGAGTCTCCACCGTAGGCTTCGTCGGCTGTGACCCACGTGGCGGGGACACCTGCATCCAGGGCACGGGCGAGCATCGCCTGGGCGAGTACTGGCTTGGTCGCGAACTCGACCTCGTCGGGCACAGCCGCGTCCCGGCAACGTTCCCGATCGGCGGTCCAGGACTTCGGCAGATACAGCTCTCGATCTATCAACGTGCGGCCTTTGCTTGTGGCATAAGCACAAAACACCCCCAGCTGACAGTTCTCGATGCGCCCAGCGGTGCCGGAGTACTGCCGTTGCACCCCGGCAGATCTGGTGCCCTTCTTCAGGAATCCGGTCTCGTCCACGATCAGCACACCGTCACGCTCACCCAGATGCGTGACCGCGTAAGCACGCACGTCGTCACGTGCGCCATCGGCGTCCCACGCGGCGGCGTTAAGCAGCCGTTGCATCCCGTCCGGGGCCAGATCACCAGCAGCCTCAGCCAGCGTCCACCCGTTCTTGCCAGCCAACGGAGCAAGTAAGCCACGCACGTAG
>NZ_JADNQN010000045.1:0-1362 GCF_047608695.1 Amycolatopsis sp. cmx-11-32 | reverse complement strand
TAGCGGTCGGAAGGGACACTGAGTGACACAGGACATATCGTCTCGTCGGGGTGATGAGGCGGCATCGCGGCGGCTCGCGGACGCGTTCTCGCCGTCCACTATTGACGCGTTGCTGAAGGACGCGAAGTCGGCCGGCACGCCGATCGATGGTGTGGACGGCCTGCTGAATCAGATGACCAAGGCTGTGCTGGAACGCGCTTTGCAGGCCGAACTGACTGACCATCTGGGTTATGACGCGGGCGATCCCGCTGGTCATGGGTCCGGCAATTCCCGTAACGGGAAGTCCCGGAAGACCGTGTCGACCACGAACGGCCCGGTCGATATCGAGGTGCCACGTGACCGGAACGGTTCGTTCGAACCGGCGATCGTCCCCAAACGAGCACGACGGATCGGCAATATCGATGACATGATCCTGTCGCTGTATTCGCGGGGAATGACGACCCGTGATATCGAGGCACACCTGCGTGAAGTATATGGGGTGAACGCGTCCCGGGAATTGATCTCGAATGTGACCGAGGTGGTGGTCGATGAGATCAAGGCGTGGCAATCACGTCCGCTGGACGAGGTGTATCCGATCCTGTATGTCGACGGTATCCGGATCCGGGTGAAGGACAACGGGGTCGTCACCACCAAGGTCGCCTACCTGGCCATCGGTGTCGACGTGGACGGCCGCAAGCACGCCCTGGGCTGCTGGATCTCCGACACCGAGGGCGCGAAGTTCTGGCAGAAAATCCTGTCCGATCTGCGTAACCGAGGTGTCAAGGACATCCTCATCGCCTGCTGCGACGGCCTGACCGGCCTGCCTGACGCGATTCACGCGATCTTCCCGGACACCGTCGTGCAGACCTGCGTCGTGCACGTCATCCGCAACGCGATGCGGTTCGTGTCCTACGGCGACCGCAAGAAAATCGTCAGGGCGATGAAAGAAATCTACACCGCGCCCACCCTCGAAGCCGCGGAACTCGGCCTGGCGGAATTCGACAGGCAATTCGGCACGCAATACCCGGGCGCGATCGGCGTATGGCGAAACGCGTGGGACGAGTTCATTCCGTTCCTCGACTACCCACCGGAACTCCGCAAAATCGTCTACACCACCAACGCCATCGAGTCCATCAACTTCCAACTCCGTAAAATCACGAAGAACCGTGGACACTTCCCCGACAAAGACGCCGCCATGAAACTGCTCTATCTCGGACTCCGCAACATATCCAGTCAACGAGGAGGCGATTCCGGGACCGGAACACACGGCTGGAAAGTGGCACTCAACACACTGATCAACATCTTTCCCGGACGCATACTTTTCTGATAACCTACAAACGTAAGCAATCACCTCTGGCTTACACAAAAAACGTGACAGGCTCC
>NZ_JADNQN010000044.1:0-1553 GCF_047608695.1 Amycolatopsis sp. cmx-11-32 | reverse complement strand
CCCTCTTGGTCAGACTGGTGTGAGACACCCCGTGTGAGTGGGGGTTCCTGACCGAGGGCGGGATTGGAGATCCTTATGCATGTGTCCACACCTTCTGACAAGCAGTCCCGGCGTTCCTTCGGCGAGCAGGAGGCCGATCCCGCACCGCGTCCGTCACGGCGGGTGTTCAGCGCGGAATACAAGCTCGCTACGGTCACCGAGTACGAGAACGCACCTGATGGGGAGAAAGGCGCGATCCTGCGCAGGGAAGGTCTCTACTCGTCTCACATCATCGAATGGACACGAGCGCGTGACGCGGGACGTTTGGACGGTGAACTGACCGAGTCGGAGGTGCCGGCGAAACGCGTGAAGAAGTCGGCCGAGCAGATAGAGCTGGAGAAACTCCGCCGACAGAACCAGAAACTGACCTCCGACTTGACGAAAACCCGGATGGCGCTCGACATCATGGGAAAAGCACACGCGCTCTTGGAAGAACTGTCCGAGAGCACGGGCAACGACGAGCCGCCGAAGACATCTTGACGGCCACGTTCACCGAATTACGCGCGGCGGACGTTTCCGTGACGAGATCGTGTGTGCTGACCGGGATATCGCGGGCGACGCACTATCGGCACGTCAACCCGAAAGGTCCGATGCACGGTCCGTGGCTGCCCCGCACGCCGCCGCCGCAGGCCCTCGACACCTCCGAACGGGATCTGGTGCTGGCGTTGCTGACCAGCCCAGCCTACCGGGACCTCGCGATTTCGCAGGTCTGGGCCAGAGAACTCGACGAGGGCAGGTACTGGTGTTCGGTGTCCACGATGTACCGGATCGCTCGCACGGCAGGTCAGGTCCGGGAACGCCGCCGTCTCGCCACCCATCCCGCCCGGGTTCGGCCTGAGTTGGTCGCCCGTGGACCGAGTGAGGTGTGGTCATGGGATATCACCGCGCTGAAAGGACCTTCGAAAGGGATTTGGTACAAATGCTATGTCGTCCTCGACATCTACTCTCGCTATGTCACCGGTTGGCTTGTCGCCGCCACGGAGGACGCGGTCGTGGCGAAGGATTTCCTCGACGACGCCATGAACCGTAATGGCAGTCAGCCGCACACCGTCCACGCTGATCGTGGTGGCGCGATGGTATCGAAACCAGTGTCGGAACTTCTCGTCGATCTCGGTGTCATCCGGTCTCATTCCCGGCCCCGCACCTCGAATGATAACCCGTATTCGGAGGCTCAGTTCAAAACCTTGAAGTATATGCCTGACTTCCCTGAACGATTCGGATCTCTGGAAGACGCACGCGCGTTCTGTGACAGCTTTTTCATGGCTTACAACCATGAGCACCGGCATTCGGGGATCGGGATGCACACCCCCGCGTCGGTGCACTTCGGCACCGCCGAGCAGATCCGGGCCCAGCGGCAGATCACGCTCAACCAGGCCTACGCGGAGCATCCTGAGCGCTTCGCGCGCCGCCCGCGACCACCCAAAATGCCCGAAGCAGCCTGGATCAACCAGCCCTCTGACCAGCTCAAACCGGCGCGCTAACACAACCTGTCTCACTTGACTTGACAACTACCG
>NZ_JADNQN010000043.1:0-2055 GCF_047608695.1 Amycolatopsis sp. cmx-11-32 | reverse complement strand
CGGCCCTGACAAAATCGGGACGTGCCAGAACTGCCAGATGGTGCGGGTCCGGCAAACGAGTCGAAGAGGTATACGCGAGGAACTGGCGTGTTACGTTTCCTAAGTAGTCACCGGCTGAAACCTGGCGGATGGCCGGTTGCGATGCGCACCCGTTCTCTGGTGAGGCGGGGAACTCCTGAGCGGGGATTTTCACCTTCGCAGGGAGGCCGTGGTGAAGGTCTGCGGCGTAGCCACGGCGATATCGCGGGAACAAAGTCAGATGCCTCCTTCGGCGGGCGATCAACAGCGAACACGGGAACTGTCTGGCGATGGTTCCCGGCTCGCGGGCATCCAGTCTGCGCGTCGGGATAGGCACACCGTCTGCTGAACACGCTGGGCAGGGCGGAGCCGTCGTAGTACTCGGAGACCGGGAGAGCCGGTCACGTTGGGGAAGGACGGCAGCGGTTTCGAGAAGAAGGGATGCTGCAATGCCGAAAGATGCGTCGCTGAATAGTGGCGCTCCGGAACAACCCGAAGCTGGGTCGTTCCGTCGGGTATCGGAAATGCAGGCCAAGCTTCATCGTTGGGCGTCGGCCGATCCTGGCCGACGGTTCGATGACTTGTTCAACCTCGTGCACGACCCGGCAACCCTGCGTGTTGCATGGGAGCGGGTCGCATCGAATACCGGGGCACGTACTGCCGGTTCGGACGGCGTCACCGTCGCCCGGATCGAGAGGGAAATCGGCGCCCTGGAGTTTCTGGGCGGCATCCGTGCAGCGGTCAAAGACGGTTCGTTTCGGCCGCAGCAGGTTCGGGAACGATTGATTCCCAAACCAGGCGGGTTGGGGAAAGTCCGCAGGTTGGGCATTCCTACTGTCACTGACCGTGTTGTCCAGGCTGCCTTGAAACTGGTCCTGGAACCCATTTTCGAGGCTGATTTTCATCCAGTCTCTTTTGGGTTCCGGCCCAAGCGGCGGGCGCACGACGCGATTGCCGACATCCATCTATTCGGGAGCCGCGGCTACGAATGGGTTCTGGATGCCGACATCGAAGCTTGTTTCGACACCATCGACCATGTGGCCCTGATGGATCGCGTGCGGGCGCGGGTGACGGACAAGCGTGTGCTGACGTTGGTGAAATCGTTCCTCAAGGCTGGGATCCTGACCGGGGTCGGCGAGGAACGGGACACGCCGACGGGGACGCCGCAAGGGGGCGTCCTTTCTCCATTGTTGGCCAATATCGCGTTGTCGGTGCTGGACGAGCATCTGCACCGCGACTGGCGGCCAGGGGGTTGGATGTCGACAGAAAACCGGCGTCACCGCCATCGGCGCCTGGGTCTGCCGACCTGGCGACTCGTCCGCTATGCGGACGACTTTGTCGTCATGGTGTTCGGCACCAGAGACCACGTGGTGGCGTTGCGCGAGGAAGTCGCGCAGGTGCTCGCTCCGATGGGTCTGCGTCTATCGCCGGCCAAGACTCGGATCGTGCATATCCGCGATGGGTTCGATTTCCTGGGTTTCCGCATCCGGTGGAGAATCAAGAAGGGGACCCGCGATCAGTGGCGGCTCTACACTTTCATTGGCGATCGTCCACTCCGTTCGCTGAAAGCGAGAATCCGTGCGCTGACGCGCAGGACATCACAGCAGGACCTACGGGCCGTGTTGATCCGGATCAATCGGATCACACGCGGATGGGCTGAATATTTCCGGCACGCCGTGGCCAAGCACACCTTCGACCGGCTCGCTTACTTCATTTGGTGGCGAATTGTCCGATGGGTCAAGACCAAACGGCGTTGGAGATGGAAGGACGTCCACCGCTGGCTGCGTACCCCAACGGGGTGGCGGCCGATCGCGGCGGACGGGATCGAACTGCGCAACATCGCGGCGACACCGGTCACCCGGTACCGTCGGCGCAGTATTCCCAGCCCCTGGCCCTGCGCAAACCACGCCTAACGACAGAAACCGTGGAGAGCCCGTTGCGTTGAAAGGCGCACGGCGGGTTCCGCGAGCGGCCTGGGGAAACAGACCGACGGCAACGCCGGAACTGCGCCCCAGGCCGACTCGACTCTCCGCGCAC
>NZ_JADNQN010000042.1:0-2081 GCF_047608695.1 Amycolatopsis sp. cmx-11-32 | reverse complement strand
CAGCCGGTGGGCGGGGAGCGTGCGGAGCAGTCGCTCAGCACGGTCCGCCTGGAGGACCTGGCCGTGTCGGTGTGAGGCCGGTGGTGTCAGCGCTTCAGGCTGCGGTAGGCGCGTTGTTGGCAACTTCGCGAGCAGTAGGCGCGCGGACGGCCGGAAGCGGGTTGCTCGATCGGCCCGCCGCGCATCGCGCTGTGTCGTCACGCGTTTTCTCAGCGGTGGTTCCCGCAACGCGACCGTGCGGGCGCCGCGCCGGGGAGCCGTCCTCGGTGACCGGGACGCGGGGGCCCGGCAGGGTGTCGAGTCGGCGTCCGTCAGATCACCGCTCCACCTGGTCGGGCGTGATCTTCACGTCTCCGTGGGCTCCTGATCGTTGCGTTCTTGCTCCCGCGCCCAGGTGGTCGCCCATTCGTCGAGCGGACGGAGGGCATCACGGAGCGCTGTCCCCAGCCGGGTCAGCTCGTAGCCATCGGCCGAGGGGGCGATGATCCCGCTCGATGCGAGTTCGCGGAGCCGCTGGTAGAGGACGCTGGATGACAGCCCTTCGCACCGTGCCAGCAGCGCGCGGGCGCCGAGCGGACCCGCACGCAGTTCCCAGAGAATTCGCAGCGCCCACCGACGGCCGAACAGGTCCATCGCGGCCATGAGGGGACGGCCGGTAGTCGATCCACGAACCGGTGTTCCTGGGCGCGGTGTCGGCATGACCCTCCTTGCGTTTCGTTATTCGAAACATTAGCATCCACCCAGCGTTTCTGATTTCGAAACGAGTTCGACGGGAGAGCCGATGTCGCAGATAGCCCTGCCGCAACCGCCGTGCACCGACCAGGCCGGCGCACTGCTCGCGCGCATGATGCCCGGGGACAGCCCCGCCGAACGGGCTGCTGACGTCTCCGGACGGAGGTCGTCCTGCATCGCCGGGCTGGTCCTCCTCCCGTTCTCGGTGCTGGGCGTCGGCGGCTTCTCGGCCGCGATGCCCGGCGTCGTCCTGACCGTCACCCCCACGAGCGAGACGTCGAGCGCCATGAGCGTCAACTACGTCGTCCGCAGCGTCGGATACTCCCCGGGTACTCCCTCCGGCAGCGCCATCGGCGGCCCGATCCTCGCCGCGGGCACCGGCCCCGGCCACCTCTTCCCCGATCACGACGCCGACAAGCCTCGCCCTCGCCCGCCGACGCTCACCCGAGACCAACCCGTACGTCAGCCGCACTCATTCCAACACCGGAGGTTCCATGCCCAAGGGCTACTGGGTCAGCGTCTACCCCACCATCGAGGACCCCGAGAGGCTTGATGTCTACAACAAACTGGCCGGCGTGGCCGTCCAGGCCGCGCGCGGGCGAGTGCTCGCCAGCATCGGCAGCCGGGTCGTCGCACACGAAGCCGGAATCACCGAGCGCGTCGTCCTGATCGAGTTCGACAGCTTCGAACAGGCGGTCGCCGCATACGAGAGTGCGGCCTACCAGAAGGCACTGGCCGCACTCCCCGACCGCTTCGAGCGCGACTTCCGCATCATCGAAAGCCTCGACTGACCGCTCCAGGTACTAGATCGTCACGTGTGCCCTGAGGCGGCGACGGACCGCCAGGTTGATCTGGCGGTCCCCGACCTGATCGCCATCGAGGGCCCCGGCCTGCGCGTAGGTGAACGGCACAGCCTGGACGCGGCCTTCGGCGACCGCCCACCGGCAGAACGAGGACAAGACACTGACGTGCCGATCCCAGGTCGTCACCCCGAACTGGGCCTCAATCGGGCCGCACACCCGATGCACCGCGTAAGCACTCAACGCGTCCCTGAGCGAGCGCCGCGCGTCGCACAGATTCACGTCGAAGTCGACGATGAACTCCATCCACGACCGCGGGACCCACACGTACGACCCCCACGAGGACGGTACCGGGCAACCGCTCGACGACAACTCACGCAACCACCCGTTCACCACCGCCGCCGACCGCAGCCCGAACGCAACCCCAAACGCCAGATCGTCGCCGACAAGAACAGACATGCCGTCCAAAACGATCGGCCACCGCTGGACACCCCAGAACTCCCACCCGCCGAACAAGAAGAAAATCAACAACATGTCTCGCACCTACAT
>NZ_JADNQN010000041.1:0-2549 GCF_047608695.1 Amycolatopsis sp. cmx-11-32 | reverse complement strand
TGTCCGTGGCCAGTGAATACTCCCCATAGGCGGCCAGATAAGGCCCCGCTGATGGCCACCGGGTTCCCCGTAGACGGCCAGATATCTCCCCGGTAGAGAGTCCGGGATGTCGTGCGGCAAGGCTGCACGAGGTGAAGAACAGCAGGGAGATCATGGAGATCCTTGAGGCGTATGACCTCACGGGGAGTTACCGCGCCGCGGCCGAGTTGGCCGGGTGTGACCACCACACGGTCGCGCGGTATGTGGCCCTGCGGGAAGCCGGTGAACCGCCTGTGGCGCGGGAGCACCGTGTCCGCCCGATCGACGAGTACTTGCCGAAGATCGAGGAGCTGGTGGTGCGCTCCAACGGCAAGGTCCGCGCTGATGTGGTGCACCAGCGAATCACGGCGATGGGGTTCACCGGCGGTGAACGCACCACCCGCCGCGTGGTCGCGCAGGTGAAACAGCGACTGAAGGCCGGTCAGCGGCGGGTGTTCCGGCCGTGGATCGTGGAACCGGGCCTGTGGTTGCAGTGGGATTGGGGCCACGGCCCGAAAATCGGCGGCCGGCAAACCCAGCTGTGGTGCGCATGGCTGGCGTGGTCACGGTTCCGGGTAGTGATCCCGGTGATGGACAAGACACTGCCGACGATCGTAGCTTGCCTGGACACCACGTTGCGTCGGATCGGTGGTGTTCCGACGTATGCGTTGACAGACAACGAGAAAACCGTGTCAGTGGACCATATCGCAGCGATCGCGGTCCGCAATCCCGACATCGTCGAGGTGGGCCGGCACTACGGGATGACGATCCGTACTTGCGTTCCGGCGGACCCGCAGTCCAAGGGCGGGTCGGAAGCGACGGTGCGGATCGCGAAGGCGGACCTGGTGCCCACCGACACCAACCTGCTGGAGGACTACCGCAGCTTCGGCGACCTCGAGACAGCCTGCCGGGAGTTCTGTGAGCAGGTCAACGACCGGCCGCACCGCGAGACCCACCGCCGCCCTATCGAGGCGCTCGCGGAAGAACGGACACGGCTGCATCCGTTTACCCGTAAGCCTTTCACCGTCGCGTTCGGCACCACCAGGCGCGTCAACTGGGACGGCACCGTCTCGGTCGAGGGGGTGCGGTATTCGGTGCCGCACCCGCTGGTCGACACCCGGGTCTGGGTCCGGTTCCACGGCGACGACCTGATCGTCACCTCCGTCGACGACAACGGCCCCACCGAGGTCGCCCGCCACACCCGCTCGACACCGGGCAACCCGTCGATCCAGGACGAGCACTACCCGCCGCGGCCCGATCACCATGGCGACCGGACGCCGCGGGCCAGCTCGGCGGAGGAGGCGGCGTTCCTGGCACTGGGCAGCGGCGCGGCAGCCTGGCTGACCGAAGCCGCAGCCACCGGCGCCCGCCGGATCCGTCCGAAAATGGCCGAAGCGGTCACCCTCGCGAAGCTGCATCCTGCCGAGGAAGTCGACCGGGCGCTGGGGATCGCGGCGATCGCCGGGCGGTTCGCCGAGAACGACTTGATTCGCATCCTGACCCACCACACCGGCCGCGACGCGGGCGAACCGGCGCGGGCCAGCGAGGACCACAGCCTGCAGCCAGGCACCTCCGCCTGGTCGAACTTCGGCCTCCCTGCCAGCGACAACGACTCTGAAAGTGACCTGTGATGACCTCTGGACTGCGCGTCGCCGGCCCCGCCGGTGACCCTCTCGCCGAAGCCGTCGCGCTGACGAAACGGCTGAAACTGCCGCATCTGCGGCGCGCGTTGACCGACCTGATCCCGACCGCGAAAGCGCAACGCTGGGACCCGGCCGAGGTCGTGCGGGTGCTGCTCGCCGAGGAAGCCGCCGGCCGCGACGCGGCGAATCTGCGGACACGGCGCAAACGGGCCGCGTTCCCCGCGGGCAAGACCTTCGGTGACTGGGACGAGCAGGCTTCCTCCATCGCCCGGCCCACGCAGGACTCCCTGAAGACTCTGGAATGGGTGCGGAATAAAGAGAATCTCTGCATCTGCGGACCGTCGGGGACCGGCAAGTCGCACTTCTGTGAAGCGCTCGGGCAGGCCGCGATCGAAGCCGGGCTGACCGTCGCCTGGTTCACCATCGAGGACCTCGGCGCACTCGTGCGCCGGCATCGGGTCGACGACTCCATCACCCGAGCGTTGGCCAGGTTGATACGCACCGATTTGATCATCATCGACGACATCGGTCTCTTGCCGGTCAGTCCTGACGCGGCTGAAGGGTTCTACCGGCTGGTCGACGCCGCTTACGAACGACGCGCGCTCGCCGTGAGCTCGAACCTGCACCCGTCAGGTTTCGACGAGATCATGACGAAAACCTTGGCCACTGCGACAGTCGATCGGCTCCTGCACCACGCGCACGTCGTCGTCACTCAAGGTGACAGCTTCCGGCTCGCCCAAGCGACCTCCGGACAGGGGGTCAGACCGCTGCGTTGATCTGAGTCCTAACCAGGCGGGGAAGTATTTGGCCGCGGTTGGGGAGATCGGCCTGGCCGCCAGCGGGGAGAACATCTGGCCGCCTACGGGGAGAAAAAACTGACCATTGACA
>NZ_JADNQN010000040.1:0-4155 GCF_047608695.1 Amycolatopsis sp. cmx-11-32 | reverse complement strand
TCACAGTGTTTCGGTGGTTATAGCGTCAGGGAAACGCCCGGTCCCATTCCGAACCCGGAAGCTAAGCCTGACAGCGCCGATGGTACTGCAACCGAAGGGTTGTGGGAGAGTAGGACACCGCCGGACTTACCTTGAACAAGGGTCTGGGACCTGGTTGAGAACCCAAGAGGTTCTCCCAGGTCCCAGACCCTTTTCTACGTCCCCACACCCGTGCTTGAACGGCGAACACGCGTGACTGGACGGACAACACGATGTTCGCCGCCTAATCACGCGAATTCTCCGCCCAATCACGCGAGTTCTCCGTCCGATCACATGAGATACCCGCCCAAGCACGCGAGATACGGGGTTGAGCACGTGAGTTACGGGGTTAGGGCGGGCAGGGTCTCGCTGAGGGGGCCGCGGACCACCGCGGCGGCCATGGAGTCGTAGGGCGTTTTGGAGCCATTGCAGATCACGACATCGGCACCGGCTCGCGAAGCGGCGCTCACCAGGCCGGCTGCGGGCTGCACCTTCAGGGACGAGCCGGCCACCAGCAGGAGGTCGCTCGCTTCGACGGCGGCGCGAGCCGCGAGAAGCAGGTTCCGGTCCAGTTGCTGGCCGAACGAGATCGTGGCGGACTGCAGAATGCCGCCGCAGACCAGGCAGAGCGGGTCGGTCTCGCCCGCCCGGACGCGGTTCAGCGTCGTGCGCATGTCCTGGTGATCGTCACAGGACAGGCAGACGGACTCGAACATCGTCCCGTGCAGCTCCAGCACTCGCTCGGGCGGGGAACCCGCCTTCTGGTGCAGCCGGTCGATGTTCTGGGTGACGACATGCGTCGGCGACAGGCGCACGAGCGCGTGATGTGCGGCGTTCGGTCGAGCCTTCCAGCCTGGGTGGACCAGCCGCGCCTGCCAAGTCCGCTCTCGGACCTCGCGACTGCCCTGATACGCCTGGAGGTTCGACATCTTCTCCGCGGTCGGATCGCGGGTCCACAGGCCCTGCGGGCCGCGGAAGTCGGGGATCCCGGAGTCCGTGGAGATTCCGGCGCCGGTCAGCGCGACGACCCGGCCGGCGCCGGCCACGAGTGAGCGGGCCTTGCTCAAGGGGGTGGTCACCCGGCCATCATCCCCCTACTTGATCGCGCTGCCCGCCTGCCAGTCCGCCCACGACTTCGACCAATCACCGTAGAGGTCCCAAACCGGCAGTTGCGGGCCACCGGAATTGGTCACCTCGACGACGTCGCCGAGCCCCATGTTCTGGTAGAACCACTGGGCGTTGGCGGCGTTCAGGTTGACGCAGCCGTGCGACACGTTCGAGCTGCCCTGCGCGCCGACACTGTTCGGGTTCTCGTGGACGAACTCACCGTCGTTGGAGATGCGCAGCGACCACTTCTCGTTGGCCTTGTAGTACCCCGGCTGACCCTGGCAGACGCCGTAGGTGCACGAGTCCATCGTGTAATTCTCGTGTTTGTCCGAAATGACGTGTGCGCCCACATGGGTCGGCGTGGCGTCCTTGCCCATGGAAATGGGCATCGATTTCGCCAGCTGGCCGTTGTGGAAGATCTGCATCTGCTCGGTGTCGCCGTCGGCCTTCGCGACCCAGGAATCGTGCACCTTGTACGTTTCGGTGCGGTCGGTCGCACCGTAGACGCCATTGCCGAAATCGACCCCGTAGATCATCGCCGACGCCTTGAGCGTCGTCCCCGGCTGCCAGTACACCTTGGGGCGGTAATGGACGTTCTTGTCGTCGATCCAATACCAGGAGCCCTCCTGTTTCGGGGTGGACTCCACTGACAGCTTCTTCTCCACCTCGGCCTTGTTCTTCACCGGCTGACCGAACGCGAACACGATCGGCTGCCCGACACCGACACCGCCGGAGGCGACCGCCGAAGGCGCCGGGATCAGGTTCGGGTTCGCCTGCTGCTTCGGGCTCAAGGTGGAGACCCGGCTCTGCTGCTCGACCGGCTTTCCGTTGTTCCCCTTGGCGTGCGCCACGATCTTGTAGGTGCTGTCGTATCCGAGGGGTTCCACCGTCTTCCAGCTGAGCCCGTCGGCCGCCAGCTCACCCTTCACCTGTTTGCCCTTGTCGGCGTTGGTGACGGTGACGTCGGTCAGTTTGCCGTGCTCGGCCTTGACGACGACCGGGGTCGCCGGATTGACATTGGCTCCGCCCGCCGGATCAATGGTCACCGAAACCGGGCTTTCGTCCGATTCGGCACTGGTGCCCGTCGAATTCATAGCGCCGTTTCCGGCGTCGCCCGAGGATGAGCAGGCCGAGATCAGCAGTGCCGCGGCGAGTATTCCGGCCGTCGAAAGTAATGTCCTCTTGGGAAGCATATGGGTCTCTCTTTAAAAGTAACCAGTTACGTCGCGATCAACGGAAAGTACTCTTTCAAAAGTACGCGACGAAGAAGACGTGATCGATGCCGGCTGGTTGCTCGTCAGGCTACGACGAGACCTGGCGCACCATAAAGACCAGGGCCATCGACGCTCAATTCACCCAAATAGGTCTTCGCGGCTTCGTAGGCCTCGGCGGTCAGTGTCGTGGTGTGGCTGAAGTCCAGCGGGCTGACCCGCACCGGCTTCGGGCCCGGCACGTAGACCACCGGCACTGCGGCGGCGGCGATCGGGGCCTCCAGCACGGCCTGGTTCCGCATGCTGATCATCGCGGTGAACATCATCACCTCGGCGAAGGTCTGCGGGGTCCCGGGCATCTTGCCGGGGAAGGCACAGTCGAGGACGACGAGCGACTTCGCGCCCATCGCGAGCGCCTGGCGCATCGGCACGTTGGCGACCAGGCCGCCGTCGTAGAGCATGCGGTCCCCGAACGGCACCGGCGGATAGATCCCCGGGATCGCGCAGCTGGCCAGCAGCGGCGCCAGAACGGGCCCTGAGCGGATCAGCAGCGGCTCGGCGGTGTCGACGTCCGTCGCGACGACGCCCAGTGGCAGCGCGAGATCCTCGAAGCGGACGCCCTCGCCGATGTGCTCGTCGAGGATCGCGGCGAGACCGGTGTTGGGGAACAGGTTGGTCTTGCTGTGCCGCAGGGTCCGCACCTGGCTGAGCACTCCGCCGGGGAACGCCTCGTGCCGGGTCATCCGCGACCAGATGCGGTTCAGCCGGTCACCCGATTCGTCCCCGAGCGCGAGGACGGCGGCGTTCAGGGAACCCACCGAGGTGCCGACGACGAGGTCAGGGGCGATACCGGCTTCCGAGAGCGCCTGCAGCATCCCGACCTGCATGGCGCCGAGGCTGCCGCCACCGCCGAGGACGAAACCGATCGGCTGGGGCAGGTTCAAGGCGGCCATGCCCGGAATCTAGTCCTCCGCGCCGACCTTCGCCGGGGTGGCTTCTTCGACTGTGCCGGCGAGCGCCTTCTTTTTCTTGTAGCGCAGCAGGAAGAACACGGCGACACCGACGAGCACGCCGACGATGGCCAGGCCGCCGGTGTTCAGCACGCCTTCGACCTTCTTCGCGGCTTCACCGAGGGCGGCACCGATACCGATGTGGATGGCCGACCAGCAGGCCGCGCCCGCCGCGGCGGCGGGCAGGAACTTGCGGAAGGGCAGGCCCGACGTTCCGGACGCCGCCGGGGTCAGCGTGCGGATGACCGGGAGGAACCGCGCGAAGAACACCGCCCACGCGCCTCGCCGTTCGAGCACGCCGGTTGCCTTGTCCCAGGCTTCGAGGCCGTATTTGCGGATCAGCTTCGTCTCGCGCAGACGCGGGCCGAAGCGTTTGCCGATCGCGTAGCCGAGTGAGTCACCGAGCGCGGCGCAGACCGTCACGACCGCCCACAGCGTCAGAAAACGGGAGACCGACGTCGCCGTCGTGGCCGCGACCAGCAGCCCCGATTCGCCGGGCGCGATGAAGCCGAGTCCGATGGTGCATTCGGCGAACACCAGTCCGCCGGTCGCCGCGACCAGTCCCGGTTCCGGGAGTCCCTGCAGCCAGTTGAGAAGATCCGTTACCAACGCCACCAGGTCACATTACTGATTCGTGACCTGGTGGGTGGCGGCTTCGAGAAGAGGGTGACGGGAGTCACCGGGCCAGCAGTGAGCTGGCTTCTTGGGCGGCGGGGCCTTCGGCGGCGAGGTGGGCCAAGTTCTCCGACAATGCTTCACCGCGGTGAGCCTTCGTCTGCGCGAACAGACGCCCGGCCCGATACGACGAC
>NZ_JADNQN010000039.1:0-5026 GCF_047608695.1 Amycolatopsis sp. cmx-11-32 | reverse complement strand
CTTCGCGTCCTTCAGCAACGCGTCAATAGTGGACGGCGAGAACGCGTCCGCGAGCCGCCGCGATGCCGCCTCATCACCCCGACGAGACGATATGTCCTGTGTCACTCAGTGTCCCTTCCGACCGCTAAACCAGCAAGTCGATCTTGGTACACCTCTGGCTTACACGGTTACCGTGACACGCCCTATCACCGCACTGAAAGGACCCGCGAAAGGGAGTTGGTACAAATGCTATGCCATCCTCGACATCTACTCCCGCTATGTCACCGGCTGGCTGGTCGCCGCAGCGGAGGACGCGGTCGTGGCGAAAGACTTCCTCGACGACGCCATGAACCGCAACGGTAGTCAGCCGCACACCATCCACGCCGACCGTGGTGGTGCGATGGTCTCGAAACCGGTGTCGGAACTCCTCGTCGATCTCCGTGTCACCCGGTCCCATTCCCGCCCGCGCACCTCGAATGAAAATTCGTATTCGGAGGCCCAGTTCAAAACCCTGAAATACATGCCCGACTTCCCCGACCGATTCGGGTCACTGGAAGACGCACGCGCGTTCTGTGACGGCTTTTTCATGGCCTATAACCACGAGCACCGGCACTCGGGGATCGGGATGCACACCCCCGCGTCGGCGCACTTCGGCATCGCCGAGCAGATCCGCGCCCAACGGCAGATCACCCTCAACCAGGCCTACGCCGAGCACCCCGAACGCTTCACGCGCCGCCCACGACCACCCAAACTTCCCGAAGCGGCCTGGATCAACCGGCCCGCTGACCAGCCCACCCCAGTGCTCTAAACACAACCTGTCTCACTTGACTTGACAACTACCGCGATGACCGGCTGCTGGAGGTCGCGCAGAACCTGCGCGGCGGGAAGGCCTCGGTAACGCAGGTCGGCTACCGTACGGATGCATGTGGACGCACTACGCGCACTTCACACTTGGTGCGTGCGGAGGTAGTACGAGTTCGCGACCCTGTACAGGGGACTCGGACATGGACATCCCGAGGCGCACCGTATCCTCGGCGGACCGGACCGCGGTACCCATTACCCGGACCTTGAACGGCCCTCGGGCGGAACCGGCATCGTGCAGCGGAGCCTCAACATCACTTGCCGGTCACTCTTAGCCCCGTAGTAGCGCCGCCAAAGCGCCTGGACTCGATGCCCGCGCTCCAGGACCGGCGGTCACATCCGGTCGCGGTGGCGTTGTGGACTGATCCCGCGGGCTCGTTTGAAAGCGGCGCTGAACGCGAATGCGCTGCCATAACCAACCTGACGGGCTAGGGAGCCAATCGTGGCGTCCGACTCTTTGAGGAGATCGGCGGCCAGGTCGATTCGCCACTCGGTGAGATATGCCATTGGTGGCATGCCGACGAGGTCAGTGAAGCGGCGGGCGAACGTCGCTCGGGACACCCCGGTCCGCCCGGCGAGCGCGGCCACCGTCCACGGATGGTCCGGGTGGCCGTGTATGAGTTGCAGGACGGGCCCGACGACGGGATCCCCGTTGGCTCGATACCAGGCCGGCGCATCGGCATCGGGCTTGATGAACCATGCGCGGAGGATGGCGACTAGCAGGAGATCCAGAAGTCGTTCGAGCACGAGATCTTGGCCCGGTTCGTTTCGCACGGTTTCCTCGGCGAGTAGCGACACCACCGCGGATTCGCCGTGGGCGGCGCTAGGGATGACCAGAAGGGGCGGCAACGCGTTGAGCAGTCGCATGGCGATCTCGCCTGGTCGCCGGTACTTGCCGATCAGCAGCACCGACGTGCCGTCCGCGCCGTCGTCGCGGGTTCGCATGCCGTTGGCCCAGGTGCGCACACCCGTGTCCGCGGCCTCGGGCAGCTCCACGCCTGCTGGGGTCGTCCGTCGGGGGCCGGGCTGAACGACCACCTGGATCGGAGTGCGGGGATCATCGGCGAAGGTGAATTCGTCCGGGCCACGCATCATCGCGATATCACCCACGTCGAGCCGTACCGCAGCGCCGGCACTGGGCACAACCCAGGGCGTCCCGCGCAGGATGGCCACTACGCTGAGCGGCGCCCTGTCTCGCACCTGCACCGACCAGGGTGGGTTCTGGGCGGTCCGCAGCACGAACGCCCCCCTGGCCCTGGCTCCGTCGAGCAAAATCGACAAGGGGTCCACCAGCGCAGTGTAAGACGCGCCATTATGGATCTGCGAGCCTCGACCATGGCCCGTAGCCCGGCATTCCGGTGGACTGTGGATCATGACAGCGACTGCGCCAACAACATTGGTCCTCGCGGGGACCGGCAAGACCGGACGTCGGGTTGTGTCCGGGCTCGTAGCGCGTGACATGCCGGTACGGGTTGGCTCACGGCGTGCTGAGCCGCCTTTCGACTGGCAGGACGACACCACGTGGGAACCCGCGCTACGAGGCATGGACGCGGCTTATGTGGCCTTCTATCCTGATGCGGCGTTCCCCGGCGCGGCCAGGGCCGTGGGTTCCTTCGCAGACCTGGCAGTGGCCCGCGGCGTCCGGCGCCTCGTCCTGCTTGCTGACCGCGGTGCTGACGAGGCCGAGCGGTGCGAACAGGCGGTGCGTGACTCGGGTGCGGAGTGGACCATCGTGCGAGCGGGGTTCATCACGCAGAACTTCAGCGAGGCGTTCCTCGTAGAACTGGTCCGGGCCGGTGTGGTCGCACTTCCGGCTGGCGACGTCGCGGAACCGTTCACTGACGCAGAGGACATCGCGGATGTAGCCGTCGCGGCGCTGACCGAGAACGGCCATGCCGGCCGGATCCACGACGTGACCGGACCACGACTGCTCACCTTCGCCGATGCTGTCGGGGAGATAGCGAGGGTGACCCGCAGGGAGGTTCGTTACCTGTCGGTCACGCCCGAGCAGTTCGTCTCATCGCTGACCAGGCGAAGCGTGCCGGCCGAGTACGCGAAGCAACTGGCCAGCCTGATGGTCGAGGTCTTCGACGGCCACAGGGCCAAGGTGACCGACACCGTCGAGCGCATTCTCGGCCGGCCGCCCCGCGACTTCGCGGAATATGCTCACAAAACCGCCGCAACTGGTGTCTGGGATGCCCATGCTGCGTCCTCTGGTGGAGCCTGACGTGCTCGGGAAGTCAGAGCACAGCTCGACCAGGCACCACATGACCACCGGCGGCCACGGTCCTCACCGCCTGGTTCAAGCGCTCGCCATGTGGCTGTCGATCTACCCGGCCCTGACCCTCGCGTTGTGGCTCTTCGAACACCTCGGCTTCTCGCAACTCGCCCTGCCGCTGCGCACGCTCATCCTGACCGCCGTACTCGTACCCGCCATGGTCTGCGTACTGATGCCCGTGGTCACGAACGCCCTACAACGCGCGACGCGGGTCGAGTCATCGGCAAAGTCGTGATGCGCCGAGCCCTCGTCGGACACTCGGTCAGCTCATAGCACCAGCGATGCACCACGAGCACCATGGCTCGCCGCCAGAAGTACCTTGACCAGGCTCGCGCCCTCTACCTCGAGACACTGGCGATCTGTCGCGAGATCGGCGACCACCGCCGCGAGGCACGCGCCCTGGAACAACTCAGCAAGACAGCCAGGGACCAAGGGGACCCGACGCAAGCCCGAGGGCATTGAGTCTTTCCGGGTAACGGCTGGTCGCTGTGGGTGATCGTGTTGTGCGGTCGTGGTCGTTGTGGAGGATGACGAGGGGGGCTGTGACGATGGTGCCGATCTTCCAAGGGCAGAGGCTGATTAGGGTGTTCCCGCTTTTGTGGACGCGGGTTTAGGCCGCGATTTGGCTGATTTCCCTGTATCCTAGCTCGTATTCTTGGGGTGTCAAGTATTCGAGCGTGGAGTGTCGTCGTTGGGTGTTGTAGTAGGTTTCGATCCAGTCGAAGGTGTCGTTTTTAACGTGTTTCACGGTTGGCCATGGTTTAGTGTGGATGAGTTCTTTCTTGTAGGTCGCGAAGAATGATTCCGAGATCGCGTTGTCGTAACAGATCCCAGTGCGTCCAAGGGATAGGAGGATACCGTTGTTCGTGCAGTATCGGCGAACTCGCCAGAGGTGTATTGGGTGCCGCGGTCGCTGTGGAAGATCACCTCACCGTCTGGCTGGCGGCGCGCGAGGGCCATGTCGAGGGCTGCGGTGACCAGGCCGGTGCGCATGTGCTCGGCGACGGTCCAGCCGACCGCGGCGCGGGAGTGCAGATCGGTGACGGTGGCCAGGTAGGCCCAGCCGTCCCAGGTCTTGACGTAGGTGATGTCTCCGCACCAGCGCTGATTGACCGCCTCGGCGGTGAAGTCGCGGCCGATCAGGTCGGGCGCCGGAACGGGCGCCTGACCTGCGACGGTGGTGCGTTTCCAGGGCTTGGGGTGGCGTCCTTGCAGGCTGGCGTCGCGCATGAGCAGCCAGACCCGTTTCGGGGACACGGCGTGCCCGAGCGTGACGAGCTCGGCGTGTATCCGTCGCACGCCGGGGTTGCCGCGCAGCCGCTCGTAGACGGCCTTGATGACCACGAGCAGGCCCGCGTCGGCCTGCTCGCGGTCGCTCGGCGCGCGGCGACGCCAGGCGTAGTAGCCCGAGCGGGACACGCCCAGCTCGCGGCACATGAACTCGACCGGGAAGTTCTCGGAGTCCGCCCAGTCCGCGATTGCAGCGAATTTCACTGCTTGTCTCATCCGAACCAGGTCGCAACTTTTTTGCGAACTCGACCTGCATCTTCAACTCGGCGTTCTCCGCTCGCAATCGCTCCAGCTCGGCGCGTTCGGAATTCTCCAACGGCTTGTCTGCCGACTCGTCGGACTCCCTGGCTTTCTTCACCCATTTCCCCAGTGTCATCTCGTGCACGCCGATATTGCGTGCGACCTCGGCAATAGGCCGATTGTCATCGATGACGAACGCTACCGCCTGCGCCTTGTACTCCTCGGTAAATCGGTGGCGTGTCGAACCCATGTGTCCGTGGCCAGTGAATACTCCCCATAGGCGGCCAGATAAGGCCCCGCTGATGGCCACCGGGTTCCCCGTAGACGGCCAGATATCTCCCCGGTAGAGAGTCCGGGATGTCGTGCGGCAAGGCTGCA
>NZ_JADNQN010000038.1:0-5290 GCF_047608695.1 Amycolatopsis sp. cmx-11-32 | reverse complement strand
GTGTTGCTTGAGAACTCAACAGTGTGCTAGTGAATTAAGCCAGTAGAGCTTATGTATGTGAACCTCGTTTGAGGTTTCTTTGAGTGCAAGTAAAATTTGCCTCGATCAAATTTGACATTGTTGGAGAGTTTGATCCTGGCTCAGGACGAACGCTGGCGGCGTGCTTAACACATGCAAGTCGAACGATGAAGCCTTCGGGTGGATTAGTGGCGAACGGGTGAGTAACACGTGGGCAATCTGCCCTGTACTTTGGGATAAGCCTGGGAAACTGGGTCTAATACCGGATATCACTGATTCTCGCATGGGGGTTGGTTGAAAGTTCTGGCGGTACAGGATGAGCCCGCGGCCTATCAGCTTGTTGGTGGGGTAATGGCCTACCAAGGCGACGACGGGTAGCCGGCCTGAGAGGGTGACCGGCCACACTGGGACTGAGACACGGCCCAGACTCCTACGGGAGGCAGCAGTGGGGAATATTGCACAATGGGCGAAAGCCTGATGCAGCGACGCCGCGTGAGGGATGACGGCCTTCGGGTTGTAAACCTCTTTCGCCAGGGACGAAGCGCAAGTGACGGTACCTGGATAAGAAGCACCGGCTAACTACGTGCCAGCAGCCGCGGTAATACGTAGGGTGCGAGCGTTGTCCGGAATTATTGGGCGTAAAGAGCTCGTAGGCGGTTTGTCGCGTCGTTCGTGAAAACTCCACGCTTAACGTGGAGCGTGCGGGCGATACGGGCAGACTTGAGTTCGGTAGGGGAGACTGGAATTCCTGGTGTAGCGGTGAAATGCGCAGATATCAGGAGGAACACCGGTGGCGAAGGCGGGTCTCTGGGCCGATACTGACGCTGAGGAGCGAAAGCGTGGGGAGCGAACAGGATTAGATACCCTGGTAGTCCACGCTGTAAACGTTGGGCGCTAGGTGTGGGCGACATCCACGTTGTCCGTGCCGTAGCTAACGCATTAAGCGCCCCGCCTGGGGAGTACGGCCGCAAGGCTAAAACTCAAAGGAATTGACGGGGGCCCGCACAAGCGGCGGAGCATGTGGATTAATTCGATGCAACGCGAAGAACCTTACCTGGGCTTGACATGCGCCAGACATCCCTAGAGATAGGGCTTCCCTTGTGGTTGGTGTACAGGTGGTGCATGGCTGTCGTCAGCTCGTGTCGTGAGATGTTGGGTTAAGTCCCGCAACGAGCGCAACCCTTATCCTACGTTGCCAGCGCGTGATGGCGGGGACTCGTGGGAGACTGCCGGGGTCAACTCGGAGGAAGGTGGGGATGACGTCAAGTCATCATGCCCCTTATGTCCAGGGCTTCACACATGCTACAATGGCTGGTACAGAGGGCTGCGATACCGCGAGGTGGAGCGAATCCCTTAAAGCCGGTCTCAGTTCGGATCGCAGTCTGCAACTCGACTGCGTGAAGTCGGAGTCGCTAGTAATCGCAGATCAGCAACGCTGCGGTGAATACGTTCCCGGGCCTTGTACACACCGCCCGTCACGTCATGAAAGTCGGTAACACCCGAAGCCCATGGCCCAACCGCGTAAGCGGGGGGAGTGGTCGAAGGTGGGACTGGCGATTGGGACGAAGTCGTAACAAGGTAGCCGTACCGGAAGGTGCGGCTGGATCACCTCCTTTCTAAGGAGCAACACATCCACCTCGCCGGGATACCCGGATCAACGGTGGTGGAGTGGGCACGGCTCAACATCCGACTGTGATGTTGCCGGGCTTGCTCAAGGAATTGTGGAACTACTGGTTATGGTTTGAGGTCAGGTTGCCGGCAAGTGTGAGTACTGCCTTCTTCGGGAGGTGTGGAAAGTGTTCTGCCGGGTTTGATCGAGAATTGTTCGCTGGCATGCTGTTGGGTCCTGAGGCAACACGCCGAGGGGCTGGACACGGTCCCGGGGCGTTTGTTTCTGGTGTGGTGTTTGAGAACTGTAGAGTGGATGCGAGCATCTTTGTGGTCAAGTTGTTAAGGGCACATGGTGGATGTCTTGGCTTCAGGAGCCGATGAAGGACGTGGGAGGCTGCGATATGCCTCGGGGAGCTGTCAACCGAGCTGTGATCCGAGGATTTCCGAATGGGGAAACCCAGCACCAGTTATGTGGTGTTACCCGCATCTGAATATATAGGGTGTGTGGAGGGAACGCGGGGAAGTGAAACATCTCAGTACCCGTAGGAAGAGAAAACAACCGTGATTCCGTGAGTAGTGGCGAGCGAAAGCGGATGAGGCTAAACCATGCACATGTCAAGCTGTCAGGCGTTGTGTGTGTGGTGTTGTGGGACCCAGCGTCGAGGATCTGACAGTCCTCGGAATGATCGCGCGTGTTAGTGGAACGTCTTGGGATGGGCGACCGGAGTGGGTGAGAGTCCCGTACGCGAAAACACGTTGTGGATTGTTTGTGTGGTGTTCCCGAGTAGCAGCGAGCTCGTGGAATTTGCTGTGAATCTGCCGGGACCACCCGGTAAGCCTAAATACTTCCTGAAGACCGATAGCGGACTAGTACCGTGAGGGAAAGATGAAAAGTACCCCGGGAGGGGAGTGAAAGAGTACCTGAAACCGTGTGCCTACAAGCCGTCAGAGCCCGAGCAGCATCTTTGATGTTTACGGTGATGGCGTGCCTTTTGAAGAATGAGCCTGCGAGTTAGTGCTGCGTGGCGAGGTTAACCCGTGTGGGGTAGCCGTAGCGAAAGCGAGTCTGAATAGGGCGTCTGAGTCGCGTGGTCTAGACCCGAAGCGGAGTGATCTACCCATGGCCAGGCTGAAGCGTCGGTAAGACGACGTGGAGGGCCGAACCCACTTAGGTTGAAAACTGAGGGGATGAGCTGTGGGTAGGGGTGAAAGGCCAATCAAACTCCGTGATAGCTGGTTCTCCCCGAAATGCATTTAGGTGCAGCGTCACATGTTTCACCGCGGGGGTAGAGCTACTGGATGGTCTAGGGGCCTTACCGGGTTACCGAAATCAACCAAACTCCGAATACCGTGGTGTGAGAGTGTGGCAGTGAGACGGCGGGGGATAAGCTTCGTCGTCGAGAGGGAAACAGCCCAGAACACCAGCTAAGGCCCCCAAGTGTGTGCTCAGTGGGAAAGGATGTGGGATTGCCCAGACAACCAGGAGGTTGGCTTAGAAGCAGCCACCCTTGAAAGAGTGCGTAATAGCTCACTGGTCAAGTGGTCCTGCGCCGACAATGTAGCGGGGCTTAAGCACACCGCCGAAGCTGTGTCATTCATGCAATACATCGGCTCAACTCCTTGCGGGTTGTGTCTAGTGGTGTGGATGGGTAGGGGAGCGTCCTGCATCCAGGGAAGCGGCGGCGGAAGCCAGTCGTGGAGGGTGTGGGAGTGAGAATGCAGGCATGAGTAGCGAATGCAGAGTGAGAAACTCTGCCGCCGGATGACCAAGGGTTCCTGGGCCAGGCTAATCCGCCCAGGGTAAGTCGGGACCTAAGGCGAGGCCGACAGGCGTAGTCGATGGATAACGGGTTGATATTCCCGTACCCGAGCACGTGCGCCCAGGATGAGGCGGTTGATACTAACCACCCAAAGCCAGTTACCGATGTCTTCGGACGGAGGTTTCTGTGTGGAGCGTGGGATCTGATTCCGTAGTAGTCGAGTGATGGGGTGACGCAGGAAGGTAGCTCCGCCAGTGAGTGGTAGTACTGGTGTAAGCGTGTAGGCCGAAGCATAGGTAAATCCGTGTTTCATGAAGGCTGAGACGTGATGCGTAGCCGATTGAGGTGAAGTAGAGTGATCCTATGCTGCCGAGAAAAGCCTCTAGCGAGTGCGTGCACGGCCCGTACCCCAAACCAACACAGGTGGTCAGGTAGAGAATACTAAGGCGATCGGGTGAACTGTGGTTAAGGAACTCGGCAAAATGCCCCCGTAACTTCGGGAGAAGGGGGGCCAGTGCACTTGAAGCCTCTTGCAGGCTAGGGTGTGGTGGCCGCAGAGACCAGCGGAAAGCGACTGTTTACTAAAAACACAGGTCCATGCGAAGTCGCAAGACGATGTATATGGACTGACGCCTGCCCGGTGCTGGAACGTTAAGAGGACCGGTTAACCCTTCGGGGTGAAGCTGAGAATTTAAGCGCCAGTAAACGGCGGTGGTAACTATAACCATCCTAAGGTAGCGAAATTCCTTGTCGGGTAAGTTCCGACCTGCACGAATGGCGTAACGACTTTCCGGCTGTCTCAACCACAGGCCCGGCGAAATTGCACTACGAGTAAAGATGCTCGTTACGCGCGGCAGGACGGAAAGACCCCGGGACCTTTACTATAGTTTGGTATTGGTTTTCGGTTCGGCTTGTGTAGGATAGGTGGGAGACTGTGAAGCTGGCACGCTAGTGTTGGTGGAGTCGTTGTTGAAATACCACTCTGGTCGGATTGGGAATCTGAACCTCGGACCATGATCTGGTTCAGGGACAGTGCCTGATGGGTAGTTTAACTGGGGCGGTTGCCTCCTAAAGAGTAACGGAGGCGCCCAAAGGTTCCCTCAGCCTGGTTGGCAATCAGGTGTTGAGTGCAAGTGCACAAGGGAGCTTGACTGTGAGACAGACATGTCGAGCAGGGACGAAAGTCGGGACTAGTGATCCGGCACCGCCTGGTGGAAGGGGTGTCGCTCAACGGATAAAAGGTACCCCGGGGATAACAGGCTGATCTTGCCCAAGAGTCCATATCGACGGCATGGTTTGGCACCTCGATGTCGGCTCGTCGCATCCTGGGGCCGGAGTAGGTCCCAAGGGTTGGGCTGTTCGCCCATTAAAGCGGCACGCGAGCTGGGTTTAGAACGTCGTGAGACAGTTCGGTCCCTATCCGCCGCGCGCGTAGGATACTTGAGGAAGGCTGTCCCTAGTACGAGAGGACCGGGACGGACGAACCTCTGGTATGCCAGTTGTCACGCCAGTGGCATGGCTGGTTGGCCACGTTCGGAAGGGATAACCGCTGAAGGCATCTAAGCGGGAAGCCTGTTCCAAGATGAGGTATCCCACCCCTTTGTGGGTTAAGGCCCCCAACAGACCATTGGGTTGATAGGCCAGAAATGGAAGCACAGTAATGTGTTATCGAGTTGACTGGTACTAATAGGCCGAGGACTTGCCCACAAAGATGTTACGCATCCACTCTACAGCTCTGAAACACCACACCACCACACACAGGTGTGTGGGTGTTTCACAGTGTTTCGGTGGTTATAGCGTCAGGGAAACGCCCGGTCCCATTCCGAACCCGGAAGCTAAGCCTGACAGCGCCGATGGTACTGCAACCGAAGGGTTGTGGGAGAGTAGGACACCGCCGGACT
>NZ_JADNQN010000037.1:0-5387 GCF_047608695.1 Amycolatopsis sp. cmx-11-32 | reverse complement strand
TCGCGAGCCTGCGATCCGGGGCGTCCACAAGGGCGGTGACAAGATTCTCGACACAGGTGTGCAGCAGCTCGCACACCTGCACCGGATCCACTGGCGCCACGGCCTCCACGACCAAGTCGAAACCGGTGGGGCTCTGGTTCACGGAGATGTCGAGCGGGTAGTTCGTCGGGTCTCTCGCCAACAGCGCTTCGACGCCTTCGAGGCCGGTGCCCGACTGCTCGACGTCTCGCTGGAGGTGCCGATAGTTGACGATCGAGGTGAACAGGGGCCCGCCACCGGACAGCCCGCTGGCCGCCTGCGCCAGGGTCAACGGCGCGTGCTCGTGCACCATCAGGTCAGCGAGCTGGTCACGCATCCCGATCAACGCGTCGCCGACGGTCTGCTCCGCGGTCCTGACCCGGACCGGCAGGGTGTTCATGAACAAGCCGGGAACGCGGTCCGCGCCCAAGTTCGCCCGCCCGAGCAGCACTGTGCCGAACACGACGTCGGGACGCTCGGACACGGCCGCCAGCACCCGCGACCAAGCGACGTGGAAGACCGTCGCGGGACTCACCCCGCGTGACCGCGCCACCTCCCGCAGCCGCTCGGCCAGCCGGTCGTCCACCGCCAGCCTGCCCTGCGTGATCCCGGCGCCGTCGCCGTGCACGTCCAGGAGCCCGTAGGGGGCGCAAGTCTCGGTCACGTCACCCAGCAGTCCGGCGAAATGGCGTTCGTGGTCCTCGCCGGACATGCCCAGCCGAGCCTGTGTCACGAACTCGCGGAACGGCACGGGCGCTGGTAACGCGTCAGCCCGCCCCTCCATGAACGCCTTGATCTCGTCCAGTACCACTTCCAGCGCGGCGTGGTCCTGGATCAGGTGATGCATGCGTACCAAGGCCAGCCAGGCCGTGCCCTCGGGTTCCGGCGCGACGCGGACGCTCAACAGCGGCGCCCTGCCCAGCTCCATCCATCCGTCGGCGTCAAGGGGTCCTTCGGTGACCGGCAATTCGGCGTGCCTCCACACCACCTGGACCGGCCCCGGCAGGCCCTCCCAGACGATCGCCGTGCGGTACACGTCGTGCCGGTCGATGACCCGCTGCAACGCGTCGAGCAACGCGGTCACCCGGTCCCGGGTGTCGAGCCGCAGTGTGAACGGCATCGCGTAGACATCGTCACCGTCCCGATCGGCCATCAGGTGGTGGAAGAGGAGCCCCTCCTGCAACGGCGCCAGCGGATAGACGTCCTGCACGTTCGCCGCGCCACCAGGGACGGTCGCCACGATCCGGGCGATCTCGTCTTCGGTCAGGTCGACCAGTGGCAGCATTTCGGGCGTGATCTCGCTGGTGTGCGGCGGGATCAGGTTGGGCGGTACCGTCACCGGCTCCGGTCCCGCGACGGCCGCCAGCAGAGCCGGGGTCGGCGTCACGAACAACGCCCGCACCGACACCGACACCCCGCGCTGCCGCAGCCATTCCACCAGCGAAACCGCCAGCAGCGAATGGCCGCCGAGTGCGAAGAAGTCGTCGTCGACGCCGACGGCGGGGAGTTCCAGCACCTCGGCGAACGCCTGGCACAACAGCTCCTCGCGCGGGCCGGCGGGGGCGCGGCCGTCACCCGCCGCGTACTCGGGAGCGGGGAGTGCCGCGCGATCCACCTTGCCGTTCACCGTCAGCGGCAGGACGTCCAGCTCCACCAGCGCCGAGGGCACCAGATAAGCGGGCAGGCGCTCGGCCACGTACTCGCGCACCGCTTCGGTGACGGCGGTGCCACGTATCTCGGGTACCAGGTAGCCGATCAGCCGCTTCCCACCGGACGTGTCCTCCTGGACGACGACCGTGGCCTGCGCGACCGCCGGATGCCCGGCGAGCGCCGCCTCGACCTCACCGAGTTCGACCCGGAATCCGCGAATCTTCACCTGCTCGTCCGCGCGACCGCCGAACACCAGACGACCGTCCGAAGACCACCGGACCAGATCGCCCGTCCGGTACATCCGCTCGCCCGAACCGAACGGGCAAGCCACAAAACGCTCCGCTGTCCACAAAGGACGATTCAGGTAGCCGCGCGCGACGCCCGCACCGGCGACGTAAAGTTCACCGGCCACCCCGACCGGAACCGGGCGCAACCCTTCATCGAGCACGTAGACGCGCATGTTGTCCATCGGTCGCCCGATCGGCAGCACATCGCCGACCTCACCGTCAGCACCGACTTCATGCTGGGTGGCGCACAACGTCACCTCGGTCGGACCGTACAGCTGCCGCACCACCACACCGGGATTCGACTCCAGCACCCGCCGCACGGACTCGGCCGGAACCACATCCCCACCCGTCAGCACCTCACGAACACCCGCGAAACACTTCGGATCCCGGTCCGCCAGCACCCGGAACAAACCCGCCGTCACATGCACATGCGACAACGCGTACTCCGCGATCAACCGGCGCAGCACAGCGGCGTCCATCCGTTCCACCGGTGCCACCACGACGGTCCCGCCCGACAACAACGGCACCCACAACTCGTACGACGACGCGTCGAACGCGTACGGCGCATGAAACAATACCCGCGACGTCACACCCCAGCACCGGTCCTCCGCCAAGCCGACCACATCCCGGTGAGTCGCCACCACACCCTTCGGCACACCAGTCGAACCCGACGTGTACATCACATACGCGGCACCATCGGGCGACATCGCACCAGGCAGTTCGGCCACAGAGTCCGTCTCGCCATCGGACTGGATCACCGTGAGCCCGAGATCGTGCCGAGCCGTCGCCTCGTGCACCACCAGCACCGCGGCGCCCGCGTCCTCGAGCACGGCACGCATCCGCGTTTCCGGCCAGCTCACGTCCACCGGGACGAAAGCGGCGCCGGTCTTCAGGATCGCCAGCAGTGCCACCACCAGCTCGCTGGAACGCTCCATCAGCACCGCGACCGCCAATTCCGGCCCGGCCCCGGCGGCCACCAGTGTCCGCGCGAGGCGGTCCGAGCGCGCGTCCAGTTCCCCGTAGGTGAGCTCACCGCCGTCCCACACCACCGCGATCCCGGCCGGAGCCACCTTCACCCGTTCAGCGAACGCCTCCGGCACCGAGATATCCGAAGTGGACACCGCTGTCGCGTTCCACTCCTCCACCAGCTGGGTGAGTTCGGCCGCTTCCGGGAGTTCCACCGAGCCGACCGGCAGGTCAGGGTTCGCGGACATGGCCGTCAGCACCCGCACCAGGTAGCCCGCGATCCGGGCCACCGTATGCGTGTCGAACAGGTCGGCCGATCCCGTGAGCACACCCCGGATCCCCGCCGGGGCGCCCGCTTCGTCGAAGACCTCACCCAGCGTCGCTTCCAGATCGAACTTGGCCGTCGTCCGGCCGATCGAGAGCGCCTCGGCGCGCACACCGGGGAATTCGGGGGCGGCACCGTCGTCCAGGGGCGCCAGGACGACCTGGAACAGGGGGTGACGGGCGAGCGCGCGGACGGGAGCGAGTTCCTCGACGAGTCGCTCGAACGGCACGTCCTGGTGAGCGAAAGCGCGCACCGCGGTGGCACGCACGCGGTCGATCGCCTCACCGAACGTCGGGTTCCCGGACAGATCGGCTCGGACCACCAACGTGTTGACGAAGAACCCGACCAGGTCGTGCAGGCCTTCGTCGGATCGCCCCGCGGTCGGAGTGCCGATGGGGATGTCGTACCCCGCGCCGAGCCGGGACAACGTCACCGCCAGCCCCGCCTGGAGCAGCATCGGCAGTGTGGCGCGACGCCGGCGAGCCAAAGTGACCAGCCTGCCGTGCACCGCCGCCGGAACGCCGACCCCGATCGCGTGCCCGCGATGGGAAGGTTCCACCGGCCGCGGGCGATCCGCCGGGAGGTTCAGCTCTTCGGGGACGCCGGCCAACGCGTCGCGCCAGTAGCCGACCTGCCGCGACAGCAAACTGTCCGGGTCGTCCTTCTCGCCGAGCAACTCCCGCTGCCACAACGTGTAGTCGGCGTACTGCACGGGCAGGTCCGGCCAGTCCGGTTCGCGACCCGCGCCATGCGCGGCGTACGCGGCGGCGACGTCCCGCGCGAACGGGCCCGCCGACCAGCCGTCGGTGGCGATGTGGTGGATGACCACCACGAGCACATGCGATTCCGGTGCCAGCGCGAACAACCAGGCGCGCACCGGAATCTCGGCGGACAAGTCGAACGGGTACGCCGCCACCCGTGCCACCGCGCCCGGCAGAGCGCTCGCGTCGATCTCCTCACCGGGCGGCTCGACGGCCGCCTCGACCGAGGGCAGTTCCGCCGGCCGGTCCCACTTCAAGTCTCGCAGGGCCGCAAGCTGTCGGCGCGACGCCGGATCCTCGGTCCCCCTCACCCGCACCACCGGAAGATCCCAGGCCAGCTCACCGGGCTCCACGATCCGCTGACGCGGCTCGCCGTCCACCTCGGGGAAGACCGTGCGCAGCGCCTCGTGGCGAATGATCACGTCACGCAGCGCGGCGGCCAGGGCCACCTGGTCCAGCGGCCCGGTCAGCCGCAGGATGCTCGGGCTGTTGTACGTGGCGCCTGCCCCTTCGATCCGCCACTGCAACCACAATCGCTGTTGTGCGAACGACGCGGGAATCATCGGCTCCTCTTTCTTTAACGCATCCGTCGCAGCGCGGGCCTGACATGTTCGGTCCGGTCGCCGTGCTCGGCGAGCCAGGCGGCGAGCCCGGCCGGGGTGGGAGTCGCGAACAGTTCTTCGATCGGCAGTTCCGCCCCCGTCGACGCGCGGATCCGGGCGACGAGCCTGGTGGCGAGCAGCGAATGGCCGCCGAGCAGGAAGAAGTCGTCCTCCACGCCGACCTCGGGCACGGCGAGGGTCTCGGCGAACGCCGCGCACAGGGCCGCTTCGCGTTCGTTGGCGGGACCCCGGCTCGTCCGGCGAGCCGACGCGTAGTCCGGTGCGGGCAGCGCGGCGACGTCGAGCTTGCCGTTGGGCGTGCTCGGCAAGGCGTCGAGCACCGTGACGGCCGACGGGCACAGGTAGCCGGGGAGCCGCGCGGCGGCGTGGGCGCGGACCTTCGCGGTGATCTCGCCGGCGGTGTCGGTGTCCTTGGCTTCCTGGGTGGGCAGGATGTAGGCGACCAGTCGCAGGTCGCCCGGCACGTCCTCCCGCGCCGTCACGACGGCCTGGGCGACCGCCGGGTGCCCGGCCAGCACGGCGCGGACCTCCCCCGGTTCGACCCGGTGGCCGCGGATCTGGACCTGGTCGTCCACGCGTCCCGCGAACACCAAATCGCCGTCATTGGTCCGGTGAGCCCGATCGCCGGTGCGATACATCCGGACACCCGGGGACCCGAAGGGACACGCCACAAAACGCTCACCGGTCAAACCCGCACGATTCACATAACCACGCGCCAACTGCGGACCAGCCACATACAACTCACCCACCACACCCA
>NZ_JADNQN010000036.1:0-6306 GCF_047608695.1 Amycolatopsis sp. cmx-11-32 | reverse complement strand
CATCATCCGCACCAAAATCAAACAACCCACCAGCAGCCGCGAACAACGCCACCACATTCCGATGCGGAACCACCACCCCCTTCGGCAACCCCGTCGAACCCGACGTGTAAATCACATACGCCGCATGGTCGGGGCGCGCCACGCTCGGCCGGTCCGAAACCACGTCGTGCCCAGGATCGTCCGCCAGCACGACCGGGACACCCTGCGGCACCACCGACACGCAGTCCGACGTCGCGACCACACATACCGCGTCCGCGTCCGCCAGCACGAACTCGATCCGCTTTACCGGAGAATCCGGATCCACCGGCAAATACGCGCCACCCGCCTTGAGCACCGCCAACAGCGACACCACCGACTCGGCCGACCGTCGTGCGACCACCCCGACAACCGACTCCGGGCCGACACCCCGGCTCGCCAGCCGACGGGCCAGACCGTTCGCTCGCGCATCCAGTTCCGCGTACGACAGCTCGACGTCGCCCGCCGTGACGGCGATCGCGTCCGGCGTCCTCGCGGCCTGGGCCTCGAACAGCTCCGGCAGCGTGGCATCGGGGACCGGCGGCCCCGGCTCGTTCCATCCATCCAAAGTGGACAGTTCACCGGCGTCGAGGACGTCGACCGCGCCGAGCCGCAGGTCCGGCCGTCGGGTCACCTCGTCGAGCACTCGTGCGAACCAGGTCACGATCCGGTCCGCGGTGCTCGGGTCGAACAGGTCGGCGGCCACGACGAGCGTTCCGCGCAAGCCGGCGGGCGCGCCCGCCGGGTCGAAACTCTCCTCGAAGGCGAGGTCCAGATCGAATTTGGCGGCCACCGCCCCCGTGGGCACCATCGAGGTCCGCAGGCCGGGCAGCTCGGCGTCGGTCCCGGCGGTGTTCTGCACGGTCAGCATCACCTGGAACAGCGGATGCCGGGTCAGCGAACGGGCCGGGGAGAGCTCCTCGACCAGCCGCTCGAACGGGACGTCCTGGTGGGCCAGCCCCGCGAGGAGGTTTTCCCGTGCCCGCCCCAGCACCTCGGCGAAGGTCGGATTCCCGGACAGGTCGGTGCGCAGCACGAGGGTGTTGACGAAGAACCCGGCCAGCTCGTCGAGGGCCTGGTCGGTGCGCCCCGCGACGGCCGTGCCGATCGGGATGTCCCGGCCTCCGCCCAACCGCGAGAGCGTCACCGCCAACGCGGCCTGCAGCAGCATGAACACGGTCACGCCCTCGGCCGCCGCCAGCTCCAGGAGCCGCCGGTGCAGCTCGGCGGGAAGTTCGGCCTCGGCGACGTGGCCTCGATGGGACAGCTCCGCCGGACGTGGCCGGTCGACCGGCAGGTCCAGCTCGTCCGGTGCGCCGGCCAGCGCGGCCTTCCAGTAGCGCACCTGCTGTGCGATCACGCTGCCCGGATCGTCGTCGTCGCCGAGCAGCTCCCGCTGCCAGAGCGCGTAGTCGGCGTACTGCACCGGCAGCGGGGCCCACCGGGGAGCCGCGCCGCCCAGCCGTGCCTCGTACGCCAGCGAAACGTCGCGGGCCAAGGGCGCCATCGACCAGGCGTCACCCGCGATGTGATGCACCACCATGACCAGCACGTGCTCGTCCGGCGCCACCACGAACAGCGAGGCGCGCACCGGGATCTCCGCCGCCAGGTCGAAGGGGTGCGTCGCGACCCGCGCCACCGCCGCCGTCAGGTCGTCGGGCGGCACTTCCACCACGTCCAGCGCGAACCCGGACTCGTCCACCGAAAGCACCCGCTGATACGGCTCGCCGTCGGCCAGCGCGAAAACAGTACGCAGCACCTCGTGGCGCCCGACCACATCACGCAACGCCGCCGCGAAAGCCGCCCGGTCCAAGGTCCCGGTCAGACGCAGACCCCAGGGAATGTTGTAGGTCGGGCTCGGCCCCTCCAGCCTGCCCAGGAACCACAACCGGCGCTGCGCGAACGACAACGGCACCAGGTCCGGCCGTGACCGCGCCGTCAGCGCCGTCCGCCCCGGCGCGGCGACCTGGTCGATCCGGACCGCAAGGCGCCCGGGAGTCCGGGCTTCGAACACAGTCCGGATCGGAAGTTCCACGTCCAGGATCGCGCGTACCCGGCTCACCAGCTGCATCGCCAGGAGCGAATGCCCGCCGAACGCGAAGAAGTCGTCGTCCATCCCGACCGACGGCAGCCCCAGGACATCGGCGAAGGCCCGGCACAGCAGCTCTTCCCGCGCGTTCACCGGAGCCCTGCCCGCTCCGGCCGCGTACCCGGGCGCGGGCAGCGCCGCCCGGTCCACCTTCCCGTTGGCCGTCAGCGGGAGCGCGGCCAGTTCCACGAACGACGCCGGGATCAGGTACTCGGGCAGGCGCCCGGCCACGTGGTCACGCACCACGTCGACGATCGAAGCGCTTCCGTCCACGGGCACCACGTAGCCGATCAGCCGCTTGTCCCCCGGGACGTCCTCCCGCACTACGACGGTGGCCTGCGCGACCGCCGGATGCTCGGCGAGCACGGCCTCGATCTCACCCGGTTCCACCCGGAAACCGCGAATCTTGACCTGGTCGTCCGCGCGCCCGGCGAACACCAGTCGCCCGTCCGGCGTCCAGCGAGCCAGGTCGCCGGTGCGGTACATCCGCCCGCCCGTCCCGTACGGGCACGCGACGAACCGCTCCGCCGTGGTCTGGGCGCGGTTGACGTAACCGCGCGCGATGCCGGCCCCGGCCACGTACAGCTCACCGGCGACGCCCACCGGGACCACGTTGAGCCCGTCGTCCAGGACATAGACGCGGGTGTTGTCCAGCGGCCGCCCGATGGGCAGCGCGCCGCCCACCTCGGCGGCATCGGCGATCTCGTGCTGGGTGGCGCACAGCGTGACCTCGGTCGGCCCGTAGAGGTGCCGCACGACCACCCGGGAGCCCGACTCCATGACCCGGCGCACGGCGTCGGCCGTCACCACGTCCCCGCCCGTCAGCACCTCACGCACCCCGGCGAAGCAGCCTGGGTCGTCCTCGGCCAGTGCCCGCAGCAGACCGGCGGTCACGTGCACGTGGGTCAACGCGTGCGCGGAGATCAACCGCCGCATCGACGCCGCGTCGATGCGCTCGCCGGGTGCGATCACCACGGTGCCACCCGACAGCAGCGGCACCCACAGCTCGTAAGACGACGCGTCGAAGGCGTGGGGGGCGTGGAACAGCACCCGTGCCGCGGCACCCCAGCACCGGTCCATCGCCAGGCGCACCACGTCCCGATGGGTGGCCACCACGCCCTTCGGCTCCCCGGTCGAGCCGGACGTGTACATCACGTAGGCGGCACAACCCGGCGGGACCGAGTCCGGCAGGTCCACCGCGGTGTCCGCCTCGGCCTCGACCGTCAGCGCCGCGACGCCGAGTTCGATCCCGGTGGTCGCCTCGTGCGCCAGCAACAGGCAAGCGCCCGCGTCCGCGGTCACCGCGCGCATCCGGGCCTCCGGCCAGCCGGTGTCCAGCGGCACGAAGACACCGCCTGCCTTCAGCACCGCCAGAAACGCGACCACCAGGTCGATCGACCGCTCCATCGCGACCGCCACGGCCGACTCCGGCCGCACGCCTGCGGCGACCAGCGCCCGCGCCAGCCGGTCCGCACGCGCGTCCAGCTCGCCGTAGGACGTCTCCACCTCGCCGGAGACGACCGCGACGGCGCCGGGATCGGCCGCGGCCCTGGCCGCGAACGCGTCCGCCACCGACACGTCCGCCACCGGTACCGCGGTGTCGTTCCAGCCGTCCACCAGCGCGGACAGCTCGGACTCGTCCAGCACGTCCAGCGTGCGAAGCGGCGTGGCGGGCTCGTCCGCCAAAGCGGTGGCGAGGGCGTCGAGACAGGTGATCAGCAGCGCGCCCACCCGGGCCGGGTCGGCGGGCGCCACCGCGTCCAGGGTGATCGCGAAGCCGGACTCGTGGGCGTCGACTGCGACCGCGAGCGGGTAGTTGGTGAGGTCGCGGGCCGACAGGACGTTCATCCCGTCCAGCGCCGGGCGGTCCTCCTCCGGAGTGGCCGGGCTGTGCCGGTAGTTGAAGATCGAGCTGAACAACGGACTGCCGCCGGAGAGACCGCTGGCCCCTTGGGCGAGCGCCAGGGGCGCGTGCTCGTAGGCCAGCAGGTCCGCGAGCTGGTGCCGAAGTCCGGTCAGTGCCTCACCGACGCCCTCCCGATCGAGGCGGACCCGGACCGGCAGGGTGTTGATGAACAGTCCCGGCACGCGGTCCGCGCCGGTACCGGCGTTCATCCGTCCGAAGAGGACGGTGCCGAAAACGACGTCCTCGCGTCCCGACACCGCGCCCAGCACGCGGGCCCACGCCAGGTGGAACACCGTGGCCGGGCTGGCTCCCCACGACCGCGCCACCTCGCGGACGCGCCTGCCCAGCGCGTCGTCCACCCACAGGTGAGCCTGCTCGGCGCCGGTGCCGTCGCCGTGCAGATCCACCAGCCCGTAAGGGGCGGTCGTCTCCGTCACGTCGCCGAGGAGGCCGGAGAAGTACCGCTCGTACTCCTGTCGTGGCACCCCGAGCCGTGCCTGCGCCACGAATTCGCGGAACGGGACCGGCGCGGGGAGTTCCCCGGCCCGCCCGGACAGGAAGGCTCGCAGGTCGTCGAGCAGCACCTCGAGCGTGGTGTGGTCCTGCAGCAGGTGGTGGACGCGCAGCAGGCCGAGCCATCGACCGCCGCGATGATCGGCGGCGAAGTGCACGTCCATCAGCGGCGCCCGGCCCAGGTCCAGCCGCCCGCCCACCCTGTTCAGGAGCTGTTCGACGGCGTCGGGGCCGCTGGGATCGAGGACGACTTCCGCGACCGGCAGCTCGGCGTGGCGCACCACGACCTGCACGGGTTCCCGCAGCCCCGCCGACACGACCGCGGTGCGGTAGATGTCGTGCCGGTCCACCATCCAGCGCAACCCGGCGAGGAAGGCGTCGAGGCGGTCACGCGAATCGAATTCGATGACGGTGGGCGTCACGTAGACGTCGGTTCCGTCGTGGTCGGCCATCAGGTGGTGGAAGAAGATACCTTCCTGCAACGGCGCCAGCGGGTACACGTCCTGGATGTTCGGCGCCCCGCCGGGAACCGCGGCCACCACCCGCGCGATCTCGGCCTCGGTCAGCTCGGCCAACGGCACCATGTCCGGCGTGATCCCGTCGGCGTCCGGCGGGATCAGGTTGGGCGGTACCACCACGGGTTCGGGGCCCGCGGCGGCGGCCAGCCCGGCCGGCGTCGGGGTCAGGAACAGGGCTCGCACCGAGACCGACACCCCGCGCTGCCGCAGCCACTCCACCAGCGACACCACGAGCAGCGAATGCCCGCCCAGCACGAAAAAGTCGTCATCCACACCGACTCGTTCCAGGCCGAGCACCTCGGCGAACGCCTGGCACAGCACTTCTTCCCGCGCGGTCTCCGGCGCGCGACCGGTGCCCACGAGACCCGCGAAGTCCGGCGCGGGAAGGGCCTTGCGATCGAGTTTCGCGTTGGGTGTCAACGGGAAAGCGTCGAGAACGACGATCGCCGAGGGCACCAGATACGAGGGCAGTCTCTCGGCGAGGAAGGTGCGTAACTCTTCAACGGACACCGCGCCCGCGAGAATGACATAACCGGCCAGCCGGACATCGCCCGGAGTGTCTTCCCTGGCGATCACCGCCGCCTGGTCGACGTCGGGATGCGTCAGCAGGACACTTTCGATTTCTCCTGGCTCCACCCGGAAACCCCGGATCTGAACCTGCTCGTCCAGACGCCCCAGGAACACCAATTCTCCGTCTGCAGTCCACCGCACCCGGTCGCCCGTGCGATACATCCGCTCCCCTGGCTCGAACGGGCACGCCACAAAACGCGCACCGGTCAGGCCCGCGCGACCCACATAACCCCGCGCCACACCGGCACCGGCCACGTACAACTCGCCCGTCGCCCCTGCCGGAACCGGCTCCAAGGTCTCGTCCACCACATACACGCGGGTATTGGCGATGGGGCGGCCGATCGGAACCGCCGTCCCCGGCTCGAGACCGGGACGGCAGCGCCATACGGCGGCGTTCACCGTCGCCTCGGCCGGACCGTAACTGTTGAACATCACCCGATCAACGGCCCATTGCGAGACCAGCTCACCCGGCAGCGCTTCACCACCCACGTCCAGCACAAAGCCCGCCGGAAGGCTGTTCACCGGCAAAGTCGACACCGCCGCGGGAGGCAACGTCGCGTGTGTCACCCCGTACTCGGTCAAGAACCCCGCCAACTCGACACCCAGACGCCGCTCAGCCGGAACGATCACCAAAGCCGCCCCGGAAAGGAAAGCCAGCAACCACTCCTCACAAAACATATCGAAACCCGACGACG
>NZ_JADNQN010000035.1:0-6727 GCF_047608695.1 Amycolatopsis sp. cmx-11-32 | reverse complement strand
CCTGCGCCCATACTCGCATCACACCAGCTTACGTTCCTCCGAGCATTACCGACTCGATCAACCGTCAGCGGTCCTCAGCCGCGCCCGGCTGAGGGCTTGCCCTCGGTTGCCGACTCGTGCGCATGCGTCCAGAAGCGCGTGGGTACTAGCGAGCAAGTCACCCGAGGGAGTGGGCAGAAGCTGTGCGTGGCGCTCGCCCTACAGGGTTCACGTTGTACCGGCACGACGAGCATCCGCCGGTTCTCCACCTTCAGTCGCCCACCGCCAGCCTCTTCCTCGAGCGCCCAAGAGACATCGCGTTCTACGAAAGTCAACTGGAACGCTTGGCGGAACGAGCGCTCAGCCGACGAGAGACCCGAGAATGATTCACCAGGAAGCTGGCGGATATCGAGCGGCATCTGGAACACCACCGGCCGCTGATCCCAGGCGGTGCTGAGGCGCCGGTGGAAACGCGGACATGAAGCTCCCCTACGTCGTCGACGGGTCGCGTGGCGCTGGTCGCCTTCGCGATCAACCCCGACGTCCCGGGAAGTTTTCCGGGCGGGCTAGGGCTTTCACTCCTTGTTCGGCACCAGGTACAGCTCCTGCTTTCCGAGCGTCGGCGCGTCGAGCGTCCAGTGCGCGAGCGCGTCCTGTGGCGGGGCCGCCAGCCGACGCAGCACGAGTTCGGGACTGCGTGGCCGGACGTCGAAGTCGAAAAAGGCGTAGTTCACGCGGAGTATCGCGCGGGTCCAGCGGTTCTCCTTGCCGCGCGCCTCGATCGCGGCCGACAGCAGGCCGCGGTCGGAGAAGACGTCGACGACCGGGCAGCCGCAGGTGTAGGCGAGGATGCCGATTTCACCCGCGCTGCCGACGATCCGGCCTCCGGCGAGCGTTCCCAGTTCTGCTCCGATACGTGCGTACTGCGCGCTCGACGTGTAGTTCGACGTGAACGGCGCGTACGTGCGAGGAAGCCCGGCAGCCGCGTACGCGATCAGACCGGCGACGATCAACGCGAGCACCCCGCAAAACATGATCCGGTAGGAAACCGCTACGGCACACACGAAAACAGTCGCCACGGTGAGGCCGGGGCCGTAATACCAGTGGTAGGGCGGGACCGTCAGCGACACGTAGCCGAGGTGGTACAGCAGGCCACCGAGGGCGAGCAGAACGAACGGCCGCAGCCCGGCGGGGATCGTGCGCAGCCGGATGGCCAGTGTCACCACGGCGAGGACAGCGAGTACGGCGGGCAGGAACGCCAGCGCCGCCATCACCGGCGAAGTCCGCGCGTAGAACAGCGGGCCGCTACCGAAGTTCCAGGCACCCCAGGCATGTTGCGCGCCCTGGAGCGTCTTGATCACAACGGTGTCCGGTACCGCCGCGCCGAGCACCACCCAGCTGAAGCAGAACCACGGCAGCGTGATCAGCCCGGCTCCGAGCAGTGCGCGTCCCGTGCCGGGACGGAGGAAAACGAAGAGCACCACCGCGAACACGATCAGGTCCAGCCGAACCAGGGCGAGCACACCGGCTGCAAGACCGAAGGCGAACGGGTTCTCTTCGACGGCGAACACGGTGAGCCAGCCCAGGACCGCCGCACCGAGAGTGACCTCGAGCCCGATCGACGAGAGCAGAAGCGGGTTCACGGTCAGCGCGGCGAGTGTCAGAGCAGGGAACCGGGGCGGCAGCCCCGCCGCCCCGCCGAGCCTGCGCAACGCCAGGGCGAGCAGGACCTGGCATAGCACGAACAACGCTCCGGCGGCGAAGACGGCGTCGCGGACGAAGATGGTCAGGACCGCCAGGATGAGCACGTTCGCCGGCGACGTCGCGGTGTTCGACGTCGCGTCGGCGAGCAGGCCCCAGTGGCCGTGGAAGGCGACGTTGCGCACGTACGCGAGCGTGATGAACGTGTCGTCGATCAAATGCGGACGAGCGAGCAGGAACACTCCCGCCGAGAGCACCGCTACGGACAGGGGCATCCGCCAGGACGTCGTCTGGTTGTCCGTCGTCCGGACCTGTTCCATGATCATGGCTTGATGTGGCTCCCCCGGCCCGGAACGTTGCGCGCAACGTTCGGCCGGTGCCGGCCATAACCAGGGCGTGAGCAGTTTCGCGAGCGGGGTGGGGGTACCGGTGGAACAGACCGGTGACCGGGAACTGTGGGCCCGCGCGGCCGGCGGCGACGAGGGGGCGTTCGGCGAGCTGTTCGAGCGGCACGCCGAGGCTCTGTGGAACTACACGTATCGCCTGACCGGTTCGTGGAGCAGCGCCGAGGACCTGGCGTCCACGACGTTCCTCATCGCGTGGCGGCGGCGGGCCGAGGTGACCCTGGTGCGGGACAGCGCCCTGCCGTGGCTCTACACGGTCGCGGCCAATGTCGCCCGTGACGAGCACCGCGGTGCTCGTCGCCGGCTGCGGCTGCTCGGGAAGATCCCGGCTCAGCCCGCCGTGTCCGACCACGCCGATTCGGTGGCCGAGAAGATCGACGGCCAGCGCCGGCTGGGACAAGTCGCCGAAGCCGTCCGGTCACTGCCGAAATCGCAGCGCGACGTCGTCGAACTCTGCCTGGCCGCCGAGGTGAGCATCGCTGACGCCGCAGAGTTGCTGGGCATCGCCGAGGTCACCGTCCGCGCCCATCTTTCCCGGGGACGGGCCCGGCTGCGTACGTTGCTGGAGGAGAAATGAGCGGCGAACCCGTGTACCCACCTCGCCATGCGATGCCGGACGACGTCCGCACCCGGATGCGATCGGCCGTCCGCGAGGGGATCGCGAAGCCGCGGCGGCCGGCACGCATCTGGTACGCCGCCGCAGCGGTCGTTCTCGTCGCGTCCGGCGCCGCCGCCGCGACGCAGCTGCTCCGTCAGCAAGGCACGGACCCCCGCCCCGAGCCGGCCGCCGGCGAGCTCAACCTGGACGTCAGGCTGGCGACGTCCTCGCTCGACCGTTGCTGGGCCGCGGTGCGGGCCGCGGCCAAGACGGACCGAGTGCCCCCGCGCGAGGAATGGGTTCCCGTGTTCACGGACGTCAACCTGAGCGTTTCGGTCGTCGCCGCGACGGCGGCGGGCAAGCCGATGTTCTGCGAGACGACGCTGACCACCGTGACCCTGTCCGACCCGAACGCCGCCCCCACGTATGTGCCGGGCACCCGCACCGGGCTGCTCCTGCAGAGCGCGACCGGGCTGATCGGCGGGGTGCTCGATCCGGCCTTGCGGGGTGCGGGTCTCGCGTTCCAGGCCGAGGATTCCGCCGGCGGCGGGGACGCCGTGGAAGCTTCGCCTCTGACACATCAGTTCGTCTCGTTCTCCTGGACCGACCCCGCCAAGACGCAACTGTCCGTCTACGAGGCCGCCGGAGCGACGACCACGAGCCTGCCGCCGGCTCCGGCGCCGCTGCTTTCGGCCGTCGATCGCCCGGTCGCCCCGGCCGACCGGACCTCGTCCGCGGGACGTGCGCTGGGCGCATGCCTGTCCGGTGCGGTGGACGCCATCTCCGACGTGGCGGGCTATAGGCCGGGCGCGCTGCTGGACAAGGACGGCTATCAGGTCGTTCTCGGCCGTTTGGGCGACCGGAGCCTGGCGTGCACGACCGTTCCGAACTCGCGGCATCCCGGCCGGATGAAGATGCGTGTCTACCAAGACCATTTCGAGCTCCCGCCGGAGCAGCCCCGGAGAATCTTGATGCAGACCCTGGGCGGTGTGGAAGATGGTGGTGACCGGGGTAACTCTCGCGCACCGTTCGCCGGGACGCTGCTGCCGGCAACTGCGGTGACGGTGACCTGTGACTTCGGCGCCGGACTGACCTCGACGACCGATGTGGTCGACGGGACCTTCGTGGCCTTCGTTCCGAAAGAGGTGAGCGACCCATTCCGACCAGAGGTCCACATTCAGGCGCGTGACGCCAACGGCACCGTCGTGTTCGAAGGGACCCTGTAGCCGGGGTCGCCAGCCCTATCCGAGCACCGGGACTCCCCAAGCGGCCACCACCCGATCCGGGCCCAGATCGACCAGGGTAAGCCTTTCGCGACGAGAAAACCGTCCCGGACCAGCAGGCAGTGACCCGCCGCCGGGACCGTCAGATCGTGGGCGACGCGCAGGATCGTCTTTCTCTCGGCGACCGCGACACACAGTGCCTCGTCGACAAGTTCGCGGGTTCGCAGGCCCAAATCTGTCCCAGGCCTTACATCATCAGCGGGCCGATGGTTCATGTTCACCAGGCACGCCTGTGAAGACAGGGACGACACGGAGCCCAACAACACCGAGGAAAACGCGAACATAACTCATGTAACGCGTCATAGTGGCAACTCGAAGGCCATGTTGATCTTGAGCCGCCAAGGGGGCTCGAACCCCCGACCTTCCGTCTACAAGTCCGCAGCCACTTGGGGTCGTGCCGCCCCTATCGGGTCGGTTCGACGGATTCTATCTCGTCTCCAGCGACTCCGACTCCACCCAGCTCGCCGCCCGGCTACGAGAAACCGGACTCACCATCTACGGCTTCGGCGAACGCAAGACACCCAAGCCCTTCGTCCCGGCCTGCGACAAATTCATCTACGTTGAGAATCTCGCCCGCGCTAAGAACCCGGAACCGCTGGCCGAGACGGCGCTACCATCGAGATCACCCATCGTGACGACGCAGCTCACGGACGACACGAACCTGCTCGCCCTGCTGCGCAACGCCGTCGAGGCGGAAATTGACCACGAGGGCTAGGCCACATTGTCCGCTGTCGGCAACATCATCACCACACAGCGCCCCGAATTCGACTCCCGCACCTACGGCCACTCCAAGCTCATTAACGCTCAGTCGTCTCCCAGGGCGGGCGTCGTCCAGACCTCCCGCCGATCACGCGACGACTCCTACGCCTAGAATTATTGACACTGCGCCAATCCGAGGTGGCGTGGCATGACCTAGCGGAAGGCACTATCGATGGCACAAAAGGTATCCGTCCAGATCGTCGACGACATCGACGGGGGCGAAGCCACCCAGACCGTGCCCTTCGCGCTCGACGGCGTCACCTACGAGATCGACCTCTCCGATGACAACGCCGGCGCCCTGCGCGACGAGCTCGAGCGCTTCATCGACGCCAGCAGGCGAGTCGGCGGACGCAAGATGAAGGTCGCGACCGGACAGGCCACCGTGGCCGGTGGCACGGCGAAGTCCACCGACCGCGAACGCAACCAGCAGGTCCGCGCCTGGGCGTCAGCGAACGGCTACGCGATCGCCGAACGCGGCCGCATCCCCAACGAGATCTACGAAGCGTTCGACAACGCCGAGTCGGTCCCCGCCGAACCGGTCGCCGAAGAGACCCCCGTCAAGCGCAAGCGCGCACCTCGTAAGAAGTCCTGAACTACCTGATAACGCCCCTAGCTCCCTTCCCTGACCTATTCAGGGAAGGGAGCAGGCAAGGCATATCCCTCACCAGGCTGCCGTTTCCAAGCACACGCTCAGATCGCCTCAAGCAGCGCGGAAATCCTGGCGAATCGATCATTCGAGTCGAACTCGAAATGCAGATAATGTTCGTTAACCTCGTATCGGTCGAAATTCGGTCCGACACGTTCCGGATTTCCTAGTAGCTCAGCAACTTCGGCGCGTGTAGCGGTGGAGGAAATTCCATCCACTAGCATGGCAGGCCGCAAATACAGTCCGAAGTTGTCATCCCGCCCATCCGGCTGCGTCCGCACCGTGAACATTTTCAAGACGTCGTCTTCGAAGACCAATTCCGTTCCAGCCAGCTTGAAGAGGAAGTGTGTCGACTTCGCGCCGTCGAAGTCATGCTCCGTGTTCTTACCGTGGAAGGTGTCACCTTTGGCGTGGACCTCTTTCGGCAGCTCGATCGCGGTCCCCACTCATGAATCTCCGCTTTTTTTGGTCGGTCAGCCTGCGGCCGAGTTCCTTCTCCTTGGCCTTCTTGAGCGCCGCCGAGGACGGGATGTGGTCGTGCTCCAGATTGTCGTCGGCATTTTTGCGCTTCTTGAGATCGCCGTAGGTTCCGACATCGAGCGGCTTGACGTGTCCCGGGCCGGTGTCGATGCGTTTAAGCGCCTTGGTGGCCTGAAGAGACGTGTCGCCGGCTTCGTCGGCGAGTTTGCCCTCCAGACCGCGATCGCGGATGATCGGGCTTCCTCGCTGGTGAACTCGCGCGCGCAGAGGAGCTCCTCTGCGAGATTCGCTGATAGCGCTCTACTGTCCCGTTGTGCCGCGGCGTGTAGGGCTTGGTCTTCTGGTGCCGGGTCGCGTTCCGACGCCACGGGGCGAAGTCGCCGGATCGACAGCAGGCACCGTTGTCTGTGCCGACGCGATGGATGTGGGTGATGCCGTGGGCTGCAAACCAGACGTTGGCGCGAGCAAGGAACGCTGCGGCGGTGGCACCCTTCTCGTCGGACAGTGGTTTCTGTGTATGAAGGGCGGGAGAATCCGTCGATGGCGGAGTGCAGGTAGGTGTAGCCGCGTTTCGCACCGGATGACTTCGTCCGGTCGGCGGCCTTGGCTTGATCGCTGTCGCGGCTGTGGATCCGCCAGACGCCGCCATCGGGGATCCGTCCGACCTTCTTGACGTCGAGGTGCACCATGTGTCCGGGCCAGCGTGCGGTGATCTTTCCGGGCTTGCGGTTGTTCTCACCGCCGGGGTCGATGAACCGGCGTTTGCCGAGTCCAAGCCGGGTCAGCTGCCGTGTGACGGTCCGGCGATTGAGCAAGAATCCGAAGTCGGCGAAATCGTCTGTGATCCGTTGGGCGGACCACTTGCGTTCGCGGCGCC
>NZ_JADNQN010000034.1:0-7167 GCF_047608695.1 Amycolatopsis sp. cmx-11-32 | reverse complement strand
TAACGACAGAAACCGTGGAGAGCCCGTTGCGTTGAAAGGCGCACGGCGGGTTCCGCGAGCGGCCTGGGGAAACAGACCGACGGCAACGCCGGAACTGCGCCCCAGGCCGACTCGACTCTCCGCGCACCTGGCCGAGGTCTATGGCGCCGAAGTGTCACGGCAGACCATTTCCACCATCACCGACAAGGTGGTCGAGGGCATGGTCGAGTGGCAGAACCGGCCGCTGGACCCGGTCTATCCGGTGATCTTCATCGACGCTATCCACGTCAAAATCCGTGTCGGGCAGGTGGCCAACCGGCCGATCTATGTCGCGCTCGCGGTGACCTGCGAGGGCCGCCGGGACATCCTTGGCTTGTGGGCCGGCGACGGCGGTGAGGGCGCCAAGTACTGGCTGCATGTGCTCACCGAACTGAAGAACCGTGGTGTGGCCGACGTGCTCATGGTCGTCTGTAACGGACTGACCGGGCTGCCCGACGCGATCACCACCGTCTGGCCGCAGACAATCACTCAGACCTGCGTTGTCCACCTGCTGCGCAACAGCTTCCGCTACGCCGGCCGGCAGCACTGGGATCCGATCGCCAAAGCCCTCAAGCCCGTCTACACCGCGGCCACCGAGGCCGCCGCGCGGGAACGGTTCGCCGAGTTCACTCAGGAGTGGGGCGCCCGCTACCCGGCTATCGTCCGGCTCTGGAACAACGCCTGGGCCGAGTTCGTGCCGTTCCTCGCGTTCGATCCGGAGATCCGGCGGGTGATCTGCTCGACCAACGCGATCGAGAGCGTCAACGCCCGCATCCGCCGCGCTGTCAAAGCCCGCGGGCACTTCCCAGGCGAACAAGCCGCGCTCAAGTGCGTCTACATGGCGATCATGAGCCTGGACCCGACCGGCACCGGCCGAAAACGCTGGACCATGCGGTGGAAACCCGCGTTGAACGCGTTCGAGATCGCCTTCGACGGCCGCCTGGCCGCCGGACGCAAGTAATTCCCTTCAACCCGAGTTACACCGTTCGTTTGACAGACCCCACAGTCGACCGACTCCTGCACCACGCGCACGTCGTCGTCACACAAGGTGACAGCTTCCGGCTCACCCAAGCCACCTCCGGACAAGGAGTGAGACCGTTGCACTGACCTGAGCCCCACCAAGGCGGGGAAATATCTGGCCGCCGTTGGGGAGATCCAACTGGCCGCCAGTGGGGAGAACATCTGGCCGCCTACGGGGAGAACAAACAGGCCATTGACACTCGTACTCGGCGACCATGGCGAGCTTGTACTCCGCGGTGAACGCCCGCCGCGACGGACGCGGTGCCGGGTCGGGATGCTCCTCGCCAGGCGAACGCCGGGACTGCTTGTCAGATGGTGTGGACACGTGCACAAGGATCTCCGATCCCACCCTCGGCCAGGAACCCCCACTCACACGGGGTGTCTCACGCCAGTCTGATCAAGAGGGCGGCGTGGTCAGCCAGGTGGCGTTACTGGCCTTCCTTGTGTGCGTGGCGCTTGGTGACGATGTTCTGGACGGCGGTGTGTGACAGCAGTGCACGTGAGCCGACTTGGCGATCGGAGTCACCGAACTTCTTCACGCGCAGGATTAGCTTGTTGCGTTTGCCTTTGAGGTCCATGTGCTGTTCGGCGACGGCTTCCAGCTCGTCGCGGACTTCGTCTGTGCAGCGAAAACCCCGTGCTTGTGTGTCGCCGTGTTGCTAGATTTGGATCTTGTGCTCTCCCGTCCTTCCTTCATCAGTGACGAAGCGATCGCGCATGCCGTCGCTGCGCATTGGATGCCCGACATTGCCGATATCAGCTACCTACCGTGGGGTTTCGGCGCGCACCACTGGCGTGCTGCCGGTGGTGGCACCACTTTGTTCGTGACGTTGGATCAGTTGGAGCCTCGGCACACCGCGACGTCCCTAGAGGCTGCCTACGCTGGGGCTGCCGCACTGGCCGCTTCTGGTCTGGACGTGGTGTGTGCGCCGGTGCCCGCCCGGTCCGGGCGGTTCACCGTCGACGTCGGTGCCGGTGCGCTCAGCGTGACGCCATGGCTGGAGGGCCGGAGCCCGAGCGAGGCGGAGACCCGCGAGCCTCGGCATGTCCGCGAGGTCGTTCTCGCGCTGGCCGCGCTGCATCACGCTGCCTTACCCGATGGCCTGCGGTCCTGGATTCCGCAGGTCGGCCCCGAGTTCGCCGATGAGTTGCGAGCTCGCACCGCCAAGCCCTGGACGAGCGGCCCACTGGCGGAGCAGGCACGGGTCGCCCTTGTCGCGCACGACAAGGAGATCGAGTGCTGGACGGGCCGCTACCTGGAACTGGCGGAAACAGCATTCTCCCGCCGGGACTCATGGGTGCCGACACACGGTGAGCCGCACAACGACAACCAGGTCATGACCGCCCACGGGTTGAGGCTGGTCGATTGGGAGTCGCTGGCTCTCGCACCGCCCGAGAGGGACTACGCCGACCTGCTCGCCGTGGCGGACGACCTTTTGTTTCCCGACCCCGCGATGGTCGAGCTGTTCGCGCTGGACTGGCGGCTTTCCGAGATCGCCGAGTACGCGCGCTGGTTCGCCGCTCCGCACACCGGTACCGACGACGACCACACCGCTTTGGAAGGGTTGTATGAGGAATTGGCAGGAGGCGCGGAATAAGCCCGCGATCCCTGCGCCAACGAATGGCTACGGCCTCGAACTTCACCAACTCTGGCGCCAACCCCTACGGACGATTCCGGCTCAACAGTCCGGCATCGGAGTAGCAAGCGTCAGATCCGCAGGGTCGGCGCGGATAACGGCTGGCCCGCCAGGTGGAGCACGGCCGTCGGTTGGCCGAGATCACCGCGCAGCTCGGCACGATCATCGAGTTGCTGACAGGGGAGAGGGCGCCCGTGCGCGACGAGCCGGAATCCGGGACCGAGCGCCCTGTCCAGGCGTAGCCGACAGGCGCGGGCGCTACCGGGTGCCGGAGGATGCCCCGTCGGTCAGCGGGCGTAGTGCCGCGGCCGAGAGCGCGGACAGCCAGTAGGCGGTGAGGTAATACGAAATTTCCCCAAAATCGACAGTACTCACCGAGAGGTGCTTGTGTCGATATTCGAAGTCGGCTGCTCGAATGTTCGAAGTCCCCTGCACGCTTCCTAGCCCGCATTTTCAGCTCGTCGTCCGGTTGCCGCAGTGCTCTCCAGTACTGGGGGCCAGTTGCCGATGGGCACGAAGTGAGCGAGACACGTCAACCGGCTATGCCGGGTAAAGACCGTATGTGGGAACGGGTACGGGAAGAGCTGGGGCAGCGGTTGCTGGCGCCGGTGGACCTCGACGATCGGGATCGGTCGGCGGCGCAGGTACTGCACGCGCGGGCCGCGAAGCTGGCCGTGTGCCTGATCGTCGATCTGGAAAACACCCCCGAGCCCACTGGCTGGTGGTCGGCGTTCTGGCGCCGACGCTTGGCAAACCGCGCGCGGCGTGCGCTGCGCCACGCCGGAACCGTGCAGTACCCGGAGATGGCGAACCTGGTCAACGCGACCGCGCGCGGATACCGGGATTTCTTCGGTGGTTCGAGGCTGACCGGGAGGCATACCGGTCCGATCCCAGACATGGCTTGAGCAGCACAGCCCCTGGCGCAGCGCTGGTACACCGCAGCAGGTGGAGTCAGCGGGCACAGCGGGCCGGACTGCCCGCTGATGTAAGAGGCACGTTGACGCCGATCACGCGGTGACCTGGTCGAAGCGGTGAAGCCGCCGCCGTCGGGCCGACTTGGAAGAGCGGAAAGCACGCGCCGCGTCCGAGGGGTGGCTGGGTGAGATCGAGGGGCTTGACCGCACCCTTCAGTGTTTGCGCGACAAGCGCGCCGACGCGCTGAGGCCTACCCGCATCACCCGACAGGTCGACCTCGAGATGGCCGCCATCGGCACAGTCCGATAGCCACGCTAGCTGGATCGCTCCCAGCGACTGAAGCATGCCGGGAGCGATCCGCCTGCGAGCCGGCAAAGCGTCCTCTATGCGGCATGGGCGGACATTTGGCTCTGGCCTGGACCTGCCCGAAGCGAGCCGGACTGTCAGGCTCGCGGCAGAGGATAGGAGTTGCTGGGCAGACCGGCAGCAGATGCACAACCGCCGCGGTCGGGGCGGGTGTGTCTCCAGATTGGACGTCGGCGAAGGTCGCTGGTGTTGGGGTCAAGCCATGCCTCGAGTTCGGCGCGACGAGCCAACGGGTCGCCGCGTGATAGCCGCGGTCCGCGCACTTCCAACAGTGCCGTGGCAACCAGCGCCTCCTGGTTGCGAGCCGACTGGTCCGCAGTCCGTCTCAAACCGTCGATCCATCGGGCGCGTCCACGTGTCAGCCGCCGGTTGACTTAGTCATAATAAGACTAGTAAGTTGATGACTATTAGCCTGGCTGTCATGAGTAGAGAGACCCGCCGCTCGGCACTGGGGCTGACTGTCCTCGGCGTGCTCGCCGAAGAGCCCATGCACGCCTATCGCATCCAGGAGGTGATCAGGGAACGAGGAAAGGACCGAGTGGTCAACGTCCGCCAGCGGGCCAACATCTACCAGACCATCGACCGGATGCAGCGGCTCGGCCTGATCGCCGTGCACAGCACCGGACGAGTGGCAGGCCGGCCCGAACGCACCGTCTACGAACTCACCCCGGCCGGGGAGGAAACCGCACGCACCTGGGTCAAGGAAATGCTGTCCAGCACCGGAAACGAGTTTCCGGAGTTTCCGGTCGGACTGTCCTTCGTCATGACGCTGGCTCCGACAGAAGCTCTCGAGCAACTCCAGCTCCGGGCGGATGCGATCGCCGCCGACCTGGCCGACATCGACGCCACTCGTGCGGCGGCCGACGTGCCCCGGCTTTTCCTGCTGGAGGAGGAATACCGGCAGGTCACCAGGAAAGCCGAGCTGGACTGGTTGCGCTCGGTGCTCACCGACCTGCGCACCGGCCGGCTGACCTGGACCGAAGAGTGGATCCGGCAGCTGGCCGCCGAATACAACCAGAAACAGAGAGAATTTCATGACCGAAACTGAAGAGCACTTTTCCGTCCTGATCTGCGGCAGCGGGCTGGTCGGACTGGCCGGCGCGGTTTTCCTGGCACGGCAGGGTGTACGCCCGCTACTGGTCGACCGCCACCCCGGCGTCTCCATCCACGGCCGGGCCCGCGGGATCAACCAGCGGACGATGGAAATCTATCGCGCGTACGGGATCGACCAGCAGGTGCACGCCGCCGGCAAGCCTTTTGACTCGGAGGCCGGGGTCGCCAGCTGTGAGACTCTGGCAAGTGAATGGCACTGGCTCTACGACGCCGAAGAACCACGGGAATGGCCGGAGCTGACCGCTGGCACTTTCTGCATGGCCGACCAGAACACCGTCGAACCGATCCTGGTCGACACCGCCCGCCGCGACGGTGCCACACACCGCTTCAACACCGAGCTGAATTCCTTCGAAGCCACCGAAAACGGCGTCATCGCGACGACGACCGATCGTACGACCGGAGAGAAGCGCACCATCCGCGCCGACTACCTGATCGCCGCCGACGGAAACCGCAGCCCGATCCGGCAAAAGCTCGGCATCAACCGGGCCGGCGAGACCACCTTCATGCACTCCATGAACATCGTCTTCCGCGCCGACCTCAGCGCCTTCCTGCCCAGAAGGGCGCTCTTCTGGATCATCACCGGCGTTGGCGGCGGCCTTGTCAGCACCGCCGACCCGCACCGCTGGCAGCTGACCATCTCCTATGACCCGACCACCGAAGACCGCAAGGACTTCACCGACAGTCGGTGCGTTTCGCTGGTGCGCGGCGCCATCGGCAAGCCCGACCTCGACGTCACCATCGAGGACGTGGCTGCCTGGGAGCAGAGCGTCGGCATCGCCGAACGCTACCGGGACGGCCACGTCTTCCTGGCCGGCGACAGCGCCCACACCTGGCCGCCAGCCGGTGCGCTGGGCGCGAACACCGGCGTACAGGACATTCACAACCTGGCCTGGAAAATCGCCGCCGTCACCAAGGGCTGGTCCGACCCGGCACTGCTCGACACGTACGAAAAGGAGCGGCTGCCGATCGCTCACGAACTGGCCCCGATGATCGTCCGCCACCAGCAAGCCCGGATGAGCGGTGAAACAGCAGAGGAGATGAATCCCCAGCGGCAGACCCTCGGCCAGCTCTACGGCCATGAAAAGGTCTTCACACACAACCTGAACGCGCTGGCCACCGAAGGAGCAAGGGCACCACATCTGTGGCTGACAGTCGACGGCAAACGAACCGCCGCCCACGACCTGTTCGTCGACGAACACGTCCTCCTCTGCGACAGTCCCGCGTGGGAAGAAGCAGCCGCCAAGCAGCCATTCCCGATCAAGGCCGTGCGCGCCGAACACGCCGACGGCTGGAGCGCCCGCTACGGCGGCGGCGCCACCCTGGTCCGCCCAGACGGCTACGTCGCCCGGCAGTACGCAGCACTGCCCGCCGACCCTGCCCAAGCCCTTCGACACGCCGCCTACTCACTATCCTGACCGGACCAACAACAACCGGCCGACTACCCACACGGAAACGGTTCGTCGTATCCGCTCATCGGGGGACTGTAACGCGAACGGTGTTTCCGGCCGTGGTTGTCAGTAGGTCTCAGCGCCCGGCCAGCGGTCACTGAAGGTGATCGAGAAAGCGTTCAGTGCGGGTTTCCATCGCATCGTCCACCGGGCTTGCCCGGTGCCAGTCGGGTCCAGGCTCCGGGTGACCAGATACAAGCATTTTAGCGCAGCTTGTTCCGTTGGGAAATGACCACGTGCCCGCACCGCACGACGATACCGCGAATTCAACGACTCGATCGCGTTCGTGGAACACAACACGCGACGGATCTCCACATCATAGTCCAAAAACGGGATGAACTCCTCCCACGCGTTGCGCCACAGCCGAATCATCGCACCATACTTACCACCCCACTCCTCCTCCAGTTCATCCAACGCGGCCCCTGCCGAGGCCGCGGCAGGGGCCGTGTAGATCGGTTTCACATCCCTCTTCAACGCATCCCAGTCCCGCTTCGACGCGAGCCGAAAACGTATTCCGCAGTAGATGCACCACGCACGTCTGCACGATCGCCGCCGGCCACACATTCCCGACCACCTCGGGCAACCCTTTCAGCCCATCACAAACCACGAAGAACACATCGCCCAGACCACGGTTCTTCATGCCCACCAAC
>NZ_JADNQN010000033.1:0-8298 GCF_047608695.1 Amycolatopsis sp. cmx-11-32 | reverse complement strand
ACAAAATCTCAAACCGGCTAACCCGCACATCCGGCCCAACCACCACCGCACCCAACAACCGCACCAACCGCTCAACCAAAACAACAACAGAACCACGATCAAACAAATCAGTACTGAATTCGACGAAACCCTCGATACCGCTCGGCTCACCGTCGTCGGCGTGACTCTCGCCAAGGGTGAACAACAAATCGAACTTCGCGGCACCGGCGGCGGCGAACTCCGGAGAGACGTCAAGACCTGGCAGCCGCGGTACTGCTTCCGGCAGGTTCTGGAACGCGATGACGGTCTGCACGAGGGGATGACGTGCCGGCGATCGTCGTGGGTTGAGCACCTCCACGAGCCGCTCGAACGGCACATCCTGCCGCGCGAACGCGGCTAGATCGGTCTCCCGCACCCGGCCGAGCAACTCACGGAAACTCGGATCACCCGACACATCGGTCCGCAACACCAACGTGTTCACGAAGAACCCGACCAGATCATCCAACGCCTCGTCGGTACGCCCGGCGATCGGCGTCCCGATCGGGATGTCCGAACCCGCACCGAGTCGCGACAGCAACGCCGCCAGCGCCGCCTGCACGACCATGAACTCCGTGACCTGGATCTCCCTGGCCAGCTCCGCTATCTGCTTGTGCAGTGCGGCAGGCAGGTGGATGGGAAGTGTCTCGCCGCGGTTGCTCGCGATCGCGGGTCGTGGCCTGTCGGTCGGCAGGTTTAGTTCCGCGGGCAGATCCCGTAGTGCGGTCAGCCAATAGTCGAGCTGCTGTGCGACGGCACTGTCGGGATCGTCCTCGTCGCCGAGCAGTTCCCGCTGCCACAACGTGTAGTCCACATACTGCACCGGCAGCGTCGTCCATTGTGGAGCGGAGTCGGCCGCCCGCGCCGCATACGCGGTCGCCAGATCGCGAGCCAAGGGCGCCAAAGACCACCCGTCGCCGGCGATATGATGCACGACAGCCAGCAACACGAACTCGTCCGGATCGACTCGGAACAGCCACATTCGGATCGGCAGCCCACCCGCCAGATCGAACGACTCACGGGCAGCCGATTCCACGGCGGCCCGGACACCAGCCGGGTCGATGTCCACGACGGACACCTCAATGACAGCGGCAGCTGAGTCGAGCACCTGCTGTCGCGGAACTCCGCCCACGGCGGGGAACACCGTCCGCAAGCTCTCGTGGCGCGTCACCACGTCCGCGACCGCGACACGCAGTGCGTCGATGTCCAGGTCTCCGCGAAGGCGCAGCATCAGCGGGATGTTGTACGTCGCGGATGGCCCCTCAAGCTGGTCGAGGAACCACAGGCGCCGCTGCGCGTACGACAACGGAACCACGTCCGGCCGCGGCATCGACCGCACGCCTCGACGTGCGCCTGAGCTGGTGTCCAGCGCGGCGGCGAGACCGGCGACAGTGGGGTTCTCGAAGAGCGCGCGAATGCCCACTTCGACGTCCATGACGGACCGGATTCGGCTGATCAGCCGGGTGGCCAGCAGCGAATGCCCACCGAGGGCGAAGAACCCGTCATCGATGCCGACCCTGGGCACCTCGAACACCTCGGCGAACAAGCCGCACAGGATCTCCTCAAGCGGTGTCCGCGGGTCACGGCCCGGCTCGGCCGCGAAGTTCGGCGCCGGCAGCGCACGGCGATCGAGCTTTCCGTTGGCGGTCAACGGAAGTGTCTCGAGGAACACGATCGTGCCGGGCACCATGTAGTCCGGCAGCAGGCTCCGCAGGTGATCACGCAGGTCAATCGACTGCGCCACGCCCTCAGTCATCACATAGGCGGCCAATTGCTTGCCATGCCGCACGTTGTCGTGGACCGTCACCGCTGCCCGGGTGACTGCGGCGTGCCGTTCGAGGGCGGCTTCGATCTCACCGAGCTCAATCCTGAACCCACGGACCTTCACCTGGTCATCTGCTCGGCCGAGGAACACCAGCTGTCCGTCGTGGCTCCAGTGCACAAGGTCACCGGTCCGGTACATCCTGCTGCCCGGCGACTGGAACGGGCACGCTAAGAACCGTTCCGCGGTCTGCCCGAAACGGCCGAAGTACCCGCGGGCGACGCCGTCGCCCGCGATGTAGAGCTCGCCGGGCGTCCCCGGCGGGACCAGGCGAAGTCGCTGGTCGAGCACGTACACCTGGGTGTTGGCGATCGGTGTGCCAAGCGACACGGGTCCGTCGCCGATCTCGGCGGCGGTGGACCAGATCGTGGTCTCGGTGGGCCCGTAGAGGTTGGTCACCCGGTCCGTCACCGCGCGCAATTCCTTGGCCAACGTCGCGGGTAAGGCCTCGCCTCCCACGAGAACTCGCAGGCCGCGCAACGGTTCCGGGTTCTCGGACACCAGCGACTGCCACAGCGTCGGAGTCGCCTGCATGACCGTGGCGCCGCTGCCCCGGATCAGTACGCCCAGGTCCGCGGGGTCGACCGTTTGGGCGAGGACGACGGTCCCGCCGGTCAGCAGCGGGGCATACAACTCCAGCGCGGCGATGTCGAAGGTGGTCGTGGTGACCGCGACCAACCGGTCTTCTTCGCCCAGTTCGAGCCGCTCCAGCATGGAGTGCAGGAAATTGGCGAGGTTGGCGTGGGTCACCACCACGCCCTTCGGCCGCCCGGTCGAACCGGACGTGTAGATCACGTACGCGGCGTCGTCCGGGTGTGCGCCGACGCGGGCGGCCGGCGCCGCCGCGCTGGCCGGCTCGTCCAGCGACAGCACCCGGACGTCGGTGTCAGGCAAGGACACCGAGTCATCGGTGACCACCAGCGTGGGTTTCGCGTCCGCGAGCACATACCCGGTCCGCTCGGCCGGATGGGCCGGATCGAGCGGTAGATACGCGGCTCCGACCAATGATACCGCCAGCATGGTGGTCAGCAGTCGTTCGGAGCGAGGCAGGGCGACGGCGACGACATCTCCCTTGCCGACGCCACAGGTATTCAGCACAGCCGCCAAGCGTTGCACTCCGGCTGCGATGTCCGAATAGGACACAGTGGACTTACCGCACCGCAGCGCGACGTGGTCCTTGAGCCGCTCCGCCTGGGCCAACACGAGGTCAGGGATCGTTGCGAACCCGTAGGCGCGGCCGGTGTCGTTCCAGTCTGTCAGCAACTGGCGGCGTTCCGCGGGTGAGAGGACCTCCAGCGCACCGACGGCACGGTCCGGCTCGGCGACCGCGGCGGTCAGCACGCGTGCCAGCCGTTCGCCGATCACCGCCACAGTTTCGGCATCGAACAGGTCCACCGCGTACTCGATGGCTCCGGCCAGCCCGGCCGGGCGTCCTTCCGCGGAAAGCTCTTCGCGCATGTTGAAGCCAAGATCGAACTTGGCGGCGTCGGTGCTCGCGTCGTGCCCGTCGACGACCAGTCCTGGCAGATCGACCACAGCGTCGGCGTTGTTGTGGAAGCTGAGCATCACCTGGAACAGCGGATGCCTGGCCAGCGAACGCTCCGGGTTGAGGACCTCGACCAGGCGCTCGAACGGTGCGTCCTGGTGCGCGAACGCGGCGAGATCGGCCTCCCGGACCCGGTCGAGCAACTCACGGAAACTCGGATCACCCGACACATCGGTCCGCAACACCAACGTGTTCACGAAAAACCCGACCAGATCATCCAACGCCTCATCGGTACGGCCGGCGACCGGCGTCCCAATCGGAATATCCACACCCGCACCGAGTCGCGACAGCGTCACCGCGAGAGCGGTCTGCACCACCATGAACACCGTCGCGCCTGCCGACCGCGCCAGGCACAGCGCTGCCTGGTGCACGTCGGCGTCCAGGTGGAACGCAACGGAATCGCCGCGATACCCGGCCACCGATGGCCTCGGCCGGTCGGTCGGCAGGTTCAACTCCGCGGGCAGACCGGCCAACCGGTGCCGCCAGAACTCGATCTGGTCGAAGATCGGGCTGGCCGGATCGTCCTCGTCACCGAGCAGTTCCCGCTGCCACAGCGCGTAGTCCACGTACTGCACCGGCAACGGCGGCCAACTCGGCGCCTTTCCTCGCAGACGCGCGGAGTACGCCGTCGCCAGGTCACGCGCCAGTGGCGCCAACGACCACCCGTCACCCGCGATGTGATGGATCACCACCAGCAACACGTACTCGTCCAGGGCGACCTGGAACAACCGCACCCGGATCGGCGGTTCCCCAGCCAGATCAAAGGGTTCACGAGCCTTCGCATCCACCGCCGCATCAACATCATCAGGGTCCACAATGGATACCTCGACGACGGCGTCCGCTGGGTCGAGCACGCGCTGCCTTGGACTTCCATCCACGACAGGGAACACAGTCCTGAGCGTCTCGTGCCGGGCCACCACGTCGGCCACCGCGGCCCGCAACACTTCGATGTCGAGCGTTCCGGACAGCCTCAGAGGCAAAGGGATGTTGTAGGTCGCCGACGGGCCCTCAAGCTGATCGAGGAACCACAACCTCTGCTGCGCGTACGACAACGGCACCAGGTCGGGTCTCAACATCAAGCCGAGCGGAGCTCGGGCCGCCGTGCCGGACGCGCCCGCCACCAGCTCCGCGACGCCTGCGACGGTCGGTTTGTCGAACAGGGCACGGATGCCGAGTTCGGCGCCGACGGTGGACCTGATCTTGCTGATCAGCCGGGTCGCCAGCAGCGAATGTCCGCCCAGTTCGAAGAATCCGTCGTCGATCCCGACGGATGGTACCCCGAGCACGTCCGCGAACAAGCCGCACAGGATTTCTTCGAGCGGTGTACGCGGACCTCGGCCCACGGTCACGGTGAAGTCCGGTGCCGGCAGAGCCGCACGATCCACCTTGCCGTTCACCGTTACCGGCAAGGCGTCCAGCAGCACGAAAGCCGAAGGAACCAGGTAGTCCGGGAGTGCCGCGGCGGTCGAGTCCCTGAGCTGTGCCTGGGTGAGTTCCGCACGTGGTTGCGAGACGACATAAGCGACAAGCCGAGTGTCGCCCGGGCGGTACTGGTGCGCGACCACGACCGCCTGCGCTACCTGGTCCACCCGTCGCAGCGCGGCTTCGACCTCGCCCAACTCGATTCGGAAGCCACGGATCTTGACCTGATCGTCCGTACGGCCGATGTAGACCAGGTTGCCGTCGGGCAACCAGCGCACCAAATCGCCTGTGCGATACATCCGCTCGCCAGACGCACCGAACGGGCACGCCACGAACCGCTCCGCGGTCAGCCCAGGACGGTTGACGTACCCGCGTCCCAGCCCAACCCCCGCGGTATAGAGCTCACCGGGTATGCCCGGCGCGACGGGACGCAGGTGGGCATCGAGCACGTACACGCGCATGTTCGGTAACGGCCGACCTATCGGCACCGGCACGGCCCACTCCGTGGCATTGCCGGGCAACCGGTATCCCGAGATCATCTGTGTCTCGGTCGGACCGTACTGGTTGTGCAGTCGCTGTTGCGGGCGAGTGGTGTAGAACTCGCGCACCTGCGGACTGAGCGTCATCGCCTCGCCCGCCTGCGCGACATCGGTGAGCCTGGTCAACGCGATCCCGTGCTCTCCGGCGGCGTCGAGAACGGCCTCGACGACGACGTTCGGCGAGAACAGCTCGCTGATCCGATGCCGGTCGAGCCAGCGGGCGAACAGCTCGCCGCTTCGCCGGGTGTCCTCGTCGGGGATCACCAGTTCCTTGCCCAGCGCGAGCGTCGCCAGGATTTCCTGCGCGGCGACGTCGAAACTCATCGCGGTGAACTGGGCGGTCCTGATCCCTTCGCCTGGCGGGAAAACAGTGCCATGCCACCGGATCACGTTCACCATCGCGCCTGCAAGGACCAGCACGCCCTTCGGCCGTCCGGTCGACCCCGAGGTGTGCACGAGATACGCCGGGTTCGCCGAATGCAGTGGCTTGGTCCGGTCGGCGTCCTGCGGATCCCGGACCAGCTGACTGGCCAGTTCCGCCATGGTGGCGTGGTCGTCGAGCACCACACATGCCGCGCCGCCGAGGTCCGGCAAGTCCGCGCGCACTTGACCCGTGGTGACCACCATCGCCGGTTTGCCGTCGTCCACCAGGAACGCCTTGCGCTCCACCGGGAACTCGGGGTTGATCGGCATGTACGCGGCGCCGGCCTTGTAGGTGGCCAGCAGGGACATCACGAACTCGGGCGACCGCGGCAGCGCCAAGCCGACCACGGACTCCGGCCCAACCCCGCCCGCGATCATGTGCCACGCCAACCGGTTGGCCCGCTCGTTCAGTTCGGCGTAAGACAGTACGACTTCGTCAGTCCGGAGCGCGGGCGCGTGCGGTGCCGCCCGGACCCGTTCCTCGAACAAGCCGGGGATCGAATCCGCCGGGATCTCGGTGGCTGTGTCGTTCCACGCGGCCAGCAGCGCACGCTCATCGTCGGTCAACAGGTCGACCGTGCTGATCCGGCGATCGGGATCCGCGGTCACGGCTGCCGTCAGCCTCAGCCATCGGTCTACCAGGGTCTTCACCGTGCTGCCGTCGTACAGATCCGTGCTGTACTCGACGAAGGCACTGATGCCCGCGGCCGTGCCGTCGGCGTCAAAGGTCTCGGTGAGGTTGAAGAACAGGTCGAACCGGGCGCTGCCGGTGTCCACATCCATCGGGGCGCCAGTCAGCCCTGGCAGACCGAACGCCGCCTCCGGCGCGTTCTGCAGGGCGAGCATGGTCTGGAAAAGCGGGTGGTGCGACAACGAACGCACCGGGTTGAGCACCTCGACCAGGTACTCGAACGGGACGTCCTGGTTGTCATAGGCTCCGAGCGCGGAGTCCTTGACCCGCCTCACCATGTCGCGGAATCCCGGGTCACCTGAGGTGTCCGCGCGGACCACGAGAGTGTTGACGAAGAATCCGACGAGCTCATCGAGTGCCGGGTCGAGCCGGCCGGCGATCGGACTGCCGATCGGGATGTCCGTACCCGCGCCCAGCCGGGTGAACAGGCCGGCCAGGCTGGCATGCAGCACCATGAAAAGAGTGGCGTTCTGGCCATCGGCGATCTGTCGCATGGCCTGGTGCAGTCCGGCGTCGATGTCGAAGAACAGCACCTCGCCGTCATACGAGGCCACCGACGGACGCGGCCGATCGGTGGGCAGTTCGAGCTGTTCGGGCAGTCCAGCAAGGGCTTCGGTCCAGTAGCGGACCTGGCGCGCGAACAGGCTTGCCTCGTCACTCTCGTCGCCGAGCAGTTCACGCTGCCAGAGCGCGTAATCGACGTACTGCACCGGCAACGGCGTCCACGTTGGCGCAGTGTTCACACGACGGGCGGCATACGCGTCCGCGAGATCACGAGCCAGCGGCCGCAAAGACCAGGCGTCAGCCAAAATGTGGTGCAGCAGCAGCGAAACCACGTGGTCGTCGGGGCCGAGGACGAACAGGTCGACGCGCACGGCCGGCTCGGACGCGAGATCGAATGGGTAGCCAACGGCCTCGGCCAACGCCGGCGCTACATCGGCTTCGGCGACTTCTCGTACATGCAGCGCCAGGGACGCGGCGTCAAGCACCACCTGCGCCGGATCGCCGTCGATCTCACGGAATACCGTCCGCAAGGTCTCATGCCTTACCATGACGTCACCCAGCGCGGCGCTCAGCGCGGCCCGGTCCAACTCGCCGGAAAGCCTTAGCACCAAGGGCATGTTGTAGGTCCTGCTCGGACCTTCCAGGCGGTGCAGGAACCACAGGCGCCGTTGCGCGAAGGACAGCGGCAGCGTCCGCGAGCGTGCCATTGGCCGCAAGGGCGTGCGGGCGGTTCCGGCTCCGTCCAGGCGTTTCGCGAGTTCTGCGACAGTCGGCGCCTCGAACAGGACACGCACCTCGATCTCGACACCGAGGACTTCCCTGATCCGGCTGATCAGCCTGGTGGCCAGGAGGGAATGACCGCCCAGTTCGAAGAAGCCGTCGTCAATCCCGACCGACGGGATGTCCAGCACCTCCGTAAAGACCTCGCAGAGGGCCCGCTCGGCCGCTGTGCTCGGTGCACGATCCGGCGCCGCGGACCCGAACACCGGGTCCGGCAGCGCGGCACGGTCCACTTTGCCGTTCGGCGTCAGCGGCAGTGCGTCCAGTACGACGAATCCGGCGGGAACCTGGTGGTCAGGCATCCGCGCGGCCGCGTGTGCCCTGACCACTACTGTGTCCACAGTGGACCCTGTGGCGGATACGAGATAGCCGATCAGGCTCTCCCCTCGCAAGATCACCACCGCGGTGGCCACTGCGGGATGTTGGCAGAGGACGGCCTCGATTTCGCCGGGTTCGATCCGGAAACCACGGACCTTCACCTGCTCATCAGCACGACCCGCGAACTCCAGCTCACCAGCATCATTCCACCGAGCCAGATCACCCGTGCGATACATCC
>NZ_JADNQN010000032.1:0-10693 GCF_047608695.1 Amycolatopsis sp. cmx-11-32 | reverse complement strand
TGCCCTGTGCGTCTTTACTTCTCGATCCCGGAATACTGCTCCGGCCACCAGTCGAAACCTGTTCACAGATTGGCTTCGTCCTGCCTGGCCGCCTTGTCTCACTTCGCGGGTAGTTCCGTCATCTCCCACGCCTGCTTGACGTTGTCTCTCTCGGTACGAGAAGAACACTACACACACCCAAGCTTGAATGTCTACCCCCGCCATCATAAGTTTGTTCGTGTTCCGGCGGGAAGCTCCTTCGGAAGCCCGGAACCGCAGGTCAGCGGCGAGGGGCATACGGCCAAGGACACTCGGAAGGGTGACGAGGGGAATGAGTGACTCGATCGCGCGGCAGGATCCGTTCGACCTCAGCGGAGTGCGCGACCACCGGGAGTACGCCCGCGCTCTCGCGGGGCTGGTCGACCAGGGCCGTCGGGAACGCTGCGTCGCGCTGCTGTCGGAGATCGAGGCATATGTGGTGGCCGAGTTGCTCGGTCAGTACGCCCAGCTCGACCCCACCTCGGAGCTCAACCAGCTGGCTGCGACCCTCGGCAGCCGTCTCTACAGCCGACTCGGGGTTTGATCTCCTCGCCTGATCGCGCGGACCAGCCCGTCGTTGCCCGGGAACGAAGTGTCCGGGCAATCACCTTCAGAGCTGTCGCTTGTCGAAGAGCGTCAGGCGTGTCCTCAGTGAAGGCGGACACCACTTGGATTCGCGTGTCCCAGGATCACGCGTGGCGTTGTCACCGTCGACCAGGGGTCAGGCGTTCCCGAGGAGTATTCGAGCGCTGCCGTCGACACGAGAGATCATCGTGAACGGTGCGCTTGCCGAGCCGGTCATGCTTGGGGCAAAGCGCCCCTCAAGCCGGCCTGGACGTCATGGGTGGCGACGGCGGAGTGAGCTGTCCGACGCGGTCGTCGTCCGCACGCAAGGCGCTGACGAAATGCGCGACCCGGGCCGGTGGCGGGGTGGCGGTGGTCCCGCCGAGATAACGGAGGACGATGAGGTCCTCGCCGGAATGGGTCTCGATCGCCGCGGCCCAGCCGTGCATTTCGTCCCACAGCAGGGCGACGTCACGCCCGGGGTGGCGGGGGAGCCGCTCGTCGAGGGCGACGTAGGCCGAGACCGGGCTGTCGTGGTCGACGGTGCAGGATTCGAGGCCGATTCCCAGGGCGGCGGTGACTTCGGCGAGATAGCCCCACACATCGTCGCGGGTGTGGGAGTGGCGGGCAGGCATGACGAGTGTCGTGGTCAACGAGGATTCCCCTTCTTCCCCGGTCTGGTCCGGTGCGGGGCCCGCGGACCCCGCACCGGACCAGACACTCAGGCCTGGATCTTCCTGCGGTCGGACTCGGTGCCGGTGATCTCGATGCGCCGTGGTTTGGCCCTTTCGGCGACCGGGACACGCAGCGTCAGGACCCCGGCTTCGTAGTCGGCCGCGATGCGGTCCGTGTCGAGGGCGTCGCCGAGGAACAGCTGACGGGAGAAGACGCCCAATGGACGTTCGGAAACTTGCATCTGCACGTCTTTGCCGGGGATCGGCCGCCGTTCCGCCTTGACCGTCAGGACGTTGCGTTCGATGTCCAGTTCGATCGCGTCGGCGGCGACGCCGGGAAGGTCGAAGCTGACGACGAACTCGTCGCCGTCGCGATAGGCGTCCATCGGCATCGTGGCCGGTTTGGACCAGGTTCCCGGGTTCGCGGCGCCGGACATCTGCTGGGTGAGGCGATCCAGCTCACGGAACGGGTCTGTGCGCATCAACATCGGGTTCCACCTCCTGGGTTCGTTGTCTCTGGTGTCAACACGCCCCACTGTTCTAACATGTCATCGGAAAGATGACAACTGTTGAGTCGTCGATGGGATGACAATGAGGGACGCAGACCCGGCGCGGATGATCCGGACCGTGCATGACGTCGTGGCCGAGGCCCGGTCCGGCGCGGCGGAACCGGACCGGCTTTTGACGGCCTTGGCCGCGCTGAGGGCGGTGCGTGAAGAACTGGCCGCGTGGGAGCCGGAGCTGATCGCGGCGGCCCGGGCGGGCGGTACCAGCTGGACCTCGCTCGCTCCGGCGCTGGGGGTCGCGAGCCGTCAGGCGGCGGAGCGGCGGTTCCTGCGGTTGCGGCCGTCCGTCACCGGCGAGAACACGGGGGAGGCGCGGGTCGACGCGGAACGCGAGCGGCGGGCGGGGGATCGCGCCGTGGCGGACTGGGCCCGGCGCAATTCGGCGATCTTGCGGCAGCTGGCCGGGCAGGCAGGGGCGCTGGACGGGCTGGACGCCCAGGCGCGGGAAAGCGCGGACCGGCTCAGTACCGCGCTGGGCGAGAACGACGTCACCGGTCTGCTGGCGCCGCTTGCCGACCTGCGCGTCCACCTTCCGCGCGAGCACACCGGTTTCGCCGAACGGCTCGGGGAGATCGGGGCGCACACCGATCAGGTCCGGCGGGACGCCGTCGATCATCGCCGGGATCGCACTGCCTGATTTGACCCGGGCGGAGGGACGGGTGTCACACGATGGGGTCGTGACGATCTTCTCGGACCCGGGTCTTAGTGGTGTGGAAGTAAGGATGGACTCCGTGATCTTCCGCTGAGACCACAGGAACCGAGCAGAGGAGAAGTCATGACGAATTCGACTGCCACCCAGGCTCCGAGCAAGTCGACCGCGGTCGAGAAGACCGGCACGGGCGCGTTGGAGTCGAGCAAGGGTGCCACCACCATCGCCGACACTGTCGTGGCGAAGGTCGCCGGCTTGGCCACCCGTGAGATCTCCGGTGTGTACGACCTCGGGGGTGGCGCCGCCAGGGCCTTCAGTGCGATCCGTGAACGCATCCCCGGAGCCACGGCCTCGGCGAGCCAGGGCGTGTCGGTCGAGGTCGGCGAGAAACAAGCCGCGGTCGACCTGCAAATCCTCGTCGAATACGGCGTGTCCATCGCCGACCTGTCACGCGCGATCCGGAAGAACGTCATCGGCGCGGTCGAGCAGATCACCGGGCTCGAGGTCGTCGAGGTCAACATCAACGTCTCCGACGTGCACATCCCCGGTGACGACGAGGACGAGGACACCAAAACCGACACCGGCCGCGTCCAGTGAGCCCCGGCGTCGAGATCGACGCCGACCGCATCGCCACCGCTGTGCAGGCCCGGCCCCACATCGCGGGTCTGCACAGCGGCCGGTTCGGCGAGATCGCCACCCTGCTGCGTGGACGCCGGATCCCGGGGATCCGCATCCGCGACGACGAGATCACCATCGGCGTCACCGGCCGCTACCCGGCGACCGCCGTCGAGATCGGCGACGACGTCCGCACCGCGGTGGGGCCGATCGATCGCCCGGTACATGTCCGGATCGGCGACATCGCCTCGCCGGCCGATGAACCGGAGACGGTGCCCGACGCGTCCCTTTCCTGATCCACGCCAAGGAGAACCCATGAATTCCACGCATCTCGGCCTGCTCACCGGTCTCGCCCTCGGGCTCGCGGCCGCTTTCGGCGGGTTCGGCGCGTTCCTCGTCGTCCTGGTCCTCGGCGCCCTCGGGTTGCTGGCAGGCCGCGTCCTCGACGGCAAGCTCGACCTGTCGCAGCTCACCGGCCGCGACAGGGGCTGACCGCCATGACCGCCACTCTGCCGAGCCCCCCACCTATGACGGCTCCAGCCGACACCGCGGACCGGGGCGTTCTCACCATCTCAGACAGCACCGTGGAACGGATCGCGGCTCATGCGGTGACCGAGGTCGACGGCGTCGGCGGCGCCGCGAGCCGTGTGCTCGGTGTCGCCGTCGGCGGCGAAGACCTCGACAACAGCGCCAAGGTCACCGCGAAAGTCGCCGGTGGTACGGCCACCCTCGACGTCCGGATCTCTGTCAGCTATCCGATGTCGGTCGCTCGCGCCACGGAAAACGCCCGACGGCATCTGATGCGCCGCATCGAAGAGTTCACCGGTCTCACCGTGTCGCAGGTGGACATCACCGTGACCGCGCTGCACACCGCCACCGCCGAAACCAGGAGGGTCCAGTGAAACGCCGCCCACGCCGTAGCATCCCCGCGACCCTCACCGCGATCGTCCTGCTCGCGGCCTGCGCCCTCGTCGCGGTCGTCGCGATCCAGATGCTCCTCGGTGAAACTCCCTGGATTCGCTACGACACAGTCGCCGGTGCGTTGCACGACACGCGCTGGAGCGACGTCATACCGGCCATCGTCGGCGCCGGCGTGGTTCTGCTCGGGCTGATCCTGATCTTGGCGGCGGCACTGCCGGGCAAGCCCACCGTCCTGCCGCTGCGGGGTGATCTGGACTCCGGAGCTTCGCGCCGAAGCTATCGCTCCACCCTTCGCGCCGCGGCCGCCGCGGTGGACGGTGTGTCCGGCGCGACGGTGAAACTCAAATCCCGCACGGTCGCCGCGAAAGTGAGTACCGGGCGGACGACCACCGATGGGCTCGCGGATGCCGTCCGCGGCGCGATCGCGCACCGGCTCGACCAGATCGATCCCGCCCTCCGCCCGGCCGTCAAGGTCAGGGTCCGTTCCGCCAGGAGCGCGTCATGACCAGTCTCAACCGGCCCGCCCGCCTCAATCGCACTTTGCTCGCCTTCTTCGGACTTGTGCTGATCGCGGCCGGCGCCTTCACCCTGCTGACCCATTTCGGCACGCTCACCGTCCTGAAACCGGAATCCGCGCTGGTACCAGGAACGGGACAGCCACCTACCTGGGCGCTCTATGTCACCACCGCGGTCGCGGTGGCGCTGGGCCTGCTCGTGCTGCGATGGCTCATCGCGCAGCTGACCCGCAAACCCAAGACCCACACCTGGCGCTGTGAAACCGACCCCGCCTTCGGCCGCACGGAGCTGGCCGCGAGCACCGCGATCGAGCCGTTCACCACCGAGGTGACGGACTATCCCGGCGTCCACGCCGCGCACGCGACGCTCGCGGGTACCCGCGACACACCGGCTGTCGCGCTGGTGATCAGTGCCGAGCAGGACGGCGACGTCACCGAGATCCGTCGTCGGATCGACACCGACGGCTTGCCCCGATTACGGCAAGCACTCGATCTCGACACGCTGCCGGCGACCGTCGAGTTCCGCTTTTCCGCCAAGACGGGCGCCCGCGCGCTCTAGCCGATCACAGCTGGAAATGAACGCGCATGGTCGTGCCGTGAACGTCAGTGTGGAGGCGTACGAGGTCGGCCATGTGGTTGACCAGCAGAAGGCCGCGGTTGCGCAGTTGGCCGGGCGCTGCGGGGCGTCGTCCGGCCAAGGGGTCCGTCATGGCGCCGTGGTCGTTGACCTCGCAGACGAGATGCCGGTCGGTCGTCCAGATCCGCAGCCGACCCGATCCGCCGCCGTGGTCGACGCTGTTGGCGATCAGCTCGGTGACGACCAGTTCCATGTCTGCCGCCTGATCATCGGACAGGCCGGCATGGTCGGCGTGGGTGCGCGCGAGGGCGCGGGCTCGGGCGAGGTTGGTGGCATCGACGGCGAGTTCGGTGGCGTCGGCCGGTTCGGGCAGCGGCCGGTTGTAGTCGGCGATGACACGCACGGGGTCATAGGCCGCGCTGGTCCGCCGTCCGGCGCCGTCGATGAGAAGCGGATGGGTCGCTTCGGCGTCGGTCAGCACCGCCGGTGCCAGGTTCTGCGTGTCGTAGGGGCACAGGATGGTGAGGTCCCGGCCGGTGAAAGCAAGGTTGATCAGGGCTTCGTGCTGGACGCAGGCTGGGTATTCCTGGTCGGTGCGACCCGGCCAGATGGGTTCGCCGATGATGCGGACGTGCTGCCCGGCATGGGCGTCGGCGAACGCGCGAAGGACACCAGGGATGATCCGTCCGGGGTTTCGCCCGGCGATGGTCATATCCAGAAACCGCACTCGTTCGGCGTCAGGGCCGAGTTCGGCCCGTAGCAGGACGAGGTTGTCTTCCGGCACTGCTACGGTGACGGGTTCCTCAGCGGCAATTCCGGCCAGGACGAAGGGGACAGTACCGGCCAGGTACTCCTCGGGTCCTCGGTAGAACAGGGCGGGGTGAACGAACGACTCGGCGCCGGGTGCGCAGGCGAGTTTGCTCATGATGCCCTTTTTTCCTCGCCGATCACCTGCAGGCATCTCTGGCCGGGAACCGGACCACATGGAGCTGGCTGGTGTGTGAGGAACTCACAAACGCAGCGTACGCCGGTCGGCCACGGCCGTGAGGCCAGTACTCTCTGTGCTCGCACTATCGACCGTCGGTACGTGGTCGGCTTGCGGTCGTTGAAGGACTTCGATGCTTTCGGGCTCCGGCTGCCACCATTCCCGGTGCTCGACGTGCCAGGCGTCGTCGTCACAGGTCAGCCACGTGCGCCGCTCCAGCCGGCCGAGGCGGCCCGGCGCGAACCGAGCGTACGCGCAGGCCGTGACCATCGCCACGGCCCTGGGCACCGCGGAGCGTGGGACACCGGTGCACGCCGAGTGGCCGGTACCGTTCACTCCGGGCGAGGCCACTGACGACTACCGCGAGGAAGCCGCATGGCTCGCGACGGTCGCCACCGCCTACAGCACGTCCACCACCGTCGCTGAGATCCTGAAGGAGACCAGCAGCCATGCCGCCGACCCCGTCCACTGAGTCTGCGACCAGCGAGACCCGGAAGCGCGCGGCACGCATCGCCACCGAAGTCCTCGCGCCCTGGGTCTGGGTCCTCGGCCTGCCGCTCGTCGTCGCGTGGAAAGTCACCGGCTACCACCTCGGCGAGACGCTGTTGTGGGGCTCATCGTCGGTGTCACCGGTTCGCTGATCCCGATGGCCGCCATCGTGCGCGGCGCCAAGCAAGGGAAATGGGACAGCCACCACGTCACCAACCGTGCCGGGCGCCTCATCCCGTTCGCCGCGTGCATCGGCTCCCTCGCGTTCGGTTTTGTCGTCCTGATCGTCGGCAACGCGCCGCACGAGATGATTGCACTCGCGGCCGCCGAACTCGCGTGCCTCCTGGTCGCGCTCGCGGTTACGTTCGGATTGAAGTTCAAGATCTCGATGCACGCCATCGTCGCGGCCGGTGCCACTGTGATGCTTATGAGCGTCTACGGCCCCTGGCTCGCCCTGCTGTTCCTCGGCGTCGCCTGGGTCTGCTGGTCACGCGTCGAACTCAAAGACCACACCACCGCCGAAGTCAGCTTCGGTACGGTCGTGGGTCTTCTCGTCGGCGGTGGCAGCTACATCACACTTGCCGCCGCACTGGCATAGCAGAGGTGGGGGCGCTGCTGTTACCAGTGCCCCCACCCTGGTCAGGGCTTCTTCTCGTTCTGCTGCTCGTCTTCCTTGCGAATGTCCTCGAACTCGTCTTCGGCGTTGGGGTTCGTGGATTCGGTCTTCCACCAATCGTTGGGGACATACACGAGAGACGAGTCGGACGCGACCTCGATGGGGTCGCTCAGTCCCCGCTCGGTCCTTATGCGGTACGGGAGCGCGGCTACGAACTCTTCGAGGGTGATCATTCGTCGTCGTCCGCGCTCTTCGAGCTGCCGATCAATTCGCTGACGTCAACAATGTCCTCTCCATCGTCCCCGTCGGAAAGCCACCAACGAATTTCGAAGCGGGATAGCACGCGATCTCCTAACCTGATGAATCGAATTTCTTGCAACTAGAATGCCAGGACGCGATGTCCTGGACTGATTTTGGCAAGCTGGAACATTGGGCGTGAATCACATTCGCGCCCAATGTGCCCTCTATGGCCATTTTGATGATGTTGACGCAGGTAAATTGTGGAATGCACTGGATCAGTGTTCTTCTGTCCACTCGCTGCTGAGAATCGAGTAGAGGACAGAATCGCGCCACGATCCGTTGGTGAAGACGTGATCGCGGAGAACGCCCTCCCGTTTGAACCCGAGTCGGCCTACAACCCTCTGAGAGGCATGGTTGTCCGGGCCGATCGCTGCGGTAACCCTGTGCAGTTCCAGATTCGTGAATGCGAACTCAAGCATGGTCGAGACTGCATCCGATGCGAACCCTCGGTTCCAGCAGTCTGCGGCCACGGCGTATCCGAGCTTCGCGGCCTGCGCTCCTGATAGGGCGAGTCGGCAGAATCCGATCAGGGTGTCGTCGTCCCTGCGTGTGATCGCGAGGTAGTACTCGTTCCGAGGTTGAGATCGCGCACGCTGGACCGCGCCGTCGACCATGGCTTTTGCTGCTTTTTCATCGCGGCTGTCGAATGAGAGGAAATGCGTCACCCGATCATCACCGACGATTCGGTGCGCGGCAGGCCCGTCGGACTCCCGGAACTCCCGAAGCTGGGTCCTGGCGCCGATCGGTTGAACGCCCGTCCACGCTTCCTCTGTGCTCTTTGCGGTCACTGGGACAGCGCCAGTCGCTGAGAGGTGAACGCACGCATTGAATCACCCAACTCATTGAGGGTGCGGCCTTCGGCTTCGATCGTCGCGAGGCAGCGCTGTACGTACCCGACGGCTGTAACGACGCCGTGCGTTCGCTGGCCAATGGGCAACTCCCGGACCCCCGTCATTGCGTCGGCGGCCCCATCGAACTCGGTTCCGGCGATCCTCGCGATGGCGAGGGCGCACCGTGTTCCTGCCTCGTCGCCGAACGCCCGATCGCCGGCCGGAGCCGCTTCATAAGCGGCGATCGCTTCGAGCGCAAATCGCTCGGTCGCCGCGGCAGCGTCGTTCCCCGCCCAGGCCAACGCTTCCGCGGCGTAGTAAAGCTGGCGCGGCCGATTGAACGTGAAAAGCCGCCCAGGTCGTCCAGATCATCGCTGCGAGCGAGTTCGCGCGCCTCGGTCGCTCTATCGACTGCCTGGCGGGCGTCGTCGAACTGGCCGAGTGCTGCTAGCGACCGAGCTTCCCCAGACGCGAGCCACACGGCGGACGTGTTCCTGCTTCGCTCCGCGAACTCGCCGCCTTGGCGCGCGTACTTGAGCGAATCGGAGTAGCGGCCAGCCCAATAAGCGATGAGTGACTGCAACCCCTTGGCCCAAGCCTTCAATCCGTCGTGCCCGGCATTGTCTGCGGCTGTAAAAGCTGCTCGCGCATGGACCATTGCTTCGTCCGACGCGCCGATATCGTGTGAAGCACGCGCCATGAGCCCGGATGCGACACCAGCGAGAAGATGGAGATCCCGACTTTGCTTCGGGCGTTGTCGACCTTCAAGTAGACCGAAGACCTGGTTCTGCGTTTCGCTCATGTCGCCCAGTAAGGTTTCCAGTGGCTTCTGCTGGTAGGCCACTGTCAACCGGCGAACGTCGTCGGTCAGTTGGTCCAAGGTCTCTGCTCCCACGTTCGATACCTCCGTCCTGCTCAGGAACTCGCGTGCCCGCGTTGCGCTCCTCGCGATTACCTGTCGTTGCCAGTCGTACCGCTCGTGGTCAGGCGGTAAACCGCTTGATTCCATCGGGCTTGCCTGGAGGACGAGACCGCTCCCTACGGCCGGACCCAAGTGCCGAGAAGCGGCTTCACCGAAGATCTGTTCGAGTGCGGCTTGAGCGTGGGCGTAGGGCCGCTTCTTCAGGTCGCCGTTGACCCACCGGTACGCCTGGCGCTCCGACATCTCAGTTCCCGTGATCTCCCGAAACCGGTCCATCAGATCTCTGAGCGTCATGCGCTTCTGCTTCATCAGCTGGTCAAGGCGGGTACGCGGCAACTCACTGTCCACCATCACGCCCTCCTCTGCCCCGATGGCTCCAGATTAGGGCGAGTGCCCTCGTCGGGGCGAGCCCAGCTGGCAGAAGGCAGAAGAAGGCAGAAGAAGTCAGGGATCACGGCATTCCGAAGTCAGAGTCCTGCGCGCCAACCTGGAGGTATCCAACACGCTGCGTTACCAGCGGTGATAGGCGAACGACCAGGAGCAGCACATGTCTCAGCTGCAGGATCAGAAGCACGGCGCCGCCACAGGCCACGTCGCCGAAGACGTCGTGGCGTGCGACCGGGGCGACCTCGGACTGCGGCAGGGAGCCCGACGTGGGAACGGCTGGGACTCACAGTGACCCGAGACGGGATGCACGGACTCTGGCTCGACCAGTCGGATAGCTCGACCCACTGGAACCTGCCTGACGTTCCGGCCGCTCGGTAGCGGATGGGGGTGGAGTGGCTCCACCCCCATCACACCGGCTTCAAAGCCTGAATGCCGCCATGCTGCGAGACCAGCCTAAGTGCCTCTGAACTGCGGTTATGTGGGGAACGCTTGAGGTGTCAGTGCCAACTTGACTTTGGGGACGCTCAACGCCGCCAATGTCACATTGGGGGCATCGAACGAGTCACCGGTACGCCACCTTCGCCTTACCGCGCCTCGAAATGAGTCACCTTGGGAAGAGCGTCAGCTCTGAACCAGGCTGTCGTCGCGACCGCGGAACTGCCCGCCACGCACGTACCGGGTGCTGTTTTCGCCGAGTTGCACGGCGCCGTAATCTTCTGCCTCGACTGGTTTGGGCCGAACCCCGGGTTCGGACGGCGCGACCGGTATCGCGCCGGCGGCCGTCGACCTTGGTTGACCAGGGCCTGTGGGGGAGCGGCCATGGTGAGGCGACGATCTTCGTGATCACCTGTGTTTCATGAGGGAGCGCGCGTCCGGAAGCGGTGTGCCGCGGGCTGTTGCGGCACACCTGGCGGTTTAGTCGGTGGTGGGGAGTGTGTGGTTTTGGTGTTGTGCGTCGTGGAGTTGGTCTTCGAGGGTGATGATGCGGCAGGCGGCGTCGAGGCCGGTGCCGTTGTCGACTAGTTCTCGTACGCGTGCGGCGAGGCGGAGTTGGTGGCGGGAGTA
>NZ_JADNQN010000031.1:0-11882 GCF_047608695.1 Amycolatopsis sp. cmx-11-32 | reverse complement strand
GCTCGCCGAAGGAACGCCGGGACTGCTTGTCAGAAGGTGTGGACACATGCATAAGGATCTCCAATCCCGCCCTCGGTCAGGAACCCCCACTCACACGGGGTGTCTCACACCAGTCTGACCAAGAGGGCCATGCCTCGATCTGCTCGGTGACCTGCGCCGGCGTGACGATGGGACTGTAGTGCGGCGTGGATGATCGATCCTGCAATTCGGCGTAGCCGTAGCGACGCCAGCGGTTGACCCACTTGCTCGCGCAAGCCCGTGAGATGCCATCTCGGCGGCGACATGAGCGATCGGGCGATTCTCGCGTCGGCGCACCGGCGGCGCCGACTCTCCACTGACAACAGAGCGTCGCGATGTCCCGTTGCCCGCTCCTCAGATGCCGCGCTTCATTGCGCGGGTGGACAGTGCCAAACCGGCGACGGCGATGGCCACGGCTGCGGTAGTGCCGTAGAGAACGGAGATGCTGAGGAATTCGCCGGTGAACAGGGCGCGGGCGGCGTCGACGATGTAGGTGAGGGGGTTGATCGCGGCGATGGCGCTCAGCCAGCCAGGTCCGGCGTCGACGGGAAGCAGGATGCCCGAGAGCAGCATGATCGGGAAGACCAGCATCTGGGTCACGATCCAGAATAGGTTGCCACTCGGGCGGGAGGCGATCGCCAAGACGTAGGACAGGCCGCTGAGACCGATGGCCATGACGATCAGCAGCACCATGGTGGCTAGGGCGCCGGGCAGGTGCAGACGCATGCCCAGGGGGATGGCGATGACGATGAGGAGCGTCGCCTGGGCGAACAGGATGACGACCTCCTTCCCGGTGCGCCCGAGGATGATCACGGTGCGGCTGATGGGGGTTACGAGGAAGCATTCCATCTGCCCGCCGCCGAGTTCGCTGAGCATGCTGTGGCCCGCCGAGAGCGGTCCCATGAGGCACATCATCACGAGGATGCCGGGGACGAACCACGGCCAGACACCGCCGGTTGCCGCGCCCAGGGGAGATCCGGTGCCGGCGAGCATCGAACCGAACAGGACGAGGAACAGAAGGGGCTGTCCCATGTGGGCGATGATGCTGACCGGAGAACGGATCTCTGGTGTGATCTCGCGACCGAACACCGTCGTGGTGTCGCGGATGAGCTTAGGCATGAGTGACTCCGATCGGCTCCTCGGTGGCGTCGCCCGATTCTTCGAGCCGGCGTCCGGTGAGGCCCAGGAAGACGTCGTCCAGAGATGGGCGTTGCACGTTCGCGCGGGTGACCGTGATCGAGTCGTGGTCCAGCAGTCGCAGGAAGGCGGGCAGGGCGGCTTCGGCATCGGCGATCCGCACACTCACCCGCTGGCCGTCCGTGGCGACCTCGAAGACCCCTGCCGTCTGGCCCACGAGAGTCACCGCGGTGCGGGCGGTGTCGATGTCGGCGGTGGTGAAGTGTATCCAGTCGCCGGCCAGGTCGGCCTTGAGCGCGTCCGCGGTGCCGTTGGCGATCACCTCACCGCGGTCGACGATCACGATGCGCTCAGCCATGTGGTCGGCCTCGTCGAGGTAATGGGTGGTCAGCAGGATCGTGATGTCGTAACTCGCGCCGCAGGAGCCGTATCTGCTCCCACAGGCGGGCCCGGCTGTGGGGATCGAGGCCGGTGGAGGGCTCATCGAGGAACAGCACGCTGGGGTGGTGAATCAGTCCCAGGGCGACGTCCACACGGCGGCGCTGACCGCCCGAGAGCGTGCCAGGTGTGCGTGAGGCCAGGTCCCCGATGCCCAGGACCTCCAGCACCTCATCGGCCCGGCGCCGCGCGTCACGGGTCTTCAAGCCGTAGCAGCGGCCCTAAGTGATGAGTTCGTCGCGAATGCGGTGGTTCTCACCGGAAGCGTTCTTCTGGCTCACATAGCCGATCACCTCACGCACCCGGCCCGGTTCGCGGGCCGCGTCGTGGCCCGCGATGCGCACGCTGCCCGACGTGGGCGGCAGCAGCGTGGTCAGCATCCGCAACGTGGTGGACTTGCCCGCCCCGTTCGGCCCGACCAGCGCCACCAGTTCACCGGCCGCGACATCGAAGCTGACATCGCGCACCGCCTCGATCGTCTCCTTGCCCGCCTTGAAGGTCTTGCGCAGCCCCTCGGCCCGGATTATGTCCTCACCACTCATGTTGCAGACTCTAAGACATCCAGAATAGAACTATACAGTTCGATAAACGAAGTAAGAACACCCGTTGCGGGTGTTGCTGCTACCTTAAGGGCGTGAGTGCGAGGAACCGGACCGAACGAGCCATCGTCGCGGCTGCGGTGAGGACGTGGGCGAGTGATCGTTCGGCGATACTGCCTCAGATCGCCGAAGCCGCAGAGGTCGGGCGCACGACGCTGCACCGCTACTTTCCCGAGCGTGATGGGCTGGTGCGCGCGGCCGTCGAGCACGCCCTGGAGATCATCGGCACTGCGATCGCCGAGGCGCAGCCTGACACCGGTCACCCGCGGGAGGCGATGCGCCGCGTCGTCGCCGCGCTGAACTCGGCGAGTGATGCCGTCACGTTCGCGTTCGGCGACCCCCACCTCGTGCAGGACGTCATCCCTACGGCGGATCCCGACCTGCCCAACCCGCACGACCCGGTGATCGACCTCATCCGTCGCGGCCAGGCCGAGGGCGTGTTCGACGACCAGGTCTCGGCCGAGTGGATACAGCAAGTCCTGTGGGGGCTGACCTACACCGCCTTCGAGCAGGTCACCCAAGGCGCGCTGGCCAAGTTCGACGTCGCCGCGACCGTGACGCGCACCCTGGAACGGGGCATCACCGCAGAGGGCGGCGACCCGACGTGACCTCATCCGCAGTATCGACGACCGCCGCTGGCGCCGAGACCGGCTGGACAGTGGACTTCTGGCTTGACCCCGCCTGCCCGCTCACTCGCCACACCGCCCGCTGGGTCACTGGAATCGCCGACGAGATCCCGCTCCAGCTCCGTTGGCGGGTGATGAGCCTGTCGGTACTCAACGAGCATCGCGACGATGACCCCGAGGGCGACCCTCACGGCTATCTATGGATTCCCGCCCGTGTCGCGGCAGCCGTCCTCACCGAGCGCGGCCATGACGCACTCGGCCTGTTCTATGACGCACTCTGGACTGAACCCGATGGCGCTGAACGGGACCGGGTCGGCGACATCAGCGACGCATTGCATCGCTCCGGCCTGCCCGTCGGGCTCGCCGAGGCTGGCACGTCCACCGACTACGATGCCGAACTACGCGCCTCCCACCACGACGGCATCAGCCGTATCGACGCCGAGATCGGCACACCCGTCCTGGCCATCACCACACCCAACGGCGCAGGGCGCGCCTTCTTCGGTCCCGTCCTCAATGCTGTTCCAGCACAGGCGGACGCACTCCGCCTGTGGCAGGCAACAGTCCTCGTGGCCAGCATCCCGGCCTTCCTCGAGATCAAGGCGTGACCGAACCCCCCTCGGCGAGAAACTCATCCGCGCCGTCAACAACCTCCTGACCCGCGACAACTAGGCCATGATTGGCCACATGAAGTGGCTCGAGCGCTTCGGGAAGAAGACCCGCAAGCCCATGGGGCAGCCGGAGTCGCCCACGGCCGTGACCGGTAACTCGGCGGCCGGGCCTGGGCAGGTCCTAAAGCACGAACCCCTGCACTTCGAGCCAGAACTTCCGGACATTGTGACTCCGCGGAGTTGTTCGCTGACCGCAGGTAGTGTCTCTGCTTCCTGTCTTGTACCCGGAAGCAGAAAGCGGGTCGTGCACTACGGGTCATTCCTGACTTGGCGATCGTGAGCGGCAAGCAGTGACCTGACTCTGCTTGCCACTCACAACCACGAACGTAACCACTGTCCTAGCCTTCGCTGCTTAGTGCCAGCGAGACGGACAGGTGAGCGAATCAGCAGAAAACCGTGTACCTGACTGCCAGGTCGTTGTCGCCGCGGTATAGATCGCGTCGCACATTGGCGGGGTAGTCCCCGATCACGCCGTCACTCTTGTAAAGGCGCACCGACCTGGACCTCGTCTGAATCGACGAGACACGGTATCGCCATTCGACGGGGAGGTCCTTGGTGCCACAGTCGTAGAGTTCGTACCTGGACGTCTGCCCGCCGGCGTCCTCGTACAGGCATCCATAGAGTCCTTGGCATTCCCATGCTGTCACTCCCGAAGATGCAGCGGAAGCCGGGCCGACCGGGATCATGGCGGATGACGCTGCCATGGCGACCAACGTCGCTGCCATCAAGGAACTCTTGCGCATGCTCAGCATATTCGCACTCCTTCTGGGGTTCAAGCCGATTGAGCGGCGTTCCTGACGCTAATGAAGCAGCAGCGTCAGGGTCAACACCATTCTCTTACCCAAATCGGTCTGGAACAATTCCTAGAGGTTTATCAATGAATGCCGCAGTGCGATCTATTTAACGTCAATTGTCCCGGTATTTGTTGTCCGTTAATTTGGGTGACAATCCGGGGAACTGTGGCAGGCGCGGATGCCTGCTTGGGACTTCCGTGGAGTTATCTCCAGTTGGCGGTATCTGCCGACTGAGTACACATCGTTCCGGTTCACTCAACGTCTCATTGATGCGGATATCGACGCGTCAATCGGCACCGTCGGCGACGCCTACGACAACGCACTCGCGGAATCCACCATCGGTTTATACCTCGGCCAGCGTGCCCGCGGCCGCGACACGTCCCCGGGCAATGATGCCCACGTGCGAGCAGAGTTGCTCCACCAGGACCATCACGTGGCTGGACAGGATCACCGAGCCCCCACCGGCGACGAACCGCTCCAGGATCGTGCGGATCGTCGCGGCGGACACCGGGTCGACGACCTCGAACGGCTCGTCGAGCACCAGGAGCTTCGGCGCATGCAGCAACGCGGCGGCCAAGCTGATCTTCTTGCGCATGCCGGTGGAGTATTCGAGAACCGACGCCCTGGTCGAGTCGAGTTCGAACACCGCGAGCAGCTCGTCCGCCCGCCGCACCACCATCTCCTCACCGAGCCCGCGCAACAGCCCCAGGTAGGTCAGGAACTCCCGGCCGGTGAGACGCTCCGGCAGCGCCAGCCCGTCGGGCAGCACACCGACGAGTTCCTTAGCACCCAGCGGATCACGCCATACATCGTGGCCGAACACCCGAGCGGTGCCCTCATCGGGCCGCAGCAGGCCGACCGCCATCAACAGCGAGGTCGTCTTGCCCGCCCCGTTCGGCCCGACCAGGCCGTAGAACGAACCGGCGGGCACCGTCAAGTCCACCCCGTCCACCGCCCGGTGCACACCGAACACCTTGACCAAGCCGGACAGCTCCAACGCCGCGGTCATCGCGCCGTCGCCCGCTCGAACAGGGCCACCAGATCGCGGGCATAGGCCGCCAAGTCCAGGCCGGGCACGGCAGTGAGCTGCGGGCCGATCGCGTCGATCGCCGCGCGGATGGTCATCGCCGTCGTCCGCGTGTCGAACTCGCCGAAGTAGCCGTCCGCTTGACCCCGGCTCAGGATGTCCCGCAGCGGCGCCAAACTCGCCTCGTAGACCGAAGCGTCGCTGCGGAGCTTGGACTCACCGTTCTCGTCGGTGAACCCGACCGCGATCGCGACCAGCACCTTCACGTCGTCACGGTGCTCTGCGACGTAACCGACGTTGGCCTCGATGTAGGCCCTCAGTTATCAGTTCGGGATCGAGCGGGTCACCCGATACGACCGCTACGCCAACCACTTCTGCGCATTCTTCACCCTCGCCGCCACACTCACCTGCTTCAAAAAGACCACCTACTGAAACACGCTCTTAGCTGGTGACTGCTCGCGCGAAAGCTTTTTGCGAGAGGGAACGAGATCGAAGATCGGAGACAAAATTAAAGGGGCAGGCCGAACCACCGGTTCCGCCTGCCCCCCATCGAACTCAACCCATGCCTTGCCGAACAACAGCCTCTCAGCCTGACTGGCGGTCGTCATGTACTTTGTCGTCGCAGCCAAACCGAGTCGCCCGGTGTGTGCTACGGACGGATCTGAATGCAGGCGGGTCCAGGCACCCGGCCTTCATAGATGGTTTGAGCGCAGATTAGCGACCCGGGTTGAAACTTCATCTTCATGTTCCACTGGACACCGAGACTGCCAAGGCCGCAGCCGTTGTTCTTGGCCGTTCGCTCGAAGGGGTACCCGCCGAGTTCCGTACCCCAGACCTTCACTTCCACCACACAGATCTGCCTGGGGAAGTAGGGAGCAACGGTAGAGACAAGGTGTCCTTGAATGGACTGAACGTCCACGCCCTTACCGACCACGTCGATGCAATGCTTGTTCCAATCGCCAGGGCCGTGTGCGGCGAGACATCCGCCTGCCGACTGGATACCTACCCCGTCTTGCGTGGCGGCACCTGCGGACGGCGCCATGGCGAAGAGAGAGAAGAAGGCCATGAGGCCCACGATAAGTTTTCGCATCTGTCAATCGCCTTTGTTCATGCTAAATAGATGTCGGAGAGAGTTTCCGACTGTGGTGACTTTACGAGATGATGGCTTCAATCCGGTTTCACGCGGAGGACGAGGCCCTCGGCGAACTGGAAGAGGTCCTGGCGGCCGGGGACGGCCCGGTGCGCCTGGACGACACCGGTGATCTGGTGATCTCGCCGCTGACCGCCGAAGATGTCCCGGACGAGGCGCGGGCGCTGAAGGCGGAGCTGACCGAGATGCGCTTCGCGCCGATCGTGTCGCAGCTGATTGAGCTGGACAAACGCACCGGCTACCTGGACTGCTTCACCCACGCCGGCGGCAAGCAGACCCGCACCCCGGAGTTAAAGCGGAACCTGATCGCGGTGCTGCTGGCCCACTCCACCAACCTCGGCCTGACCAGGATGGCCGACGCCTGTGGGATCTCCTACGACGTGTTCGCCTGGACCTCGGAGTGGTACGTGCGGGAGGAGACGCTGCACGCGGCGAACCTGGCGATCATCGACTACCACCAGCGCCTGCCGCTGACCGCGGTCGAGCATGGACCATCAGGTTCGGCTGTGGAACGTCACGGAGTCGGCCCGGCCGCTAGCACTGAGCGCTGTGGACAGCGACACGGAGGCCTTGTACAGCGCGAAGTTCAGCGCCGCCGGGCGCACACTCATCGCTGACGGCGATGACAACGGCGTACGATTGTGGAACGTCGCCGACCCGCGCAGCCCCGAACCGCTGGCTACCCTCACCGGCACAGCCAATGGTGTTGGCAATCGCCGTCGGCCCGGATGGGCGGACCGTAGCCTCCGCCGGCGACGACCAGACCATACGGCTCTGGGACATCGCCGACCCCCGCCGCCCGACGCAGCTGGCCATGCTGACCGGTCACGCCGACGGCATTTACACGGTGGCCTTCGGCCCCGACGACCGTACCCTGGCCTCCGCCGGCGACGACCGCGCCGTCCGGCTATGGAACATTGCCGATCGCCACCACCCCACCGAATTTGTGACCCTGACCAGCCACACCGACGCAGTCGAAGCGGTGGCCTTCAGCCCCGACGGCCGCACGCTCGCCACCGCCAGCTGGGACAACACCACCCGGCTGCTCGACACGGACTTCGAACGGGCAGGCGCCCGCGCCTGCGAACACGTACGCACACCTATCACCGAAACCGCATGGAACCGCTACTTCCCCGACGTCGACACCCGAAGACAAGCGGCGAGCGCCGAGATCATCACGACCATGTCTTAACCAGCAATGCCTTTCACAGCCTGAATTCGTTACTAAGGGGGGCGGGAGCCCGCCGCGATCGCCCGAGACCGCTCCGCCGTCGCCAAGGCCTTGGCCGAACTCAGGCCTGTGGTCCTCAACTACCGCGTTGAGAAGCTGGGCGCGGCCAAGGGCTCGTCGTCCATCTCTACGGCGGCCTCCGGCCAGCGGGCGACGAGATGGTGCTCAGCCGGGCGGGTGAGCAGGCCAGGGTATGGCTGTACCGCCGGAACCTGCCGCGCGTGAGCGCAGGACACGCCGCGGCCGCCCAAGGCAGCCCGACTCTGGCGCCCGGGCTGGACACTCGTCCGCACCTTGTTCCGAGCTTCGAGCGTCATCCTCGACTTCCCTGAGAGCCATCGGTGGCGGCGTGACGATACCGGAGCATGCCTCGTCCGCATCAGGTGGACATGCCGACTTGCCGGGCGATGTCGTCCGCAGTAAGGCGCCTGTCGTGGTGATAAAGGTCGAAATCCTGGTGCCCGCGTCGAGGCGTGACGTACTCGGTGAGTGCTTGGGCGCCGAGTGCGCGGATGGTGCTGAGCGCGGCGTCGAGCGGTATGTCGCCGGCGGGCGTGGTGGCGAGTGCTGCCACGGTGGCTGCGGAGAGTGCGACTGTGGCCCAGGAGGCGTCGGTGTTCCGGGTCACGGCGGGGCCGTTGGTCGGGCTGCTCAAGTCGACGATATCGTGTACGAGATCCCAATTGATGTTACCCAACGAACTGACCGGCGTGACCGCACTCCTCATGGCATACGCAACGGACCGGTAGACCGCCTCGGAGACCGCGGCCTGGTCGGGATCCGACTTACACCACAGGTACCACGGGTCAATCGCCAGTGAGGTGTTGGCGATGTCCACGCCGGTGATCGGCGGCCCAGACGTATCCGCAGATCGCGGACTCGGGGTGGATGAAGCCTTCCCTGCCACCGACCTTGACCGAGGCGAGGCGGACGTTCGGCGCGACGCCTGTGACACCCACCCCGTTCTTGGCCGCCGCCACAATGCCGACCACGTGCGTGCCGTGCCCGACGTCGTCCTGCGAGGCGGACTCCGTGGTGTCGGGAACTCCGGCGTTGGTACAGTTAACCGATGCAGATTTGTCGATATTGGCCTTCAGATCGGGGTGCGACGAATCGATGCCGCTGTCCAGGATGCCGACGAGCACGTCACGGCTGCCCTGGTTGATCTCGTTGGCCCGATCCGCGCCGATGAGCTTCGTGTTCCACTGGTTGACAGCCAGTGGTTCGGTGGTCGCCGGTGCGCGCTGACTGCGAGGGGTGTGTTCCTCGACCCGCGGCAAAACAGACACGAAATCATGGCTGCGCGGCCCCAGTTCGGCCTTGTTCCTCGTCGCGCCTGCCCCAGCGCCGCCACGCTCACTGCGTACCTTGGTGGCGAAGTCAACCCGCTTGGAACGGGCGATGATCACACCGATCTGTGACCAGTGTTTCACAATGGAGCCCTCGTTGGCGATGATCGCCATTTCGGCCAAGTCAAGTGGCGCGGTTTTCGGCACGAGCACCGCGAAGTGCGCACCTCCGGTGGTGTCGATCGGGAGCGACGGCGCAGCACCGGCCGCCGGGATCACCGCCAGGCTGAGCACGGCCGCGAGTATTCCGGCGACGGCGAGCCTTCTGGCGCGCCTCATCGGACGAAAAGTGAACATGCGGAAGCAAACCTCCATAATGAATTCCCCAGTTTTGCTGTGCCGCTTCGCACACCGATATGGCCATGGCATGCGGTCGCACCAGTTTGGCAGAGGCGATCAACCGCGCATAATACCCCGACCATGACAAATCCCTGAAGAACGATAGCGCCTCGTATATGATTTTCGCGAGAGTGGCTAAATATAATCGGAACAGGCGGTTTTGTTCGCGGGTTTCAAGCAGCTCTAACCGATTCCTATCATTCTGACTATATAGCACACCCTGGGCTTGCAGCAAAGTCGACCGTCCATCTAGGGATGGAGCGAGCAGCGGCATCCGGCTTTCAGGTTTCTTCGCTGCGGCGGCACGCTATGCAGGATGGTCGGCGACTACGGCGTCGAGTCGATCTGCCATTTGCTGTCCGCCACGGGATCCAGATCGCGCCACGGACCTACCGCAAAGCCCGCCGGCGGCCACCCACCCCACGCAATGTCGACGACGTGAGCCTGGCCAACGCATTGTGCGATGCGCACGGCAGACCCGAAGAGGTACGGGCGGCGCAAGATGACTCGCTGGCTGCGCCGCCAGGGCCACGAGGTGGCCTTCAGCACCCTCGACCGAGTCATGCGCGAACTGGGCCTGTTCGGCGTCACCCGGGGCGCCCACATTACCGAAGACTTCGTGGAGATTGTCGCTGACTTCTCATCGCGCGCGCCGATACCGGTGCGCGCGATGACATCGGGTCACGTGGCACTGACGCACGGCCATGCTGTGGTGCGGGAGGTGCGTTTTTACCGTTGCCACAGGGAAGATGCCACCGGGATCCAACTCCCGTTCGCCCCCTATGAGGCGTAGCGCCTTCCAAGGATTGATTAATCATGAAGGGCACAGTGCCGGTAGTTCCTCATGCAGGCGCCGCCGCGAGAGGGCAAGGAAGACCGGGCGAGCCGGACCCGTTCGATGGCGACGCCCACGGGCCAGCCTCGCCGGCACCCTAACTGAGACGCTTATCCGAAGCGCGGATTCACCGCGCCTCGGCACTAGTACTCCAGTCGTAGTTCGTGAGGGTCATGGTTTGTGGGCTGATTGTCGTTGGTAGTGGCTTTGCTGGGCGCGGTATTGGTGGCGTCTGCGCCATGTCGAGCAGCGGATCCGGTGTGTGACATCGAGGATCGGTCGGCTGATGAGCGTGGTGAACAGGTGGTGGATTTCGTTGCAGGTCAATGAGATCCATCCGGCAGTTGCCGGTTCGGGGTTTCGTTCGGTGGACGCGACGACGGCGAGGAAGGCGTGGGCGAGCATCGCCAGGACCGTCCAGCGGTGCCAGGAGGTCCAGCGTCGGACCTGGTGCTGGTCAAGCCCGGTGAGGCCTTTGCCGGTCTGGAACGACTCCTCGACTGTCCATCTGCGGCCCGCGACCTGAACCAGGATCCGCAACGGCACCGGTTCGGGCGAGTAGCAGCGATAGAACGCCAGTTCGCCGGTGGTGCGGTGGCGGCGGATCAGCAGCCATCGGTGCCCGTCGGGCTCGTCGGTGTCGATGTCGGCGAACGCCCAGTCGTAGTAGCGATGTCCTTTTGCTCCAGTGCCGGCGGAGAGGCGTTGCCAGACGTGCTTGGGCAACCGTGCGGCAAAACCGTCAGCGCGCAGCACGCCGGCTGGAGTGCTGACGCGGCGGTCGCAGCCGATGGCGAGGACGTAGCCGATGCCGCGTTGTTCGAGGTTCTTGCGCAGGTGGGGGTCAGCGCCGTAGACCTCGTCCCCGGCGACCCACCCGGCCTGGATCCCTGCGTCGAGGGCACGGCCGATCATGGTGGTCGCGAGCGCGGGGTTCGTCGCGAATGCGGTGTCGTCGGGGATTCCGGCGCCTGCGCAGCGGTCGGTATCGGTGGTCCAGGATTTCGGGAGGTAGAGGGCTCGGTCGATGAATGCGTGGCCGGTGTCGGTGGCGTAGGTGAGGTAGACCGCGACCTGGGCGTTCTCGATGCGCCCGGCGGTGCCGGTGTATTGGCGTTGCACTCCGACGGTGTGGACGCCTTTCTTGAGGTCGCCGGTTTCGTCGACGACCAGCACGGCGCCGGTGTCGCCGAGGTGTTCGGTGACGTAGTCGCGCAGGTCGTCGCGGACTTATCTATGGTGCGACAGCCAACACCCACGACGTCTACGCGCTCGCACCCCTGGTCATGGCGATCCCGGCGATCAAGTCACGACGCGGCCCGCGACGACGCAAGCCCGCCAAGCTGCATGCCGACAAGGCCTACGACCACCCCGGCCCCCTCTTGATCAGACTGATGTGAGAAACCCCGTGTGAGTGGGGGTTCCTGACCGCGGGTGGGATCGGAGATCCTTGTGCACGTGTCCATACCAGCTGACATGGACCGTTCCCGGTTCGGTGGACTCGGGGTGAGGGTCGCCCGGTCCTTCGGGAGACACGCGCATGGGTGTCAATGGTCAGTTTTTTCTCCCCGTAGGCGGCCAGATGTTCTCCCCGCTGGCGGCCAGGCCGATCTCCCCAACCGCGGCCAAATACTTCCCCGCCTGGTTAGGACTCAGATCAACGCAGCGGTC
>NZ_JADNQN010000030.1:0-14241 GCF_047608695.1 Amycolatopsis sp. cmx-11-32 | reverse complement strand
CCGGAACACACGGCTGGAAAGTGGCACTCAACACACTGATCAACATCTTTCCCGGACGCATACTTTTCTGATAACCTACAAACGTAAGCAATCACCTCTGGCTTACACAAAAAACGTGACAGGCTCCAGTCATAGAACCGGTGTCCTTTCGCGCCCTGGCCCGCCCAGAGCCGTTGCCAGGACTGTTTCGGCAAACGGGCGGCCAGGTGATCCGCGCGCTCGACACCGGTGCCAGTGGTGACCCGGTGATCGCAGGCCACCGCCAGCCAACATCATTATTGCGAAACCGGCCGATGTCGTTCCGGCCCTGGTTCAGACTGTCATACAAGGCGCCGTGCCCACGCCGGTGCTCCGCAGCAAGCGACAGCTCCACCAGCGATGTGACCGGCCCGTCGGTACACAACACCGCGTCGCTCAGCTCGAACAACGCGTCCGCACGGGCGGTCAGGCACTGGTAGAACTCCTGACGGAACCGGGACAGGTCCCCGAGCGCGTCGGCTGCGCCGACGTCGTGCACACTGATCATCGAAGCCCTTGGGTTGATCTTCCGTCTGTCGCAAGAAGGAATGATCACCCAAGGGCTTCATCCATGATCAGCTGGGTCCGTCCAGGCACCCACCTGGTTAAACAACAAGCTCAGAGCTGGTCTCAAAATTCGAGGGTGTGTCACTGCGTAACCTGCCGGTCCTGGTCGTCGATCGTGGGCAGTCGTGGCGAAGACGACGCAGCAGCGGCGGGTCGAAGACCGGCTCTGGGAGCTGATCGAACCCCTGATCCCGTCCCGACCAGCGCCGCGCGGTCCGGGTGGGCGGCCCCGGATCGATGACCGAGCCGCGCTAGAGGGGATCTTGTTCGTGCTCGACACCGGCTGCCGCTGGCGAGACCTACCCGAGCAGCTCGGATGCGGGTCCGGGCACACCGCGTGGCGGCGGTTACGTGAGTGGCAGGACGCCGGCGTGTGGGACCGGCTGCACCAGCTCGTGCTCGACGAGCTGTCCAACATCGACGAGCTCGACTGGACCAGAGGCTGCATCGACGCGGTGTCGGTGCGGTCGAAAAGGGGGGCGAGCTGACCGGCCGCAGCCCCACTGACCGGGGTAAAGCCGGCTCCAAGTACCACGTTCTGTGCGACGCGAACGGGCTACCGCTGCACAGCATGTTGTCGGCGGCAAACACCCACGACAGCATGCTGTTCGAGCCGCTGCTGGACACGAACCCGACCGTGCGCGGCCACCACGGCCGGGCGGGCCGGCCACGATGCCGACCGGACAAGCTGCACGCCGACCAGGGCTACGACTACCGCCGCTGCCGCCGCTACCTGACCCGCCGCGGTATCAAGGTCCGTATCGCCCGGCGCGGGATTGAGGGCAAGTCCCGCCTCGGCCGGGTCCGCTGGGTCGTCGAACGCACCATCTCCTGGCTGCTGCGGTTCAAACGCCTCGGGCTGCGCTACGACCGGACCGGACGCACCACGCTGGCGCTACTCACGCTGGCCTGCACCGTGATCAACGTCCGCCGACTCATGAAGATCGAGCTCTGCGACCAGGTCTAACGCATCCTTTTACTCGTATGGGATACATCGGTAGCTCTGTGTCGTTGGGTGGGGGTGACTGGTGAGCTTCTGAGCGCGGAGCAGGTCCTCGGGTCGGCACGGGGCCCCCGCCGTGACCACGAGGGCAATCGATCTCCTGGAGGAGGCTGCAGCCGCGTTGCTGACGACACCATCGACGGGGATGAACGAGCACTCTCGTCGGGAAGTGATCAGCCATCGGTGGGGCCGCCTCTTCAGAGGCGTTCGATGCGGTCGGCCTGCGGGCCCCGGTCGCTCTGACGCACCGCGTACCGGACCCGGTCACCCTTCTGCAGCGGCTCCGACCCCATGATCACGGACACGTGGGCGAAGAGATCGTCGCCGCCTGCGTCCGGGGTGATGAAGCCGAAGCCGCGGTCGCCGTCGTAGCGCGCGACGACGCCCTCGCCGCCTCGTACGGGCACGTCCCGCGCCGCCGGCCCTGCGGCCGCGGCAGGTGCCGACCGCTGCGGCGCCGTCTGCGGCTCGGTGCCCCGGACCAGGTGCACGTCGCGGGCCTGCGGGCCCTTGTCTCCACTAGCCACCTCGTAGGCGACGCGGTCGCCCTCCGCGAGCCACGTCAGCCCCTCGGCCAGGGCCCGGGCGTGAACGAAGACGTCCCCGGCGCCGGAGTCGGGGTTGATGAAGCCGAAGCCCTTGTCCTCGTCGTACCAGGCCACCGTGCCGTCGGCACCGTCGGCGATACCAGCCGCAGCGGGTGAGCCGGCCCCTGCTCCCAGCGGGATCACGTGCCCGGCCTGCGGGCCGCGCTCGCCTTCGACGATCAGGAAGGCCACCCGCTGCCCCTCGGTGACCACGCCGCCGGTCACGATGGCGGAGCTGTGCACGAAGATGTCGGCGCCGCCTCCGTCCGGCGACGCGAAGCCGTACCCCTTGCCCGGCTCGTACCAGTTGACGGTGCCGAGCAGGCCCACGGCGCTGCCGGTGGCCGCATCGGCGGTGACGCGAACACGCAGCGCCTGGGGCCCGTGGTCGTTCTCGCCGACCTCGAACACGACGGCCTGACCCTCGCGGAGCACTTTCGCGCCGCCGTCCCCGACGATCTCGGAGGCGTGCACGAACACGTCCGGCGAGCCGTCCTCGGGCGCGAGGAAGCCGAAACCCCGTTCGGCGTCGAACCAACGGACAGTCCCTTGCGGCATAAAAGGCTCCAGGTCGAGAGGGCGGGCACTGGCCCCCAGTCTCCCCGACAGACCTCCGGTCCGTCGGGCCGGGCCCACAGGCGGGCGGTGCGGAGCCAGGGGCGGGCCGTTGGTTCACCTAGCGACACGCCGAGTTTTGAGACCAGGTCTTAACAGCGGCGCACCCCTTGTCGCTCTCGTAGATTCCCACAGCCGGGCGGGTCGAACCCCTCGGGGAAGTGGTCGGATCCAGGAGACTCAGGATTTAGATCCCCGAACGGGTCGCATGGGCTCGTGCTCGTTGACGTCGGCACGCTTTGCGGATTGCAGGTGTCGCGGCGCCGGGATTTTTCGTCGAGCAGCCTGACAGCGCAGCCGTGAGGACAGCTGTCAGGACGATGAGGCCCCGAAGCTGCCTGGCGTGGTCAGGCTGGACGTCATCATCGCTGCGAGGTCGCCTGGGATGCAGAGTCGGCGACGTCCACCGTGATGTCGTGCTGGGCGGCGAGCGCCAGCAGGTCTGCCAGCCTGGCGAGTTCGGCATTCGCGTCGGCCGCTCGACCCGCCTTCCTCGCGGCGGCCGCCGCGCGCGAGGCGTCGGCAATCCGCCCCTCCAGAACTGCCGCGAACACATCCATGCCGAAAACTCTACGGAACCGGATCCCGGCGGATCGACCCGCCTTCGCCCCGACGATCATGGTCGGGTGGCCGGTGGGCGACGTTGTCCAGTTCCTGGCGGCGAGCTCGCGGGTCCGAAGGCCAGCTGAATGCAGCGATGATTCAGCCCTTCGTCAACGGGTACTGGCTCTCGGGATCGACACTGCCGTAGTAGACCATGTCGGCGTCTCTCCGGGACTCATCGTTCGACGGCCGGTGGGCAAGCCGGTGCCGGGGACCGAGACGTCCTTCCGCGAGTCAGCGGGGCTCCGCCCGCCGCCGCACTGTCTACAACTGTCAGACGGGCCGGGCACACTGTCCTCATGAGCTTCACTCTGGCCGTGTGGGAAGGGCCTCGTCCCGCCGACGACGCGGCGGCTAAGGCGACCTTCGATGCTCTCGTCGCGGAATTCATGGGCGGTAGGAAGACGCCGCCGACCACGCTGGTCACGCGCTATGTCGGCGATCTGGTCACGCGCTGGCCGGACCTCGATCCCGACGCTGATGACGACGAAGACGATATTCCCTGGACCGACAGGCCCTTGATCAACAATGCCAGTGGGCCGTTGCTCCGCTTCGGCATGGTCTTCAGCAAGTACCGGGAGGCTGCGGACTTCGCCGCGGAGCGAGCTCGTGTGCTTGGCCTGGTCTGCTTCGATCCCCAGGATGAACGTCTCGTCACCTGACGGCGGACGACGGGTCAGAAGGTGTGTGCCGGCAGGTGACCGCCAGTCCGATGGCACATGGCGCTGTCGGGGAGGCTGCACGAGCGCGGCGATATCGCGGCGGGTGATCCGGTCTAAGACGAGCATGCCGGGCGAAGCGGGGCTGTCGTGAGAACTCTGGACGAGACGATTGGTGAGTTGCCCGGTTTGGTCTGGTATGCCAGCTACGGTTCGAACATGAACGCCGGGCGGTTCGGCTGTTACCTGGCCGGCGGTGTTCCGGACGGCGGCACCCGGCTCCATCCGGGCTGCCGCGATCGGCGGCCGCCGGTGGATTCCCGAGGGTGTGAACTGCCGGGCGGGATCTATTTCGCGACCATGTCGCCGGTGTGGGGCGGTGGCCGCGCGTTCTACGATCCGGCGCTGCCCGGGCGAGCGTTCGCGCGCGCCTATCTGATCGCCGCCGGGCAGTTCGCCGATGTCGTGGCTCAGGAGATGTACAGCGAGCCTGGCACGGACCTCGACCTCGCTCCGGTCCTGGCTGCCGGTGCGGCCACGCTCGGTCCTGGCCGCTACGAGACCCTGCTCCATGCCGGGGATCTCGACGGGCATCCGATCCTGACCTTCACCGCACCCTGGGCCGCCCACGAGGTCGCCCCTGTCGCACCGTCCGCGGCGTACCTGCGGATGCTCGCCACCGGACTGTGCGACACCCACGGCTGGACCCTGGGCCGAGCCGCCCGATACCTCGCTGCGCTTCCCGGAGCACGCGGCACGTGGACCCCGCGGACCCTCCTCGCCGCACTCGGCCCCCACGGTGCCCCGGCCACCACCCCGATCGACCCGTCGATCTGAGCGCCGGGCACAGGCCGACGGCACCGTCACTACCATCATCCAACGAACGGCTGAACGCGACATACCGCGGCCGGTTCTCTCAGGTCGCATTCGCCTGCTCAAACCCGTGTTCGCAGGTGGTGTCGCCAACGTCGACGGGATCGACCATGTGGTCGCGGGCCCAGCCTGCGGATCGTGGGCACATTGCGCCAAACTCGTGGCTGCACCCCGATATCGGAGCCGTATTCAGTGATTCTCCACACCGTGACCTCGCGGATTCCCTCAGCCCGATTGCCTCTCTGAGCGGCGCCGACGCAAGCCGATCGCGGAATCCGCCGATGCGCGTCGTGCGGAATTGGACAGTTCTGAAGAGGGATCCCGCAATGCTGCGACAGTGAGTCGGCATTGCGCAAAGGTGATGCCGCGAAAATAGGACAGTCTGCCGGAAGGTCGGAATTGTCATGTTGTCGCATTGAATTGCGTGGTTGTAGCGCGACTTTCGTGAAAATGGTGAAGTCGGTATGATTGCGTCTGTGCAACTGAACGGCCGCCGAGTTCTGGAGACACTCGCGCGGCCGCTCAGTCGCACCGACGAGGGCTACCAGCTACCTGCGCGCCCACCTGGCGACTACCCGGAGTCCGATTGCCGCGAGCCTTGGCTGCCAGGCTCGCGCCGTCATTTAGGAGTTCCACCGAAGTGGCTCCTACCTCCAGAAACGTTGCTAGAGCCTCGCAGCTCCGCGCGTACCGCTTCTGAACCCGACGGTCCTCGTCGTCGGCACCTCGACTGCCCATCCATCACTCCCGGTTCCCGACCGGGCAGGGCCGCCCCGCCGGATGCGGAGCTGGTCACCCCGCGCACGGGAGTCGCCCGGAGCGGGTCGGCAGAGATGGTCAAGCAGATGGTGCCTGCGCGAAGAATACCGCAGAACCCCACGGGCGGACCATTCTGTCGATAAGCACGCGGAACCAGTCCGGAGCATGCCTAAGAATGCGCCACCATGCACCCTCCGCAGCGGAGATGCTAGGTGGCAGTGAAATAGTGGACCGCGACCCGGACTGTCCTGAATGGGGTATCTGTAGTTGAAATGTTTACTGCCGTGCAATCGGACACGCATTTCTCGATGTGCAGTCCACGTCGAGTTCGTGACCAGCGGTTTCGCGCGCGGCCGGGACGGGCATCGTCGCGGAGGCGCGAACGTCCGTGACGCCTGCGGGAGCGTGAGAGCGCCAAATTTGCTTTCGGGTCTTCGGCGATCAGCACCGAGATTTCCCGGATCTTCCGGTTTGTGTGCTGTGACACTTCCGTCAGCCAGCGGAACGCCTCTTCGGCGTTCAGTCCCAGACGGGCCCTCACGATGCCCTTCGCGGTGGCGATGGCGTCCCTGGTCTCCAGCGCGGCGACCGGGGTCTCCGTTTGCTTTTCGGCGGCGGCCCAGCGTGTCGCGGTCAGGATGATCGCCGAGATCGCTGAGGTGAACTTCGCGATCAGCGCCGACTCGACCGGGGCAAACGCGTCCTCGGTGTAGCTCCAGACGTTGAGCGCGCCTGCCAGCGGCTCGGTCTCGCGCCGCCGGTAGCCGTGCCCGTCGCCGGGGAGGAACGACGGGCGGCCAGCGCGGTCCGGACGCCGAGCCGCTCGGCGGCGGCCGCGAAATCGGGCCAGCGTCCGGCCGCGGTCTCCATCCGGGTCCGGACGATCGTCCCGGTCTCGGCCGCCGTCAAGCACGGGCCCTCGTCCGCGCTGTACTGGGTCTTGTCCAGGGGAAGCAGGGACTCCTCGGTGGCGGCGACGGTGCTGGGTTGGTTGTGCTCGTAGAGCGTGACGGTGGCCGCGTCCGCGTCCGCGTCGGGCAGCAGGTCGACCACCTTCTTCGCCACCCGCACCAGCAGCTCGTCGCGTGACTCGTCGAGCCGGATCGACTCGGTGAGCTCGCGCAACGCCGAGGTGGTGGCGCGGAACTGATCCATCATGTCCCTTTCCCATGGCCGGCCTGGGTACGCCGACCTTCCGGAATTACTCGGTCTGGGTTCCCGCGCGGTGGACGATTCGGACTAACCACCGGCCGGTGGCCGCCTGGCTCGGTGGTCAGCAAGCCTTCGCCACGGGACAGCCCTGGGAGTTGCCGTTCGAAATGAATGATCTGCCTGGTCGGAAGGGTGCCGGTCAGGTCTGCCCGGTTGCCGCGAAGCACTGATCCGGTGACGATCCCACCGAGCTCGATCAGCCGGGACAGCGTCACGTTCACCACATCGGCGGGCAACTCCAGTTCGGCCCGGCTGATCGGCTCCAGCACTTCCGTTCCCGCCTCCTCCAGCGCCTCCCTCACCGCGAGCGGAGCGACCTTGCGGAAGTCGGCCGCCGCGCTGACCGGGCTGAAATAACCGGTGTGGGTGACGGTCACCGCACAGTCGACGACCTCCCAGCCGGCCAGCCCGTGCCGCAGCGCCGCCTCGACCGTCTCCTCGATGGCCTTGTGGAAGGCGAGAGGGAGGGAGCCGAGTTCGACGGCGAGGCCGAAGGTCAGTCCCGACCCGGGAGGGCCGGGTTCGACGCGGAGACCGAGCGTCGCGAAGTGCGGATTCCGCGGCTCGGTGATGTCCCACAGCGAAGAGCCGGTGCCGATCGGCCGCTCGACACAGATCGTACTGGTGGCGGCGAAGCCGACGTCGAGGCCGTGTTGCCCGGCGAGCGTCTCCGCGATGATCTCCTTCTGCACCTCGCCGTAGAGCCGTACGGAGATCTGGCGTGTCTCGTCGTCCTGCCGCACGGAGATCAGCGGATCCTGTTCCGCCAGTTCCTGCAGGGCGGCGAATACGACGGGCGTCTGCTCGGGCCGGGCGGGAACGACCACGGTTTCCAAGGCGGGCGACGGGAACTGCGGCGCGACACCTTCGGCGTCGAGTACGCCGACCTGGTCGCCGATCCGGATCTCCTTGAGACCGGTCACCTTGGCGATCCGCCCGGCCCGCGCGCGGGCCTCGACGGTGTCGTCGCCGATTTCGAAGACGCGCACCGCGCTCACCTTCGCCTCCGTCGTGATCGTTCCGCCCGGGCCCCGGCGATGGAACCGGACGACGTCCCGCGCACCGAGCTGACCGGAGAACACGCGGACGTAGGCGATCTTCTCGTGTGCGCGGCCGCGTTCGATCTTGAACACCGTCGCCCGCAGCCGGTCGTCGGGCGCGGGTTTCGCCGTGCCCGCGAGGAATTCCCGGATGCCGCCGGTCAGCTCGGCGATCCCTGCACCGCTGTGCGCGGACCCGAAGAAGACGGGGAAGACGACGCCGAGCCGGGTCTGGCGGACCACTTCGGCCCGGTAGTCCTCGGCGGTCGGTGCTCCCTCGAGGTACGCGGCAAGAAAGTCGTCGCTGTGCTCGGCCAGCGTCTCGGCGAGCCCGGCCGACGGAGAGACCGGACGCGGCCGGACCTTCGCGGACGCCGTGCCGAGGTCCTCGACCTCGGACATCGGCACGCACGCGACGCCGAGGCGTTCGGTGAGGTCGGTGAAAAGTCCGTCGTAGCGGGCGCCAGTGCGGTCGATCTTGTTGGCGAAGATCACCACGGGAATCCGCAGCCGGATGAGCGCACGCATGAGCACCCGGGTCTGCGCCTGCACTCCCTCGACGGCGGAAACGATGAGGACGACGGCGTCAAGCACGCGCAGCGCGCGCTCGACCTCGGCGATGAAGTCCGGGTGGCCGGGGGTGTCGATCAGGTTGACGCGCAGATCGCCGACGCGGAGGGCGACGACGGCCGAGCGGATGGTGATGCCGCGACGGCGTTCCAATTCCATCGTGTCGGTGTGGGTGTCCCCGGCGTCGACGCGGCCGAGAGCACCGATGGCACCGGTGTGATGGAGCAGGCGCTCCGTCAGGCTCGTCTTACCGGCGTCGACATGGGCGAGAATTCCGATGTTCAGGTGCTCCATGGATTAACGGCTCCAGGGCTGTCGAAGGGTCCGTACAACTCGGGGACTCGACAGCGCACCGCACGCCGTTCTCCTTTCCGGGGGGACACCTGACGCGGCCGGAGCCTAACAGCGAGGTACCGGCCCGTCACGCGAATTACCGCCCCTTCCGGTACTTGCGCGCGCGAAGACCGCGTTTAGTCCTCGGATTGCGTCACCGTTCTTCCGGCGAAGTGGGCACCATGCTGGCTTCACGCCGGCTGCGCCGCTCCAGCAGCATCACGGTGGCGTCGTCCTGCAGGCGGTCTTTTCTGGTGTCGCAGGATCGACCGCATCAGCCGTCGCAGTGTCTCCGGCGGCGAGTAACCGTCCGCTTCGTACCGGATGACGAAATCGGCGAACCGGTCCAGCTCGAATTCCCGGTCGGCTTCGTCGCTTCGACGATCCCGTCGGTGTAGAACAGCACCCGGTCTCCCGGCTCGAACCCGGACGTCGCAGGGAATCGGCACGCCACCGAGACCGAGCTGCGCGGAGTTCCCGCCACGGTGTGCCTGATGGATGTCGAGGAGTACCAGGCGTACCTCGGCGACCAGTACGAGTACCACGGCGGCTACTGGGACAGCAGCCCCACGATCCTTGATGTGCCTACGACGCTTACTGGTAGGCCCCGGCCGCCACCGCGCCGCGCCGGAGACGGGCGCGCACCACCTCGAGGAAGGGTTCCTGATGACCACCCGCTGGGTTCGCTACGTCGTCCCGGTCATGGTCGAAATCGACTGCGACAACGCCGCCATCGACCGCGTCGTCGCCCTGCCCGGCGAAGCCCGGGAGGACCGCGATCAGCGCGGCCAGTTCTGCATCTACGACGAGAACTTCGCCCGCCGGCGTTCCGACGGGCCGATCGAGACGCACGCGCTGTGGGTGGCCAACCCGCCCAACGGGCGGATCCTGCCCGGCCCGCCGCAGGACTGGCCGGCCCTGATGGACTGGGAAGACGGCTTCGACCTCGACGGGTTCGACGCCGACGGGCTCTGCGAGGAAGTCTGGTTCGACAACGACAACGCCCGATGCAGCGCCTTGCGCCCGGACGGGAAGAGATCGGGCAACAGCCGATCACCGAACAACCGCAGGTACAGGTCCGAGACCGCCGAAGGCCACATCTCACCACCCATCGCGACCTGCAACGCTCCGCCCCGCTGGGACGTCGTCGCGCTTCCAGACAGTTCGCCCGACTAGATCGCCGACAACGTACAGGCCGCCAAAGAGGCCCTGGACCTGGCGGACCCCTGGGACGGCCTAGTGCACTTCCTATATCGCCTGTGCGAACCCCCAGTGCACAACCGCGGCCTGAACGACGTGCAATCGATGCACTTTCCTGGTGCGACCGACATCGAGGAAATCCGGACACCGCCTACGAACTGAGCTACGAGATCATCGCGCGAGCCCAGGCCAGTGGTGACCTGCGACCGGATTTACCCCCGAGGATCATCAAGACTCTCGTTTTGCCACCTTCGCGGGCTGCACTCGATCGCGGCGTCTGCCCGGAATTCACCCGCACTTCCGGACGAACGTGGCTTGAAACCCATAGGGCGCGAGCAGGTTGTGGAAGACTGGCATAACCGCCAGGGCATCAGGGGCGACCACTCGGTAGTTTCTGGTGAGCCAGTACATCGTGAGCACCAGCTGAGTCAGTCCCAGGCGCGTTCCCAGGCAGACACGAGGCCCTGCGCCGAACGGAATGTAGGCGTACTTGTGGATCGGTTTGCCGCCGTTGAGCCATCGGTCAGGAACAGCTGTGTCCGGATCCGGCCACCATCGGCTGTCGCGGTGCATCAGGTAGGGGCTGAACATGATCTGGGTTTCCGGTGCCAGCGACCACTTCCCGAGGGCGGTGGCACGAAGGGCGGTGCGGCCCATCAACCAAGTAGGCGGCCATAGTCGAAGAGTCTCCTTGACGACGGCTTCGGTTCGCGGCAACTCGGTCAAGGCCGGCTCCTCTTCGGAGCCCCACGCCATCGCCTCGGCTTCCACCATGGCCCAGAGAGCAGGGCGAGTGGTCAGCGTCCACAACGTCCAGGCCATCGATGCGGCCGGTACGCCATACGCGGCGAGGAGAATGCCCCGGATGAGACGCTGTACCTGGATCTCGCTCAGCCCGGGCCGTATCGTCAGCAGGACGTCGAGAAGGTCACGGGGGTTCTCGGGGGCGGCAGCTGACTTCCTGGCGGCGATCTTCCCGCTTAGGACGTCCAGGGTTTTCTTGCGGGCTTGTCGGAAGCGCTTGAGGGTACGGGACGGGAACCACTCCGGTAGCACCTCGGAACTGCCGGAAAGCGGTGCGATGGCCCTTGTGTTTTCGACGACGACCTCGGCAATGCCGTTGGCGTCCGCACCCAGACAGAAGTCCGCCGCCGCGTGACCGGAATATGTCTCCATCAAGGCGAGGACGTCGACTTCGCGACCGACCGTGCCATTCAACTGTCGGTCGAACAACTGGCGAAGCCTGCCGGTATGAGCTGCTGCGGCGTCCTGGTTCAGGCCACGCCATCCTGACCGTCGCGCGGCCATCCACAACTGCGAATCGGTCGCACTGCGATCGGCGTCGAAACTGGTGGCGACGGGAGAGCTCTCGCTGGAGAAGTCCTCGTTCGTCCTGGTCAGCAAGCTGTGTACCAGATCTGGATCGCGTACGACTATCGTTCTCTTGTCGTATGCGAAGACATCACCGTACTCATCATGACACCGCATGAGAAATCCCATACGGTCGCGGTCGTACTCGAACGTGTTACCGCCCAGCCAGTGGCCCTTCGGACCAGGAGGAAGAAACCGCCTATCGGTCAACACTCTTCCTTGCGTCGGTGCGGGCCGGTCGTCGCCGACCGGCCCGCCGTCAGGTCAGTTGGAAATATCCCAGTAGAAGTAGAGACCGCCCATACGGGTTCTTCCCAGCAGTCGCGCGGTGACATGGCGAAGAAGCTTCACGTTCACTCCCGTTATATCTCGACTACGACCTTGTCGCGTTTGAGTTGGACCTTGTGGTCCATGGGGTCCTGATCGGCGCTCTGGAGACACCTGTGCTCTCGGCAAGCGAAGACTTGCATCTCCGATCAGGAATGGCAAGGCGATCTGAATGCACAATCACGATCGCTCGATAACCGGTACCGCATCGGCCGTGTCGAGGCTTGGTGGAATGTCTAGGCGGGCGCGGGTCGCGCGGCAATGCCGTACCACTGCTGCAGTGCCTGCTGGAGTCCGTCGGCGCGATCGTCGACGGCGGTGCTGAGCCAGGCTGTGTGGCCGTCTGGCCGTAGCAGGATGGCGCGGAGTTCGGGGTGGCTGGTGCATGTCGCGTCGATGATGTCGACTCGGTCGATCCATCCCTTGGCGGACCGGCGGAGATCGTCGTCCGGGGCGAGATCGAGCAGGACGCCGCGGCCGGGCGCGAGCAGGGTGGCGAGGTCGGTGTCGTCCGTGCCGGTGGACAGCGCGAGGTTGGGTGCGAGGCGGCCGAGCCAGGGGTGCGCGGTGTCGGGGACCATGTCGTAGCGGGTATCCAGGCCCGTGACGGTCTCCGCGAAGCCGCGATTTCCGGCGGGATGGCTGGCGACACGGGTGAGCAGGTCTATGAGCGGTCCAAGCCGGTCATCGGCTTCGGCGAGCAGTACTTGGGCCCGAGTGTTGGCCAGCACGCGCGCGCCGGCGGGGTGGCGTTCGGTGTGGTAGCTCTCGAGTAGGTTGCCAGGCGCGGTGCCGCGCACGGTGGCGGCGAGTTTCCAGCCGAGGTTGAACGCGTCGTCCAGGGCGATGTTCACGCCGATCGCCCCGGCCGGCGGGTGGATGTGCGCTGCGTCGCCGGCCAGGATCACCCGGCCCCGCACGTACTCGGCCGCCTGCCGGGCGGCATCGCCGAAGCGAGTCAGCCAGCGCGCGACGCGCAACTCGACATGATGACCGAGCGCCTCGTCCACAGCGGTTTGCAGTAGACCCAGGCTGACTGGCGTGTCCTGGTCCTCGGGCGGTTGCTGGTCGGCGGTGATGAGCCGGACGTAACCGGGTCGCGGGATGGTGACCACCGTTCCGCCGGGGCCAGTCGTCGCACCGAACGGCAACGCCCCGGGGTCGGCCAGTTCCACATCGCCGAGCAGGGAGAAGCGGGTCGCCGCCGTGCCGGGGAAATCGATGCCGGCCTGTTTGCGGACGGTGCTGCGGCCGCCGTCGCAGCCGACCAGGTACGCGGCCCGGATCTGGTACTCGCCGTCGCTGGTGGTGACCGTGGCGGTGACCGAGTCGGCATCCTGGCTCAGGGCAAGCAATTCGTGCCCGCGACGGAGGTCTGCCCCCAGATCGAGGGCGTGCGCCTCAAGCACCTCCTCCACCCGGGTTTGCGGGATGCCCAAGGAATAGGGGTGGTCGGTGCCCGTGCCTGGGAGGTTAAGCGTGACCGGCAGGCCGCCGAACGCGGCGTGCGGGACCTGCCAGCCCTCGCCGATGAGCCGGTCGGCTAATCCGCGCCGCGCCAACAGATCCAAGGCGCGGGCGTTGAGGTTGAAGCCCCGGCAGAAACCTGGCCGCTCGGGGCAGCGCTCGATCACGACCGAATCCACGCCGGCCAGCCGGAGTTCGCTCGCTAGGAAAAGTCCAGCCGGGCCGGCTCCGACGATCAGTACGTCATTCATTTCGTGGTTCCTTTCTGGTCTGTGGCCCAGGTCCACCCTTGCTCGGTCCGCTCGACTGTGGGCCACGGCAGGCTGCCGTCGCGGATCTCGGCGATGGTCCGCTGTGTCCATGCCAGTTCGGACTCCCCGGCGTGCAACGCGCACTCGACTTCGATCATGAACAGGCGGGGGACCGCGCCGGAGCCGACAGTGTCGGCCAGCACCGCCTTGGTCTGCTCGATCCGCCGGCTTAGATGCCCTGCCCGCTCGGCCAATGCGTCCGCCGCGCCGTCCGGGCCGAGCGCGCCGAGATAGGACACGGCGGCCATGAACTTCGGGTACTCCGCGACCGGGGTGCGGATCAGCTCGTCAATCCAGCCGACGAACTCCTGCTGGCCCAGCTCGGTATGCGCGTACACGGTCCGCTCCGGCCGCCGGCCATCGCGCCCGGTCTCCACCGGCGCGATCCAGCCATGCCGGACCAGCGCCTCTACCGTGTCGTACAGCGACCCGGAGTTGACCTTGAAACTGCTGTCCTTTCGCCGTTCCCGCAGGGTGGATGCCATCTCATACGGGTGCATCGGCTGCTCCTGGAGCAGGCCGAGCACGGCGAGCGCCAGTGTGTTGGAGATCTTCCGCTTCGTCATTTCATGTCACCGTACCCTAATAGTCGGAACCGACTACGTGCGTGGCTTACTTGCTCCGTTGGCTGGCAAGAACGGGTGGACGCTGGCTGAGGCTGCTGGTGATCTGGCCCCGGACGGGATGCAACGGCTGCTTAACGCCGCCGCGTGGGACGCCGATGGC
>NZ_JADNQN010000029.1:0-15259 GCF_047608695.1 Amycolatopsis sp. cmx-11-32 | reverse complement strand
CTTCGCGTCCTTCAGCAACGCGTCAATAGTGGACGGCGAGAACGCGTCCGCGAGCCGCCGCGATGCCGCCTCATCACCCCGACGAGACGATATGTCCTGTGTCACTCAGTGTCCCTTCCGACCGCTAGACCAGCAAGTCGATCTTGGTACACCTCTGGCTTACACGGTTACCGTGACACGCCCTATGACCTGGGCCTGGATCACCGTCCACGACACCGCACCCGATGCCCGGGACGGGTATCGGTGGCTGCTCATTCGATGCAACCGCCGCACCGGCGAACTCGCCTTCTACCGCTGCTTCTCGGCCCGCCGGGTGCCACTGGCCACGTTGGTGCGGGTCGCCGGTCGACGGTGGACCATCGAGGAATCTTTCCAAACCTCCAAGGGGCAGACCGGTCTCGACGAGCATCAGGTTCGGACCTGGACCTCCTGGTACCGCTGGACCACCCTTGTGCTGCTGGCGCATCTCTTCCTCGCCATCACCACCGTCGCAGAACGGGCCAAACCCACCCCCGCAGGTCTGATTCCCCTAACCCTCAACGAAATCCGGCACCTGTTCAACCGACTCGTCATGCAGTGCACAGACAACATCACCGCCTGCCTGCACTGGTCCTGGTGGCGCCGCCACCACCAACACCGCGCCCAGCAAGCCCACTACCAGCGACAATCGATCGAAGAACCGTGAACATCACGATCTACGACTGGAGTACTAGAACCTGGAGACGAGCAGACCCTGGCCAGCCCGACCACCCTGAGGTACCCGATCAACCGCGGACGATCCGGGGCCGCGCCCCGCACGGCATCGTGAACAACGGCTTACACCTGGCACAGCACGACCGTCGAGGCGAGCTGCGCGATCGGTCACGATAGCCGTCGATACGCCACGAACCGTACGACGCGCACGTCTCCAGCCTGAGTGCCGGTCGGCACCTACGGCGCGAATGGCCGAACTACCCGTTAAAGTAGTCTCACTGCCCCGTAACCACAAGCGGTCGACTTGTCCCGGTGCCGAATCCCCACCATTCCCGCTACGAACGAGACCACAGAAGCCCGGCGTGCGCCGCAGATATAGACAAGAAGATATCGATCGACGGATTTTTGCATGATTCGTTCCCCAGGGTCCCTGAGCACCGGTAACGCAATATTGCGAACTCCTCACTTACCCGTGCGAGCGAGCAGACTTGATCTTAGACATCCGGTTCCACTAAAGTGGCCAATCGGCAGTTGAGGGAATGAGAACTGCGTTGTTTTCGGAACGGTCGCCAGCCTCTCCCCCAGGAGTTCCGGGGCCGCATTCTATCGACTTGAGCTGGCCCTCAGCGCCCTGCTCGACGCTGTTCGACCAGGCAACAGCCCGATACGAGACCGTGCACGACCCTATCAGATTCAGCTCCTCGGATGATGAGGCGGCCAGAGCCGAGCAAAGCACGCGAGCCCCGAGCCCGGCTAAAGGTTGCCGAATTTCGAATGGCCATGTGACCGTAAGCCGATTCCAGCATCGCAGAGCCACCGAATAGTTGCGCTTCGAATATATTGGCGATGGTAGTGCCAGAATCTGCGACAAGCTCCTCGCGCACGACCGCGCCGATCCCGTGAAGCCGTTGATAGAAGTTCTCTAAAGCCGCCCCCTTTGCCAATATCACGGATCCCATCACCGATCATTTCCGGCCCGGATATCCGGAGAACAGCTGGCCGTCATCTCACCGTGTTCTCAGTTGCCTCCGCTTGGCGATCATGTCGTCACACTGCCACCTCGCCACACGCCACCATAGGCGTGGACTGCGCAGGATGGCACTCAGCAACGGCACCACATCCAAATGGGTGTGTCGTTCAGCGACGAGGCCATCGTCAAGGAGTACCTGGTCACAGACACGCAACCGTACCCTGCGACGGCCGACGGTAACGTCGAGACGAAACGCGATGAAAAGCATCCCATCTCGGTGAGCCCAGGACTCCACCGATCCACGTACATCGGAGCACAGCGAAAAGATCGGACGCGCGAACTTCTCTCGGAACGCGCTGCGCCCGGAGCCGGGAGCCCGGATCAGCGGTTGCGTGAACCGGTAGTCGGCATGGAGCCAGGGGTCAAAGTGGTCGGCTAGCTCATCGGCATCGGCAGGCGCCCTCCACCCCTGCACGAAAGCATCGACAAAAGCTGCCGCAGGGCCGTCCGGAGAAGCACCCGCCGCAGGGGTCGGCACATCATCAATCGACACGAAAGACCTTCCAGGTCGCCTGGCCGCTGACCAGTCCTCCACTGCTGCGAGCCGCATTTCCGAAAGCCGGTCCCGTTCAGCGCTCATCCAGTCACCGTCCGCACCGTCCAATGCGGTACCGTGCCACTGGTCGAGCCCGTCGCCGAGCGACTTCGCGGCGATCGCGAACCGATGCTCACGTAGCGCTCGCCTCCCGTCCCGTACGGAAAGCACGATGCCGTCGAAGTCGATCGACGCGACGTCGGGCGCGAGCCGGTGACCACCAGGCCCACGCATGATCACATCTTGGCCGCCACCTTGGACAATGACCTTTCGAAGAGTGGACACATAGGTGTGCACCGACGCTCTGGAGCGTTTCAGCGCGTCCGCACCCCATACCGCGTCGATAAGCTGTTCTACTGACACGACAGCGCCAGCCGACATCGCCAACGAGCCAGCAGTGTGCGTGGTTTCGGACCACCCAGTGTAAGCGGTCCCTCATCGGTCAAGACTGAAACAGGACCCAGTATTCCGATTTCCATCGAACCCCCAGTGCACAACTTCACAGCAGACACTACTACCGCCAGTCCTGCATTTGTGACTCTGACTTCGACAACGGCGATGTTCACTTCGCATCACCGTCGGCCTCTTGGCCGCAGCGCTCGCGGTCGGCCCCCAGGACCGCGGCCAGCACTCTCGGTGGAATTACGAAGTGCTCGCGAAAGCAAGTCGGCCGATGGCGCCACTCGCGAGGACCGCCATCGGCCGACTTGTACTTCCAAAACAGCGTGTTTTCTGTTATCAGCTGACGTTATAGTGGTTTCGAGCTGGTCAGCCGACCGCTCGGAGCGCGTTGACCAAACCCTTCCCGTAGAAGCCCGCTCCGCTCACGCCTCCTTCGCAGACGGCGCGGAACTGACCAGTGCCTCCTGGGTCGTGGACGCCGCTGGCTGGGCACGGCAGAACCTCCGCGCCAGCTTCGGCAGCGGCTTTGAGTGAATCCCCGGACAGCATCGGGTAGCGGCTCTTCAGAAGTGCCAGCACACCGGTGATATGTGGTGCTGCCATGGAAGTCCCCTGGAGGTAGCCGTACTGGCCGCCCGGAATCGTGGACAGCACTCGCCCGTTCGCATCCGGCGTCGACGGGGTCTGGAACCTCCAGTCACCTCCCGGCGCCGTGAGATCTGCCACACCGGTACCGTGATTCGACGCGTAATAACGGCTCTTCGCCGCGCCTACCGCGGATACACCGACGACTCCCGGAATCTCGGCCGGAAGGGTCACGCACGACGAGTCGGTATTCCGAGTCAAGGGCGTTCCATTGGTCGGGCTCAACGTGTCGACGATGTCGTGAGCGAGGTCCCAGTTGTTGTTACCCAGCGAACTGACCGTCGTGACCATCCTCGATGTGGCGTAGGCGATGGACCGGCGTACGGCCTCGGCGACCGCGGCCTGGTCCGGATCGGATTTGCACCACAGATACCACGGGTCGATGGCAAATGAGCTGTTGACAATGTCAACGCCGTGTTCGGCGGCCCAAATGTATCCACAGACGGCCGATTCGGGGTAGATGTAATCGTCGGCGGTGCCGACCTTGATCGAGGCGATACGCACGTCAGGCGCGACGCCTGCGACACCGATTCCGTTCCTGGCCGCCGCCACGATGCCGGCGACGTGCGTGCCATGTCCGTTCTGGTCCTGCCAGGAGGCTTCTGTCCTGTCTGGAACCCCGTCGGCCCCGCAATTGACCGAAGCGGCGTGGTCGATGTTGGCACGGAGGTCAGGATGCGTCGAGTCGATACCGCTGTCCATGACTCCGACGAGCACGTTCCCGCTGCCCGGATTGATGTCGTTGGCTTGATCAGCACCGATCAGCTTCATGTTCCACTGATTGGCAGCCAGCGGCTCACCGGATGCCGATGCCCGCGATCCGATGTCACCATGGTCTTCGGCGGTCGCTGTCCGAAGTACGGGTGCCGCCTCCCGGCTCCTCGTCCCCAGTTCGGCCAGGTTCCTCGTGGCACCCACACCGGCGATACCGCCCTGCCGACGCACCCGCGTGGCGAAATCGGCTTGCTTGGAGCGGGCGATCACCACACCGATCTGCGGCCATTTCTGGACGATCGAACCCTCATTGGCGATCACCGCCATCTCCGCCAGGTCGAGCGGCGCTGCTTTCGGAACGAGTACAGCGAAGTACGCGCCACCGGTGGTGTCGATTGAGGCAGGTGCAGCCGCATCCGCCATCGGGACTGTCACTAGGCCTATTCCGGCTACTAGCGTTCCGACTGCGGCAAACCCTCTGGCTCGCCTGATAGATCGGAATGTGAACATTCGAGAAGAACCCTCCATATGAATTCCCCAGTTGTCGTGATCACACCAGGCAGTGCGATCACGATACCCAGTGACCCCAGACTGGCCTCGGTAAACCTTCGAGGCAAGACTGCGCCCATGTACTTATCGCGGCACTCATAACCTTTTGCATATGAATCTGACTGTCGATACCAGGTAAGTACCGCGGACACCCCTTGGTCGGACCCAGTTGTCGTTTGGAGGAGCTACAGCTCACTTGGCCGTCGTGGCGACTGGACAGACGCGGTCACCCAGGAGATCCGTCGCCGGAAAGTAGCCAGTACGGCGTGAGGCGAAACTGTGCGCGGTGTCGGCCCCGAGTAAGAGCAGCTGATGCCGAGACACTTTGGCGTCGGCGGTCGGTACACCTTCCGGGGCACTGGGTCCCCGCCTACCGCAGCGACACGCTTCACCAGCGTGCCGGGTCACCAGGCACCAGCGGGTTGGGCATCGCGATCACCGCGACCCGGCCCTCGGCCGCGGTTCGGCACCACCGCACCAGGAGGAGCCGACCTGGAGTGTACGTCGACCGCATGCTGTCGCCCCCGACAGTCACTATGACGAAGTTCCTGCGGAAGAACAGAAGCAGGGTCAAGACGAGAATGGAAACCCTCTCCCGCGCGAACCTTCGGGACGACAAGCGGCACCATGCGGTCGGCATGCGTTACAAGCATCGTGGACATGTATCACTCCTGGAGCTTGCGAGAAAGCAGTGCAGCGATGTGACGGCATGACGTGAAGCTTCGCTGTGATCGATCCAGCACGGGAGACAGCCAACGGGCCGACCACCAGAAACCGCACAGCAACAAGATAAAGGAAATCCGACTGCCAGGACGGAACTTGACCAGTCATCTCATGGCACGTCGATCCTCTTGAACGGCGCGATAGCGGCCTGCCGCACGACCGAGTGAGATCCATACGCCTTGCATGGAGAGGGCCTGGATCAGACCGAAGGGCCCAAGACGGTGCCTGACCAGGGCATATGTTGCCCTGGCAAGGTGTAGATCCTGGCAAATCCTGTCTCTTTTGAGCGCGCACTCAAGTAGCCAAGCGGCTGGAGCAATACATCAAACAACATTGGTCGGTGACGAGATTGCATCACCCCTACGGCATGCTGCTCACCCGCACGTTCAGGCATGGCCCACCTCTGGTCAACCGGATGCTCGCTGCGGTCATGGTCATGCTCGCGGTACCCCGACTATTCGGCTGGCGCAGTGTGCTGGAGTCGGGCGTGCCGAGCCGTCGCCGTGTCGAAACAGCCAGGTCGTCCATCGCCGTCTCGCCACCACCGTCGACGATCACCGACGAGGTGACCGGCCACGCTGAGCAGCACTGTCAGGCGCAACTCCGATGTCAGCCGTCGCGCGAGGGCAACGCACCATCGTGGCAGGTGCGGACTGCCGTCTTCGGCCGCGGAAGGGTTGGCGCTACTGTGTTCGCGTGACCCCGGCTGATGCCCGTGAAGCCCTGCTGTTCCACTCGTGCACGCATCCAGATGTCGAGAATCCGCGTTGGCAACGGGGTTTCCTCGGATCTCTGCGACCGTTCACCGGATTGCGCGAGGAGAACTTCCACGACGTCATGTCGGCGTTGCTGACTCTTGCCGAACCACTGCAGGCTGACCTGGTGTCACGTGAGGTGGTTTCCGCTGTGGTCGGAATCTGCCATTTCGGCCGAGCCTGGGGTGTAATGCCGGACGGGATGCTCCGCCGGAACAGCTTGATCGCGGACGCGGAGGTGACTCGGCTGGAGGATTGGGTACAGACCATCTCTTACGCGCTGACCATGATCCTGGACGGTGATATCGCGGAGGCAGCTGGTGAGTACGAACGCTACCGTGGTCAGAGCTGAGCGGGACCGTCAGCAGGCTGGATCACCTCGAGGAGATGGCGACAACCCCGGAGCAGTTCAGCGCACCTCATCAATGGCCGGCGCGGTCCCGCGGACGGCGGCGAGCAGTCCGCCGGCCCGCTCGAGTTGCTGCTCTGCCGCGGCGGCGAGCTGCGAAGGGACCGGAACACAGGGTGCGGGTCCGCTGTTGCCCACGCCTGGCGCTGCAGGTTTCCTTGATATAGCCGCGGATGCCGGGTTCACCGATCGGGCCAGGGACCGGCCCAGCGATGCCGGTGGAAGGTGACGCCATCGGTGTGCACGGATTCTGGACTTCCCACGCGTGGCAGTGCCGCAATCGCGGCAGACGTCCCACACTGTGCCGACGTGGCGCCCTTCCCGCCAGGATCGCCATCATCCGCGATCACGGCGACCCTCCGTTTCGTCCGGTTCACCTGGTCAGATGGTCGACGGCTCACGCTCGTGACCACCCGACCAGGCAACGGGAACTGTCCTCACGGCCCGCCCGACCACGAGTCGACCGCGCAACCGGCCGGGAGACCGGGCCCGCCACATTGCTTACCGGTAAAAGTGGTATCCGTAGTGACCCCACGTGGTCGGGAAGCAGGACTTGGTCACGGTCCGGTGGGCGGGCGGGCGCGGGGAGTGCGGCACCACCTGGTAACCCGCCACGACGAGCGACGTGATTCCCGCGGCGCACGACGGTTCGTTCGGGAACGGACCGCTGAGCTCCCACGGACCCAATTCGGCGTGCGCCGTATGTGCGACCGACGTCCCGAGCATCGCTGCGATCAGCACCACTGCAGCTCTCCTGCTTCGCATCCACCTACGGCCCTGAGTGCCTCTGCTGTCTGAAATGGTCCGGACTCCCTCCTGAACGGTCCGGTACACGGTTTAGTGCGTGCTCGCACGAACTCACGCGACCGGATGATCACCGATCATAGAAGTTCGGGTGGCCAGTTTCTGCTGATTTGGGCATTTTGTGGAACGTGATCGAGATCGGGCCGCCCGAGTAGTGGCGACACACCGCCCCTCTTGAGCGAACGCTGGTTAACCCTCCCCCAAGCCTCGGAGTCTTCCGTCGGCACCGATTCCTCGAAGCAGCGTGTCGACCACGAGTGTGGCGAGCGCGTCCGTGTCCGTCGGCTCGGACTGCTGGGTCGCTTCGTGAATCAGCGCGTGGTAGATGCGTCGAGCCCAACCCGGATCGAGCAGCTGAAGCTCAACTACGTCGAGCGGCGCTTCAGTCGTTTCGACGTCCGGCGCCAGCGCGTCGATCCGACGATGCCCGTGCTCGTGTGCCATGATGGATGCCTCGCCCGGTTGCGTCATGCGGAACATTTCGACTACCCCTCCCAGATTTTGTGCATGACTTCCACCCTGTCCGCACCCGGGCCTCCACTCACATCTGCCACTGGCACACGAAGACACCCCCGCATTCCATTCGTAACCTGATGGAAGCACGAAGGGAGCAAGGTGGAGACAGACCGGATAGAAGCGTTGGATGTCTTACGCGGCGTCGCGATTCTCGGCACATTGGGCACGAACATTTGGGTTTTCGCCGATCAGCGTGGTGCGGCCGGTTTTCTCGATCTGCCGACGCCGGATTCGGTTGCCGGAGTGACTGAGCTGCTGTTACGGTTTCTCAGCAATGGCAAGTTCCTTGCGCTGCTTTCACTGATGTTCGGCATCGGCATGGAGCTGCAGTACCGCTCGGCGCGAAAACGTGGTGCCCGCTGGCCGGGTTGGCACCTTTGGCGTGCCGCCCTCCTGTTCTTTGAAGGAGTTGTTCATTACACGCTGATTTTCGAATTCGACGTGCTGATATACTACGCCATCGTGTCTGCGTTGGTGGCGTTCGTAATCGGCCGCTCTGAACGCGTGATCAGCATTTGGCTTTGGTTCCAAGGTTTGGTTTTCGTCACTGTGATCGGATTGCTCACCCTCGCGCAGCACTACCGGCACGTTCCGCTGACGATCGACGGCAACGGGCCGAGTACCACCAGCTGGCCGGCCGCGGTCGCGGATCGGATCGTCATGGCGGGTACCTATCGCGCGGAGGCCGTGCTCGTCATCCCCCTGGGCATGTTCCTGTTCTTGCTCGGTTCACGCTTGATGCGCCGGGGAGTGCTGGCGGACTCTCGACAGGGTCAGCGGCTGCGTAACAAGCTGATGCAGGTCGGACTCGGCATGGGTATTCCGCTCAATCTGATCACGACATTCTCGGGCGCGTCGTGGTTCTTCGCCGACCGATATGTGACTGCGGGATTCGTGTCGATCGGCCTGCTTGGCCTCGTAACGACACTGGTACACCGGCTGCGAGGCGAGCCAGGCCCGCTACGACGGGGGCTCATATCGGTCGGGCGCGTAGCTCTGTCCAGTTACATCCTGCAGAACCTGATTGCTGGAATACTCTGTTACGAATGGGGATTCGGCTTGTCGAGCACTTTCGTCAGCGCGCGACCGTGGTGGGTCATTGTCCTCTACCTGGGTGTGAGTGCCCTGATCATGGCCTTAAGCAAGCTTTGGCTGAAGTGGTTCTCTCGAGGGCCGGTCGAACTTCTGTGGCAATGGGCTTACTTGAGGCCCCAACGAGCCACCGTGAGCCGGGTGGAACGAGACAGCAATCGGTATTGAGCTAGCCGCAGCCCGCCATGAACGATTGGCGAGACGGTTGACACCTGGCAGTACCGCCGACAGGGCCTTGGGGGCGAGGCCAACCAAGCCAGCGCTTATGAGTCCGAGAAGCTCTATCCGGTATGCACGGCCGTGAGGCCGGTCATGCCGCACAGGGGGTCACCAACTCGGCGAATCGCTCCGGTCGCCGCCAACCTGAGAGGGTTCACCATCGGGCAAGTGTGCTGAGGTCCAGTCCGGAAGACGGCGGATCAGCCGTGCCGGCGCGGGTGCCGCACTCTCTTCGACAGTGGCGCGAAAGGCTGACACCGTGACTGTCGGCGGGGTTCCTGCGGCGAGTGGGGAGTTCGGTCGGAAGCGTCCGCGCGGTCGTTGGATGCGCTCATGCCTCCGGCACTGCCCCTCTGCTTCGACTGCGGCGCCCTTCGATACCCGTATGCGAAGCATGAGCCCGCGCACGATGCCCCCCGGTCACCTCAGGGCGCGTTGCTGTCCATCGCGCGCACAAGCAAGGCGCGGAGCTCGTGTAGTTCGGGTTCAGTGAGCGCACTGACCGGGCCCGCGTCCTCCCGGAGCCGCTGCGCGAGACCGTCTCGGACGCGCGCCCCCTCGTCGGTGGCCATGATGTTCTTGATCCGCCGGTCGGCACGGTCCGTATGCCTCCCGACCAGGCCGTGGTCCTCGAGCTTGTCGATGATGCCAGTGAGATTCGACGCGTCGTAGCCGAGTTTTCGAGCCAGTCCACGCATGGACAAGGTGGCATTCAGCTCCAGGGCGAGCAGGACCTTCCCCTCAGCGGCCGTGAGGTTCAGCTCCGCCGCTCGCGCGGCGAAATTCCGGCTCAGTCGTGCACTCATTTCGACCAGCAGCTGGATGACCTCATAGGACAACGGAGTGGGCGGTTCGACGGGCATCGACGGGGTCACTGGACGATGCTAACGAAGATAGATTATGGTGGTTTACCACCATAATCTATCTGAAGGAATGAGTACTCATGATCGTCGTGACCGGCGGGACCGGAACGGTCGGCAGTCGGCTGGTGCATCTCCTCGTGGAGCGCGGTGAGCAGGTTCGGGTGCTATGCCGGGACAGACGCCGGGCGCAGACCCTCTTCGGGGACCGGGTTGAAACCTTCCCAGTCGACCTGGCCGATCCGGGCTCGCTCGCCCCCGCGTTGTCTGGGGCAGACCGCCTCTTCCTGCTGACCACCGCCGCCGCGGTACCCGACAGTCAGCGTGTACAGGAACACAACGTCATCACAGCGGCACGTACGGCCGGGGTGCGCCGAGTGGTCAAGCTATCCGCCCACGGTGCCCACGAGCAGTCGCCGATCGGGTTCGTGCGGGAGCATTGGGAGTCCGAGCGTGAACTGAAGACTTCCGGACTCGCCTACACAATCCTGCGGCCGGGGGGTTACTTGCAGAACTTCCACCGCATCGGTACCGATGACGCGATCTATACCTGTGCCGAAGACGGCCGGACCGCGCTCGTGGACGCGAACGACATTGCCACCGTCGCGGCCGTGGCGCTGACCGAGGACGGGCACGAGGGCAGGACTTACACCCTGACAGGTCCGCAGGCCCACACCTACGACGAGGCCGCCGCGATCCTGAGCGCAGCTGCCGGACGGACGATCACCCATGTCCGGGTGCCCCCTGCGGCACTCGTCGAGGCGATGGTCGGCGCCGGGCTCCCCCGGTGGCTCGCCCGAGATTTGACCACACAGTATGAGGTCATCGCCGTCGGCGACTACGACGAGATCAGTGGCGACGTCGAGGTCGTCACCGGCCGCCCCGCCCGCTCTGTCGCCCTCTTCGCGGCCGACGAATTCGCCGGTGGCGGTGCTACCTTCTCCGACGGACAGCGGCCGAGCGCTACGACCACGTCCAGCATGCTCAACATCTTCACCGAGAACCCCCTCGCCGCGCTCGAGTTCTACCGTGACCGACTCGGGTTCGCGGTGTCGTACTGCTGGCCGAACCAGGACACTCCCGAGCACGTCGTGCTTCAGCTCGGCACTTCCTTGCTCGCTGTCTCCCACCCTGCCGCGGTGAAATCGACCGGGCTGATACCCGCCAGTGGTTCCACCTTCGAACTGGTCGTCTCCTGCGAGGACGTCGACCGCGAGACCGCGCGGCTCCGAGCCGGTGGCACCCGGATACTCATCGAGCCCTATCGCCACCTCGGCGGACACCGACGCGCATATGTCGCCGACCCCGACGGCAACTGGATAGCGCTCGTCGACACGCAGCCCGGCCGAGAGGCGGATCCGCGATGACGAGGAGCCGACACCAGGGCAAGGTAGCGCTGGTGACCGGCGCGAACAAGGGCATCGGGCTGGAGATCACCCGGCGACTCGCAGCCGAGGGGATGACTGTGTACCTGGGCGCTCGCGACCCGGAACGAGGCAAGAGCGCCGAGTTCGAGCTCGGCGGTGCCGACACCGATGTACGCTTCCTTCACTTGGACGTCACCGCAGCGGAACAGGTCGACGCCGCGATCGCCCGGATCGAGGACGAATGCGGGAAACTCGATGTCCTGGTCAACAACGCGGGCATCGTGACCGAGTGGGGAACGCCTGTCGAGCAGATCACCGCAGCACAAGTCCGGCAAGCGTACGAAGTCAACGTGTTCGGCCCGATAGCCATGATTCACGCCTGTCTTCCGCTGCTGCAGCGCTCTTCCCGGGCCCGAGTGGTGAACCTGTCCAGCCCGCTGGGATCGATGGCCCTGCTGAGCGACCCTCACCACCCCATCTCCACCCGCGGCCTGCTCGCCTACAGCTCCTCCAAAGCCGCGCTGAATTCGATCACCGTGCTCTACGCCAACGCCCTGCGTGCGAAAGGAATCCACGTCAACGCCGCCAACCCGGGCCTCGTTGCCACCGACCTCAATGTCGAATCCCCCTTCAGTCGTGGACACCAGACTGTCGCAGAGGCAGCCGCCGTTCCCGTCGAACTCGCACTCCTCGATGACACCGGACCCACAGGAGAGTTTCGCGGTGGGCCCACTTGCTCGGTCGAACAGACCGTGCCGTGGTGAGTAGTGCGGAACAGGCCGGCGGTGAGTTGATCCAGGCGGACTGGACACTTCCTCTCTGGCCCGGCGCAACTCACCGCTAGCGCTCTCCACCGCCGCAAGGTGCCCCGCCTAGTGAGGGTAAGGCAAGTGTGCTCGGACGTGGAAGCCTTGAATGGCGCGATCGCCACAGGGATCCGGCGACCATAGGGAACTTCGGAACGGGCCTCAGCGCCCGATTTGAGCGCTTTGTGCAGGGTCGTGAGTGGTGAGGACGGTCAGGGCCAAGAGTGCCTTGGACTATTACGGCATTCCGGCTTCGGCTGATCGCAGGTCTGTGAGCACTTCGACAGGGTGAGGGGCCTTCATGTACCCCAGGTGAGAGAGAACTACGGCGGCGGCATAGCGGGCACTGGGATCGTGATGTCCGCTGTGGACTGTTGGAGCCACGCCAGGTGACGGTGCCCGCCCGCTCTCGGGTCGCGACTCAGGGTCAGCTCGAACATTTGCGTGTCTGATCCATAGCGGCGGGTAGCGCGATACTCCGCAGATAACCGTGGGGATATGGATCACGACTGGAATTGCATGACCTGTACCTTGTCCACTGAGAAGTCTTGACTGCAAAGTAGTGCCATCTCCCCACTGGTGGACAACGCACCACCTCAATGGTGTCCACACTCACGGAATCGATGAGAGTTCATGAACGAAGTGACCGGCCGGTTCACCCTGGACAGCTGGAATGAAGACGTGTACGACGAGCGAGGAGGCGTTCGCCTTCTCCGCGTTCGCAATACCAAGACCTTCGAAGGAGGAATCCAGGGCACTAGCGAAGCGAACCTGCTCCAGGTGTTGGCAAACAATGACTCGGCATCGTATGTCGGCATGGAGCGGGTACACGCGCAGATCGATGGCCGAGAAGGCGATTTCGTGTTGCGTCATTCTGCCCAAGGAAACGCTGAGGGCGGATCCGCCAGCATCGAAGTCGTCACGGACTCGGCCAGCGGTGGCCTGAAAGGACTCCGGGCCACGATGGAGATCACTCGAGCACCGAACGGTGAGCACAGCTACGTCTTCAAATACGAACTGCACTCATAGGGTTGGGGAAACTTCTACCGAGTTGAACCCTCGACAGCCTTCGGGTGTCAGGACGCGATTTGATCGCGATACCGTGGTCGCCTCTGCACAGAGTACAGGCGCGATGGTCGACAGGACCGGAGGTCAAGGGCAGGCTCCTGGCGACCTGACTGGGGCAGGGGATGTCGATCCTTCCATCGGCGGCCTCGGTCGGATCGGCGGAAGCTGTCGATCCACATCGGGCAGAACCAGCATCCACGACGTTCGGCTACGCCCGCGTAGACGGCCGCTCACTCCCGAATTCCCGTAGGAGCCTGCGCATCCGGTAGCGGACCCGATCCGGTCAGCGGCATGAAACGACAGGCTGCCAGTCCCCCGACGAGGACGCGGTGGCCGCATGGAGCGGACTGCGCGGGTCGATCGTCACCCGCACCGTATGTCCGTTACCGCACCACGGGTTCGTGCCGTACCGGGAAGTTGACCGAGTTGGCGATGAAGCAGATCCCGTGCGCGTCCTCGTGCAGGGCCAACGCCTTGGCGCGCATGTCAGGTTCGGCGACGGTCACCTCGGGGTGCAGCACGACCTCGGTGAATCGGCCACCCGCGCCAGGCTCCTCCCGCATGACGCCGCTCGCGGAGTCGACATACTCGGTCACGACCACCCCGGCGCGGGCACACAGCGCGAAGTAGCTGAGCATGTGGCATTGCGACAGTGCGGCGACCAGCAGTTCTTCGGGGTTCCAGCGGTCCGCCGTACCGCGGAACGCCGGATCTGCAGTGCCCTTGAGCGGTTCCTTGCCCTCGGCGACGACGTCGTGGTCGCGCGCGTAATCGCGGTAACCGGAGGTGCCGGAGCCGCTGTTTCCGGTCCAGCGCACCATGACCCGGTAGTCGTGTTCCCTGCTCATGTAGACCTTCCTTCCGCTGTTTCGTCCACTGTGGACATGGTGGCCATGACGTGTTCGCGGGCACGGGCGGCGGCTTCGTCCGGTTTGCCCTCGGCAATGGCCGAGATGAGGCGGCGATGCTCGTCGTCCACGCGGGCCGGCCGCGCGGACGCGGTCAACGAAGCGCGCGTCGAAACGATGATCTGGTCCCAAATCCGGTCCAGGACGTCCAGCGCCATCGGGAGGTCGGCAAGCTCGGCGGCGTGCCGGTGAAATGCCCGGTTGCGGGCCACGCCGTTGAGCAGATCACCCAGGCGGGTGGCCTCGTCGGCCAGGTCGGCGTGCTCGGTGAGGCGGCGTAGTGATGCCGGGGACAGTTCGCCCGCCTGCTGGCGGCGCGCGGCCTGTTCCGCGGTCAGCGCCTCGAGCGAGGCGCGCACGAGGTAGGCATCACGCAACGCCTTGGTGTCGAGTTCGACGACGGTCACGCCCCGGCGGGCGGCGCGAACCAGGCCGTCGCTTTGCAGCCGCCGCAACGCTTCCCGCACCGGCGTGCGGCTGACACCGAGCCGAGAGCACAGCTCCTGCTCGCTGATCGACTGCCCGGCCGCATACGTCCCGAGCACGATCAGGCCGTGGATGTCGTCGTAAACCCTGTCCAACCGAACTCCTTGTATGCAATGTATACAGAGGATACGACATGACTGTTCGCTCTGGCAACCGCGCCCTCTCCTGGCTGGTCGGTCGCCGAGGTGAGCACGACACGGCTGGTGATCAAGACTTAGCTCACCAGGGAATGACGTCCTCGAGGGAATCCGGGCCCCGGAAGACACCAGACGGGCCGTCCGCGGGAAGCGTCGCGAGCAGGACCGGAACGGCCGCACCCTCGGCGACGGTGCGGTGCCCGCGCGAAAAAGGGGCCCCGGCGTTTTGGTCAAGCGATTTACCGGACTGGAAGGAAGATCTCAACGCCACCCACCGCAAGATCCGCGCTTACCGCCGGTCGGCGAGCACGCTCGCCGACACGGTTCCGGCATCGCGAATCTGCACAACATCCTCTTCGATGCCTGAGCGCAACCCAGCCCCACCAACCACAACACCAGTTACGAGACATCCTTTAGCGCTTGATCGCGACGCCTCCGGTCATGAAGCGCACCCCGATGGTGGTCGCGTCGGTGACGACCTCGTCGGGCCGCCAGAGTGCCAGCGGCACAATGCCGGGCGGCAGGATCTCCAGCCCGTCGA
>NZ_JADNQN010000028.1:0-17070 GCF_047608695.1 Amycolatopsis sp. cmx-11-32 | reverse complement strand
TTCCGCGCCAACCGATTCGACCACACATCCAAATCCGCATAACTCAACTCGACACCCGAACCGACCAACGCTGTCGCCTCCGCGGAACACACCACCCGCTCCGCGAACAACTCCGGCACCACACCACCCGGCACCGCGACCGCCGTGTCGTTCCATTCCCGGAGTGTCCGGCGCAGTTCGTCCTGGTCGAGAATCCGAAAGGACCGGACGGTGACGGAGGGGTCGGCCGCGACGGTTTCCAGGATCTGGACCAGCCGTGCCGCGATCCGGTCGACCGTCTCGGCGTCGAAGAGATCCGCCGCGCCGATGAGGGCACCCTGCAACCCGGCCGGGTGTCCATCGGTGTCGAGTGCCTCGCGCACCACGAGATCGAGATCGAGGTCGAGGTCGCCCGCCTGCTCGCCGTCGGAGACCGAGTCGATCCGCAGGCCGGGCAACTCCATCACCTGCCCGCGGCCGCGCCCGGCGGAGACGAGGTCCGCGCTTTCCACGGCGGCCATCACCTGGAACAGCGGGTGCCTGGACAGCGATCGGGTCGGCGCCAGCTCCTCGACCAGCTTCTCGAACGGCACGTCCTGGTTTTCGTAGGCGTCCAGCGCGGCTTTCCGTACGCGCCCCACCACGTCGGTGAAGGCCGGATCGCCCGACAGGTCGGCGCGGATCACCAGGTTGTTGACGAAACAGCCGACCAGGTCGTCGAGCCCCTCGTCGGTCCGCCCCGCGACCAGGGTCCCGATCGGGAGGTCCGCACCTGCCCCCAGCCGGGACAGCAGCACCGCCAGCGCGGAGTGCACCACCATGAACAGGGTCGCCCCTTGCTCACGCGCCAGCTCGAGCAGCCGCTGATGGGTGTCCGCGCCGAGTTCCAGCTCGGCGGTGTGGCCACGGGGATCCAGCTGTGCCGGGCGCGGCCGGTCAGTCGGCAGGTTCAGTTCCTCCGGCGCCTCGGCGAGGGTTCGCCGCCAGAACGACACCTGTTCGGTCAGGGTGCTCTCCGGGTCGTCCTCCGCACCGAGAAGTTCGCGCTGCCACAGCGTGTAGTCGGCGTATTGCACCGGCAGCGGCGCCCAGTCCGGCGCGCCTCCCGCCAGCCGTGCCACGTACGCGGTGGAGAGGTCGCGCAGCAACGGGCCCATCGACCAGCCGTCGGCCGCGATGTGGTGCACCACCAGTACCAGCACGTGCTCGCGCGGGCTCACCGCGAACAGCCGGGCCCGCACCGGGATTTCGCGCGCCAGGTCGAAGGCGTACGCGCTCGCGCGCGCCACCTCGTCGTCCAGCGCCGTCGCCTCGACGACCTCGAGTTCGAAGCCCGTCTCGTCGATCCGGAGCACCTCCTGGCGGGGCTCGCCGTCCTGGGCAGGGAAAACGGTGCGCAGCACCTCGTGGCGGCCGAGCACGTCCAACAGTGCGGCGGCGAGAGCGTCGCGGTCCAGCTCACCGGTCAACCGCAGCGCGAGCGGGATGTTGAAGGTGTCGGTGGGGCCGTCCAGCTGCCAGAGGAACCACAGCCGGCGCTGCGCGAACGACAGCGGAATCATGAGATCTCCTTCTCGTGCTCACGCATGGGCCGGAGCGCCGGCCTCGATTTCTTCCCGGTACCGGCGTTCGCCACGATCCACGCGGCTACCTCGGCCGCGGTCGGGTTTTCGAACAGCACCCGGAGTGGCACCTCGGCACCCGCGGACACCCTGATCCTGCTGAGCAACCGGGTCGCCAGCAGGGAATGCCCGCCGAGGGCGAAAAAGTGGTCGTCGGGGCCGACATCGGACAACCCGAGGATCTCCGCGAACGCCTCGCAGACGAGCTCTTCCTCCCGCGTGGCGGGCGGGCGGCCCGCCCCCGCCGCGCCGTCGCCAGGCGCGGGAAGTGCTTTGCGGTCGAGCTTTCCGTTGACGGTCAAGGGCAACACGTCGAGCTCCACGAACACGACGGGCACCATGTACGCGGGCAACTTGCGCAGGACGTACTCCCGGAGCGTCTCGCCGAACCCGTCGGCCTCCGGCTCGGCGCGGACCAGGTAAGCGACCAGACGCCGATCGCCCGCCTGGTACTCCCTGGCCACGACCGCCGCGTCGGCGACCGCCGGATGCGCGGCCAGCACCTGCGCGATCTCGCCCGGTTCGATCCGGAACCCGCGGATCTTGAGCTGATCGTCGACCCGGCCCTCGAAGATCAGCCGACCGTCGGTGGTCCATCGAGCGCGGTCCCCGGTGCGGTACATCCGCCCGCCGGGCACCGTCGCAACACCGTCCACAGTGGACGTGAACGGGCAGGCCACGAACCGTTCGGCGGTCATCCCCGGCCTGCCGAGGTAGCCACGGGCCAGGCTGGCGCCTGCCACGTACAACTCCCCCCGCACTCCGGGCGGCGCCGGGGCCAAGGCGTCGTCAAGGACGTAGACGCGGCTGTCGAGGAGTGCGATCCCGATGTCGGGCGGATCGCCGGGCGACAGCGGCGCGGACATCGACGAGCAGACGGTGGTCTCGGTCGGCCCGTAGGCGTTGACGAACCGGCGTCCGGGCGCCCAGCGCGCCACGAGGTCGCCGGTGAGTGCCTCACCCGCCGACACCAGCGTGGTGACCGGCGCCAGATCCTCCGGAGCGGTCGCGGCGAGCACGGCGGGCGGCAGGGTCGCGTGGGTCACCCCGTGCCTGGCCACTACTCCGGCCAGCCCGGCGCCCGGGAGCAGATCCTCCGCCACTACCAGGCGGGCGCCGGTGCACAGCGCCATCACCAGTTCCCAAACCGACGCGTCGAACCCCGGGGAGGCGAACTGCAGCACCCGGCTCTCTTCGGTGACGGCGAGCCGTTCGACTTGCGAGGCCACGAGCGCGGCGATGCCACGGTGCGAGACCGCCACGCCCTTCGGCCGTCCCGTCGAGCCCGAGGTGTAGATGAGGTAGGCAGGCTGTGCCGGCAGCGGTGGGACGACGGGCGCGGTCCGCTCCGCCTCGGCGGCGCCGAGTACGACGACCGGTGCCTCCGTGCCTTCCGGGATCGACGACCGGTGCTCGGTGGTCGTCAGCACGCACACCGGCCGCGCGTCTCCGAGCAGGTATTCGATCCGTTCGGGCGGGAGCACCGGGTCGATCGGGAGGTAGGCGGCGCCCGCCTTGAGGACCGCGAGGAACGCGACGACCAGATCGGCCGAACGGTCCAGCACCACGGCCACCGCCGATTCGGGGCCCACGCCGTGCCCGGCGAGGACACCCGCCAGCCGATCGGAGCGCGCGTCCAGTTCCGCGTACCCGACGACCGTGTCACCGGCCTCCAGCGCGACCGCTTCCGGCCGTCGCGCGACCTGGGCGGCGAACAGGCCGGGCACCGTCGCCTCGGGCACCCCGAGGCCCGCCGGGTTCCAGTCGTCGAGCACCTGACGGCGTTCGGCCTCGGACAGGAGGTCGATCCGGCTCAGCGGATGAGCGGGTTCGGCGACGACGGATTCCAGCAGCCGCACCAGCCGCGCGACGAGTCCCTCGGCCGTCGGGCGGTCGAACAAGTCCGTGCCGAACTCCAGCGCACCCGAAATCCCGTCCGGGGCGCCTCGCTCGTCGCGTCGCTCGGCGAGGCTGAGCATGAGGTCGTACCTGGCGACGCCGTGCGCGAGTGGTTCGCCGCTCACCTCCAGTCCGGGGAGCCGCAGCTCAGCCTCGGGCGCGTTCCGCACGTCCAGCGCCACCTGGAACAGAGGCTGCCTCGACAGCGAACGCTCCGGAACGAACTCCTCCACCACCCGGTCGAACGGCAGGTCTTGATGCGCGTACGCCGCCAGGTCGGTGTCACGCACTCGCCGCAGCAGCTCCGAGAAGCTCGGGTCGCCCGAGACGTCGGTGCGCAGCACCAGCATGTTCACGAAGAACCCGACCAGTTCGTCCAGCGCGTCATCGGTGCGGCCCGCCAGCGCGGTGCCGATCGGGATGTCGCCGCCCGCGCCCAGCCTGCTCAGCAACGCCGCGAAGGCCGCCTGGAACACCATGAAGAGGGTGACCTGTTCGGTCGAAGCGAGCTCCACCACGCGCCGGTGCAGCTCAGCGGACAGCTCCACCTCGACGTCGCCGCCCTGGTGCGTCGCCACCGCGGGGCGGGGCCGGTCCACCGGAAGCGGGATCTCGTCGGGGATACCGGCGAGGTTGTCGCGCCAGAACGCCAGCTGCCGGACCAGCACACTCTCCGGATCGTCCGCGTCGCCGAGCAGATCCCGTTGCCAGAGCGCGTAATCCGCGTAGTGCACGGGCAACGGCGCCCAGTCCGGCGGCTGACCGGCCAGGCGTGCGGCGTATGCGGCCGACAGGTCCCGTGCCAGCGACGCGGTCGACCAGCCATCGGTCGCGATGTGGTGCACCGCCAGCACGAGGACGTGGTCGTCCGGCGTCACGCGGAGCAACCGCGCCCTGATCGGAATCTCCTCGGCGAAATCGATCGCGTGGCCCGCCACTCGATCGATCTCGTCCGCGACCTCCGCTGCCGCGACCTCGACCACCGGGAGCGCGAAGCCGGTCTCCTCGATCGCCAGAATCCGTTGGTACGGCTCGCCGTCCTCGGCCGGAAGCACCGTCCGCAGCACCTCGTGACGGCCGATCACGTCCCGCAGCGCCGCGGCCACCGCCGTCGGAACCAGCGCGCCGCGCAGCCGGAGGGCGGTCGTGTCGCTATAGCTGGCGCTCGAGCCTTCGAGCTGGCCGACAAACCAGAGCCGGCGCTGCGCGAAGGAAACCGGTGGCCGCTCCGGGCGCTCCCGCGCCGTCAGCGCCAACCGGCCACCGCCTGCCTGCCCCAGCCGTTCGGCGAGGCGGCCCACGGTCAGTGTTTCGAACAGGAGCCGGATCGACACCTCGACGCCGAGCACCGAGCGCACCCGGCTCACCAACCGGGTCGCCAGCAGGGAATTCCCGCCGATGGCGAAGAAGTCGTCGTCGAGGCCGACCCGCTCCCGGCCCAGTACCTGCGCGAACGCCTGGCACAGCAGCTCTTCGTGCGCGGTGGCCGGCGCGCGGCCCTCGCCCGGCGTACTCGCGCCGTCCGCCATCGGGACGAACACCGCCCGGCCCGCGGGTGCGGCTTCGGCCTCGTCGAGCAGCAGGCGACGGGGCCAGTCCGGCAGACTCGTGGCCGCCTCGGTGGTGGTGACCAGCGCCAGTGCTCCGGCGCCAGTGAGCACGGCGGCGACCTGCTCCGCCGGATCCGCCGGATCGACGAGCACGTACCTGCCGCCCGCCTTGCCGACGGCGGCCAGCGCCACCGTCAGGTCACCGGGCTCCCGGACCCCGATCGCGACCACCGACTCCTCGCGCACGCCGAGCGCGGTCAGCCGCCGCGCGAGCCGGTCGGAGCCGGTGTCCATACCCGGTTCGGGACGGGCCCGGCCGGTCACGTCGAGCACGTCCACCGACAGGAGCGGAAGGTCCGGGTTCTCCTCCAGCGCGGTGGTGAGCTTCGCGAGCGTGGTGTGCAGCAGCGCGGCGAACCGGTCCGCGTCCACCGGCCGCACGACATCGACGGAGATGTCGAACTCCACACCGTCGTCGTCGATCGACACGCTCAGCGGGTAGTTGTTCTGCTCCTGGGTGAACAGGGTCTCGACGTCCCCGAGCACGTCGCCTGGCTCGAGGACGACGGGCCGGGCGTGCCGGTAGTTGAACAGCGCGGCGAACAAGGGGCTGCCGTGGGGCAGGCCGCCTGTCTCCTGCGCCAGTGTCAGCGGCGCGTGCTCGTGCGCCAGCAGCTCGGCGAGCTGGTCACGCAGCTCCGTCAGTGCCGTTCCGACCGGCTGCCCGGCCAGGCCGACCCGTACCGGGAGGGTGTTCATGAACAGCCCCGGCACGCGGTCCGCGCCCACGCTCGACCGGCCGAGCAGCACCGTGCCGAACACGATGTCGTCGCGTCCCGCCACCGCCGCGAGCAGCCGCGCCCATGCCAGGTGGAAGATCGTCGCCGGGCTCATCCCGAGCGATCGCGCCAGCGCCCGCACCCGGCTCGCCACACCGCCGTCCACCGTCAACTTGCTCAGCCCGGTCGCCGTGCCATCACCGTGCACGTCCAGCAGCCCGTAGGGCGCGCCGGTCTCCGTGACATCCCCGACGAGCCCGGCGAAATACTCCCGGTGCGCCTCTTCGGGCACGCCAAGCCGGGCCTGCGCCACGAAATCCCGGAACGGCGCCGGGGTGGGCAGCGTGCCGGCCCGGCCAGCCAGTATCGCCTTGATCTCGTCGAGCACGATGTCGAGCGCCGTGTGGTCCTGGACAAGGTGATGCATCCGCACCAGCGCCAGCCATCCGGTGCCGCCGCCCGGTTCGGCCGCGATGTGCACGGTGAGCAACGGTGCCCGGCGCAGGTCCATCCACCCACCGGCGGCGGACAGTAGCTGTCCGAGCGCGTCACCGCCGCCGGAGTCGAGGGTGACCTCCGTGACCGGCAGCTCGGCGTGTCGCCACACGACCTGGACCGGCTCGGCCAGCCCGTCCGAAACGAGCGCGGTGCGGTAGACGTCGTGCCGGTCGACCACCTGTCGCAGCGCGGCCAGGAAGGCTTCCAAGCGTTGCCGCGCCCCGAAACGCAGGACGAACGGCATGGCGTAGACGTCGTCGTCGCCCTGGTCGGTCATCAGGTGGTGGAAGAAGATGCCTTCCTGTAACGGCGCCAGCGGATACACGTCCTGCACGTTGGCCGCCCCACCCGGCACCGCCTCGACCACCCTGGCGATCTCCGCTTCGGTCAGGTCCACCAGCGGCAGCATTTCGGGCGTGATCTCGCCGGTGCCCGGCGGGATCAGGTTGGGCGGTACCACCACCGGTTCCGGACCCGCCACCGCCGCCAGCGCGGCCGGTGTCGGTGTCACGAACAGCGTTCTGACCGAGACCGATACTCCGCGCTGCCGCAGCCACTCGACGAGTGACACCGCCGACAGCGAATGCCCACCGAGTGCGAAGAAATCGTCGTCGACGCCGACCACGGGCACGCCGAGGATCTCGGCGAACGCCTTGCACACCAGTTCTTCCTGGGCGGTGGCCGGGGCGCGTCCGGTGCCCGTGTCGTGCCGCGGGTCAGGGAGCGCCGCCCGGTCCACCTTTCCGTTGACCGTCAGCGGAAGGACGTCCAGCTCGACGAACGCCGAGGGCACCAGATAGCCGGGCAGGCGCTCGGTGGTGTGCGCGCGTACCGCGTCGATGATCGAGGCCCCGGTGTCCGCGGGTACCAGGTAGCCGATGAGCCGCTTGTCGCCCGGAACGTCTTCCCGGACCACGACCGCGGCGTGCGCGACCCCCGGATGCCCGGCCAGCACCACCTCGACCTCACCCGGCTCAACCCGGAACCCGCGAATCTTCACCTGCCCGTCCACCCGCCCGACAAACACCAGACGCCCCGCGGCATCCCACTTCACCCGATCACCCGTGCGATACATCCGGCCACCCGAACCAAACGGACACGCCACAAAACACTCCGCAGTCCACAAAGGACGATTCAAATAACCACGCGCCACACCCGCACCCGCCACATACAACTCACCAGCCACCCCCACCGGAACCGGCCGCAACCGCTCGTCCAGGACATACACCCGCGTGTTATCCATCGGACGCCCAATCGGCAACACACCATCAACCTCACCCACGGCACCAACCTCGTACTGAGTGGCACACAACGTCACCTCGGTCGGCCCGTACAACTGCCGCACCACCACCCCAGGATTCGACTCCAACACCCGCCGCACGGACCCGGCCGGAACCACGTCCCCACCCGTCAACACCTCACCCACACCCGCGAAACAGGACGGATCCCGATCCGCCAGCACCCGGAAAAGGCCGGCCGTCACGTGCACATGGGACAGCTCGTGTTCCGCGATCAGCCGTCGGATCGTCGTCGCCTCCACCCGCTCGTCGGGTGCCACCACCACGGTCCCGCCCGACAGCAACGGCACCCACAACTCGTACGACGACGCGTCAAAAGCATGCGGCGCGTGAAAGAGCACCCGTGGCGTCTCACCCCAGCAGCGGTCCTTCGCCAACCGCACGACGTCTCGGTGGGTGGCCACGACGCCCTTCGGGGCCCCGGTCGAACCCGACGTGTACATCACATACGCGGCACCGTCCGGGGCCACCGCGCCGGGAAGATCCACCACGGCGTCCGTCTCGGCGTCGGCGGGGATCACCGTGAGTCCGAGATCGTGCTGAGCCGTCGCCTCGTGCACCACCAGCACCGCGGCGCCCGCGTCCTCGGCCACGGCGCGCATCCGCGCGACCGGCCAGCCGGCGTCCAGCGGCAGATACGCCCCACCGGCTTTCAGCACCGCCAGCAGCGTCACCACCACGTCGGCCGACCGCTCCAGCAGCACCGCGACGACCGACTCCGGTCCCACTCCCGAGGCGACCAGCACCCGCGCCAACCGCTCGGCCCGCGCGTCCAGTTCGCCATAGCCGAGCCGGACGCCCTCGGCGACCACGGCCACCGCGTCACGATCGACCGCTACCCGGCGCGCGAACGCCTCGGGCACCGACACCTCCGGGGCGGCTACCGGCATCTCGTTCCACTCCGTCAGAATCCGCCGCCGTTCGTCCACTTCGAGCACGTCCACCAAGCCGATCGGGGTGCCCGGGTCCCGTGCCATCGTCCGCAGCACGTGGACGAACCGATCCGCCAGCCGCGCGGCGGCGTCACGGTCGAACAGGTCGGCCGAGACGATGAGAGCGCCGCTGATGCCGGTCGGCACGCCCGCCTCGTCGAAGCTCTCGCCGAGGCTCAGATCGAGATCGACCTCCAGCGACTTGACCGCCGAAGGCAGTGCGGCAACCCGCAGACCGGGCAGGATCAGCGGCGGCTCTTCGTCCCGGCCGGCGTTCTGCAGGGTCATCATCACCTGGAACAACGGATGCCGCGCGAGGGATCGAACCGGGGCCAGTTCCTCCACCAGCCGTTCGAACGGGACGTCCTGATGCGCGAACGCGGACAGCGAGGTCTCCCGGACGCGGCCGAGCACCTCGGTGAGACTGGGATCGCCGGCCAGGTCGGTGCGCATGACGAGGGTGTTGACGAAGAACCCCACCAGGTCGTCCAGGGCCTGGTCGGTCCGTCCCGCCACCGCGACGCCGATCGGGATGTCCGTGCCCGCCCCCAGCCGCGCCAAGGTGACGGCGAGCGCCGCCTGGAGCGCCATGAACACGGTCACGCCCTCAGCACGGGCCAGCTCCAGCAGCGCGCGGTGCAGGTCCGCCAGGATCTCCACTTCGGCGACGTGTCCGAGGCGCGAGGTCTCCGCGGGACGGGGCCGATCGGCGGGAAGGTCCAGCTCTTCCGGTGCGCCGTCGAGCGTGTCACGCCAGTACGCGATCTGCTGTGACATGAGGCTCTCGCCGAGCAGTTCCCGTTGCCACAACGTGTAATCGGCGTACTGGACGGGAAGCGAATTCCACGTCGGACTCCCGCCTGCCAGCCGCGCCGTGTACGCCGCGGACACGTCGCGTGCCAGCGGCTCCATCGACCAGCCGTCGCCCGCGATGTGATGCACCACCAGGACCAGGACGTGGTCCTCCGGCGTCACCGGGAACAACGTCGCCCGCAGCGGAGCTTCGTTGGCGAGATCGAAGGTGTGTCCGGCCGCCCTGGCGATCGCGTCGTCGAGATCCACGGGCGCCACCTCGACCACGTCCAGCGCGAACCCGGACTCGTCCGCCGAAAGCACCCATTGGCAGGGCTCTCCCCCGGCGGTCCGGAACACGGTGCGCAGCACCTCGTGGCGCCCGACCACATCACGCAACGCCGCCGCGAAAGCCGCTCGGTCCAAGGAGCCGGTCAGACGCAACGTCAACGGGATGTTGTAAGTGGGGCTCGGTCCCTCCAACTGACCGAGGAACCACAACCGACGCTGCGCGAACGACAACGGCATCGGTTCTGGCCGCTCCCGCGCCACCAGCGCCACCCGGCCCGGCGACGCCACCTCGGTGAGCCTGGCCGCCAGGCGCCCGGGTGTCGGGGCCTCGAACAGCGCGCGCAGTGGTAACTCGACCGACAGCGCCATCCGCACCTGACTCACCAAGCGCATCGCCAGCAGTGAATGCCCGCCCAGCGCGAAGAAGTCGTCATCGACCCCGACCGACGGCAGCGCCAGTGCCTCCGCGAAAGCCTGGCAAAGCAGCCCTTCCGTGGCGTTCGCCGGAGCACGGCCGGTAGCGGCCGAATACGCCGGCGCGGGCAACGCCGCCCGGTCCACCTTTCCGTTGACCGTCAGCGGGAATCGGTCCAGCTCCACGAACGCCGACGGGACGAGATACTCCGGCAGGCGCTCGGATACATAGCTTCGCAACGGTTCGGCGGCGGGCACTTCCCGGGGCACCACGTAACCGATGAGCCGCTTGTCGCCCGGAACGTCTTCCCGGACCACGACCGCGGCGTGCGCGACCCCCGGATGCCCGGCCAGCACCACCTCGACCTCACCCGGCTCAACCCGGAACCCGCGAATCTTCACCTGCCCGTCCACCCGCCCGACAAACACCAGACGCCCCGCGGCATCCCACTTCACCCGATCACCCGTGCGATACATCCGGCCACCCGAACCAAACGGACACGCCACAAAACACTCCGCAGTCCACAAAGGACGATTCAAATAACCACGCGCCACACCCGCACCCGCCACATACAACTCACCAGCCACCCCCACCGGAACCGGCCGCAACCGCTCGTCCAGGACATACACCCGCGTGTTATCCATCGGACGCCCAATCGGCAACACACCATCAACCTCACCCACGGCACCAACCTCGTACTGAGTGGCACACAACGTCACCTCGGTCGGCCCGTACAACTGCCGCACCACCACCCCAGGATTCGACTCCAACACCCGCCGCACGGACCCGGCCGGAACCACGTCCCCACCCGTCAACACCTCACCCACACCCGCAAAGCACCTCGGATCCTCGTCGACCAGGATCCGGAGCAAACCGGCCGTCACGTGCACGTGCGACAACGCGTGTTCGGCGATCAACCCGCGCAGCACAGCGGCTTCCATCCGCTCCGCCGGTGCCACCACGACCGTGCCGCCCGACAACAACGGCACCCACAACTCGTACGACGACGCGTCAAAAGCATGCGGCGCGTGGAACAACACCCGCGACGGCGACCCCCAGCAACGGTCCTCCGCCAAGCCCACGACATCCCGGTGGGTCGCCACCACACCCTTCGGCACGCCCGTCGACCCCGACGTGTACATCACATACGCCGCCGCTGTTTCCCGGACGACCGGAAGCGAGCCCTCGTCCACCCCGGCGTCCGCCCGCACCTCCACGACACCGAGGTCCTGGCCCGCCATCGCCTCACTCACCACGAGCAGACAGGCACCCGCGTCCGCCAGCACCGAACGTGTCCGCGCCGCCGGCCAAGTCGGGTCCAGCGGCAGGTACACCCCGCCCGCCTTCAGCACCGCGAGGGCGGCCACGACCAGCTCGGCAGAGCGTTCCATCAGCACGGCGAACACGGGCTCCCGACCGATCGCGCCACCGACCAGTACCCGCGCCAGCCGGTCCGAACGCGTGTCCAGCTCGCGGTAGGTGAGTTCCCGGTCCGCCTCCACCACGGCGATCGCGTCCGGATCCGCCGCGACGCACGCCGCGAACGCTTCGGGCACCGACTTGCCCAGCGCGGGTGTCGCGGTGTCGTTCCACTCCGCGAGGATCCGTTCCCGCTCGACCTCACCGAGCACGTCCACTGTGGACAGTGGTGTTCCGGGGGCCTGCTCCAACGCGATTGCCAGGCTCTCGACACAGGTGAGCATGAGCGCACCAGCCCAGGCCGGGTCGACCGCGGCGGCGGCCTCCACCTCCAGCTCGAAACCGGCTCCGTCGTCGTCCACCGACACGACCAGCGGGTAGTTCGAGTAGTCCCGCACCAGCACCGGGGTCACGCCGTCGAGAGCGGCCCCGGGGTTCCGCCCGGACGGCAGGTTGTGCCGGTAGTTGAACAACGCGGTGAACAAGGGACCGGTCCCGGCCATCCCGCCGGCCCGTTGCGCCGTGGCGAGCGGAGTGTGTTCGTGGACCATGAGCTCGGCGAGCTGACGGCGCACGGCCGCGAGGGCCGCGGCCACGCTCGCGTCTGCCAGACGCACCCGTACCGGAAGCGTGTTGATGAACAGCCCCGGGTTACGGCCGGAGCCCGCACCGGCGTTCATACGTCCGAAGAGGACAGTGCCGAACACGACGTCCTCGCGACCGGAAAGCGTACCGAGTACCCGCGCGAACGCCAGATGGAACAGCGTCGCCGGGCTCACTCCGAACGTCCGTGCCAGGCCGCGGAGCCGCTCGGTCAGCGCGGGGTCCACCGGCAACCGGGTCTGCGCCGAGTCGGTGCCGTCGCCGTAAACATTCGTGAGGCCGTAGGGAGCGGTGGTTTCGGTGACGCCGGCGAGCAACTCGGTGAAGTGGCGTTCGTGGTCTTCCGGAGTAGTTCCGCGCCGTGCTTGCGCGACGAAGTCGCGGAAACGGACCGGCGGCGGCGTCTGCTCCGCCTGCCCGGAGAGGAACGCGCGAAGTTCGTCGAGCAGCACATCGAACGTGGTGTGATCCTGGATCAGGTGGTGGATACGCAGCAGCACCAGCCAACCGCCGTCCGGGACCGCCAGCACCCACACCCGCAGCAAAGGCGCCCGCGTCAGGTCGATGGCGGATTCGCTCGCGGCCAGGAGCTGCTCGGCCGGGTCAGGGCCGCGCGGGTCGAGAACGACCTCCTCGACCGGTAGCCCGGCGCGGCGGGTGACCACCTGTACCGGCTCCCGAAGTCCGTCGGAGATGACCGCGGTGCGGTAGATGTCGTGCCGATCGATCAACCACCGCAACGCCGTCAGCAGATCGTCCACCCGCTGCAGGTTGTCCACGGCCAGCACGGTCGGAGTCGCGTACACATCCGTGCCACCCCGCTCGGTCATCAGGTGGTGGAAGAAGATGCCTTCCTGCAACGGTGCCAGCGGATAGACGTCCTGGATGTTCGGTGCCCCACCGGGAACCGCGGCCACCACCCGCGCGATCTCGTCCTCGGTCAGGTCGACCAGCGTCAGCATCTCCGGCGTCAACTCGGTGGCACCATCCGGAATCAAATTCGACGGCACCTCCACCCAACCGGACCCGGCGACAGCGGCCAATCCAGCCGGGGTCGGTGTCGTGAACAACGCCCGCACCGACACCGACACACCACGCTGACGCAACCACTCCACCAACGACACCGCCAACAACGAATGACCACCCAGCACGAAGAAGTCGTCATCCACACCGACTCGCCCCAGACCAAGCACCTCGGCGAACGCGGCGCAAAGCAGCTCCTCCCGCGCGTTCACCGGCGCGCGGCCGATACCCGTGAGACCGGCGAAGTCCGGCGCGGGCAGTGCCTTGCGGTCGAGTTTCGCGTTGACGGTCAAGGGGAAGGCGTCAAGTTCGACGATCGCCGAGGGCACCATGTACGAGGGCAGCCGCTCAGCCAGGAAGACCCGCAACTCCTCACCGGACACCGCGCCGGCGAGAGTCACATAGCCGGCCAGCCGAACGTCGCCCGGAACGTCTTCCCTGGCGATCACCACGGCCTGGTCGACATCGGGGTTGGTCAGCAGAACATTTTCGATCTCCCCTGGCTCCACCCGGAAGCCGCGGATCTGAACCTGATCATCGACCCGCCCCAGGAACACCAACTCGCCGTCGGCAGTCCACCGCACCCGATCCCCGGTGCGATACATCCGTTGCCCCGACTCGAACGGGCACGCCACAAAACGCTCACCGGTCAACCCCGTGCGGCCCGCATACCCCCGGGCCACACCGGCGCCGGATATGTACAACTCTCCATTCACCCCGGCCGGAACCGGCTCCAACCCATCGTCCAGCACATACACCCGGGTATTGGCGATCGGCCGACCGATCGGCACCGGCCCAGGGCCCACATCGGTCCGGCAGCGCCACACCGTGGCATCGACGGTCGCCTCACTCGGACCATAGGTGTTGAACATCGTGCGCCCGCCAGCCCAACGTTCAACCAACTCCGGCGGACACGCCTCACCCCCGACATCCAACACGAACCCCGGATCCAACACATCACCCGGCATCGTCGCCACCACCGCCGGCGGCAACGTCGCATGCGTCACCCCCTCCTCGACCAAAAACCGGGCCAGCTCACCCCCCAACCGCCGATCCGACGGCACAATCACCAACGCGGCCCCCGACAACAACGCCAAAAGCCACTCCTCACAAAACATGTCAAAACCCACCGACGCGAACTGCGCAACCCTGCTCCCAGCCCCCACCCCATAACGCTCATGACTCACCGACAAACTCACACACGCCTCATGCGTAACCACCACACCCTTCGGACGCCCCGTCGACCCCGACGTATAAACCACATACGCCGCATTCCCCGGCAACAACCCCGAAACCCGATCAACATCCAACACCGGACCAGCATCGAACCCGGCAACCCCAGTCACGAACCCCGGCGAATCCACCACCAAAACCGCGCCGGAATCCTCCACCAGAAAACGAACCCGCTCAACCGGAAAACCCGGATCCACCGCCAAATACGCACCACCAGCCTTCAACACCGCCAAAACAGCGACCATCAACTCCAGCGAACGCTCCAACACCAAAGCCACCACCGACTCCGGCCCCACCCCAGCCACAATCAATTTCCGCGCCAACCGATTCGACCACACATCCAAATCCGCATAACTCAACTCGACACCCGAACCGACCAACGCTGTCGCCTCCGCGGAACACACCACCCGCTCCGCGAACAACTCCGGCACCACACCACTCGGCACCGGAACCGCCGTGTCGTTGATTTCGCTGAGCAAGTCGGCGAACTCGGGGCCGAGGATCGGTATTGTCGCGAGCCTGCGATCCGGGGCGTCCACAAGGGCGGTGACAAGATTCTCGACACAGGTGTGCAGCAGCTCGCACACCTGCACCGGATCCACTGGCGCCACGGCCTCCACGACCAAGTCGAAACCGGTAGAGCCCTGGTCCACCGAGACGTCGAGCGGGTAATTGGTGTGTTCCCGCACGGAAAGCACCTGGAAACCGTCCAGTCCGGACTCGTCAGAATCGGCATCCTGAACGTGGCGGTAGTTGAAGATCGAGGTGAACAAGGGCCCGCCCCCGGACAGCCCGCTGGCCGCCTGCGCCAGGGTCAACGGCGCGTGCTCGTGCACCATCAGGTCAGCGAGCTGGTCACGCATCCCGATCAGCGCCTGGCCGGCGTCTTGGCCAGCGAGGTCCACCCGGACCGGGAGGGTGTTGATGAACAGGCCCGACACCCGATCCGCGGCGGCGCCGGCGTTCATCCGTCCGAACAGGACGGTGCCGAACACGACGTCGCTCCGGCCGGACACCGCCCCGAGCACGCGAGCCCACGCCAGGTGGAACACCGTCGCCGGGCTGACGCCGAGGTTCCGCGCCACCTCCCACACGCGGGCCGCCAGGTCGGCGTCCACGGTCAGCCTGCCTTCCGCGGCCGTGCTGCCGTCGCCGAGCACGTCCGTCAGGCCGTACGGCGCGGTCGTCTCGGTGACATCGCCGAGCAGGTCGGCGAAGTACCGCTCGTGCTCCCCACGCGGCACTCCCAACCGTGCCTGCGCGACGAACTGGCGGAACGGGACCGGTGCGGGCAGCCGACCGGATTGCCCGGCCATGAACGCCCGCACCTCGTCGAGCAGCACGTCCGACGCCGTATGGTCCTGCACGAGGTGGTGGACGCGCACCAGCGCCAGCCACTGTCCGGTGTCTTCTTCCGCCGCGACGCGCACGTCCATCAGCGGAGCGCGGCCGAGGTCCAGCCGCCCGCCGTCCGCCGCGAGTACCCGGACCGCGATATCTTCGACGACCGGCAGTTCAGCGTGTCGCACCACCACCTGCACCGGCTCCCGCATTCGCTCCCACACGATGGCCGTGCGGTACACGTCGTTGCGATCCACGACCTGCTGTAACGCGGCGAGGAAAGCGTCAAGACGGCCTCGAGAGTCGAACCGCAGCACCGAGGGCGTGACGTAGACGTCGGTTCCGTCCTGTTCGATCATCACATGGTGAAAGAAGATGCCTTCCTGCAACGGCGCCAGCGGATACACGTCCTGCACGTTGGCCACCCCACCCGGCACCGCCTCGACCACCCTGGCGATCTCCGCTTCGGTCAGGTCCACCAGTGGCAGCATTTCCGGGGTCAGTTCGGCGGTGTCGTCCGGAATCAGGTTCGGCGGCACCACCACGGATTCCGGGCCCGCCACCGAGGCCAGTCCGGCCGGAGTCGGCATCGAGAACAACGCCCGCACCGAGACCGACACCCCGCGCTGCCGCAGCCACTCCACCAGCGACACCACGAGCAGCGAATGCCCGCCCAGCACGAAAAAGTCGTCATCCACACCGACTCGTTCCAGGCCGAGCACCTCGGCGAACGCCTGGCACAGCACTTCTTCCCGCGCGGTCTCCGGCGCGCGACCGGTGCCCGCGAGACCCGCGAAGTCCGGCGCGGGAAGGGCCTTGCGATCGAGTTTCGCGTTGGGTGTCAACGGGAAAGCGTCGAGAACGACGATCGCCGAGGGCACCAGGTGGGACGGCAGCTGCGCTGCCAGGAAACCTCGCACGTCGTCGACCGAGATCGCGGCACCCACGACGTAACCGGCCAGCCGGACATCTCCCGGAATGTCTTCCCTGGCGATCACCGCCGCCTGGTCGACGTCAGGATGCGTCAGCAGGACACTTTCGATCTCCCCTGGCTCCACCCGGAAACCCCGGATCTGAACCTGCTCGTCCAGACGCCCCAGGAACACCAACTCACCATCGGCAGTCCACCGCACCCGATCCCCGGTGCGATACATCCGCTCCCCTGGCTCGAACGGGCACGCCACGAACCGTTCACCGGTCAGGCCCGCGCGGCCCACATAGCCCCGCGCCACTCCGGAGCCGGCCACGTACAACTCGCCCGCCACCCCGGCCGGAACCGGCTCCAAGGTCTCGTCCACCACATACACGCGGGTATTGGCGATGGGGCGGCCGATCGGAACCGCCGTCCCCGGCTCGAGACCGGGACGGCAGCGCCATACGGCGGCGTTCACCGTCG
>NZ_JADNQN010000027.1:0-22241 GCF_047608695.1 Amycolatopsis sp. cmx-11-32 | reverse complement strand
CCGGAACACACGGCTGGAAAGTGGCACTCAACACACTGATCAACATCTTTCCCGGACGCATACTTTTCTGATAACCTACAAACGTAAGCAATCACCTCTGGCTTACACAAAAAACGTGACAGGCTCCGGCCGAGTGGGACTACACCACCCGCACGAGGCCGCAGTGGGAGTCGCTCGAACCACGCCAGCCCGATCAGGGACACGAAGATCTGGTGCTCGCCGAGGCGGTGCGCGACGGAGCACTCACCGAGGCGGAAGCCTCTCTGATCCTGTCGACCCGCTTGGAGAACATGCGGCTGCACGAGGCCGCGACCGAACTGGGCGAGTCGTATTCCCGGGTTTTCCGTGCCCGGAAAAAGGCCGAGTCCGCACTCATTTCCTGGCTCGATGTCAGGCGTGCACCAAAAAAGGCGGAACATCCGCAAACAAAGCCGGACCCCGCGTGCAAAAAATCGGCCTGAGAACCCCCTTTAGAACAATGTGAGGGGAATCAGGTCGAGAACCGGGCACACGCGCACCACGGCAGCCGCCTGCCACCGCCGTATCTGTCGGGCGCCGCGGGCCGCTGGGCCGGTGACCGGCTCCCTGGTTTCCCTCACCTCCACCTCGCCCACCCGCCACCGGTGTCCTCGGGAGGGATCCTGGATGTCTCTGCGACCGCCACGCCATCCACGCGCCTCGTCTGCACGGCGGCTACGTGCCGTCACCGTCCTCAGTGGTGTCGGGGTCCTGTTGTTCGTCGCGGTGACTCCTGCGTCGGCCGACACGCTCGTCGTCGCCGCGCCGCCTGGGTCGCTGGAACAGGTCATCACGAACCTGCGCGACTTCCTGATCGGCCTGCTGGTCGGTCTGGCCACTCTGTTCCTGACCATCGGCGGAGTGCGCTACCTCGCTGCGGATGGGGATCCGGGTGAGGTCGAGCGGGCGAAGAAGAGTCTGCGTAACGCCGCGATCGGCTACGGCCTGGCCATGCTCGCGCCGGTCATCGTCACCGTCCTCAAGAGCCTGGTGGGCTGACCGATGACGACCTTTGGCGCACCTGCCACCAGTTCGTCCGAGCCTCGGGTGCAGCGCATCGCCGCCCGGCTGCTGCGCACCGCTGTCCTCGCCGGACTTGTGTGTGCTTTCGTCGGCGCACTGCTGGGTGCCTCGGCCGGGCACGCGCACGCACAGCCACCCGTGCTGCCGCTGCCTCCAGGCTCCAACCCGGGACCGGAAATCCAGTTCCCGCAGACACCAACGACCACGCCGAACCCGGCGAACCCGCCGTTGCCGCTGCCCCCGAATCCGGACCCGGGGTGGCCCAGCGAACTGCCACCACCGCCGAAACCAGGTCAGCCGCCACAGACCTGGAACCCACCGACTCCCGCGCCATCGAGCCCCGCGCAACCGCCACCGATTCAGGTCGACCCCAACCATCCGGTGGCACCCGTGCCGCTCGCGCCGCAGCAGGGACCGCAGCCGCAGGCCGGGTCCACGGATTGCGGCTGGCTCGACGTCGTGTGCAAGGCCGGGCAGGCGATCGACGAGTGGTTCACCGACTTGGTCACCTCGGCGATGGACCCGGTGCTCGACCTGGTCGGCCGGACCTCGATGACCACCCCGGACCTGGCGGGCCAACCCGCAGATCTCCCAGCTGTGGGACATCACCCGCTGGGTCGCGAACTCGCTGTTCATCTTGTTCGTCGTCGTCGGCGGGATCGTGGTCGCCTCGCACGAGACGCTGCAATCCCGGGTCACGATCAAGGAGACGCTGCCGCGGATCGTGGTCGGCTTCATCGCCGTCAACGCCTCGCTGTCGCTGATCGGGCTGGCGATCAACTTCGTCAACGGGATCGCGACCGGGATCCTGGCCGGCGACTCGTCCGGCGGCATCACCACCGGGGTGAAAGACGAGATCCACCGGCAGCTCGAACAGGGCGGGATCTTCATGATCCTGGTCGCGCTCGTCGTGCTGATCCTCGCCGTCGTCCTGCTCGCGCTCTACGTGCTGCGCCTGACGATCACGATCGTCATCGTCGTGGCCGGGCCACTCGCTTTGGTGTGTCACGCCTCGCCGTATACCGAGGGTATTGCCAAACTGTGGTGGCGGGCGCTGTTCGGTGTGCTGGCGATCCAGGTGCTGCAGGCGATCACGCTGGTCGTGTTCGTGAAGGTGTTCTTCGTCCAGGGCACCTCCGGTCCCGCCACCACCGATCTGCTCGGTATCTCGGGCGGCCTGATGAACCTCGTCATCTCCGTGGTACTGCTGTTCATTCTGATCAAGATTCCGTCCTGGGTGATGCAGCAGGTCGGCCTCGGCGGGCGTTCCACGATCGCCTCGATCGTGAAGTACGCGCTGCTCGCCAAGGGACTGGGGATGCTCGGCCTCGGCAAAGGCGCAGGCGCCGCCGCAGCCCGCGGCAAGTTCGGTCGCCGCGGCACCGGAGGGGCGTCCACCCGGCCGCGAGGTCGTGGCCCGACCGGTCCTCGCCCCGGCGGTGCGGCGCCCCGCCGGGGCGGCGGCACGGCGTCCGGGACGGGTGCGCAGCGGATGGCTCACGGTGCCGCGCGGGCGGCTCGGGAGCGGGCTGCCCAAGCGTGGGCCGCGCCCGCACGTATGGCACGCGATGCACGCGCCGCCGCACGCGAACGCAAGCAACCACTGGGCGATGGCGGATTCGCTCCTGTCTCCGGCGCGTACGTGCCCGCGCCGATGCCGACCATCCCGGCCGGGGTGAGTGTGGCGCCACCGATCGAGTCCACCCGCTGGGGCTCGCCGGACTCCCGGCGCCGCTCTGCCTCCGCGGGGACGCGGGCGTCGGGAGCAGTGCGGGCGCCGCGACCGGCGACCGCGAGCCAAGCCCGCGACCGGACCATGCCCCGCGCACAGGCGCGCAGCACCGGCACGGCCCCGGCGGCACGCCGGAACCCATCGCCGCATGTGCACGCGCCCACGTTCCAGGCACCCGGTACCGCGCCGTCCACCCCGAGCGCGACAGGCCGCGGCGCACGCGCGGGCAAAGGCAAGGGCGCCGATGCGGCGCGGCAGCCGGGTGCGCCGCACTCCGGAGCAGCGAAGCCAACACCACGCAACCCGAAGAAAGGGGGTCGCTGATGCGCAGCGATGACGAGGTACCAATGTCGGCGCGGGTCCCCGCCGATGTGGAGAAGCCGGACAAGATCGTGTTCGGCCTGACCGCGCGGCAGGCCGGGATCCTAGGCGTGACCGGGTTGCTGTTGTGGGGGCTGTACCAGGCCACGCACAGCGTGGTGTCGCCGGTGGTGTTCGCTGCGGTGGCGATCCCGATCGCCGGGTTCGCGTTCGCGGTGGTAACCGTGCGCCGGGACGGGCTCACCTTGGATGCGTGGCTGCTGGCCGCGCTCAAACAGCGGCGCAGCCCGAAACGATTGGTGCCTGCCGACAGCGTACGCGGGGACGCCGTGCCGGACGCCCCGGCGTGGGTCGCGGCGAAGGCCGGGCCGCTGCCCGCGCCACTGCGACTTCCCGCGGAGGCGATCTCGGTCGAAGGTGCGATCGACCTCGGCACGCACGGCACCGCGCACGCCGCGGCATGCTCCACGGTGAACTTCGGGCTGCGCACCGCCGGAGAGCAGAACAGCTTGATCGGCAGCTTTTCCCGCTGGCTGCACTCCCTGTCGGGTCCGGTGCAGATCGTGGTGCGCGCCCAGCGCCTCGACCTGGAGCCCTATCTCGATGTGCTCGCCGACGAGGCCGGCGGACTTCCCCACCCCGCGCTGGAAGCGGCGTGCCTGGCGCACGTGGAGTTCCTGCGCGAACTGTCGGCCAGCCGGGATCTGTTGCGCCGCCACGTCACCGTCGTCCTCCGCCAACCCGCCACCGGACGACACAGCCGCGACACCGGCGCGGCGCAAGCCGTGGCCCGGCGCGCGCAGGAAGCGGCTCGCGCGTTGCGAGGCTGCGAGGTCATGGTCGCCCCGCTCGACGGCGCCCAGGCCCATGCCGTGCTCGGCGCTGCCGCCAACCCCAACGGCGGCCCGCAGGCCACCCGCGCGGGCACCGCCTCCGGCGTGGTCACCGCCCACCCCGCCCTACTTCACCCCGCCGAGGGCGACACCGCCGCCGACGCGGCCGAGGACGTGGAGGTCTAACCGATGAATGCACAGAACCCAAGCGGACTCCTGCGTCGCGCCGCCCGCCGCGTACTCGGCCGCGCCTTCGCGTCCGGCGCGGCTGGAACCGGGGCAGGCGCCGTGGCCGGGCCGGACGCCGTCGAGGTCGGACCACGGTGGCTGCGCGTCGGCGACGGCTACACCGCCACCCTCGCCATCACCGGATACCCCGCGGAGGTCGGCGCAGGGTGGCTCGAACCTCTCCTGTCCTACCCGGGCCGGTTGGACGTCGCGCTGCACGTCGACCCGCTCAATCCGGCGACCGCGGCGAAAAGGCTGCGCAAGCAGCAAGGCCGTCTGGAGTCCGCGCGCCGCTCGGCGGTGGAGAAGGGCAAACTGGACGACCCGGAGACCGAAGCCGCCGCAGCCGACGCCGCCGACATGGCCTTCGCTTTGGCGCGCGGTGAGTCGAAGTTGTTCCGGGTCGGGCTGTATCTGACGGTGCACGCCCCGACCGCGGAGGATCTCGACGCCGAAGTCGAGGAAGTGCGGTCGCTGGCGTCTTCGCTGCTGCTGGACGCGCAACCGGCGGCGTGGCGCTCGGTGCAGGGCTGGACTTCCACCCTGCCGCTCGGGGTCGACCTGCTCGGGATGCGCCGCACCCTCGACACCCCCGCCTTGGCCGCGAGCTTCCCGTTCACGTCCCCGGATTTGCCTGCCGCGGATCCGTCGCCGCACGCCCCGCTCACCGGCCGGTTGTACGGCGTCAACGCCAGCTCGAACGGACTGGTGTTGTGGGACCGCTGGAGCCAGGACAACTACAACTCCGTCACCCTCGCCCGCTCCGGTGCAGGGAAGTCGTACTTCACCAAGCTCGAAGCGCTGCGCTCGCTCTACCCGGATCCGCACCGGCCTACGCCGGAGGGCGAAGTCGGGGTGCAGGTGTTCGTCATCGACCCCGAGGACGAGTACCAGCGACTGACCGAGGCGGTCGGCGGAACCTACCTGCACCTCGGCGCACCCGACGTGCGGCTCAATCCGTTCGACCTTCCCCCTGGGGCGCAGCGGATCCCGGATGCGTTGACCCGCCGGTCGTTGTTCATCCACACGCTGCTCGCGGTCATGCTGGGCGAGGCGTTGACGCCGCAGGAGCGGGCGGTGCTCGACCGCGCGGTCACCGCGACCTACACCCGGGTCGGCATCACCGCCGACCGCCGCACCTGGACACGCCCAGCGCCGCTGCTGGCCAACCTCGCCGAGGTGCTCGACGACGACAGCACCGAGACCGGCGACCCAGCCGGTACCGATCTCGCGGCACGGCTCACGCCGTACGTGTCCGGCTCGTTCTCCGGCTTGTTCGACGGCCCGATCACGCGCTCACCGGACGGGCATCTGGTGGCGATCTCGTTGCGGGACTTACCCGACGAGTTGAAGTCGGTCGGCACGCTGATCGCACTCGATGCGGTATGGCGGCGCGTGCTCGACCCGCACCACCGGCGACGCCGCCTGGTCGTGGTGGACGAGGCGTGGTTGCTGATGCACCAGCCCGAAGCCGCCAAGTTCCTTTACCGGCTGGCAAAGTCGGCGCGCAAGTACTGGGCCGGGCTGGCGTTCGTCTCCCAGGACGCCGGAGACGTCCTCTCCAGCGACCTGGGCAAAGCGATCGTGTCCAACGCCTCGACGCAAGTCCTGTTGCGACAGTCCACCCAGGCCATCGGCACCATCGCCGAAGCCTTCCGCCTATCCGATGGGGAACGCGTTTATCTGCTCGCCGCCGGACCGGGCGAAGCGCTCCTGGTCTCCGGCACGAATCGGGTTGCCTTCCACGCCTTGGCTTCCGACGCCGAGGACGAGCTGATCACCACTGACCCGGAGTTCCTGTCACGAATCTCGACCGACGAAGAGGACGACCTCGAACCATGAGCACAGTTCCGAACACACTCACCGAGGCTTGGAAGCACGCCTGCGCGTGGACGCAGCAGCACCTCGCGCTGCTGATCGTGCTCGCCGTTCTCACTGCCGCCTGCGTCGCCGTGCTGGCAAGGCTGCGGCGCGCGACGCGGCGCCGGTGGTATACCGGGGCGCGGGTGGTGACCGTGGTGCCCCCGGCCGGACTCGACCCCGCCGCCGCGGTGGCCGGGGCACGTCGGTTGTGGTGGGACCTGCCCAGCCTCGCCCCACCACGTTGGAAACGCCTATTCGCCGGGGTGCCACACCTGGCCATCGAGTACCACCTCGCCGCGGGCGAGGACCTCGCCGTTCGCGTGTGGCTGCCAGGGCCGGTACCGACCAGCCGGATCGACGCCGCGCTGCGCGCCGCCTGGCCCGGCACCCTCGTCCTCGACCACACCCCCACCACATCCCCACCCAGGGACAGCGGCGAGTCGGCGCCCGCGGGCACGACGGGGCTGGTGGTCACCGGGGGCACCGTGCGCCCGGAACGGCCCGAGCACCTGCCGCTGCGCGTCCCCGACCCGCGCGACGAGTCCGTCGATCCCTTACGGGCGCTGGAAGCAGTGACCGGCCAGCTCGCCGACGGCGAGTCCGCGGTGGTGCAAATCCTGGCCCGGCCCGCGGTCGGCCACCGGTTGCGCCGCTACCGGCGCACCGTGGACCGGTTGCACTCCGGCCGGCCGGGACACCGCTCCGCGCTGGCCAGCTTCGTGTCGGTGCTGACGCGCGAACTGATGGAGATCGTCACCGGCAGCAAGTCCACCTCCACCACCCACGGCACCAGCGAGACGCCGCGGCGGCTGGACCCGCAGCAGACCGAGGAACAACGCGAAATCCGGGCGAAGAAGCTCCAGCCGCAATGGGAGGTCGCGCTGCGCTACTACGCCGCCACCACCGCCCACGGCCCGCAGGCCACCGAACGAGTCCGCGGGATCGCCGACTCGCTGTTCGGTGCCTTCGCACTGCTAGCGGGGCGCAACGCCCTGGCCCGCCACCGCCTGCCCAAACCCCGGGACGTGATCACTGCGCGGCGACTGCGGCGCGGAGCGCTGCTCTCAGCCGGGGAGCTAGCGGCGCTGGCACACCTGCCTGCCCGCACCGACGCACTGGCTAGCGGCCAGGCCCGCAGCGTACCCGCACCCCCGCACACCACCCGCCGCCTCTGACTCCCCCGCAGCGAGAGGAGTTGTCGTTGTCCACCACCAAGAAGCCCGCATCCACGGTCCGAGGCACAGACTCCGCGGAGGTGGCTGGCCCGGCGCGGCTCACGCTGCGCCCGGCCAGTGATCACCGCCGCCGCACGCCGAAACCGCTCGGTGTCACCGACGCCGGTCCAGCGCGCAAAGTCGTCCTGCCCGTGGTCGACGCCCGCCACCACCTCCACATCGCGGGCACCACCGGCAAAGGCAAATCGACCGAGCTGCTGCACCTCGCGCTCGCCGACATCGAGGCCGGGCGCGGGGTCGCCGTCATCGAGCCCCGCGGCGACCTCATCCGCGACCTGCTCGACCGGAGGCCCAAAGACGCCGGCGAGCGACTCGTGCTCATCGACCCCGACGAACAGGACGCTCCCGCGGCGCTGAACGTGCTAGACCCGGCCGGACTCGGCGGCGAAACCGTCGCCGAACACCTCGTGTCCACACTGCACCGCATCTTTCAGGCGTGGTGGGGGCCGCGGGTCGAAGACACGCTGCGTGCCGCGGCCTACACCCTCACCGGGCGGCCAGGCTCCACCCTGGCCGACATTCCACTGCTGCTCACCAACTCCCGCTTCCGCAACGAGGCCACCCGCCGCATCAAGCGCAGCGACCCCACCGGGATCGGGGCGTTCTGGAGCGCCTACGACAAGCTCACCCCCTCGGCTGCGGCGCAGCAGGCGGGGCCGGTGCTGTCCAAGTTGCGCGCGGTCACCGCCCGCCGGTTCGTCGCTGACCTCTTCGGCACCGCCACCAGCTCGTTCGATCCGGCCGACGTGCTCGACGGCGGGATCCTGCTCGCCAGGCTTCCCAAGGGCGAACTCGGCGAGGACTCCGCGCGGCTGGTCGGGTCGTTGCTGGTGGCCTCGCTGTGGCAAGCGGCGATCGGGCGCTCGCACCAACCCGAGCACACCCGCGCCGACTCCAGCATCATCGTTGATGAGGCACAGAACTTCCTGCACCTGCACCACCCAGGTCGAACTGGTGATGGACCTGTGGACCACGCTGCAACGGCAGGCGGACAACACGCGCGCCACCGAGCCCGCAGTCAACCCGCCCGCCGCCGTGAAGAAGTTGAGCGACCTCGACTACCTCGCGGCTCTCGACACCCCGAAACTGCTGGAAGACCTCAAGATCCGCAGCTGTTCCGACCTCAATTCCTTCCTCGACCTCCGGGATTCCGGGTGGGCCGGGTGGGCGGAGACAGGTCCCCGGGCGATGGTGTCCGGGCGGCGCCGGACGAGCTGGGCCGACCTCGTGCAGTACACGCTGGCCAAGGAAGAACGCACCCGGCGCGCGGTCATGCTGCTGATCCCGCTCGCGCTGCTGCTGCTCGGCGTCGTGGCCGCGCTGGTGTTCCTGGCCGTCCAGATGCCCGCGGCAACCCTGCTGGTCGTGGCCGGGCTGCTCTCACCGCTCGCGCTCCTCCTCGGCAAGAGCATCCGGAAACCGAAGCAGAAAGCCGGCAACTAGAACCGACGGTGGAGAGGCCCGGCGGCCGGTGCGCTGCCGGGCCCCTCCACGTCCAGGGATCGTTTCCGAACACCCGTGGTTCTACTGTCGATTCACTCGACATGTCTTGTAGCTCGACATACCATGCCGGGATGGCTACCTCTACTTCCCCGGCCGCCGACCTGCCGGAGGGCACCGACGCCGCCCGCGCGTCCCTGGAAGCTCTGCGGGCGTGGGCGCGCCACAACACTCAGCTCCCCCGGCTGCGGGCCGATCTGGTCGCGCTGGCCTGGAACACCGGGAACCGCAACATCCGCGAGCTGGCCCGCGTCACCAACGTCTCCAGGGACACGATCTACGCCGATCTGCGCAGGCACGGCATCGACGCCGCCGACCAGACCACCCGCCGTGCCACCACCACCCCGCGCCACCAGCCGCTGACCCCCGCCGCGGTGGCAGGGCTGGGTGATCTGGTCCAGGCCCGGGTCTCCTCGGCGATGCTGACCGGCGACCCCCAGGCCGCGGCCCGGATCGTGTGGCTGGCCGGGATCATCCTGGACCGCGTGGAGACCCTGCTCGCCACCCCGGCCGGCACCGAGACCGACCTGACCAGCCTCTCGCCGGTCTACTCGCGGGCCGACCAGCTGCAAGAGCTGATCGACCGCGGTACCTCGCTCATCGAGGCCGCCCGCAGGGAACTTGCCAGCGAACTCACCAACGCGCAGACCGCCGCCCGGACCGCCGAAGAACAGCTCAACACTCTCGGCGGGGAACTCGAACCCGTCATCGACGACGCCACCCTGCACCTGACCCTGCCAAACGAGAACATCCGCGGCCCGGTCACCGTCGAACTCACCCGCCGGGACGGACGGCTGATCGACGTGCGCGGCGACTCCGCCCTGGTGGATGGCCAGCTCGACCGGCACGCCCACCTGGCCATCCACCACGCGTTCGCCACCATCGCCCGCGCGCTGCGCCCGGCCCTGACCGAAAGCGCCTATCTTCCCGCCCAGTAGATCGCCAAGCAGGCCAAGAGCAAGGAGTGATCGATGATCATTTCCACGGGTAAGGACGGCGCGAACGTCGCCGTCAGCCCCCTCCGCGTCGTGACGGGGACCGTCGCGTGATCAGCGAGCACAGCACGAGCTTCCACATCCGGCGTGCCACCCGCGATGACTGCGGCAGCATCCTTGACGCCTGTGAAGCCGACGTGGTCGATCTCCAGACGCGGAGTCTTCTGCGCGGCGAACTGCCGTTCCCGATCTTCTTGGCTCTGGATGCACGAGACGTGGTGGTAGGCGCGCTCGAGGGAGACCTCTTCTACGAAGGCGGTAACGGCTGGGCCTGGGTTTTCACCATCGGTGTGGCTAAGCACGCCCGGCGTCGCGGTGTGGGGACGGCTCTTCTTCGTGCCTTCAGCGAGGCGGCGTTCCACGCTGGGCGCACACACGTTGCCCTGCGGATTCAAGACGGTGACGGCATGCAAGCCCGTCGCGCGTTCTTCCGCCGATGCGGCCTGAGCAGTCCTGATACCGACGACACCCTGGCAATCGGCAGACTCGCCGACGTGATGCGCGCCTGACCGGATTCGTCGAGGTCGGCGTGAACGGGTAGATCATCGTGCCGTGTGGGGTGCTGGGCGGGGCGGGGAGTGCTGCCAGCCGATGAGGTCGAGCGGGACTTCCCAGGCGAGTCCGCCGGGTGCGATGTGGTTGCGGGTGGCGCCGACCCAGTGGACCTGGTAGTCGCCGGTGTCGCCCTCGGCCGCTGGCGGCATCCAGGTGGGAGGCCGTGCCGGGGTGAAGCCTGCCAGCCGTGGGTTTCTGCGCCGTAGCGAGCCGGGGTCCTCGTGGAACTGCTGCAGCGCGGCGTCGGCGGCGGCGCGGTCGCGCCACACCGGATCCGGCGTCGAGCGGAAGTCGAACGGCACGATCCAGGCCGTGCCGTCGTGCCCGGTACTCGAGCCGATGAGCCAGCCGCCCGGCCAGTCCGGTGTGGGCGTGGTGACCTGCAGGCCGAGCAGCTCGATTTCCCGTTCCCGCTCCCGGATCACGTCGCCGAGCCGGGTGGCCTCGCGGTGCCGGTCCCGGTCGTCGATGTCGGCGTAGTCGGGGTCCGGCCACAGGAAGCCTGCTGGCGGCGTAGGTAGGTGATCTACTCGCGCAGCTCGGTGACCTGGGCGAGGATGTCGGCGGTGTCCATTGATCGGACTGTGTCCTTTCGGGTGGGTCAGGCGGTTCGGGTGGTCGGCTCGGCCGGCCACTGCGCGCCTGGGGCGCGGCGCCAGCCGTGGACGTCGGCGAGTTCGTCGACCCGCGGCTGCTCGCGGGCCGGATGGATCCACTCGGCGAACGGTTTCTCTTCGCGCGGGTCGTCAACGATGATCTCCCACCGGCGCGACGGGGTAGTCCCGTCCGGGTCCGCGGTCACGGTGACCCGGGCGCGCACCCGATCCCGGGCGGACTGCTCGTCGCCGGCGCTGACGGCCCGGAGGGCATCGGTGTATTTGACGCCGTGCGCGGCGGCGTAGGCGCGGGCGGCGCGCTTGAGTTCGTTGCTGGGCCAGATGTGGACACTGTCCAGCAAGGCGACCCCGACAACGCCAACCCCGACATCATCCAACTCGCCAGCACCTAAGTCGGACTCTCAACGAGCGCAGAACATGATCATCGTCGTGCACCATCGTCGAGATAGGCGTAGTCGACTACCAGGTCTGCCACGCCTGCCGGATAGCTCTGCTCAAGCTCGAGCTCGTCGACGACGCGCATCGGGACGGGATCGGCATAGCCCGGTGACGTGGTCGTGATCGAGCAGCAGGCGGCTGACCGGAATGGTGCCGCAGCTGGCACACCGACCGTTCTGCAGGTGAGCCAGCAGCCGAACTAGCACCCACCGGGCTTGGTTCACTTCCATTGCTTGTAGCTCGTCGTCGAAACCCCAGCTGGCCCAGAAGTCCGGGCCGAGCGCGATGGCGCGGTCGACGTCGGCTTGCCACCGACGCAACTGCGCGCCTCGCGCGCGGGCTTGTCGAGCTCGGTTGCGGGCGTCGCGTTCGGCGGCCGGGAGTGTGTGGTGCACCGGCACGACGTGCACCGCCGACCGGGGCCTCTCGACGCGGTTGTTAGCAGTTGTGCCGCCGGAAGGCGTGGAACGACTGCTTTGGCTCAGTCCGGTAGGGCGAGGCTTCGTCGTGGTGCCGCGTCCGCAACGTTTTGAGCAGGGTGTACGAGGCGATGTCGTAGTCGTAGTCCCGGTTCGTCGGGTGGTGCGGCGAGTCCGGTGAGATGAACGAGTACAGGTGCGCGCCCTGCACTTTCTCCTGGCCGAATACGCGCAGCATGCGGGCGATGTGCTCGGCCTGCTCGTGTTCGTCGCGCACGAAACCGGGCTTGACCGTGGCCGGCTTCTCCGGGTCGTCGGGGTAGTCGAGAATGTCCCAGCCCATACCCCCTGCCTGCGCCGCGCCGGTGAACGTGCAGCAGCCGAACTCTAGGATCATGATCGGCTTGTTCCACTTCCGGTACTTGGCCAGGTCGGTCGTGTACTCGGCATCGGTTGGGAAGTATGCGTAGTAATCGACGCCGACGATGTCGAACAGCGACCAGTCGTTCCACACCGCGTCGGCGTCGTCGGCCGCGCCGTAGGTGATCCGGCCACCGAACTCGCGGCGGGTCACCTCGACCGCCCGCGCCATGAACTGGCGGAACCGCCGGATGATGTTCGGCCACTCCGCTTCCGGGATCTGGTCCATGTTGTTGATCCGGTCCAGGAAGTTCTCGCCCGGCACGATGCCCGGCGTGAACAGGAAGTGCTCGCAGCCGGTGACGAACTTGACGTTGTCGCCGCGCCGCAGCCGTTCCGCCTTGCGGGCGGTCTCGGCCATGTGCTCGAGGATCTCCTCCTGAGAGTGGTCGTAGAGCCGCGGCTGGACGTAGACCTCCATCCCGCGCCGCAACGCCGCGGCCGTGGTCTCGGTGAGCCTGCCGATGTCGCTGCCAAAGGCGGTGATGGACGGGCAACGCAGATCAGCGATCATCCCGATCTCCCGCTCCAGCTGGCCCCGGCTCCACCGCACCCTGCTCAGCGGTTCGCTCGCGCTGTGCAGGACACCAGTGTCGTAGCAAACGCCGCCGCGCAGCTTGCCTAGGCGGGGACCCGCGGCATCGGCGGCGCGCGAGTCAGCCGGTGCGGCACCAGCGGTGCCGCCGCCCAGTCCGGCCATCACCGCCGCACCCGCCACCGACTTCAGGAACGTCTTGCGACTGATCATGTTTCCCCCTAACTAGTTACTCAATTAGACTACTAGTCATGCAACCAGAAAATAAGTCGGCTGACCAGGAAGGGCGGTCCTTCATCGAGGAAGCCCGACGTGGGCAGATCGTCGCGGCGACGATCGGGACCATCGCCGAGATCGGGTACGCGAAGGCGTCGTTCGTGCAGATCGCGCTGCGTGCGGGCATCAGCCCCGGCCTGATCACCTACCACTTCGCCAAGCGCGAGGTGCTGATGAAGCAAGTCATGCTGACCGTGCACGACTCGATGGAACGGGCGCTGAGCGCGCGAGGGGACGGCGCCGAGAGCTACTGCGCGGCGTTGCGCGCCATCATCGAGGGCTTCGTGCACTACTGCGCCGAGCACCCGGCCGAGTTGATCGCCATCAGCCAGATCGCCGCCGCCTCACGCGACGCCGAGGCTGCGCGCGCGTGGGCCGACGACCAGCACGAGGGCACACTGACAGAGTTGGAGGACATGTTCCGCGAGGGCCAGGAGCACGGCGAGCTGCGGGCGTTCTCACCGCGGGTGATGGCGGTGTCCGTGCTAGCCGCACTGGAGGCGGTGCCGGCCGAGCTGATGGCCCGGCCGGACACCGACGTCGCCGCCTACGCGAAAGAACTTGCGGACCTCTTCGAGCTGGCGATCAGGCGCCTCTAGAAGGGGCGCCACGGCCGCCGGACTGATCCCCACCGGCCCACCCGGCCGGCATCGCTCCCCCTCCGCCGACACCGCCCTGCTGCTCGGCGTCATCGACACCAGCGGCGGCCGCGACGTCGCCCTCGACACCGACGGCTCCGACGCGCTGCGCCGCCTGCAGACCGAATGGCACATCGCGATCTACGGCGAGAAGTCCGGCAGCTCGGACGCGTTGCTGAGCTCGTACCTGTACTGAACTTTTCCTCTGCGGCCTGAGGAGATCCTCGCCCTCGTCACCGACCAAGGTCTCGGGACCTCGATCGCCAACGCCGCCGAGCACATCTGGGCAGCGCTGGTGACCGAATTCGGCTCGCCGTTGTGGATGCTGAAGCACTACACCGCCCAGGGGAACGTGCCCGACGACGGCGACACCATGAACCAAGCTGCTTCTCCGCTTTCCCTCTAGAAGGCCCTCGTATCCGGGCTTGTCGCAGGTCAGCCCGGATACGAGAGGGCTTCGTGTCCGATCCCCGACTTGCCGTGCAACGGCGGGAAACAGGATCAGTGGAGCGTGCGGGTCAGAGAGCCAGCTGGGTGGAACGGTTTTTCTTGCGGGCCTGAACGGCCAGCGAGGCCAGTTCTTTGAGCCACCAGGTCTCCATCGCCAACCCGTCGGTGTGCTCGCGGATCCAGTCCTGGGTGAACTTCAGACGCGCCTCCATGGTGCGAATGGCACCGAACTCCGAGTGGTCGGCCAACTGAGCGACCAGTTCGTCCCGCCGAGCCTGGAGAACCTCGAGGCGCTCGGCCGCCAGCGCTTGGAGCAGCTCGTTGGCCCTGCTGACGACCGAGGAGACGACCCAGGAGTTGTCCGGGTCCTTGCGCAGCTCGGCCAGTGCCGGCAGTTGTTCGGCAACCGAGCGGCGTGTGACCCAACGGGCACGGCGGAATTCCAGCGAGACGGCGACCTGCCCGGCCAGCTCCGTGATCTTCTCCTCGTCGAAGCCGCCGTGATCGCGGGGTTCGGGTTCCCAGCGCGGCGAGCGGCGGGACAAGGTCGTGAACTCGTCGAGGGTGTCGTGCCAGAGTGCGGCCTGCTCCCACACGTGCAGGACACCGCGGTGGGCGAAGCCGACCTCGATGAGGCTGGTCCAGCCGGTGATCCGGGCCAGTGCCTTGCTCACCCGGGTCCGTTCCGCGCCGGCGTCGATGTTCTCCAGGACGGTGTTCACCTTGTCCTCGTCCAGCACGACGCGGCGCAGGTAGAGCAGGTGCGAGTCGGCGGCCGCGGCGATCCCGACGACCTGATCCGCGGTCAGCAGGGCCGGGTCGAGTTCGACGACGCGGTCGAGATCGAGACGCGCCGGAACCACCCGCAGGCCCTGGTCGTGCCCGGCCTGCGCGATCCGATCAGACTGCTCGGCCAGGGAATCGGTGGTGGCGGCACGTACCAGGGCGAGCATCTCGGTGAAGTCGTTGATCATCATGAGGACGGATCCGAGCAGGCACCACCGACAGAAGCCCGTGTCGTCGAGGTTCTTCTGTCCAGGTTCACCCCAACGTGGACAACCGCGAGCAGCTGGGTACCGGAACGGGTGTCAGCCACTATCCGCCGCCTGAACTGCCAGCGTTGAAGGCCAGTCCCTCTAAGAAGGCCTAGAAGGCTCTGAGTTCACGATTTCTGAAGCCTCAGCTCGACGAACCCGAGTGGTCGATCCCTGCTTGCAGTGGTTGGGATGCTTGGGTTCGCAGCGATCTCGCCGCATGATCTTCGGCTCCGCTGACGAGGAGGTCGGTGGCGGTGTTGATGTAGCGGGCTGCTGTTTTGGGATCGATGCCGAAGAGGGATGCGAGCCGGAGCGGGTCTGGCCCCTGTGCGGTGATCTCCTCGAGTTGTCGGTCGACGCGGAGTCTTTCGAGGCGGAAATGATCCTCCACACCGTCCATTGTGGTCACGATGAAGGCGAGTTCCTCTACGAAGGCCTAACCCCGGTTCGCCCGCCGAGCCGCGTCCTCCCAGCCCATGCTCGCGATCCCGGCGTCGGACTGGTGGCCGCATGGCCGCGGCTGCTGCGGGCCGAGCAGCCCGACCTGTGCCCAGAACCGGACACTCGCCGGATCCGAGGGCAGCGGGGCTGTGGTGACGGCGAACTTCTCGCAACGAGCCCGCACTGCCTCGACCAGCACCCGCCCGACGCCACGGCGCCGGCGGGCTTCGGCCACCTTTAGGTACTGCACCACGGCCCGGCGACACCCCCGGGGGCATAAGGACAAGGCGGCGTAGCCATAGACCTCGCCCTGATGGATCAGCTGGATCTGCCCCGCCCCGGCCGGGACCTCCGGCGGCAGCACCATCACCGTGATCTTCAAACCGTCGACCTCGTCCGGGCGCTTCTGCGCCGACACCGACGGGTTGACCGTGATCCACTCCCCCGCGTCCGGCCCGCCGGCGTTGCGGCACGCCGTGCAGACGAACGAACTCGTCCCGTACCAGTGGAAATAGCCCGCCCCCACCCCGGCGACGACAACTGGCAGCCCCACGGGCAGCGCTCACCCGCCATCGGCGACCGCGACGGCCGCATCACCACATCCTCAGGCGGCACGGTATCGAACACATGTCCGACTCCAATGGCCTAATGTGCGGGTATGGCGGAATCCGAACCCAAGAAGTGCGCGAAGTGCCAGAACCGTGACCCAGGCCCCGGCGGGGTGCTGTGCCCGACGTGCCTGACCGAGATCCAGAACATGCTCGCCGACTACTGGCCGACAGCGTGACACCCGCCGACGCGGGCAGACGGCGTTAGCGGTCGACGCCCATGACGTTCTTCATCGCGCCGAGCTTGGTGCCCCAGATCCAGAACAGGATGATGAAGACCTCGATCTTCCCCGCGAGGTCAAGCGAGTCGAGGAGCTCGTCGACGTCGCCCTCGGTCAGGTCGCGGGTGCTGACCGTACGCATGTTGAAGATCGTGATGGCGATCTCGTGATGGCGCTGGGTCACCTTCAGTGAGGGGATCAGCGCGGTGATGTCGTAGTGATCGGGCAGCGGCTTGGTGACCAGTTCGGCGGGGTAGCCGCCGGTGGTCATGATCTGCATGCCGGTGTTGACCAGGAAAGTGATCAGCGGCGAGGCCATCATCAGCTCGCCCATCATCACCATGAGCTCTTTCTCGTTGGCCAGGTCCCCGTCGACGCTGACCTCGGTGTTGATGTCGGCGTGCAGGCGCCGCATCGTGTTCTCGATGTTGGTGAGTACCTGGCCCACTTGACACTCTTCCTTGGACTCTCGGTCAGCGCGCTCGTCGCTGCCTTCGTATTCGGACGACTGACCCGCGAACGTCCACCCGCCGCCGACTAAAGCCCCGTCGACTAAGCACGTGCTGGCCGGCCGCGCTGCTGCTTTGCCTTCTCGGTGGCGGTCGGCCGAGCGTCGACCTGATTCGGTGCATGGCACCTCGTCGACGGCGAGGTGCCCACGGCGTGCAGTCAATTGTCAGCCACGATAATGGTCGGTCGTGGATCTGATCAATCAGGGACCGGCAGTCTGGTGCCGTCTGTAGATCAGCATGGCGTTGGCGGGTTGGTCCGGTGTATGCAGGCCAGGCCGTCGAAGTCTCTTCCTGGGATCATCGGAGTAAATGCCATCCGGTGCAGAAAGGACACCACAGCGCCGTGCGAGCGGGTCCAGGAGCGTTGGCTGAGCCAGGCAGTGACCGGCTCCGGCGCGTCCGGGGCACGGAGGTCGACGATGTGGTCGGCGGATACCGCTGCTGTGAGCCGACCTTCGACCAGGGTCAGTGACGGTGCCCTGATGCGGTGCACGGCCGGGGTCGGTGTGGTTCCGCGCAGCAGCCGCTTGTGACGGGCGTGGAAACGCCCCGCGCCGAGGGTGAGTCCGAGCGCGTAATAGCCGCGCCCGAAGCGCACTTCCAGATGTGAGCCCATGGGCGCCACTGCCGAGGACGACGCACCTCGGGATAGGTGTCCATTATGCGCCCACACCGCGACCGGAAGTCCCTGTCGATCGGCGACGCTCTGGACGGCGTCGACTGTCGCCTCGGCCATCAGCCGGTCTCGCACAGCGTAAACCGAGTCGCCGTCTGTGCCGCTGCGAGATGCCGCAAAGAGCTGGGCAGAGCGGAGCAGGAATCCGGCATGGCGCCTGGCAATCGCACGCTCTCGGTCCACATTCTCGATGACGGCCGAGGCTGTCTCCTCATCCAGCAGCGCGATCAACTCCTCGATCTGAGGCACAATGTCGGATCGCATTGGCGGATCATCAGGCCGGTTGCGGTCCAACTCCTGCAGGACCACCGAGAAACGCTCAAGCTCGGTCGGCGCGCGGTCTCGTAAGTAGGCTCTGACGGTTTCGACAGCCGTCTTGGGCCGCTGTGGATCTATGCCGACGAACCGGACGCGGCGCTCGGCGGGTACCTGCTGGTTGTGTCGGCGCAACCACTTGATCATCGCTAGCACTTCGCGGGTGTTCCAGGTCCAGAACTGCAGCCCGGCGAGTGCTGCTGCGGCATCTCCTGCACCGGTCCTGACGTAGTCGTCGACGACGGTTGCCGCGGACTCGCTGGTCTCCATCGCGACCACACGTAGACCCAGCTCCAGCACCAGGAACTCCAGCAGCCGATGCTTGAGCGTAAAGAATTCCCGGGTGCCATGCGTTGATTCACCCAGCCCCAGGACTTCGAGCCCGTCCCAGGTATGCGCTAGCGAGGCCAAATCGTCCCGGCCGCCGCCTGCATCCAGCGTCTCAAGTCGAATGGCTCGTGAACGTAGCCACGAAGTTATGACGTCAGGGTCAGGCATGTGGGACATGGTGGCACATTACGATCAACGATCGGCTTCGGGTTGTGGTATGACGGGTTCACCTGACGCGGATTTGGGTTGTGACCGCCGTGGGGTCTTGCGTGATTGCCAGCTGAGGTTCACCCCGGGTAGTGGACACCGAGTTAGCAGGACTGGTCGTCCTGTTGAAAGGATGTCTTCATGCCTGCTCGCAAGCGCCGTTCGTACACGGCCGAGTACAAGGTCGAGGCTGCTCACCGCGTGATCGATTCCGGCCGGACGATCTCCGAGGTCGCCCGCGAGCTGGGACTCGACGCGGGCATGTTGAGTGTCTGGGTCAAAGACGAACGACGCCGGATCGCCGCGGCCGAGGTTCTCGGGGACAAACCCCTGGAGGCGGCCGAGCGGGCCGAGTTGCTGCGCTTGCGTGGGCAGGTGGCCGAGCTGGAGAAGGACAACGCGTTCCTGGTAAAAGCTTCGGCGTACTTTGCCGCGATGCAGTAGAACCGGCCCGGTTCGCTCTGATGGCCAAGTACGCCGGCCCCGACGAGTTCGCCGACACCACCACCACTTCACAGCCGGACGCGCGGTTCTCGGTCCGGCGTATGGCGCGGCTGCTGGGCGTGTCGACGTCGGGCTACTACGCGCACGTGAAGCGTGTCGCGGCAACGGTGCTGACGCCGCGGCAGCAACGCCGAGCCGACCTGGAGGTGAAGATCACCCAGGCGCATAAGGACTCGCGCGGAACCTATGGGTCGCCGCGGATCACCGCCGAACTGCGTGACCACGGCGAGGTGGTCACGGCGAAGACTGTCGCCAAGATCATGGCCTCGATCGGCCTGGAGGGCATCAGTCCGCGCACGTTCAAGGTGAAGACCACGGTGGTCGATCCGACCGCGTCTTTCCCGCCGGATCTGGTCGGCCGACAGTTCGACCGGGACCGGACCGACGCCGTCTGGCTGACCGACATCACGTATCTGACGTGCGGCGAAGGCGAGATGTTCCTGTGCGCGGTCCGGGACGGACATTCCCGGAAAGTGTTGGGGTACAGCGTATCCGACCACATCGGCGCCGACATGGTCACCGATGCCATCGACGCCGCCGTGGCCGCCCGTCGCGGCAGATGCCGTGGCACGATCCTGCATTCCGACCGCGGCGGCGAGTACACGGCGCACCTGACCGCGAAGGCGTGCTTCCGGCACGCCCGGCGGAGTCGTTCTGGTCGACGTTCAAACACGAGCACTACTACCGGCACACGTACGCCACGAAGACAGAACTCGTTGCCGCGATTGACAAATGGAACAGTTTCTACAACAGTACGCGGCGGCACTCCGCGATCGGGATGCTTAGCCCCGACAACTTCGAGCAGTCACTCCAAGCGGCTGCCTGAACCCTCGCAAGCCCCTGTCCACCATTCGGGGTGAACCTCAAGCGGCCAGCTGAAATTGGCTCTGGCACAAAGTCCGTGATGGTGCTCGGCAGCAGGGAACTCCTTGCGGTGGTTGATCATTTTTTGGCCGGCGGCGGCGAACTCGATCCGCTTTATGGGCTCGCCTTCGGTATGAGCATTGACGGGGTTCGTCGCGAGAATGCCGAAGTGTTAGCGCTCGAGCATTTCCCCAGCCGAGGCCCGTTTCGCTCAAGAGTTCCCCGGCTGCGCGCTCACGGGTTTCCGCGCCGGGACGACGAACCCAGCGCTCGCGATCCCCACAAGGGCGATGGGTGAACCGTCACGGGTGGAGGACCGGCTTCGATGTCAGACCAGCGCCGGTCAGCGTGGCAGGTGTTGAGCTTAATAGGCGGTCTCGTACTCGGTCGGGGTGAGGTAGTCCAGGCGTGCGTTGTTGTACCAATCGACCCATTCCATCATCGCGTACTCGACCTCGGCCAGGTTCGTGAACGGGGCCTGGCGGTTGACGACCTCGGTCTTGAACAACCCGATGATCGACTCTGCCAGTGCGTTTTCGTAGGCGTCGCCGACCGAGCCGATGGAGGCCGATAAGCCCTGCAGGGCAACGGAATCGGCGAAGGAAGCCGATGTGTACTGAGACCCTGTATCGGAGTGGTGAACAAGTTCTTGCGCGACAGGATATCCGTGGTGATCGCGTCGCCACAGCGCCATGTGCAGCGTCTTGGACACCAGCGTGGTCGTCTTCGTGCTCGCTACGGTCCAGCCGACGATCGCGCGGGAGTAGACATCGAACACGAACGCCACGTAGGCCCATCCGGTCTGCGTCGGCACGTAGGTGAAATCAGCGACCCATGCCAGGTTCGGGGCGTCGGTGCTGAAGTCCCGGTCGAGCCGGTCACCGGCGCGCACGCCGTCCTTGGCGCGGATCGTGGTTCGGGGCAGGCGGCCCCGGGTCACGCCGGACAGGCCCAGTTCACGCATGACTCGGTCGACGGTGCAGAAGGCCACCTCGTGGCCCTGGCGGCGCAGCCAGCGGGTCATCTTGCGCCGCCCGTAGACCGCTTCGGGCGTGTCCTGCGCATCGCGTAGTGCGTTGGCCAGGTGGGCGTCGTCGACATCGCGTGGGGAGGGTGGCCGGCGGCGGGCTTTGCGGTAGGTCCGTGGCGCGATCTGGATCCCGTGCGCGGACAGCACGCGGCAGATCGACTCGACGCCGTGGATCTGGCGATATTCGTCGATGAACCCGACGATCAGTGGTGTCGCGGGTCGAGTTCCCGCGCGAAAAAAGCCGACGCCAGTTTCACGATGTCATTGGCCTGTTTGAGTTCCTTGTTCACCTTGCGCAACCGGTCCAGCTCGGCGCGTTCCGCCGCAGCCAGCTCACCAGTCGCCGCCGCGGGCGGAGTGTTCTGCTGGAGGGCCTTGACGATCCACACGCGCAGTGTTTCGGGATGCACGTCGACCATCGGGCCGATGGCGTGCGCGACAGCGTAGGCGGATCCGTACTCATCGAGGCGGTCAAGGGCCAGACGGACGGCCTTCTCACGGACCTCGGGCGGGTAACGCTTAGGCATAGTGACCATCATCCTCATGAAAGGAAGCGGCCCCCTGCCCGTGACGGTTCAATCACAGTGCCGGTCATGCCCACCACCGCCGCCATAGGCGTCGCGTGGTCCAGCTGAATGCCGGTTCAGGGACTGTCCCAGTAACGGTGTTTCCGGCCCGACACGCCGGGCGTGGGCTCGGCGGGATGGGCACGGTGTGTGATGACACTGGATGTTGTGACTTCACGATCGACGGGTAAGAAGAAGGCGGCGAAGCCGCGGTCGGCTCAGGAGGAGCTGGTGGCCTCGATGGTCGCGCAGGCTCAGGCGCGGGGGCTGGCGTTGACCGGCCCGGAGGGACTGCTCAAGCAGCTGACCAAGACGGTCCTCGAGGCGGCGTTGAACGCGGAGATGACTGAGCATCTCGGCCATGAGAAGCACCAGGCCGAGCCGGGGCGCGCGGGGTCGAACGTGCGGAACGGCACGCGGTCGAAGACAGTGGTTTCGGACGCGGTGGGTGAGGTGGAGATCGCGGTGCCGCGGGATCGGGATTCGAATTTCGAGCCGGTGATCGTGAAGAAGCGGCAGCGTCGGCTGGGTAGTGTGGATGAGGTCGTGTTGTCGTTGTATGCGAAAGGGTTGACGACGGGCGAGGGTGCGCCGTGAAAGCGCTGTTGTATCGCGAGGAGGTGGAAGGCCTTCTCCAGCGGGCCGTCGCAGCGACCTGTTGAAGTTGAGGGCAGCCTGAACCGGGAGGTGTCGGTGAGGGTGGCAAGCGGCCCTGACAAAATCGGGACGTGCCAGAACTGCCAGATGGTGCGGGTCCGGCAAACGAGTCGAAGAGGTATACGCGAGGAACTGGCGTGTTACGTTTCCTAAGTAGTCACCGGCTGAAACCTGGCG
>NZ_JADNQN010000026.1:0-26739 GCF_047608695.1 Amycolatopsis sp. cmx-11-32 | reverse complement strand
GGATGTATCGCACGGGTGATCTGGCTCGGTGGAATGATGCTGGTGAGCTGGAGTTCGCGGGTCGTGCTGATGAGCAGGTGAAGGTCCGTGGTTTCCGGATCGAACCCGGCGAAATCGAGGCCGTCCTGTCTGAACACCCCGACGTCGCCCAGGCCGCGGTGATCGTGCGCGAGGACCAGCCAGGAGACCGGCGGTTGGTCGGCTACGTCCTACCTGCCGCGGCAAGGGACCGAGTGCCAGGCGCGGACGCCACCGACCAGCTCGAAGAGTGGCAGCAGATCTACGACTCGCTGTACAGCGGCGCGCAGGACGTGCCGTTCGGCGAGAACTTCAGCGGCTGGAACAGTAGCTACACCGGCGCGCCGATCCCGCTTGACGAGATGCGGGAATGGCGGGACGCGACCGTGGACCGGATCCTCAGCGTACGGCCGCGGCGCGTGCTCGAGATCGGTGTCGGTTCCGGTCTGCTGATGGCCAAGATCGCGCCACACACGGACGAGTACTGGGCTACGGACCTCTCGCCGACCGTGATCGAGGCGCTGCGTCGGCAACTGGAGGCCCAGCCTGCTATCGCCGATCGCGTCCGGCTGATGGCACGGCCGGCGCACGACATCGAAGGGTTACCCGCCGGCCGGTTCGACATCGTCGTTTTGAACTCCGTCGTCCAGTACTTCCCGGACGCCGGGTATCTGGCGAACGTCCTTCGGCAGGCGATGGATCTGCTTGCGCCCGGCGGAGCGGTATTCATCGGTGACGTACGGAACCTGAGGCTGCACAGGTGCTTCATCACCGCGACCCGGTTGCGTCAAGCGAACGCGGACACGGCCGCGGCGGAGCTGCGCCGTGCCATTGAACACGACATGCTGATGGAGAAGGAGCTCCTGCTCGACCCAGACTTCTTCGCCGCATTCGGTCAGGCCGTACCGGGCATCGACGCGGTGGATCTACGGATCAAGCGGGGCCGTTGGCACAACGAGCTGAACCGGTACCGCTATGACGTCTTCCTGCGCAAGGCCCCGGCCGTCAGCGAACAGGACGGCGGAACTGTGCTGCGTTGGGGCGAGGACGTAGCAGGATTCGAAGAGTTGGTGTCGCACTTGGAGCGACGCGACGGGCGTCTGCGGTTGACCGGTGTGCCCAATGCCAGGACGGCGGGCGAACTGGGCGCGATGCGGGCGTTGGACGCCGGTGAGGGACTGGCCGTGGTCCTGCATCGGCTGGAAGGGACGGCGGCGGTCGATCCCGAGGAACTGGCCGAACTCGCGGCGAGGTTCGACCTGCGGATCGCGGTCACGTGGTCAAGCACCACCGACAGCGGCTTCGACGTGGTCTTCACCAGCGAAGACAGCGAAGACAGCGGCGTCGCGTACCGGCCTGCCGGGAAGATCGATGCGCCGCTGGCGACCTACGCCAACCGTCCGGCTGACTCACGGGACATCGGTGCGCTGCTCGGTTCGCTGCCGTCCTACCTCGGCCGTTGGCTGCCGGACTACATGGTCCCGGCCGCGTTCGTGGTTCTCGAACGGCTGCCGCTGACCGCCAACGGCAAGCTTGACCGCGGAGCGCTGCCGGAACCGGATCTGGGCACGCTCTCCACCGGTCGGGCGCCGCGGACGCCACACGAGGAACTGCTGTGCGGGCTGTTCGCCGAAGTACTCGGCCTCGCCGAGGTCGGCGTCGAGGACAACTTCTTCGTCCTCGGCGGGCACTCCCTGTTGGCCACCCGGCTGATCAGCCGGATCCGCTCGGTTTTCGGTGTAGAGCTGGGGATCCGGGCCTTGTTCGAGTTCCCCACCGTGGCAGACCTGGTCGAGGTGGTGCGGACAGCGGCGGGCGCCAGGAGTGGCGTCCGGCGAGTCGCACGACCGGAACACATTCCCTTGTCCTACGCGCAACGGCGGCTGTGGTTCCTTGAGCGGCTCAGCGGTCCGAGCGCCACTTACAACATCCCGCTCACCCTCAGGTTGACCGGTCGATTCGACGTCGCCGTGCTGCGGCAGGCACTTGCCGACGTGGTCGCCAGGCAAGAGGCGCTCCGAACGGTTTTCCACGAGATCGACGGCGTGCCGTACCAGGTGATCCTCGATCCAGGTTCCGCGATACCCGAGGTGACCGTGGTGGCAGCGGATGATCTTGAGACGGCCCTCGCCGTCACGGCGCGGCAAGGCTTCGATCTGTCCACGCAACTGCCTCTGCGGGTCACGCTGTTCGCCTTGGCACCGGACGACAACGTGCTTCAGGTGGTCATGCACCACATCGCGGGCGATGGCTGGTCGCTGGCTCCGCTGGCCCGTGACGTCAGCGAGGCTTACATCGCGCGTTGTCGCGGAGAAGCTCCACAATGGACAGAATTGCCGGTGCAGTACGCGGACTATGCGCTGTGGCAACGAACAGCGCTGGGTGAGGAGGACGACCCGGACAGCCCGTTGGCGCGCCAGGTGCGGTATTGGCGTGAGCAGCTCGACGCCCTGCCGGAAGAGGTGAGCCTGCCGACCGACCGGCCGCGCCCCGCGGTGAGCGACTTTCGTGGTGGTACCGTGCCATTGCGGCTGGACGCTGGAACGCATCGCAAACTGGTTGCGCTCGCAAGGGAAACGCACTGCAGCCTGTTCATGGTGTTGCACGCGGCGTTGGCGACGCTGCTGACCAGGATGGGTGCCGGGACCGACGTCCCGATCGGTGGCGGTATCGCCGGCCGGACCGAGGACGCGCTCAACGACCTCGTCGGATTCTTCGTCAACACACTGGTGCTGCGGGCGGATACCAGCGGCGACCCGACGTTCCGAGCGTTGCTCGACCGGGTCCGCGAGACCGACCTCGCCGCGTACGCGCATCAGGACGTTCCGTTCGAACGGCTGGTGGAGGCACTCAACCCGGACCGGTCGCTGTCGCGGCACCCGTTGTTCCAGGTGATGCTGGATCTGCAGAACAACGCGGAAGCCGTGCTCGACCTGCCGGGGCTGATGGTCGCCCCGCACCCGGCGGACGTCGGAGTCGCCAAGTTCGACCTGATGGTCAGCCTTGCCGAGGACGGTGCGGACGGAGGACTCGACGGTGTCGTCGAGTACGCCACCGCGTTGTTCGACCGGGAGACTGTCGAGCTGTTCGCGTCGAGGCTGGTCCGGCTGATCGACGCCGCTGTCGCCGAACCCGGCAGGTCGATCAGCGAGCTGGACGTGCTGGCTCCTGCCGAGCGGGAACAGCTGTTCGTGCACTGGCAAGGCAAGCCGGGTACACCCGTGTCGGCGAGCCTGCCCGAATTGTTCGAAGCACAGGTACGCCGGACTCCGGACGAGCCTGCGCTGGTCTCGCCGGCGGTCACCCTGTCCTATCTGGAGCTTGACGGCCAGGCGAACCGGTTGGCGCGCAAGCTGAGCGAACTCGGTATCCGGCCGGAGGACCGGGTCGCGCTGTACCAGAGAAGGTCGGCCGACCTGATCGTGTCGGTACTGGCAGTGCTCAAGACAGGCGCCGTGTACGTGCCATTCGACGCTGCGCGGCCGGACGCAAGGTTCGAGCGTGTCCTGGCCGAGGTCGGCGCGGTCGCCATACTCACCGACGAAGCATCGTTGGATCAGTTGCCCGTGCTCGACCTGCCGATGGTCGTTGTGGACGTTGAACCGGCAGCGGACGCCGCCGGGGAAGCGCCGCGGATCGTGGTGCACCCCGACCAGCTCGCGTACGTCATGTACACGTCGGGTTCCAGCGGCGTGCCGAAGGGCGTGGCCATCACCCACCGGAATGTCTCCGACCTGGCGCTCGATCAGTGCTGGCCGAGCGGCCGCCATCGGCGCGTGCTCGCGCATTCCACGCACACCTTCGACGCGGTAACCTACGAATGGTGGGTGCCGCTGCTCAGCGGCGGCACCGTGGTCCTGGCTCCCGCGGAACAGCTCGACGCCAAACGCATCGGCGAACTCGTCCGTGAGCACGACGTGACCGGGGCGTACTTCACTACCGCCCTGTTCAACTTGCTGGCACTGGACGCGCCCGAGCAGTTGGCGCCGTTGCGTGAGATCTGGACCGGTGGTGAGGCCGGGTCACCGGCGGCCATGAGCCGGATTCTCCAGCGGTGTCCCGAGACGAACCTCGTGCACGTCTATGGCCCGACCGAAACCACGGTGTTCTGCTCGTACGCACAGATGACGGTCGAGGCGAACCTGGCACGACCCTCGTTGGGCCAACCGATGGACAACACCCGTATCTACGTCCTCGATGCCGCGCTGCGGCCGGTTCCTCTTGGCGCGCAAGGGGAGCTGTACGTCGCAGGCACCAGGCTCGCCCGGGGATACCTGAACCACCCCGCGCTGAGCGCCGAGCGGTTCGTCGCCGACCCGTTCGGGCAGGCGGGCAGCCGGATGTACCGGACCGGTGACGTGGTCAGGTGGAGCGCGCGTGGCGACTTGAGTTTCGTGGGCAGGGCGGACGACCAGGTCAAGATCCGCGGGTTCCGGATCGAACTCGCCGAGATCGAGTACATCCTCGCCGACCATCCAGGCGTCGGTGGGGTGGCGGTGACCGTGCACATGGATCAGCGCGGCGGCAAACACCTCGTCGGTTATTACGTCGCCGAGGACAGTGCGGCGGAGGACACCGTTCTGATCCGCGACTACCTGCGTGGACGGCTGCCGGACTACATGGTGCCCACGACCCTCGTCGTACTGGACGCCCTGCCGCTCAAGTCGATCGGGAAGGTGGACCGCAAGCGTCTGCCCGCGATCGACTTCGCCGCGAAGGTGGGTGACCAGGTCCCCCGCACGCCGACCGAAGAGGTGATGTGCGCGCTGTTCGCCGGGGTCATCGGGCTCGACAAGGTCGGGCCGGATGACGGCTTCTTCGAACTCGGCGGGGACAGCATCGTGTCGATCCAACTGGTCAGCCGGGCCAGGGAGGCCGGGCTGGAGTTCACCCCGCGTGAAGTGTTCCAGAATCCGACACCGGCCGCTCTCGCCGCGATCGCGAGACCGGTCGTCTCCGTGGAGGTCGCGGACGACGGCGTCGGCGACGTGCCGCTCACGCCGATCGTGCACTGGCTGAGGCAGCGGGGCGGCCCGGTCGACCAGCTCAACCAGGCGATGCCGGTCGAACTGCCCGCGGGACTGGACGAGACGCGGCTCGTCGGAGCCTTGCAAGCGGTGCTGGACTGCCACGACGCGCTGCGGATGAGGCTGAACCGCGCCGGCGGACAATGGTCGCTGCAGGTCGAGCCACGCGGCACCGTCCGCGCGGAGGACGTGCTCGAACACGTTGACGTCCGTGGCATCCAGGACGGTGAAGCGGCAGCCCTGTTCGCCACTCACTTCGCCTCCGCGCAGCGTGCGCTGGCGCCAGAGGACGGCGTGTGCGTGCGGTTCGTCTGGTTCGACGCGGGCAGTGAACGCACCGGCCGGCTGCTGTTCATGGCCCACCATTTCGCGGTGGACGGTGTGTCGTGGCGAATCCTGTTGCCGGACCTGCTGACCGCATTGGAGAAGGGGCCTGCCGCGCTGGCACCAGCGGTGACGTCGTTCCGAAGGTGGGCGCGTGAATTGGTCCGTGCGGCGAACGAACCGGCACGAGCAGACGAACTCGACCTGTGGACTCGTATCCTGCGAACGCCGGACCCCGCGCTGACCCGACGGCCGCTCAACCCGGCGAAGGACGTGCACAGTACCGCCCGCCACCTGCGGCTCCGGCTGCCAGTGGAGACGACCGGTCCCGTCTTGACCACGGTTCCGGCCGCGTTCAACGCGGGTGTCAACGACGTCCTGCTGACAGCGTTGGCGCTGGCTGTCCGGCAGTGGCGCCGCAGGAATGCCTCCGCGGTGCTGATCGCGTTGGAAGGCCACGGCCGTGAGGAAATCGGCGCGGGGCTGGACAGTACGCGCACGGTCGGCTGGTTCACCAGCGTCTTCCCGGTCGCGCTCGATCCGGGAACGACGGATGACCGCGCCGCGGCGCTCAAGCGGGTGAAGGAAAACCTGCGAGAGCTGCCGGACAACGGCATCGGTTTTGGCCTGTTGCGGTACTTGAACGACGACACCGCCGGTGTGCTCGCGGCACTGCCCTCCCCGCAGATCGGCTTCAACTACCTCGGCCGGTTCAGCGTCGAGGAGCCCGGAACGGACACCGATCCGGGCGAAGTGGATGGTCCGGGCGGTGGCGCCAACGCCGATCTGCCCGTCCCGTATCCGTTGGAGGTCAACGCGATGACCGAGGACGGACCGGACGGGCCGGTCTTGGCGGCAACCTGGTCGTGGGCGAGCGAGCTGTTCACCGAGGCTGAGGTGCGTGCCTTGGCCGAGCTGGTGTTCAGCGAGCTGACCGCATTGGCCGCACTGGCAGGCCTGCCGGGGGTGGGCGGGCTCTCGCCGTCGGACCTGTCCGTGGACTCGCTCAGCCAGGAAGAGATCGACGAGTTCGAGGATCTGCTCGCGGACGACGAGCGGGACGCTGAATGGGGTGCATCAACGTGAGCCGCTCACGGGTCGACGACATCAGGCCGCTGTCGCCATTGCAGGAAGGCCTACTGTTCCACGCTCTATACGACGAACATGGCACGGACGTCTACACGGCCCAGCTCGTCTTCGACCTGAGCGGGACGGTCGACACCGAGCGGCTGCGCTCGGCTGCGGCGACCATGCTGCGACGGCATGCCGCGCTGCGTGCGTCCTTCCGGCACCGCAAGTCGGGCGAGCCGGTGCAGGTCATCCACCGCGAGGTCCGGGTGCCGTGGGAGGAGATCGACCTCACCGGTCTCGATACGGACAAGAGGGCCGCGGAGCTGACGCGGTTGCTCGAAGCCGACCGGTCGCGCCGGTTCGACGTGGCCCGGCCGCCACTGATGCGGTTCACTCTGATCCATTGCGGGCCCGGCGACCACCGGTTCGTGCTGACCAACCATCACCTGGTGATGGACGGCTGGTCGATGCCGCTGCTGGTCGGCGAGTTGTTCACGCTGTACCTGGAAGGCGAGCAGGCCCGGCTCGCCGCACCACCGGCCTATCAGGGGTATCTGACCTGGCTGGCCGCACGGGACCGGACGGCGTCCGAGCGGGCGTGGCGATCCGAACTGTCCGGTGTGGACGAGCCGACCCTGGTGGCAGGCAGCGGTCACGGCGATCCGGTCACCCCCGCCGAAGTCACGGCCGAGCTGCCGGACGAGCTGACCAGCGCGCTCACCGCGTTCACCAGGGCCAACGGCCTGACGATGAACACGGTGGTGCAGACGGGGTGGGCACTGCTGCTCGGCAAGCTCACCGGCCGCTCGGACGTGGTGTTCGGCACCACGGTGTCCGGCCGGTCCGGCCAGATCCCCGGGATTGAGACGATGGTCGGATTCTTCATCAACACCGTGCCGATGCGGGTCCGCCTCGATCCGGCACTGTCGTTGCTGGATCTGCTCAAGCAAGTGCAGGACAAGCAGTCGGCGCTGGCTGAGCATCAGCACGTCGGACTGAGCGACATCCAGCGGGCGATCGGTGTCGGCGAACTGTTCGACACGCTCACCGTGTTCGAGAACTACCCGGTGGACGCGATCGAGCTGGCCGGGGACACGGGGCCCGCCGATGTAACCGTCACCGGCATGAGCGGGCACGACGCCATGCACTACCCGCTGGGCCTTGCCGTGACTCCAGGACCGCGCCTGCGACTGCGACTCGGCTACCGACCGGACATCTTCGATGGCGCCGAAGTCTCGTCCTTCGCCGAGAGCCTGGCCGGACTGCTGGCACGCGTGGTCGCGGATCCCCACGCCCCGATCGGCCGGATCGGCGGACTGGCACCGGACGAGCATCACCGGATCGTCGTCGAATGGAACGACACCGCGACCAGCGTGGCGCCGGTGACCTGGCCGGAGTTGTTCGAACGCCAGGTCGCCCGTACGCCGGACCGTCTAGCCGTCGAGTCCGGTGCCGCCACCTTGTCCTATTCGGACCTCAACACTGCCGCGAACCGGTTGGCGCGCAGGTTGATCGGCAAGGGAATCGGCCCGGAGGACATCGTCGCCGTCGCGTTGCCGCGGTCGGCGGATCTGGTGGTCGCCATACTCGCGGTGCTCAAGACCGGCGCGGCATATCTACCGCTTGACCCGGCGTACCCATCGGCACGGCTGGAGTTCATCCTCGGCGACGCCGATCCGTCCTGCCTGGTGACCGACGAGGACACCATGGCGGACATGCCGCCCACTTTGATCGCCCGCGTCGACGTCCACGAACCAAGGTCCGCGGACCTGCCCGCCACCGATGTGACGGATGACGACCGGGGCACGCCGTTGAGCGTGACCAACACCGCTTACGTCATCTACACGTCCGGATCCACCGGCCGTCCCAAGGGCGTCTCGGTGACGCACAAGGGACTTGCCACCTTCTCTGCCAACCAGCGGGCCGGATACCGGATCACCGAGGAAAGCCGGGTCCTTCAGTTCGTATCGCCGAGCTTCGACGTCTCGGTAGCTGAGCTGTGCCTGGCGTTGTTGTCCGGCGCGTCCCTTGTCGTGCCCACGCGGACCACCGCGGGCGAGGAGCTGGCGCGGCTGCTGGCGGACCTGCGGATCACCCACGTACACATTCCGCCCTCCGTGCTGGCCAGTGTGCCGAAGGTCGCCCTGCCCGACCTCGAAGTGCTGATCACCGGAGCCGAGACCTGTGCACCGGAGGTGATCGAGTTCTGGTCGCGCGACCGGCTGATGGTCAACGCCTACGGCCCGACCGAGTCCACTGTGGATGTCACATATCACCCGTGCGAGCCGGGTACCCGTGGACCGGTGCCGATCGGCAGGCCCATCGCGGGCGCCCGGGTCTACGTGCTGGACGCGGCACTGCGGCCGGTTCCGGCCGGTGTCGTCGGAGAACTCTACGCGGCCGGCCCAGGGCTGGCCCGTGGCTACCTCCGTCGACCGGGCGGAACCGCGGAGCGGTTCATTGCCGATCCGTTCGGGGAGCCGGGCGCACGGCTGTACCGCAGTGGTGACCTCGCCAAGTGGCGGCCGGACGGCACCCTCGAATTCAGCGGCCGCGCGGACGACCAGGTGAAGATCCGCGGGTTCCGTCTCGAGCCAGGCGAGATCGAGGCCGTGGTGTGCGAGCACCCGGGGGTCGTGCGGGCCGCGGTCATGGTGCGCGAAGACCGGCCGGGACGGCGGCAACTGGTCGCGTACGTTGTACCCGCTGGGGAAACGGCCCCGGACGAAGTCGAGCTTCAAGCCCACGTCGGTGCGCGCCTACCGGACTACATGGTGCCTGCCGGATTCGTGGTGTTGAAAACGCTTCCCTTGACCTCCAATGGAAAGCTCGATCGTCGTGCCTTGCCCGCGCCTGCGGTGCCCGGCCGGCGTGGCCGGGCACCGGGGACACCGGCCGAGGAAACGCTGGCGCGGTTGTTCGCCGAGGTGCTCGACCTTCCGTCAGTGGGCGCCGACGACGACTTCTTCCGGCTGGGCGGCGACAGCATCACCTCGATTCAGCTGGTGGCCCGCGCCCGAGGCGCAGGGCTGGTCTTCACCCCGCGTGAGGTGTTCCAGTACAAGAACGTTGGCGCACTGGCACTTCGCGCCCGCTCGGCGACGAAGGCGGTGCGCTCAGGGGCCGATGACGCGGTCGGTGAACTGCCCGCGACCCCGATCATGCGCTGGTTCGCCGAACGCGGTGGTCCGATCGAAGGCCTGAACCAGGCCATGTTGGTAACCGCCCCGGCCGGGCTGACGCCGGATCGGTTGACCCGCGTCGTGCAGGCATTGCTCGACCACCACGACGCACTGCGGCTGCGCGTGCTCGACGGAGGACAGATGGAAGTCCTGCCGCGCGGGGCCGTGCCTGCCCGCGACCGCGTCCTGACCATTGATATCAGCGGCCTGGATGATGCCACGCAACACACGGCCATCGCCGACGGGATACGCGACGCCGGTGCCGGTCTGGATCCGGCGACCGCGAAGATGGTGCGGGCGTTGCACTTCGACGCCGGCGCAGACCGTCAGGGACGGGTGTTGCTCGTGGTACACCACTTGGCGGTCGACGCGGTTTCCTGGCGGGTCCTGCTGCCCGACCTCGTAGCAGCCGACTCCGAATCGCCCTCGCTGCAGCCGGTCGGCACCTCCTTCCGTGCCTGGGCAAGGCAGCTGATGACCGAGGCGCAGGCCGAGAGCCGACAGCGAGAACTGCCGTTCTGGCAGTCGATGTTCCGCGGAGCCGGTGCACCGCTCGGCGGTCGTGCCCTCGACCCGGCCAACGACGTGCTCGGCAAGACGGTGACCCGGTCAGTAACGTTGTCGGCGCAGCACGCGGACGCGCTGCTCACCCGCCTGACCACGGCATTGCTCGCGAACCCCGGTGAAGTTCTGCTCACCGGGCTCTGCCTCGCGGTCAACCGTTGGCAGGAATGGCAGCCGACCGACGGCCACGCGATCCTCGTGGATCTGGAGGGGCATGGCCGCGAAGAGACCGACGGCGTCGATCTCTCCCGCACGGTCGGCTGGTTCACCAGCGTCTTCCCGCTCAGCCTCGACCACGGTGAGCTCGACTGGGACGACGTGCTCGCCGGTGGCAAGGCCGCGGGCGACGCGGTCAAGCGGATCAAGGAACAGCTCAGGGCCGTGCCCGACAAGGGTCTCGGATACGGGCTGCTGCGCTATCTGAACCAGCGCACCGCGGCTGAGCTGCGTCCGCTGCCCGCGCCACAGATCGGGTTCAACTACCTTGGCCGGTTCGGCGGTGCGACCGGTGCGACCGGATCGGACTGGATGCCCGCGGCGGAACTCACCGGCATCGGTGGCAGCGCGGACCACGATATGCCTGTCGCACATGCGATCGAGGCGTCGGCGGTCGCAGGCGACGAGCTGACCCTGACTGTGTCGTGGCCGGCTGAGCTGATGTCTGCGAACCAGGTCGACGATCTGATTGAACTGTGGCGGGTCGCGTTGATTGCGCTGGCCCGGCACGCCGACAGCGGGATGGCCGGTGGGCTGACTCCCTCCGACGTGCCTCTCGTCGCGCTCGACCAGCGCCAGCTCGATCTGCTCGAAGCGGCTCGTGGCCCGCTCGCGGACGTCCTGCCTCTTTCTCCGCTGCAGGAAGGGCTGTTGTTCCACGCTCGGTTCGACGAGTCCACAGTAGATCCATACGTCGTGCAAATGGTCTTTGACCTCGAAGGCCCTTTGGATACGCGGCGATTGCGAACCGCCGTGCGGGCACTGGCCGACCGGTATGGCAACCTCAACGCCGGGTTCTGGCTCGACGGCCTCGACCGCCCGGTTCAGTTCGTCCCGGCTGTGGACACCGCTGAGATCGTCGAACTCGAAGCGTCCGACGAAGTCGAGCTGGCCCAGTCGCTGACCGAGGAGCGGACGCGGCCATTCGACCTTACGCGCCCGCCGTTGTTCCGATTCACCGTGATCCGGACCCGGACGGACCGCCATCGGCTGGCGTTCACCGCACACCACATCCTCGTGGACGGGTGGTCCACTCCGGTGCTGGTACGCGACCTGTTCACGCTCTACACCGAAGGACCGGACGCTCTGCCCGCGGCGACGCCATACCGCGACTATCTGGAGTGGTTGTCGGGGCAGGACCAGGGTGCGGCGGAACAGGCTTGGCGGAACGTGCTTTCCGGGCTGTCCGAGCCAACTCTGCTCACGACGCCGGAGAAGCGTTGGCACGAGCCGGCTCCCGGAGAGGTCACGGTCGACCTCGACCCGGCGACTGTCGACGCTCTGAGCAGTGCGGCCCGGCAGCATGGCCTGACGTTGAACACCGTGGTGCAGGGCGCGTGGGCGATCCTGCTCGGCTGGTTGACCCAGCGCGACGATGTCGTTTTCGGCACGACCGTATCTGGGCGGCCACCGGTGCTCCCCGGCATCGAGACCATGGTCGGGTTGTTCATCAACACGTTGCCCGTCCGTGCCCGGCCACAGCCAGCGAACAGTGTGCTCAACCTGCTCACAGCCATGCAGGAGCAGCAGTCGCGGTTGGACGAACACCAGTACCTCGGGCTCGCGGAGATCCAGCGGGTCGCTGGGCACGGTGAGCTCTTCGACACGTTGACGATCTTCGAGAACTACCCGTTGACCGCCGCGCCCGAGCAGAGTGACCGGGCGGAACTGGACATGCTCGGGGTCACCGGCAGGGAGGGCACGCACTATCCACTCGCGCTGTCCATCGTGCCGGGACCGGGAACCTTGCGGCTGCGGATGGCGTTCCGTGCCGACCTGTTCGAAGAGGAGTGGATTACCGCCACGCTGGACCGGCTGATCGGAATCCTCGCGCAGACCGCCGTTGATCCCACTGTCCCCATCGGACGGCTGAAGATCATCTCGGCCGGGGAACTCGACCGTGTGCTGACCGTGCCGAATGACACGGGCCGTGAGTATCCACAGTGGTCTGTGGCGGCGCTTGTCGAGGCCACTGCGGAACGGACTCCTGACGCTGTCGCGGTATCGGGTGCGCTGACCTACCGCGAACTCAACGAGCGCGCGAATCGCCTGGCGCATCTGTTGATCGCCCGTGGCGCGGGTCCTGAACAGATTGTCGCCCTGATGATGCCGCGCACGGCGGATCTCGTCGTCGCCGTACTGGCCGTCCTCAAAACCGGCGCGGCGTATCTGCCGATCGATCCGGACTACCCCAGTGACCGCATCGCGTACATGATCGAGGACGCCGAGCCTGTGCTTGTGCTCACGGTGTCCGAATTCGCATCGGCCGAACCCTCGGCGGTCGTGTCCTTCGACGCGATCACGGCCGATTTGAGGGGGATGAACAGTCACAATCCGGTCGATGAGGACCGGCTCAGCCCCTTGACGCCCGGCAATTGCGCCTACGTGATCTACACGTCCGGTTCGACAGGCAGGCCGAAGGGCGTTGCCGTACCAGTGGCCGCGCTGGCCAATTTGTTGCTGGACATGCATGACCGTCTTGGCATCACCGAGGACGATCGATTCCTCGCGGTGACCACGTTCGGCTTCGACATCGCCAATCTCGAGCTGTTCACACCGTTGCTTGCCGGTGCTGAACTCATCGTCGCCGGGCGGGACACCGTGCGCGACCCGGCCGCGCTGGTGGCCTTGATTCGCGGGAATGGGGTGACGGTGTTGCAGGGGACGCCGTCGTTGTTGCGGGGTGTGGTGGGTGTGGATGCGGGTTGTTTGGCTGGTGTTCGGGTTGTGGTGGGTGGTGAGGCGTTGGATGGGGGTTTGGCGTCTCGGTTGTGTGTGTCGGCTTTGAGTGTGGTGAATGTGTATGGGCCGACGGAGACGACGGTGTGGTCGACGGCTGGTGTTGTCGGGGCTGGGCCGGTGTCGATTGGTGGTCCTGTTGGGAATACGCGGGTTTTTGTGCTGGATGGTGGGTTGCGTCCGGTGGCGCCTGGTGTTGTGGGTGAGTTGTATATCGCGGGTGCGGGTGTCGCGCGTGGGTATGTGAATCGTTTTGGGTTGACGGCGGAGCGGTTTGTGTCGTGTCCGTTTGGTGTGCCGGGTGGGCGGATGTATCGCACGGGGGATTTGGTGCGGTGGTCGTCTGGTGGTGAGCTGGTTTTTGTTGGTCGTTCTGATGATCAGGTGAAGGTTCGGGGTTTCCGGATTGAGTTGGGTGAGATTGAGGCGGTGGTCGCTGGGGTGGAGGGTGTTGGGCAGGTGGTGGTGATCGCGCATGATCGTGGTGCTGGTGATGTGCGGTTGGTCGGCTATGTGGTCGGCGATGGTGTGCTTGATGTGTCGGTGTTGCGTGGGCGTGTGGCGGAGTTGTTGCCGGAGTACATGGTGCCGTCGTTGTTCATGCGGGTTGACGAGTTGCCGTTGACGGCCAACGGGAAGGTTGATCGGCGGGCTTTGCCGGAGCCGGATTTCTCGGTGGTGGTGTCGAATCGTGGTCCTCGTACGCCGGTTGAGGAGATTCTGTGTGGGTTGTTCGCCGAGGTTTTGGGTGTTGTGTCGGTGGGGATCGATGATGGGTTTTTCGAGCTGGGTGGTCATTCGCTGCTGGCGACGAGGTTGATCAGCCGCATCCGCAACACCATGGACATCGAAACCGGGATCCGGGCGCTGTTCGAGAACCCCACCGTCGCTGGACTGGCCCGCATCCTCGGGGAGACCGACTCGGCCCGGCCGGCGTTGGTGGCGTCGGATCGGCCGGACATCGTGCCGTTGTCCTACGCGCAGCAAAGGCTGTGGTTCGTCAACCAGTTCGAGGGCGCCAACGCGACCTACAGCATTCCTGTGGCCTTACGGCTCTCCGGTGGCTTGGACATCGACGCCCTACGCGCGGCGCTCAATGACGTGGTCGCGAAGCACGAGGCCCTGCGGACGAGATTTACGGAGAACTCGGGTGAGCCGTGCCAGACGATCGTGGACCACGTCGAGCTCGCCCTACCGATCCGGCCGATGGCCGAGGCCGAGGTAGAGCGGCAGATCGCGGCGGTCGCGCTGCTTCCCTTCAACCTGGACGTGGATCTACCGATCCGGGCGACCCTGTTCGCCATCGATGCCACCGAGCACGTGCTTCTGCTTGTGCTGCATCACATCGCGGCCGACGGCGAATCGCTCGCCCCGCTGGTACGAGATCTGGCGACGGCATACGAAGCCCGGCGCGGCGGTGGATCGCCCAAGTGGCCGGCGTTGGCCGTGCAGTACGCGGACTTCACACTGTGGCAACGGTCCTTGCTGGGGACCGAGGACGACACGGACAGTGTCCTGGCAGCGCAGATGTCGTATTGGACGAGCCAACTGGCTGGGCTGCCGGACGAGCTGGACCTCCCTGTCGATCGGGCACGTCCGGCGGTGTCCAGCTATCGCGGCAGCCGGGTCTCCTTCGCCGTCGATCCGAACGTCTACAATGGATTGATCGAACTCGCACGGGCATCGGGGACAACGATGTTCATGGTCGTCCATGCGGCACTCGCGGTGACGTTGGCCCGGCTCACCGGCAGCACCGACATCACGATCGGCACACCGGTAGCCGGTCGGACGGAGGAGGCACTGGACGGCCTGATCGGGATGTTCGGCAACACCTTGGTACTCCGCGCGGACGTACGCGGAGACAGGAGTTTCCGTGACCTGCTCGCGCACATCCGGCAGACCGACCTGGCGGCGTACGCCAACCAGGAGATTCCGTTCGAACGGCTCGTCGAGGTGCTCAACCCATCGCGTTCGCTGGCCAGGCACCCGCTCTGCCAAGTTGTGCTGACCATGGGAGGCGCGGGTGACCTGGACGTGTCGATCCCCGGCCTCACTGTGACGCAACAGGGTACCGAGTTGAACGTGGCCAAGTTCGACCTGTCGTTCGAAGTCGAACAGGACCCGGCCGGAGGCTTGTTCGGCACACTGCGGTACGCCACCGACCTGTTCGACCCGGACAACGCTGTGGCGATCACCGAACGACTGACCAGCGTGCTGACCGCGGTGAACGGGGAACCGGACTGCCCGGTCGGCGATCTGGACCTGCTCACTGCGGCCGAACGCGAACGTGCGCTGGCCGGAGCTCCGGACTACGTTCTCGATGACGGACTTCGACCATTGCCGACCTATGAGCGCGGCGCACTGTATGAGGCAGGCGACGGCGAGAACGCGGTGGTCACTCCCTTCGGACAATCGGTTGTACCCACTGGGAGAACGGCATGGCGTGCGGCGGATGGCACGCTCCGGACCCGGTCGGAGGTACCGTCCCCAGCGTTGACGACAGGGGACGCGCCGGACGCTGATCGGGTCGATCGGCTGTGCGAGCTGTTCGCCGATGTGCTTGGTGTCGACTACGTCGAACCGGATGAGGGATTCTTCGACATCGGCGGACATTCGCTGCTGGCGATGAGGCTGGTGAACCGGGTGCGGGCCGAGTTCGGCATCGGGATGACGATCCAGACGTTGTTCGAGGCGTCGACGCCGGTCGAACTCGCGACGGCACTGGCAGACGGCCCGGGGGGCGAGCCCTATGGCGTCCTGCTCGCGCTGCGGCGCAAGGGAACCGCGTTGCCACTGTTCTGCGTGCACCCCGGCGCGGGCATCAGCTGGGTGTACTCGGCGATACTGCCTGCCATCGGCGCCGACCGGCCAGTGTACGGGCTGCAGTCGCGAGGCTTGGCGGGAGCACAGCACCTCCCGGAGAGCGTCCACGAGGCCGCGGCGGACTACCTCGACCAGATCCGCCGAGTTCAGCCGAACGGGCCTTATCACCTGCTCGGATGGTCTTTCGGCGGCATGGTCGCGCACGCGATGGCGGTCGAACTGCAGAAGCAGGGTGAGCAGGTCGATCTGCTCGCATTGCTGGACGTCTATCCGTTCAGAGACCCGGTAGAACCAGTGCGGGTGGTTGTCAGCGAGCAGGAGGTGTTCGCGACCGTGATGGACTTCCTCGGCCAGGAGGTGTCCGATCAGGAAATCGCGGATCTTAGGTTCGGACACCTCACCGAAGCGCTGGCGGCGGAAGCCGACCTGCCGCTGCTGAGTGAAGAGCAGATCGGCGCGCTGGCCGAAGTCAGTGCCAACAACAGCTATCTCAACCTGAAACACGAACCAGGGTTGTTCGCAGGTGACTTGCTGTTCTTCACCGCCGCGGCGGACCAGACCGGCCCTCCCGAGGTGTGGCGACGGCACGTGACCGGGGAGATCCACCGCCACGACATCGCGTGCGCGCATAAGGACATGATGAGACCTGGCCCGGCGGTGGAGATCGGTCGGGTGGTCGACCGATGGCTGAACGGGGCGAGGTGAGGTGGACTTGATGATCACGCGATCCGATGTGGACAGTACGGCTGGTGTGGGAACGGACGGCCGGACCGGACAGGTAGCGGTACGGGCTCACCACGGTGAGTTTCTGCAAGGGGTCTTCCCGGACGGCAGACGGCTGGTGCGCGGTCTGATCTCCGTGCCCTGCGACCTCCACTCGGTGACCGCGACCTTCACCCCCGCCGAATCCGAGGAGCTGACCGTGGAGCCGCACTGGAAGAACAAGGCACATGCGGCCGCCGAACTCGCACTGCGGGAACTCGGCATGCCTTGTGCGGGCGGGCACTTGGAAATCATTGGCGGCGCGCCGTTGCGTCGTGGGTTCGGATCGTCCACTAGCGATGTACTCGGGGCCATTCTCGCGGTGTACGACGCTTTCGCCGAGACACCCGCCGACGATGTCGCGGCCGCTCTCGCGATACGTGCCGAGCAGGCTTCGGACTCGATCATGTTCGAGCGGCACACAGTGCTGTTCGCACACCTCGAGGGGGTCGTGATCGAGGACTTCCACGCCGACTTCGTCCCGCTGGAGATCCTCGGCTTCGGCACCAGTGAGCACGGACTCGGCGTCGACACCATCGCGCTTTCGCCGGCCAGGTACAGCTCATGGGAGATCGAGCAGTTCCGCGTGCTGCGGGCGCTGGTCCGCCGTGCGATCGCCGACGGCGACGCGCGGCTACTCGGCAGCGTGGCCACGGCCAGTGCCCGGATCAACCAGCGGCATCTGCCGGTGCCCCAGTTCGATCAGCTCGCCGGGATCGCGTCGCGGTCCGGCGGCATCGGTTTGCAGGTCGCGCACAGCGGCGACATCGCCGGGCTCCTGTTCGACCGCGAAGACCCAGACATGGAGGGGAAGATGGACTACGGTGCGGTTTTGTTGCGCAAGGCCGGGTTCGCTCAACAGTGGCGTTTCCAGGTGGGGGGCCGGTGATGCTGAGCCAGTCCGTACGTGAGCGCTCACACGCTTACAGCTCGATCATCGAAGCGACCGAGCTACCGCGGCTAGTCCGGTTACGCGCCAACCTTTATGCCGCGGTGTTCGGGGTGATGAAGCTGCTGCCGGCCCGGTTCATGATCGACCGGGCGGAGGACCGCGGCCTACTGACACCGGACACCACGGTGATCGAGACCTCGTCGGGCACCTTTGGGCTCGGCCTCGCGATGGTATGCGGGATGCGTGGGTATCGCGTTGTCATCGTGGGGGACCCGGCCATCGACGCGAACCTGCAGCGCCGCATGCGTGGTCTGGGTGCCGAAGTCGAGATCGTCGACACACCGAGCGCCGCCGGCGGTTACCAGGGCGCGCGACTGGAACGGGTGGCCCAGCTCAAGGACCGCTACGCCGACCACTACGTGCCAGGGCAGTACGACAACGTGGACAACCCTGCGGCCTACGCGGGAGTTGCCGAGTTGATCAGTGACTGCCTCGGCCCGATCGACTGCCTGGTCGGCCCGGTGGGTTCGGGCGGGTCAACCGGCGGACTCGCGTCCTTCCTGCGCCTCGGTACACCGGAAATGTCCTTGGTCGGCGTGGACACGCACGGAAGCGTCATCTTCGGGATGCCGGACCGGCCGCGTCTGGTGCGCGGCCTTGGCAACAGTCTTGTCCCGCCGAATGTCCGGCACGCGGCGTACGACGAAGTGCATTGGGTCGGCGCCGAGGAGACCTTCCGCGCCACCCATGACCTGCACAGCACGCATTGCCTGTTCATGGGGCCGACGAGCGGTGCCGCGTACCTCGTCGCCGACCGGTGGGCGGTCGAGAACCCCGACGCGACAACCGTTGTCGTGTTCCCCGACGAGGGCAACCGATACCAGGAGACCGTCTACTCCGAAGACTGGTTGCGTGACAACGGAGTGTGGCCGCTCACACCACAGGCCGGCCCGACGCACGTTGAGCACCCTGGCGACGTCGCGCCCACTTGGTCGTGGATGAGCTGGGCCCGCCGCGAACTCACCGACGTGCTGCCAGCGGCGGCCGCACGATGAGCGAAGTCGTGCTGCTACTGGAAAGCAACACCACCGGGACCGGCAGGGACTTCGCCAGGCGGGCCGCGGAACTCGGTGCCCGCCCGCTCGTGGTCACCCACGACCCCGGGCGGTACCCGTACCTCGCGGCGGACAAGGTCGAGCACATTGTCGCCGATACCGCGAATCCGGCCGAGGTCGAGACGATCGCACGCAACCTCGACGCTGTCGCGAGAATCGCCGCGGTTACCACCAGCTCCGAGTACTACGTGCCGTCAGCCGCCGCAATCGCCAAGCTCATCGGCAGGCCCGGTCCGGACCCGCAGGCCGTCACCGCCTGCCGGGACAAGGGAACGCAGCGCGCCGTGCTTCGGTCCGCCGGTGTGCAGGTGCCCGACTTCGAGCTGGTGCGGACTGTAGCCGACGCCGGGGAAGCGGCTCGACGGGTCGGCTTTCCCGTTGTGGTCAAGCCGGTTCAGGGATCGGGAAGCCTCGGAGTGCGTCAGTGTCCCGACGAAGAATCCGTCACGAAGCATGCCTCGCGTCTGCTGGCCAAGATGACCAATGAACGGGGACTCGCCGTGCCACCGGAGATCCTCGTGGAAAGTGAGGTGCCTGGCCTCGAGTACTCCGTCGAGACGTTCGACGGAGAGGTCATCTCAGTGGTACGCAAGCATCTTGGGTCACGGCCACAGTTCGTCGAGCTGGGACACGATGTTCCCGCTCGGATTACCGAGTCCGAAGTAGACATTCTCAACCGCGTCGCACTGGACGCGCTGCGGGCACTCGGACTCGGCTGGGGCGCCGCGCATACCGAGATCCGGTTGGCCGACGGTCAAGCCTGGCTGATCGAGGTGAATCCACGGCTGGCAGGTGGTCGAATCCCCGATCTGGTCCGGTTGTCGACCGGCGTCGATCTGGTACGCGCCCAGGTGGCGGCGGCTCTGGGGCTTGCCGAACGGCCCAGAGCCGCCGCACACACAGGTGCCTCGATCAGGTTTCTCACGGCCGCGACCGCGAGTGTGGTCACGGCGACCGAGTCCGCCCTGGCCGCCGTAAAAGCAGTTCCCGGCGTCGTTGATGCCGTGGTCTACCGCGCCACTGGCGACCTGATCGGCCCAGCCGCTGACTTCCGTGACCGCTGCGGTCACGTCACCGCGGTGGCAGGCCCGCACGGTACCGCCGCGGCCGCGGCCGAGCAGGGACTCGCCCGGATGGCGGCGGTACTCGGCCCGGCGGGAAACGGCGGAACACGATGACCGGTACGACAACGTCCACTGCGGACACCGGACGGTTGGTCACCCCGTTGTCGGAGACTGCACAGCGGATCCTGTTCAATTCCGGGGCACCGGACGGACCGGACCCGCTCGTCACCGAGATGCGCGACTTGACCGAAGTGGACCGGGCCCACCTAGTCATGCTGACCGGCAGGGAAATCATCGAACCGAGCCAGGCCCGATCGCTGCTCACCGCGATCGAGTCGTTGCGGCGCACGGACTACGCGAGTCTCCGCGAGCGTCCGGCACCCCGCGGCAGGTACCTCAGCTACGAGTCCTACCTGATCGATACGCTCGGCGCGGACGTCGGTGGAGTGCTTCATACGGGCCGTTCCCGCAATGACCTCAACGCCACCACGACCCGGCTGCGGGCCCGTCCGCTCTACACGGCACTGATCGACGAAGTACAGCATCTCGCCGCGGAACTCCGCACCCGCGCGCTGAAGTACCGCCGGACGACGATGCCCGCGTACACCCATCGGCAGCCCGCCGTCCCCATCACCTACGGCCACTACCTCATGGGAGTCGGCAACTCGGTCGCCCGCAGCCTGGCCGGCCTGTTCCTCGCAGGCGAGGAAATGGACGTGAATCCGCTGGGCGCGGGTGCGGTCGGTGGCACGTCGGTGGCGATCAACCAGCAGCGCACCACGCGTCTGCTCGGCTTCGCCCGTACGGCCACGAACTCGCTCGACGCGGTGGCATCCCGGGATTTCGTGCTGCGCCTGCTTTCCGAGGCCGCGATGCTAGGCGTACTGCTCGCCAGGGTGGCACAGGACATCTCACTCTGGTCGACCGAGGAGTTCGGACTCGTCCGAGTACCCGACGACCTCGTCGGGTCCAGTTCGATGATGCCGCAGAAGCGCAACCCGTTCGTACTCGAGCACGTTCAGGGCAAGGCGACCGCGGCCATGGGCGCGTTCGTCGCGGCGGGGTCTTCGATGCACACCAGCGGCTACACGAACGCGATCGCCGTGGGAACCGAGGCGGTCAACCACCTATGGCCGGCACTGCGGACCACCACCGAGGCGGTGGTGTTGCTACGTCTGGTGATAGCCGGCACCGAGCCCGCCGCCGATCGGATGGCACAGCGCGCGGAGCAGGGCTATACCTCCGCGACTCAGCTGGCTGAACACCTTGTCGCCGGTGGCATGCCGTTCCGCACGGCGCACCACGAGGTCGGCCGACTGGTGCTGCGTGGTCTGAAGACGGGCGAACCGCTCGACGTCGTGGCACGCGACGTCGCGGGGTCCGCGTCGATCCGACAGGGGCAACTTGACCCGGCCGCGGTGGCAGAAGTGTCTGACTTCGGCGGTGGTCCTGGACAAAGTTCCTTCGACAACGCCTTGTCGACGCTCGAGAGTGACCTCGCCGGCACCGCCGAGCGGTTCGCCGAACGACAGCGGCGATGGGCCGCTGCCTCGGCGGAACTCGACCATGAAGTCCAACGCCTGCTCTGCGACAGTCCGGAGCGGCGATGAACGGCGGGGGAATGCTCGTGCCGGACATGGTCACCGCGGTCGTGGCTCGGCAGCCGGACGCGGTCGCCGTGGAAGCCGCAGGCATGAACCTGACGTACCGCCAACTGGACGACGCGGCGACCGCGCTGGCGGCTGTGCTCAGAGCGCGTGGTGTGGGCCCCGAGACGTGCGTCGCGGTTTGCTTCGAACGGTCGCCCGCGCTGGTGGTCGCGATGCTGGCGGTGTTGAAGGCGGGTGGTTTCTACGTCGCGCTGGATCCGGAGTATCCGGCAACCAGGCTGGACTTGATGACCGATCAAGCGAGAGCCGTGGTAGTCGTCGGTGACCGACCCAGCGCCAGCCGGTTGCCCGACACCCTGGGCATTCCGATCGTGGTGGTGGATGACAACGGCAGGGCCGACATCCCTTCCGTCGAGCGCGGCACGGCGTCAGAAGTGCGGCCTGGCCACACCGCCTATGTCGTGTACACATCGGGTTCGACCGGTACACCGAAAGCCGTTGTGGTGCCCCATTCGGCGCTGCGTTGGTTCGTCACGAACATGGCGTATGCCGACCCGGGGCCGCGAGATGTGATCGCACTCGCTTCGAGTCCTTCGTTCGACGCGTTGGCCTTCGAATGTTGGACGGCGCTATGTCATGGTGCGCGGCTTCGTGTCGTGCCCAGATCCGTGCTGCTGTCTCCGCAAAGTCTCACCACGGTGTTACGCGGTGTCACGATGATGTACGTGACCGCGGCGTTGTTGCAGCAACTCGCGATGGAAGCTCCCGAGTTTGCCGCGGGCCTGCGGGTCTTGTTCTTCGGCGGGCAGCGCGCGGACTTCCGGGCCGTCTCGCTGGTGCGGAAGGAATCAGCACCGGCGCGGCTGATCCAGGTGTATGGGCCGACCGAGACGACTATCTGGTCGTCCCACCAGACCGTGGACTTCACGATTCCCGCGGACTGGATCCCGCTCGGCACGCCGATCGCTGGTTCGACCGAGTATCTTCTCGACGAGTGGCTGCGTCCGGTCGCCGCCGGTGGTCGCGGCGAGATCTACCTCGGCGGAGACGGCGTCGCCCGCGGCTATCTCGACCGGCCCGATCTGACCGCGGAGCGGTTCCTGCCCGATCCGTTCCGGCCGGACCGCGCGGGCGCCTTGATGTACCGCACGGGAGATCTCGCCCGCCTGCGGGACGACGGGGCGATGGAGTTCCTCGGCCGCGCGGACGGGCAGGTCAAGATCCGAGGGTTTCGGATCGAACTCGGTGAGATCGAACTTGCGCTCGCCACCCATCCGGCAGTCGCCACGGTCGTGGTCACCGCCGCCGAAACGGCGGGCGGAACGCAGCTGATCGCGCACTACGTACCGGTGAGCGGCGTGCGACCACCGGACGCCCAACAGTTGAGGCAGTACCTCGCCGATCGGCTGCCACTCTACTCGGTGCCCGGATTCTTTCAGTCATGGACGCGAATTCCCCTGGCGCCTAACGGGAAGATCGATCGGGGCGCACTCGCGCCCGCGCTGACCCCGGACGGCCGGATAGACCGGCGCGCTCTCGGCGCGCGCCGGAGGTCTCCTGATAACGAAACACTGATCCAACAAAGGAATTGATCATGCAATCACGACTGGATCGGTACGAGCGATTTATCGAAAAGGAGTACTTGCCGGGACTGCTCAAACCCGATGAGTACTCGATGGCGGGGCTGACCGAGGGGTTGCGCGAGCGGCTGGCGGCCAACCGGTTCAAACGGATCGCGTTCACCGGGATGGGGTGCTCCGCGATCGTGTCCGACATCGTCCGCGGCTACTTCACCGAGCTGCGCCTGCCCGTCGAGGTGCACGTCCTCAACGACTACGACTTCCGTTTCCTGGCGCCGGCTTCGGCGCTGGACGACGAGACGCTCTACGTCGTCAGCTCGTACAGCGGGCACTCCACCGAGCCGATCATCGCGTTCGAGGCGCTGCGGGGCCGGCCGGACCAGATCATGCTGCTCACCTCCGGTGGCAAGCTGGCCGAGCTCGGCGCGGCAGCCGGCGTCTCCACCCTGTACTGGCGACTGTCCGAACCAGACAGGGAATATCCGCTCTTCCACGTGTCGCAGTACTTCGCGATCCTGATGGACGTGTTCTACCGACTCGGCGTGCTCGACAGCGACCACCGCGATGAACTGGCCAGGCTGGCAGGGATACTGGGTGACGATCTCGAAGCAGGCGGGCATGAGCTGGTCGAGTCGATCGCCGCCGCCGCGACGGACGCCAATATCATCATGATCAGCTCGCCGAAGTGGCACGAGAGCTTGTTGAAACTGTGCAAGATGCACCTCAACGAGATGGCGATGGTCCCGGCGACGAGGAACTTCTTCCATGAGTTCTGCCATAGCGAGGTGGCCACACTGTCCGATCCGGACCGCAGGCACTGCGTGATCTGGCTGTCCGACGAGGACGACGACGAGTACACCATCCGCAAGGGCGAGAACCTGCGGCAGCTGCTTTCGGCCGATGTCCCGCAGAACCGGAATGTGTCGATGGTGCGGATCCACCTCGGTCAGGAAGGGTTCCTCCACAAATACTTCGCGGCACTGAACATTGTGCAGCGGGTTGCTTTGTCGCTGGGACGTCACCACCTCACGAAGTCGCGTGACCTGATCTCCGAGTCGGCAGGGAACGCCTGGTACCACAGCACGACCATCGCCGCGGAAGGACGCCATGCGAACAGTGCACGATAACGATGCGGCCGTGCTCTGCGGCCTCGGTACCTGGCTGCCGCCGCGGGTAGTGACCAACGACGAGATCGCGCAGCGGCTGGACACGTCCGACGAGTGGATTCGCACCAGGACTGGGATCCGTGAACGCCGCGTCGCGACTGAGGGGATCGCCACGGTAAAGATGGCCGTTGAAGCGGGTAAGCGGGCGCTGAGGTCTTCCGGAGAGAACACGATCGACGCACTCGTGCTGGCGACCATGACGCCTGACCAGCTGTGTCCCCCCAGTGCGCCCCAGGTGGCCTCCGCATTGGGCTTCAACGGGATTCCCGCGTTCGACGTCAACGGCGCGTGTAGCGGATTCCTCTATGGCCTCGCGACCGGCAGCGGTCTCATTTCCACTGGAACAGCGCGGCGCGTTCTGGTTGTGGGCTCGGACACCATCACTACATTGATCAATCCGGACGACCGGGCCACGATGCCGATCTTCGGCGACGGGGCGGGCGCGGTCGTCCTACGTGCGGGCAGGCCCGACGAGGCAGGGGCACTGGGTCCGATCGACCTGCACAGTGACGGAGACGGGGCGAACTTGCTGGTCGTGCCCGCGGGCGGGGCAAGGCAGAAAGTGGACCGCACACCGGCGACGCCGGCCGACTACTTCGTCGCCATGCAAGGAACCGAGATCTTCTACCTCGCGTACTCCCGGATGACCGAATCCGCCAGGGATGTGCTTGACCGGGTCGGCCTTACCGTTAGCGACATCGACGTCTTCGTCGGCCACCAGGCGAACAGCAGAATCCTGCACACGACGGCGAAACAGCTGGGCCTGGCGGCGGAAAAGGTGATGATGAACATCGACAAGGTCGGCAATACCATCGCGGCCTCCATCCCGCTCGCGCTGGCCGACGCCGCGCGTGACGGCATGATGAAGCCTGGTGACGTGGTGCTCATCAGCGCGTTTGGTGCGGGGGTGACTTGGGGTTCGACTGTGTTGCGGTGGCCGGATGTGCCGCCCGGCTGACCCGAACCGTGGCTGTCGGCCGTCCTCGCCAGAGAGCAGTGGCCCGAATGTGGTGCACGACGAGAATTGCGAGGTGGCTCGATGTCTGGCCACCGGGGCAGCAGCGCGACGGCCACGACGCGTCCTGCCGCTGCGCTCAGGGCATCTGGACCGGACTGATCTCCAGGATGGCCGAATGTGTCGAGTTCGGCTCGATGCAAGAAGAGCCTGGACTACCTTCACCTTTCACGAAGGGCGGCACAGCCACAGCTCCATGAACTCCCATGCTGGGCGGGAACACTCCAGGCACAAGGCCAGGAGAAGCCCGCCACCCTGCTGTTTTAGCTGTTGCGGCGACGGCCGACTCGGGTCGCGCCAAGGTCTGCGCGCTCGCCGGCGGAGTGCCCGTCGAGGTAGCCGCTGCCGGACAGGCGCCGCGGTGGTGCTGAGCGCAGGTTGCCGTACTGCTCGTCGTATGCCTGTTTGACCATCGCTGTCCGGTCCTGGAGTACCAGTACGGCGGAGGGGTTGCCCGCTGTCGTGGTGTGGGTGTGGGCGGCGGCGTGTTCGCTGTTGCGGAGCCGTTCGTAGACGGCGCCGGAGAAACCGTGCAGCCAGGTGCGCCGGTACGCGGCCACTGATTCCCCGGCGAACACGCGGTCCTCCGGGCGGACCCTGGTCAGCTGAGTGGTTGCCTGCAACAGCAGGCTCGTGTACAGCAACTCGACGCGCTCCAGATCGGACCGGAAACCGAACACCGTCACCGCCGTGACCGACTGGCCGAGCCGGTACAGCAACGCCCGGCACCGCAACGGATGCGCGATGTTCGTGAGCAGCTCAGCCTTGTCTCGGCTGTACGGGTTGTCGAGCGGGATCGTGACCTGGGTGATCTCGTCGGTGGTCGCGCCGGATGCGGCCAGCAGCGCCTGGTCGATGCCGTAGCGGGCGATCAGTTCGGCGGCCTTGGTGTTGTAGGACTCGGCTTCGGCCTCGGTGACCGCCGGGTCCTCGGCCTTGGCGAGGAGTTTCCGGACGCGTGCGAGCAGCGTGTCGTGATCGGGCATGGCAATCTCCACATTGGTGGTTGGGGATGGTGACGAGAGGACGGTGCGTGCTGCGTGTACGCGCATCGGGTTGCGCCAGTCCGGGGTGTGGCTGCTCTTCCGTGCAGCGAACAGCCACGCCCCGACACTGGCCCGCGCGTCAGTTCAGGGGGTGCTCGTCGTGCTCGATCAGGAGCAGACGCGGGGCTCCTCGCAGCACGAACAGATGAATAGCGCTCCAGCAGACGAGCACCACGCCACCGAACAGGGCGACGATCGACACCATGGGCTTGCCGAACAGGTGATCACCGGAGAGAACGGAGTCGAGACCGCTCCCGAGTCCCGCACTGCTGAAGATCAGCAGCAACAGGTGCAGGTCCACTACTTCGTCGATTCTCTCCGCTTTGATGTCGTGTCTCGATAGGACGTCGCACTGGCGGTGACCAGCCGTAAGTGTGTTGCGCTCCTGCCTGTCTCGAATGTAGGTGCGAGACATGTTGTTGATTTTCTTCTTGTTCGGCGGGTGGGAGTTCTGGGGTGTCCAGCGGTGGCCGATCGTTTTGGACGGCATGTCTGTTCTTGTCGGCGACGATCTGGCGTTTGGGG
>NZ_JADNQN010000025.1:0-32245 GCF_047608695.1 Amycolatopsis sp. cmx-11-32 | reverse complement strand
ACACCTGATCACCACCGCGCCCGACCGCGCCGTGACCTGGACATGGTCACACTGGCGCCGACGCCACCAACACCGAGCCCGACAAGCCCACTACCAGCGAAGACAAGCCATCAATCACAAAGTGCGGTTGGAGTACTAGGGTCCTGCTACGCGAGACCGCGCTGTTGCGAGCTGGGAGCACGGTTATTCCTGACCGGCCCTGCGTGCGCACAGGGCGTTGGCCGCCATCGGCCGCAGGACTGTTGTCCCAGCAAACAGCAGCGGCGATGCATGTTCGGCCAGCCCCAGGACGCCCCGAGCTACGGGAGGTTGAGCCAGGAGACGTTGCAGGAGAACAGTTAGCCGAGGCGGCAGCGCGAGCTTGCGGTCGGTGTTATCAGCGCGCTCCCGGAGGCAGTTATACCCACATGCTCACGGCGTAGCTGCACAATCGTGGTGACTGAGATTCCGTAGAGCAGGGTAAGAGCACCTGCGACGCGGAGTGGAAGCGGAATGCTCTCGTCATCGAGGCACCGAGGGAGCTGGATGAGCCATTCTTCGTCGTCTCGTACTGGGCGTACACACGGGCGAACATTCCCCCGGTCTCGCGGAGCTGGACAGGGGTGCCCTGCTCGACCACTCGGCCCGCGTCGAGCGCGACCACCGCGTCGGCCGTGGCCAGGGTGGCCGGACGGTGGGCGATGACGATGACCGTGCGGTCGGGGTCGGTGGTCAGATTGGCGATGGCTTCGCTGACCATGGCCTCGTTCTCCGGGTCGAGGGCCGAGCCCGCCTCGTCCAGGCGGGCGGCGCGGGCCGCGGCGTGCAGCTCGTCGTCGGTGGCGTCGGGGCGGGCCAGGCGGAGGTTGTCCTCGATGGTCGTGTCGAACAGGTAGACGTCCTGAAAGACGATGGCGATGTCGTCCAGCAGCGCGGCCGGGTCGAGGTCGCGGACATCGACGCCGCCGACGCGAACCGAGCCCTGGTCCGGGTCGAAGAAACGGGCGACGAGCCGGGTGACCGTCGTCTTGCCCGAGCCAGAAGGGCCGACCAGCGCGGTCGTCGTGCCCGGCGCGCACGGAAGGACACGTCCGACAGCGCGGGCCTGCCCTCGGGGCCGTAGGAGTAGGTGACCCCGGCGAACTCGATGCCCGCGTCACGCTTGTCCGATATCGGGTTCGCCGAGTCGGGCAGCGGCTCCTCGGCGAGGATGTCCTGCACGCGCGTAGTCGCGTTGTCCATCGCGTGCAACACGCCCATCAGCTCGGTCAGCGTGCCCAGCGGCTCCAGGAACCGAACGGCGAGCACGAGCAGGGCGACCGCGTCGGCGACCGGGAGCTGGCCGCTGAGCAGGAAATGCGTCCCCATGATCAGGACCGCGGTGAACCCGAGCATGATGACGCCGGTGTAGGAGAGGTCCGGGAACACGGTGCGGCGCAGCCCGCGGCGGTAGCTGGCGCGGTGCTCGTCCAGGGCGGCGCGCATCCGTCCGCTGCCCACTCGGCCCAGCCCGGCGGCGCGCAGCACCGGTTGCGCTTGACCCAGCTCGATCGCCCGGCCCGCGATCTCGACCGCGGCCTTCTCCAGGTCGCGGTCGACCTCGGCGACGATGCGACCGGAGCGGCGCAGCGCCAGGAAGGCCGCAGGCAGCACCAGGAGCAGCAGCAGTGCGAGCCGCCAGTCCACGAAGAACACCACTGCGACGACGGTGAGCGGGACCAGCGCGCCGCTGATGGTGGGTGGGCCGAAGGTGACGCCGAGGTGCGCCACCGCCCCGGCCGAGGTGGTGATGGTGCGCGAGAGCTTGGCCTTGGCGCTGGAGGTGAACCAGCCCAGCGGCAGCTTGGTCACGTGCGCCATCAGCCGGTTGCGCACCTGGGCGGCGATCCGCATGCTGACGGCGAAGTCGATCGGGGTGGAGACCGCCTTGAGCACCCAGTAAACGGTCACCCCAGCCGCACCCAGCAGCAGCCACGGCAGGGCTGCGTCGATGTCGGGCTCTGGCTGGAGCAGCGCGCGCAGGACGGGAACGAGCAAGGCGAGGATGAGCCCTTGCAGGATCGCCATCGTGCCGTGCACGCCGATGACCTTGGCCAGGTCGGACGGGTGCGGGTGGAGCCGGTGCAGGCGGCCGATCACGAGTCGTCTCCGTTCTGCTGGGCGGCCCACATGCGGCGGTAGAGGCCGTCGTGGGCGAGCAGGGTGGGGTGGTCGCCGGTCTCCACGACGCGGCCGCCGTCGAGCACGACGATCCGGTCGGCGGTGGCGACGGTGTGCAGGCGGTGGGCGATGACGACGACCGTGCGGCCCACGATCAGAGTGGCCAGCGCGTCCTGCACAGCGGCCTCGCTGTCCGGGTCGAGCGCGGCGGTGGCTTCGTCCAGCACCACGATCGGCGCGTCGGCGAGAATGGCGCGGGCGATGGTCAGCCGCTGCCGCTCGCCGCCGGAGAGGCCGCCGCCGACAGCGTCGAGGACGGTGTCGTAGCCGTGCGGCAGCCGCTCGACCACCTCGTCCACACGCGCGGCCCGAGCGGCGGCGCGCACCTGCTCGTCGGTGGCCCCGGGGCGGCCGATCTGGATGTTCTCGGTGATGGTGTCGCGCAGCAGGATGACGTCCTGGAACACCAACGCCATCGACGCCAGCAGCTGCTCCGAGGCCATGTCGCGTACGTCCACGCCGCCGATGCGCACGGAACACGACGAACTCAAGGTCGCCGCCCCCCTCGTCGTCTGACCACGGGGTGCGACACAGGGGGCCTTCGCTATGAGTTCCGTCGGGCACGCGAAGAAGCGGGGATGCCAAAACCCTGTGTCTTATTGGGCGCTACCCCGGCCTCGAATTAGTGACTTGCGTCACGCGAGCGAAATGATCGGGTTGGCCGCCGCCCTGACAATCCCAGCACATTCATGCAGTTCCGGACTTCGCCGTAAACGTCTCGGCACCATGCTCGCGCTAAATCGCGCTGCGACGGGGGAGGACGATGCCGCGCCGGGCGACCTGGTCGCTGATCCTCGCCGCACACTGGCACCGCCTGGCGCCGCTGTGAGAGCGTGACGCGCGGTGATGTCCGATAGTGCATCGTGAGTCGAGCAGATCGCATCAAAAGGACATTGCTTTTCCCGCGGTGCAGGACAAGGCTGAATCTCGCAGACGTCCTCGGATCGAGCGATCGCCCCTGCGGTGATCTTAGTGGCCACGGCCGTCAGATCGAGGGTTTCCTACCGGTGCCTCGGCAGCACACCTGAATGAAGCGCTCCGCGCGACCGGTGTCGTCGCGTCGGGGGAGTGGGTGGCTTCACCGACGTACTCGGTACTTCCGGAGGCGCTGACCTTTGTCATGCTCGCATCGATACCGCTAGGCGAGAATGGCGCAACGATCTTCGCCTGGACATGAACCGCAGAAGTCTCTGAGCTGGATCAAGGAAAGGAAAACAGATGTCGTTCTTCAAGAGAGGTCTTGGCATCGTGGTGATCGCTTTGGCCGGTGTGCTGGTCACCGTGCCGTCGGCGGACGCTGCGACGGGATATGACCGCTGTACGGCGGGGTATATGTGCCTGTTCGCGGGAGATGACGGACAAGGTGCCATGGCACTCTTTCAGGTTGGTTCACCGGACTTGTCCTTGCAGAATTTCGATGATCGTACGAGGAGTTGGAACAACAGGAATTCGAGCTCGTTCTGCATGTATGTCAACAAGAACTATGACAACAGTGCGGGTGCCGGTACCTTTCATTCAGGAACCAAGGGGAACGTTGCCGAATTCAATCGGTACAGCTCACTTCGCCGCTGCTGACGAAGGCCCGCCTCTGGATGGGCTGAACTTCGTCACCGGCGTTGCGCTTTCTCCCTGGAAATCGCGGAGCTGATGATGCGGGCGGCCGTGTCTCCGGACGAGATGTCGACTCCTGCGGAGGCGGTGGCTTTCGAGTGCGACGTCACGCCATCGTTCCCCTGCGCCGTCGGCTGGATGGATGCCGTAGGTGGTCGGACTCGCGAGTCGTGCTTGTTCGCCGGCGCTGATCCAGGACTGGAGAACGGCAGCTTCGGTGTGCTTGTGGCCCAGCTCCGGCTACACCCGCGTCTTGACTGAGGGCATTCGCGTGGTCGTAGGTCGCCGGAGATGCTGATGCGCCGGTCACGCATTGACGAGCGATGGGATGGGACCGCAGAACAGGTCGTGGTCACGTGTCGGCCGGCTGCGGATCGCGGTATCTGCTTCAAGCCCACATCGAACTTCTCTACGCTCTGGCGGTACGGCGGAAGAATCGTGTACCGAGGTGCAGGTTCGATGGTCGCCTGGGGCGGTGATCAGTCGGCGCGGTGTGTGGGGTGAGCACAGAGCGCCGGCCTCGGCCGGTTCGTGCGGTACTGCCGCCCACGCCGGCGGGAACCGGTCGTCGTGTCCGATATCGCCACCGACCGGTTCTGGAGGATTTCCAGGCTGGCTTGGCAAGCCAAGCCAGCCTGGACGCCTGCTGGCCGACGCCGACCCTGGCCCGTGACGGGGCCTGCTGGAACCTTCCCCATGTACCGTCGTGTCCAGCGCGTCCCGCAGGACTCCGCCCCCGCCCGAGTTTCGGCCGGCACCGCGGCCCTGATTATCGAACGCCACTATAACGAGCAGGCAGGGCAAAACGCGGAGGACAGGCCGCCCGGTATTCCCTCCCGGCCGTTCTGGAGCTAAGGTGGCAGACAGGAGCGCGGGTGTCTCTGAAATTCAGCTAACTGGCATGTCGCATGCGCGAGAAGTGAAAGGACGTCGCCATGAAAAGTCAGCCTGAAGCTGTCGGAACTCCGCTGATTCGCACGGATTTCTCCGATCCGGCTCGCTGGGAGGCATTGCGAACGGCGGTGGAGACACCGAACGAGGACGACTTCCTGGCGCATGTGCACTTTGTGGACGACCAAGCCTATCGCGACATGACCGCCGAGCAGCTTCTGCCGTTGATCGGTCCACATTCGCTCTTCATCGTCGCCGACAGACGGGCATTGTCTGATTTCGGCCAGCCGTTACTGTGCATATACCGAGGTGGCCAGCAAACTGAACAGCTAAGAGTTATCTCTAGAGAGTTGTGGTCAATCGAGAACAACATTTCCTTGGCGAACATGGACTGGGACGAGTTCGCCCGCGCGGCAGACGACGACGGCGTCTTCCGAGGGTTTTGAGCTGCAAATCGCGCCGGAATAGACGTGGTATCCCGCAGCAGGCCTGCTTACGTTGGACAACGATGTCAACATGAACACGATCTCGGGGAACGTCACACGATCGTTTACCGGGCGGGGCCCCGCTGACGTGACTCAATTCTGGGATCAACGCCTACAGCTCATCCGGACCCAAGCGCGGGGATAGATCTTTGCCTCGCCATCAGCACAGGGGTTGCGACGGCATCGGCACCGTCTGCGAAGTCGGAGAAAGCGTGTGGTCACCGGCCAAGGCTGCCTTGACCGGCATCCGGTCCCGCATCGGACCGATGAACCTTGACCTGACTGGTGCGACGCATGCGTCAGCACTGCTCTGGCCGAGCTCAGCTCCTGGTGAGCCCGAGGTGCTCAGTCAGGAACTCAGCCCGGTCGGCATACGCGGCCACGTCGTTGATCACGTGCCCCGAGTCGTACCATCGCTGCTGCTTGGGCTGCGGCGCCATCGCGTAGAACTCCTCGGACTCCGCCGCGGTGACACCGATGTCGAACCGCGCGAACTGGTAGAGCACTGGGACTCGCACGTCACCGATGAAATGTTCCGCGTCGTACGGCGCCATCTCGGCCAGGGTCCGCTCGAACAACTCCGGCGGCAACGACGCCCGCATCCGTGCGACCTCGGGGTGGTGGGTGTTGCGCCAGTGATGCGTCAGGCCCGCCATCGGCACTTCGAGTACGAAACACGCAAACCGCTGGTCGAGCCCGGCAATCACCGCCATCATCATCGCACCACCGCTGTGCCCGACACCCGCGATCCGATCTGTCCGGCCCAGCAGCAGATCCGCGCCCCGACGCAGGGCCAGCATCGACCGGCGGATCGCGGCCACCTGGTCGTCATCGACGTACTGGAACTGCAAGCACAATCCGATCCCGCCCGATCTGGCCAGCGCGATCGCCTCCGGCAGGAACCCCTCCGTGCCACTGGTGGTGTGCATGTACAGCACGCCCGCCCTGGGTGTGCCGTCGGGCTCGACCAAGTATCCTGTGACGCGGCCGCCCTCGGCGTTTTCGAACGAGCAACGGGAAATCGTCACACCGGGACGGACGGCAAGTAGTTCGGAAGTTTCGTGCAGCGGGGCAGACGGGTCGCAGTGCAAGTCGGGCACGAATTCAGTATATACGCGCCCGACAGCGGTTGACCCGATTTTTGCCGTCTTTAACAAGCTCAACCTGTTGCTTGCCAAACGGGTGGGGCCCTGCCGACGGCGTTTTCCAGCGGACGCTTCGATTTCGTCGTTGCACGGCGTTGCGGGCAGTCCGGGATGAACAACCGGATCGAGCTGAGCTCTTTCGGAGCAGTGAACACTGAGTCCATTTTCTGGCGATGTTCGTGGCGATGATGACGACTTTCGCCGTCTGCGGACAGCTTCAGTCCTGCTCGACAGTTCCCAGACAGCTCCACTCACATGTGGAGGCCTTCACCTGTCAGCATGACAGGCCTAACCACCCCAACCCGAATTACACCTCAAGTGCTCGCTGATGCGGAATATGGCACTTCGATACTTGTCTGTTTATCGATGCGTGAACAGTGAGGTGGCAGGGATCGGCGTCGGGGCTGAGCAGCCTATACGCGTGAATCTCGGGGCAGCAACCCTGTAGGACCGCTCGGTGGTAACACAGCGAAGACGGTCACCTCGTCGTCCTACTGCGGTTGGGCAGACGGCATCACCGTGAGCTGGGAGAGGCAGGTCCCCACCGGACGGCTCACCGCGTAAGCGATCGCGTCAGCGACGGTAGCCGGATCGAGCAGTTTCCCACTACGGACCGCCGAGGCGAGCCGATCGCGGATGCCGGTATGAGTGGTGTGTTCGAACAGTTCGGTGGCAACGCCACCGGGTTTGACGTCGGTGACTCTAAGTCCCGTGGCGGCGAGTTCCACACGTAGAGCTCGGGATAGATAGGACAGTGCGGCCTTCGTCGCGCCGTAGACGGCGAATGCGGAGACGGGGACGTCAGCGCCGGTACTGGAGACGTTGACGACGTCCGCGGCCCTCCCGGCGCTAGCTGCGGCTTGGAGACTGGGGAGCAGTGTGCGAGTCGTGTGGAGAACCGCGCTTACGTTCAGGTCGAGCATCTGCCGCCATTCTTCGTCGCGACCCTCGGTCAGTGGATTGGGGAGCATGACGGCGGCGTTGTTGACCAGGAGATCGACGGTCTTGAGGTTGACACGATCACCGAGTGCTTCGACTGCGTGCCGATCGGTGAGATCTGCCGGTATCGCTACGGCCTGGTCGCCGATCTCGTCGGCGAGTGCCTTCAGGCGGTCGGCACGACGGGCGACGAGAACGACACGAGCACCGTCTTCGGCGAGACGACGGGCGGTAGCGGCCCCGATTCCGGACGCGGCACCGGTGATCAGTGCTTGCCGCCCGGCAAGTGGTGCGGTAGAAGTTGTCGACATGGTCGGAAGTCTGACCCCGTCCCAGATGGTGTATCCAGGCCTGGTTCTGACTAGGTTGGATTGACCCATGTTACGGTCGGATCGATCGTGGATGATGGAACCATGTGTTCGGAACTAGGCGGCTTCCTCCGGTCCCGGCGTGCTCGCATCCAGCCGGCCGACGTAGGGCTCAGCCCACAGGGCCGGCGTCGGGTGCCCGGATTGCGTCGCGATGAGGTGGCCGTAGCGGCCGGGGTGAGCACCGATTACTACACCCGCGTCGAGCAGGGGAGAGCGACACCGTCGTGGCAGGTGCTGGACGCGGTGGCCGCCGTGCTGCGGCTCGACGACGTCGAACGTGAACATCTGCTTCGCCTGACCGGTCCTCGGTTGTGGCCACAGCGTTGTGAACAGCACGCGGCGGAGGGCGTGCAAGCCGGGATGCGGGAGATCTTGGTTCGGCTGGTGGATCTACCCGCCGTCGTCCTGAGTGGAACTCTGGACGTACTCGCGTGGACACCCCTCGCGGCCGAGCTTCTCGGTCTGCACCCCGACGGTGAGCGCAATATGGCGCGTAGACTCTTCCTGCAGCCGGAGAGCCGCCTTCTTTATCCTGAGTGGAACACCGTAGCAGCGGAAACAGTGAGTCATCTGCGCCGGATTTCGGTAGAACGGCCGTCAGATGTCGAGCTTGTGCACCTCGTGCGGGAACTCTCTGTCACATCCGCCGATTTCGCTCGGCTATGGCGCAGGCACGATGTGGCAGCTGGAACTAGCCGTCGTAAGGTCTTCTACCATCCTCAGGCAGGCTGCTTCGAGCTCGAACCCGAAGTACTGGCCTCTGCCCGTGACCGGCAAACGTTGTGTATCTATCGGGCGGAGACGGGAACCGTCGGCGCGGATGCGCTGGTATCGCTCAAGACGCTCGATCTCGCGGGCTCGGACGACCGGCTGGCTGAGGCACCTCGAAATAGGCAGATTCGTGACGGCATGCGGCAAACACCGCGTCGGCAGGGTGTCCTCGCCTCAAGCGGGGCCACTCCTCGCGCCATCGGCTTGTCCGAACTCGGTGCCCGCGAGGTGAGGGTCGGGCTGGAGGGCGTCGACCGGTGAGTCCCGTTCGAACGACGGCGCAGGTCGGCGTCGCCCGCTTCGTCGAGGAGGCGAGCGAAGGTGAACCGCGTCCCGGTCCATCCACCCAGTGTCCGACGCCGGGGCCTGAGTCGCTAGTCGCCGTCCTGGCGGCTGCGCCAGGCGCCGAACGCGGATTCGGAGCAGTACCGCTAATGCCGCGGCGGTGCCGGTGGTGTGGTCCGGCGAGCCGACCCGGCCACGTTTAGGAACGTCACCGCCGCGAGATGGACCACGATCATCCCCGGTTGTGGCCTCTCGTTTCAGTGCCAGCAGCATCGCCGAGTCAGGAACGGTATCGAGGTCGTGTCCAGCTGGAGCACGCGATCGACGCCGCCACGGCTTCGGCACCCTGAGGATGCTGAGGCACCGATACGGGCGCCCGTGCTCGTCGACGCCGGCGAGCACGGGGGCGGAACTTCGTTGCCAGTCCGCGCGCCCGCCGATGGAGATCAAGGGCATCGGGTTCCGGGGGATCAAGACCGAGGTGGTGGTCATCGTGTGGGGCGATGACATCAGCGCATCGGCGGGATTCGCGTTGCGGCAGTCCGATATTCGACACTCGCTGGCAGTTGGGTGCCGCGATCACGTTGATTCGCCGACCGCCGGAGGTTAGGCGTAGCCGCGTTTGAGCATCATGCCGGCGGCCTTGTCGAACTCGGCGTCGGTTGGGATGGCGAAGTCCAATGCGTTGGCGTAGCGGGTGACGATGTTGAACACGGCTGCGACCGCGGCCGCGTCTTCGAGCTGTTGCCGGGTGGCCCCTGCGGCCAGCGCCGTTCGGATTTGTCCGCCCTCCAGTTCGTCAGGACGCAGGGTCACGGTTTCCAGGACGGTGAGTGTGGCGCGCAGGGGGTCCGAGATCGGCGCGGTTCGGTAGTCGGTGAGGGCCGCGTCGGCCACCGTCTTGTCCATTCCGTGCACGGCGATGGCCCGGTGAGCTCCGATGCAGAACGGACACGAGTTCCACTTGGCGACCATCGCGGCCATCAGTTTCCGCTCTGCTATGGACCATTCGCTCGGCCCGCGCATCGCATCCTGCGTCCACGCGCCGAGCGCTGTGCCGACGAAGCCCTTGTGGTAGAAGGCAACGCGGGCCGCGTCCGGGAGGCGCGCTCCCAGTGCCAGGGAGATGACCCGGATCAGCGTCCTGGTGCGGAGACTGTCACCGCGTTCGACTTCAGGCAGGCGCATCGGTCGCCTCCGCGATCACTCGGGTGGCGGCGTCCCATCGGGCCAGGCCCGCCCCGACGCAGGCGGACATGACGATCTCGAACGCGGCCTTGTCGCTGCCGGCCGCCTGCCGGACGGCGTCGAGTTCGGCGTCGGTCACCCGGTAGGAGGCATCACCGATCTGCCGGGCCAGATCGTCGTACGGTTCGGCGACAGGCGGCCCGCCCGCCGAGCGGGCCGCCACCGCGGTCCGCAGCGCCACCTCGGTGATTCCGGTGTCGCCGGCCATCGCCGAGCGCAGCGTCTCCGCGTGATAGCGGTGTGAGTCGTCGGCGCCTGTGCTCATGTGGCCTTTCCGCTGACGCTGGGATCGGGTCCGGTGTGGACGGTATCGGCTTCAGTCCCCGGCGGCATCCCGTTGTGTCGCGGCGCGGAACCGCTCGAGATACAGCGGCCAGCCCGAGCCGGCACTTAGGCTCGTGAAGCTCTCCCAGCCCTCGCCGTGCCGGTCGAGATGCCGGTGTTCGAGCGAGACCCGGGTATGTTCGGCACCGTCGGCGATGAACCGGATCTCGACCTCGCTGGTGTGGCTGGGGTCGGACTCCAGCTGCCAGCGCGGGCTGATGTCCCAGCTGAGGACCAGCCGCTCCGACGGCTCGTACGCCAGGACCCGCGCCCAGGTGCAGCGGCTGCCGTCGGAGCCCACGTCGTACACGGTGCCGCCGGCCCGAGGTTCCAGCACGGTCCGCTTGATCGGCGTCGCGAGCAGGTTGTGCTCGCGAGGCTTGATTTCGTCGAACCGTTCGGTAAACACGCCGAAGGCGTTCTTCTTGCCGACATCGACGACGACGTCGGCCTTCACGGAGGTCACGGCTTGGGAAGTGCTGCTCATGGGGGTGGGTCCTTTCGGTGAATCGTCAGTTGACGCACCAGAGGACGAATAACCACCGGGCTTCTCGACAGCTCAGTTCATCGAGTTTCCGGTTTTTTGAGAGCGCGCATGCGGCCGGCGAGGTAGCGCTGGTCGGCGGGGTTGGTGGCGAGCTCGTGTGCGCGCCGGTACGCCGCGACCGCGTCGTCGGTGCGGCCGAGACGGCGTAGGAGGTCGGCGCGGGCGGCGTGTAGCAGGTGGTAGCCGTCGAGGCCCTCGATCCGGTCGATCAACGCTAGCCCCTCGTCCGGGGTGGTGGCCATGGCAACCGCCACAGCGTGGTTGAGCGCGACCACCGGCGACGGGGTCGCCGTGAGCAGCTGCTCGTACAGCGCGGCGATCGCGGGCCAGTTCGTCTCCTCGGCCGTCGGCGCCTGGGCGTGCAGGATCGCGATGGTCGCCTGCAGGAGATATTGCCCGGGCGTCCCGAACCGCAGGGCCCGGTCGAGAAGCCGGACGGCTTCGCCGATCCCGGCGCGGTCCCAGCGGGACCGGTCCTGGTCCTTGAGCAGGACCACGTCCCCGGCCGGCGTGTACCGGGCGGCCGAGCGCGCTTGGTGGATCAGCAGTAGCGCGCTCAGGGCAAGAGGTTCCGGTTCGTCGGGCATGAGGGTGGCGACGAGCTTGGCGAGGCGGACTGCCTCCTGCTGCAACTCGCGGTACTCCGGCTCGCCGCCGCCGACGGTGTAGCCGCGGGTGAAGATCAAGTAGATCACCGCGAGGACGCCGGAGAGCCGCTCGGGCAGAAGGTGGTCGGCGGGAACGTCGAGGCTGATGCCCGCATCGCGGATCTTGCGCTTCGCCCGCACCAGGCGCTGGGCGAGTGTGGGTTCGGCGACGAGGAAGGTGCGGGCGATCTGCCCGGCGGTCATCCCGGCCACGGCCTGCAGCGTCAGCGCGACGCGGGCTTCTTCGGCCAGGGCGGGATGGCAGCAGGTGAAGATGAGGCTGAGCCGCTCGTCGCCGACGCCGAGCAGGCTGCTCTCGCCGAGGTCCATGGTCGTCGCCTCCGGTCTCGGTCCGAGTTCGGCGAGCTTGTCCCGGCCATTGCGGGCACGCCGGAGCCGGTCGATGGCGCTGTTGCGGGCCGCGGTCAGCAGCCAGGCCACCGGATCGTCCGGCACGGCGGCGTCCCATTTGCGCAGGGCGAGCGCGCAGGCGTCCTGCAACGCGTCCTCGGCCAGCTCGAAGTCGCCGAGGACGCGGACCAGTGCCGCGAGCATGCGGGACCGGTGTTCGCGGTAGACGGCGCGCAGGACCGGCGCCGGGCTCATACTCCGGCCGAGGGCCGGTGGTCGAGGTCGGGAACTCCGGCGATTGGGCGGACTTCGATCGTGCCCACCTCGGCCAGCGGGCACAGCGCGGCCAGTTCGAGTGCTTCGTCGAGGTCGCGGCAGTCGAGGATGTAGGCGCCGCCGAGGTGTTCGTGGGTCTCGGGGAAGGGGCCGTCGGTGATCAAGGTCTTGCCGTCGCGGACGCTGACCGTGGTGGCGGTGTGCTCGCCTTGGAGCGGATGCCCGGCGACGAACACGCCGCGGCGGCGGCACTCTTCGGCGAAGGCGTTCACCCTGGCGAGCGCCTCGGGGAACGCCGGATCCGCGGGTTCGGGCCGGTCGCAGTTGTAGATCAGCAGCATGTAGTGCACGGGTCCTCCAGCTCGGGCGGTGTCGATCCGTCGAAGAGGATGACGAACGGCTTGACCGTAACTCGACAGGTCGCGTCAAGCTTCTCTGAACCCGTCAGGTCGGGGCCCCGTCCCGTGGCGGTGGCGTTCGACGATGTGCCGGGCGACGTGGGCGGCGTCGTGGCCGACGAAACCGAGCAGGGCCGAGCCGGCGGTCCGCTGCCACGGCAGGCCGAGGACGTACAGTCCGTCGACCGGGGTGTGCGCGCCGTGATGGCGGAGCCGCCCACCGGTGAGCGCGTCCGGGATGTGTACCCAAACAGGAGGTCCTGGTGGGAACGGAACAGCGAGTCCCGGTCAGTCACATTTGTTGACAGCCGGGTTACGCAGACCCCGGTTGCCGAGTACGACGTCCTAATAAGAGATAACCCGTGAGTTCTGGGGTTCCTCGTCGGGAACGCGAGGGTCCGATCCGCCCAGGACCAGGGCGTTCCCACTCCTTCGGGTGATCATCTGTCGTTCTGACTCAACTTCAGCTTCTGTGAACCGATCTCGAACAGGTCGAGGATGTGCGGACAGGACTGAAGGCGGGGCTGCGGGTTGAGTCTGGCGGTTGTGCGGGATCTCCGCGAGCGGCGGTCGCCGGCGAGTCCGGAGGAGTTGGCGCAGTTCGAGACCGACGTGCTGGCCGGGTTCGTGCTCGCCCGTGCCTCGGCCGGGCTGGCCGATGGCACAATCAGCTCCGATGTCGGCCACCTCGAACAGGTGCGGACCTGGTTCGGGAAACCCTTGTGGGACATGGAACCCGCTGACGCCGACACCTACTTCGGCAAGGTGCTGCGGACCGCCGCGAAGGGCACTCGGCTGGCGCGGGCGCAGGCGGTGACGACGTTCTTCGCGTTCCTGGAGCTGAGGCACAAGGTCGAGATCCATGCCCTGACCGGCCGGATTGTCGAATGCCCGATCGACGAGATGAACAAGCCCCGTGGTCGCAAGCAAGCCGCGCTTCGCATTCCGCCGACCGACGCCGAGGTCACCACCCTGTTCGCCGGCTGGCGCGGAGAGCTGGTGACCTGCCGCAAGTTCGCGCCGACCGCCCGGAACTTCGTCGCCGCGAAGCTGATGTCGCAGGTCGGCCTCCGGGTCAACGAGGCTCGCAGCCTGGACCTTGCCGACGTGAAGTGGGAGCTGGGCCGGTTCGGCAAGCTGCACGTCCGGATCGGTAAGGGCGCCCGTGGCAGCGGACCGCGCGAGCGCGGCCAGCACCTGTTCGTCGGTGTCCACTGTGGTCATCGCCAGCACCGCTGGCGGTTGCGGCAGGCTGCGGATCTCCGCGGTGGCCGCGATCCCGTCCACCTGTGGCATTCGCAGGTCCATCAGCACGACGTCGGGCTGGTACCGGACCGCGGCCTCGGTGCCCGCGGCGCCGTCATAGGTCACCGCGTCCACGACGATCCGGCCGGTGTCGGACAGGATCGTGCGCAGGAACTCACCGACCATGGGCTCGTCATCGACCACGACGACATGCACGACATCATCGGCAGTCAGCTCTGCTGCGTCGGCTCGGTCCACGTACCATCCCGGAAGTCCGTACGGGCCGCCCCGTCGAGGGGCAGGATCACCTGCACAGCGTAGCCGCCGCCGGATTCGGCGGCATGCTCGCAGCTACCGCCGAGCATGCCGACCCGCCTGCGCATCGCCTCGATGCCCCGCCCAGAGCCGGTGCCGCTACCCTCGGCCGTTCCTGGTCCGTTGCGGATGGTCACCCGCACCACGTCGCCGTCGGTGGCCACGGTGACCCGGACTTCGCTGCCCGGCGCGTGTTTGCGCGCATTGGTCAGTCCTTCCTGGACGACCCTGGACACGGTGCTCGCGGTCGCCGGTGGCAGTTCCGGTTGCTCCCCCTCGCGGCGCAACTCCACCCGCTGCCCGGCTTCCACCGCCCTGGCGACAAGCGTCTCCGGCGGATCGTCGGCCGGTCGGTTGCCCAGCCGCACCGATGCCGGACCGGCTGGTGCGTCGAGCAGTGCGAGGATGTTCCGCAGTTCGTCCAGTCCCGCGTTGCCGAGTCCGCTCATCCGTTCCGCGGCCGAGCGGGTCTCGGCTTCCTTGCTGCTGACGGTCAACGCGTTGGCGTGCAACACCAGCAGGGTCAGTAAGTGACCGAGGGTGTCGTGCAGATCGGCCGCCAGCCGTTGCCGTTCGTCGGAGCACCGCTGTCCCGGCCGAGCCCGTGGTGCCGTCCAGTCCGTCGAGCACGCCGGCGAGCGTCACGTGTGCGACGGCGATCGCGGCGGAAATCTGCAGCTGCCGTGGCGTCCGTGCGCATTCGACGACCCGCACGGTCGCCCAGGCCAGTGCGACGGGCACCCACGGCACCGCCTGCTCGGCCAGGAGATGCTGCCACGGCGAGGGAGTCGCCCGCAGCAGCGACGCCACGAGCACCACGGCGCCGAGGCCGAGATCGGGGCGCGCGGGCATGCCCGCCACGAGTGCCGACGCGAGCAGTTGCCCGGCCAGTCCGATGCCCAGTGTCGCCGCGAGTCCCGGCCACGGTTCGCCGAGCACGGCCGCGGCGAACCCGGTGCCGGGCAGCGCGAGCAGCGCGGTGATGATCAGCAGGTACCGCTCACGTCGGGCGTTGCGCACCGGCCGGCCGGATTCGTCCGTCGTGGCCACCCCGCGATGGTACGCCCGCCCGGCCCGGCCGCAGTCGGGCCGGGCCGAGGTGTGGACGTTCCTCGCGCCGGACTGACTTTCGTCGCACGGATTCCGACGAACGATCCGCCAGGACTGGTCGTCCGCGAGTCGCGGCGCCGACTACACGTGACATAGCTTGCGCGGTGTTCCCGATCCCGACCGGAAGGCCGATCTCCATGCGCCGTGTGACCACCCGTCGCAGGCTCGCCACTGCCCTACTGCTTGCCGCGACCACGGTCGGATCGACGGCCTGCACGAACGAGGCGGCGGCCGATCCGACGCACATGCACACCGGTTCCGGGGAGCTGCGCGGTGTGCGGGACAACGACATCGTCCGGTTCCGAGGCGTGCCCTACGCCGAACCGCCGACCGGTTCGCAGCGCTGGGCGCCGCCGAAACCGGTGCGCCCGTGGGACGGGGTGCGCGAGGCGTCCGCCCCGGGGCCGCCGTGCGCGCAAGCGGGCAACCCGCCGGAGGGCAGCACCGCCGAGGACTGCCTGTACCTCGATATCACCGTGCCGGCGAACTCGGCTACGGTCCGGAGACCGGTGCTGGTCTGGTTGCATGGCGGCGGCTTCAGCAGCGGCGCCGGCACCGAGTACGACCCGCGCAGGCTTGCCGTCCAGGGCGATGTGGTGGTGGCGACCGTCGACTTCCGGCTGAACATCTTCGGCAACCTGGCGCTACCGGGGATGACCGACGGTGGCAGTTACGGCTTGCAGGACCAGCAGGCGGCGCTCGCCTGGCTGAGGCGCAACGCGGCGGCGTTCGGCGGCGATCCAGGCAACATCACGCTGTTCGGCCAGTCCGGTGGCGCGGTCGCAATATGCGGTCAGCTCACCTCGCCCGCCGCGAGAGGTTTGTTCAGCAAGGCGATTTTGCAGAGCGGCTCGTGCCACACCACGCTCGCGGCGAACGCGTCCGGTCCGGAGAGCCCGGCGTTCGGCGCGTTCTGGCGGCCCAAGGCGCAGGCCGAACGCAGCAGTGCGCAGGCTGCGGCCGCGCTCGGCTGCCCGCCCGGCGGCGACCAGCTCGGCTGCCTGCGCGCCCTGCCGGTGGACAAGCTGCTCACCCAGGCCGGGACGGCGACCGCGGCCACAGTGGGCGGCACGACGCTGCCGGTCGATCCGCGGGACGGGCTGAAGCAGGCGCTTGACGTGCCGGTACTGTCCGGGAACACTGCGGATGAACAGCGCACGGTCGCCGGCGTCTACGAACTGCTCGGCAAACCGATCACTGCCGCGCAGTACCCGGAACTGCTGGCCAAGGGATTCGGCGCGGCCGCGGCCGCGGTTCAGCAGCAGTACCCGCTGCGTGACTACCCGACGCCGGGGTTGGCCTGGGCCGCGGTCTACACCGACTCCGGATTCGCCTGCCCACAGCAGCAGACCGACACCGCGCTCGCGGCGCGCGGCCCGGTGTTCGGCTACCGCTTCGCCGACCCCACCGCGCCACCACTGATCCCGGTGCCGCCGACGTTCCAGCCCGGCGCCTCGCACGCCTCCGAACTGTTCTACCTGTTCGACGTCAAGGGAAAGCCGGTGCACCTGGACGGTTCGACGTATCCGCTGACAGCGGCCCAACAGCAACTGGCCGAGCGGATGATCGCCGCCTGGTCGACGTTCGCGCACACCGGAAACCCCGGTCACACAAGAACTGCCGACCAGTGGCCGGCGTGGGACCCGGCCGCGCCGAAGGTGCACGAGTTCACCGCCGACGCCGATCGTCCCTCCACAGTAGACCCGGCCGCCGCGCACCAGTGCGGCTTCTGGTCATCGCTGCACTAAACCCGCGACGCCGAGGAGATCCGACATGCCCGAAAGCCGTTCGAAGTCCCAGCGTGTCATCGTGCTCGCCATCGCCGTGGTGTTGATCATCGGCGGCATCACCGGGGTGAGCACCGCTCACGACGTGCCACTAGCCACGATCAGTTCAGCAGTGGCGATCCTGGTCGGCCTACTATTCCTCCGGATCGCCGCCCGCAAATCCTGACCTCACAGAAGCATCGACCTGCCGATCTGCGCTAGATCACGCTGGTGCAAGGTCCTGTCCGCAGTGACCCGAATTTTCGGGGCGTCGCTCGCGCGACCGGTTCCAGGTCAAACTCCGGACCGGCTCTCGGTCGCCGGGAGATGCCGGCGGCGTTGGCAGCGTTGGATGGGTTGGCTTGGTGGGCCCAGTGGGTCGCGGTGATCGGGCGTCCTGGAGCGCCTCCAGGGAACAGCCACGGGTGGATGTCGGCGTGGCTGTGTCGATTGTTGGCGAGCTGGTGCATGAGGTCGTCCAGCGGGCTGGGCAGTCCAGCGGTTCGGCGCCCGACACATGATCCGGGTTCCCTTGTCGTCGTGGACGATCTGGTCGCGGGTCGGGTTGGGCTACTTTGGATAGTGGCTGTCCGAACAGGAGCAGACGGGCGACTCGGTCATGGATGGTGACGGTGTCGTCATGCAGGAGGCGGCGGACCAACGCCCAGCGGTGATCGTCCTCGATGGCGGCTCGGTTGCCACGCCCGCGGAGTTCGTCGGGGATGACGATGCCGCCGGTGTGGTGGTTGTGGTGGGTCCAGAGCAGAAACGTCCGAACCTTCCGGTTGCGAGCCGGGTTCTCAGCCAGCCACCGCAGACCGGTGTTCGGCTCGTTGGCCGCCAGCGCCTGGAGCCATGCGCGCCGCTCACAGCACGCCCGACATCCGAGCCTCGCCCGGTCGATCGAGTGAGGGGTGACCTGCTAGACCCTGGTTACCGCTGGACCCGCCATGCTCTTGCGAGATCGCTGATCAAGCCTGCCTGTCAGGTGAAAGCCGCTACTATGTGGCCTGTGACCGGTGGTTGTAAACAGCGTCCGCTGCTCTTCCTTGACGTCGACGGGCCGCTCATCCCGTTCGGTCTCGCGCCGCGACAGTATCCGACCTACCGGACAACGCCAGATCCACAGCAGAACAGCTCGAACCCGCTGCTGAGCAGAATCAACCCCGAGCACGGCCCTCGCCTGGCGGCACTGCCGTGTGAACTGGCCTGGGCCACCACATGGATGCACGACGCCAATGAGTGCATCGCACCACGGATTGGGCTGCCGCGGTTGGCAGTCGTGATCTGGCCGGAGCCATCCGACGTCGATGAGCAGGACGAACGCAACGGACTGCATTGGAAGACTCGTACCCTCGTCGACTGGGCTGCGGGACGCCCCTTCGCCTGGGTCGATGATGAGATCACCGACACCGATCGGGTTTGGGTGTCCGCACACCATCACGGATCTGCTCTGCTGCATCGGATCGATCCCCGTCACGGCCTGACAGCGGCCGACTATGCCGCCCTCAAGGAGTGGCTACAGAAGACGGGGACTGGAAGTGGCTGACCTGCTGTCTGTCGACGACCTGCCCGACGGTTTCGATTACCCGCCGGAATTCGTTCGCGTTGTCGAATTGGGGCTTACCGACCTTGAGCCGTGGTGGATCGTCGAAGGCGACCTGCTCCGACGCAGCAACACGATACTGGCGAAGTCGTATCCACACCGGCGCCTGGTGATGTTCGCCAGACGGCAGGACAACGACGACTGGGCCTGCTGGGATCTCGACCGTGGTGACGTCGCGATCGTGCATGTGGGCGCGACGCGCGGCTGGGAGCAGCGCGGGCACCGGTTCTCGGACTTCAACGCCTGGCTACGACAAGCGATTGAGGACCTGATCGAGTTCGGCACCCTGTGACAACATCTCGAATGACACGCCCGACCACCCACGGACACCAGATTTCCCTCGTCGCTGTCCGTGAATGCCGAAGCCAACAGGTTGAGCGATCTGTATTCGAGATCATCCGATGAGCTTGCTTGCGGTGTGTGCAATCGCATGCAGATCCGAAGATGCTGCCCCGGCTCGATGAATTGGAGTCCGACTTGGAAGACCGGAAAGCGCGCGCCGCGTCCGAGGCTGGCTGGGTGAGATCGAGGGGATTGACCGCACCCTTCAGTGCTTGTGCGGCAAGCGTGCCGGCGGGTGCTGCGGCCCACCCGCAGCACCCGCCAGGTCGACCTCGGGATGCCTACCATCGGCACGGCTCGATATCCACGCAAGCTGGATCGCTCCGAGCGACTGAACCACGCCGGCAGCGATCCGCCCGCGAACCGCGAAACGTCCTCAACACGACGGAGGTGGATTTCGGTCCAGCGGCGAACATGGATACGCGTCCCCTCGGCTCAGCTCCCGGAAGTCTTGGGGCAAGTTGACGGCTAACGGCGTTAGCCTTAAACTCAAGCTAACACCGTTAGCCGTCAACTGGGGGTTCCATGTCTGTCGTTGTCACACCCGCCCGCCAGGTCGCGAAGCGGGTGGCATGGGCCGCTCTGGCGGCGTTCCTACTGGCTTTCATCGTGCTCGAGGTGATCAACCACGGCGGCTCGGCGCTGGTCGCCGCGCTCCTGTTACTGATCGCACCCGACCTGACGATGTTCGTCGGCGTCGGCGTCGGCGTTGCCGGCAAAGGCAAGTTGTCGCCGAAAGCCGTGCCCTACTACAACGTCATGCATCGACCATGGATCCCGCTGGCCGTCTTGGTCGTCTACAGCGCCGGCGGACTAGGGGATTGGGTACCGTTGTTCACGGCGGGGCTCGGCTGGCTGGCGCATATCGCGTTGGATCGGGCGTTCGGCTACGGCCTGCGTGAGCGTGACGGGAGCCGGCGTGCGTGAGCGGACCGGGCAGATCGTCGACGCAGCACGCGTGCTGATCGACGAAGGCGGCTCCGCGGCGCTGACCATGCGGGCGCTCGGCGACCGGCTGGGCATCCGCGCTCCGTCGCTCTACAAGCACTTCCCGGACAAGGGTGCGGTTGAAGCGCAGGTGATCACGCTCGCCATGCGGGAGCTGGCGAGCGCGCTGGCACGAGCCGACTCCTTGGTCGCGCTCGCGGCGGCCTACCGTGCCTACGCGCTCGCGCATCCCCATCTCTACCGGCTGATGAACTCCGTACCCCTCCCTCGCCACCTGCTGCCGCCCGGGGCGGAGGAAGCGACCGCGCTGCCGCTGATGCGCGCTGTCGGCGGCGACATCAACCGGGCACGTGCTGTCTGGGCGTTCGCCCACGGCATGGTCATCCTCGAACTCGACGGCCGTTTCCCGCCTGACGCGGATCTCGACAGCGCTTGGCGCACAGGGCTGGCAGCGTTTGCCGATCCCGCTCGACACAGCTGAGCCTGTCCCCGGCGGCGACGGCCAACCCTAAGGTCCGAATCGCCCATGGCCCTACGACCGCTGACCCGGTCGTCAGGCTGGCGGCACAGTCGTGAACACAGTGACGCCATCCCGCATGGTGAAGAGGCGCAAGAGCTTTCCGGGAATGACGGTGACTCCTTCAACGAGGCGCATGCACGCCGCATCTTCGGCCATCTATACGAACAGGCCGGAGGTGCGGTCGACGGTGCCGGTGTCCGGACGTCGTTCTCGAACCAGCGGTCGACTTACGAGCCCGACAAGCAGGAAGTCCGATCGGGGATGGACTCATACTGCGTCTCGACCGAACGAGGTGTCACGGTGTACGGCTGCCTGCGCGGCGTGCAATTGACCGGTGCCTGCTCACCCTGGAGTTCACGGCCGAGGACGCGGAAATCCTGCACGTCCCGACGGCCGTGGCGGCATGCCAAGAAGAAAGGCCGCAACCGCAACGCGGGGCCGCCGGTGCACGACGACTTGGTGCGTAGGGATTTCACCGCCGATGCGCCGAACGTGAAGTGGCTGACTGACATCACCGAGCATCCCACCGCGCTGGGCAAGCTGTATCTGTGTGCGATCAAGGACTGCTACTCCAACAAGGTCGTCGGGTACTCGATCGACTCCCGCATGAAATCCTCACTCGCCCTCGCCGCACTCCGCAACGCGATCACACTGCGCGACCCGGCCGGGGCCATCGTGCACTCCGATCGGGGCAGCCAGTTCCGGTCGAAGCCCTACCGGCGCCAACTGCGTAACAACGGCCTGACCGGGTCCATGGGCCGGGTCGGCGCCTGCGGTGACAACGCCGCCATGGAATCGTTCTTTTCCCTGCTACAGAAGAACGTTCTCGACACCCGATGCTGGGCTTACACGGTTACCGTGACACGCCCAGCAGTGACGCGATTGGCGCGGTTCCTGGAATCCCCGCGGGTCAACGCGACCAGCCTGGCCGATGTTGACCGGGTGATGCTGGAACGTTACCTCGCCGACCTGGCCACCGACGCTCGGGCGACGCGCTCGCGCAGCCGAGACATCAGCTCGCTGGGCGCGTTCCTCGATGCGATCCGGCGGCACGAGTGGGACACCAGCCTGCCCGCCAGTGCGGCGTTCTACCCCGACGACTTCCCCAAGCCGGAGAAACGCCTGCCGCGTGGGCTGGCCGAGCACATCATGGCCCAGGTCGAGCGGTCCGCGAACCTCGACCGGTGGCACAACCCCGAGAGCCGTTTGCTCACCGTCCTCCTTATGCGCTGCGGCCTTCGCGTCGGTGACGCCAGCAGAATCGCGTTCGACTGCGTCGTCCGTGACGGCGACGGCGCTCCCTACCTGCGCTACACCAACCGCAAGATGAAACGGGAAGCGCTCGTCCCGATCGACGAGGAAGTCGAGCAGGCGATCATCGAGCAGCAACAGCAGATCCTTCGTCGATGGCCTGCCAGCAGCCCGTGGTTGTTTCCCGCTCCGAAGATGAACCCCGATGGGCGCAAACCCTTGACCACGCACTCGTATCGCGGCCAACTGCGCGACTGGCTGGGCCACTGCGATGTCCGTGACGAACACGGCCGCTCGGTGCATCTCACTCCGCACCAATGGCGTCATACCTTCGGCACCCGTCTGATCAACCGTGACGTCCCGCAAGAGGTCGTGCGGGTCCTGCTCGACCACTCCAGTGGTGAGATGACGGCCCACTACGCCCGGCTGCACGACACTACCGTCCGCCGGCACTGGGAAGCGGCTCGCAAAGTCAACGCCAAAGGTGACACCGTCACCATCGACCCCGCCGGGCCGCTGGCCGAGGCGAACTGGGCCAAGCAACGGCTTGGCCGCGTCACCCAGGCGCTGCCCAACGGCTTCTGCGGCCTGCCGGTGCAGAAGACCTGCCCGCATGCCAACGCGTGTTTGACCTGCCCGATGTTCGTCACCACGCCGGAGTTCCTTCCCCAGCACCGCGAACACCGCCAGCAAGTCCTGCAGATCATCACCGCCGCCGAGGCCCGCGGCCAGCAACGCCTGGCTGAGATGAACCAGCAGGTTCTCGGCAACCTCGACAACATCATCATCACCCTCGAAGCCGGCCCCGGCCCCGAGGACGAGGAGGCGGCGGATGCGAGCTGACAACACCCGGCACATCATCACTGCGGCACGGCAGCGCCACGAACTCACCCGGGCCAAGGCGATCCAGGCCCTCCGGACCCTCGACGCCGAAGGCCGCCCGGTCAGCTTCGAGACCGTCGCCCAAGCAGCGGGGGTCTCCCGGTCCTGGCTCTACGCCCAACCTGACGTCCGGGCCGAGATCGAACGCCTCCGCGCCGCCTTCCGCCGGGCCCCTGAGACGACCATCCCGGTCCGGCAACGGCCCTCTGACGCATCTCTGTTACGCAGGCTGGAAGCCGCCAACCAGCGGATCCAGCAGCTGACCGAGGAGAACCGCAAGCTCCGAGAGCAACTTGCCCAGGCACTCGGCGAGCGGCGCTCTACGGCGAACCGCGACACAGCGTCGGCCCGAGCTGTCCTGTCTCGTTGATGTTGAGGCAGTCTCGTTGGCCTGAGGTATCCGGGCACAAATCTGAGGGAGCATGCCGATGACCAGGTGGGACGGCGAACGAGTCCAGTTGCTGACGGCCAGCGCTGGTGAGCTGGCCGGGATAGCGTTGACGAACGTCGTGCGCGAGTACCCGCACCACGAGACTCACTGGCACGTCGAGGGCGTGCCCATCCCCACCCCGCGGCAGCTGCACCCGTGCTTCTACGGCAGTTGCGACTGGCATTCCTGTGTGGAGATGTTCTGGGTACTGGTGCGCCTGCTGCGCCACCACAGTGATCTCGTGCCGGCCGCGGAAATCCGTCGCACACTCAACGAGCACCTGACCACCCAGGCACTGTCGGCCGAGGTGGCCTATTTCGCCCCCGAGGAATACCGCACCACCCAACGCCCCTACGGCTGGTCGGCGCTGCTGGAACTCGCCCTCGAGACCGCCACCTGGGACGACCCGGATGCCGCGCGCTGGTCAACAGCCCTGCACGAGTTGAGTGCGGTCTTCGTGGCCCGCTATCTCGATTGGCTGCCGCGGGCCACTTATCCGATCCGGTCCGGGGTGCACGACAACGGTGCGTTCGGGCTGTCCCGCGCTCTGCCCTACGCCGGCTACCTCGCCGACCATGGCGAACCGCGGCTGCAGCAGGTCATCACCGAGACCGCCTGGCGGTGGTTCGGATCCGACCACGACTATCCCGGCGCCTGGGAGCCCTCCGGAGCCGACTTCCTGTCCCCAGCCTTGGCCGAAGCCGAACTCATGACCCGTCTGCTATCCCCGACCGAGTTCGCCGACTGGCTACGGCGGTTCCTACCCGGCATCGCCGAGCAGAAGCCCGCGCCCCTGTTCACCCCGGCGACCGTCACCGATCCCTCCGACGGGCTGATCGCCCACCTGCACGGGCTCAACCTGCACCGCGCCTGGTGCTGGCACCGCCTCACGCACGCACTCCCCGCCGGCGACGACCGGATCCCCGCCATGCTCCATACCGCGCACGCCCACACCCACGCCTCATTGCCACAGATCACCGGCAGCTCGTACGCAGTCGAACACTTCCTGGCCTACTACGCACTCCTTCTGCTCAGTTAAGGACCACGCACACGAGACTTGTGTCGCTGCCCGCGCCGCGGACGACAGGGGTGATTCGGAGATCTACTTCATGATCCATGAGACACCAGACCCGCTACGGTCTCCCATTTCCGAGGCAACACAGCTCAGCGCCCCGACCTGCCTCACGATCAACAAGACAGGCCACGAGCCACTGGCTTGGCGTCCCAGTCAAGTAACGATCGGCTCTTGCTGAGAGGCAACCACCATGCATCCAACCGACACGTCAAGGACAACGTCCACAATGGAACGCCGCAGGTCAGAGGTCTAGATGCTCTGGCAGCTCAAGATAATGCAACAACAAGTCGGCCACGAACACGCCTCCACGACCTCGATCTACACCTGCGTGGGCTCGGACTTCCGCAAACGCACCCTGCGCCGCCACCTCGACAGTGTCGTCACCGCGGCCCTGGCAAGCCCGGGAGCACAGTCGTGAAGCGGAAAGTCGGCTACACCTGGCAGCTACGGGAAATCATGGCCTCGCACAAGATCTACACCGCCACCGAGCTGGTTCCCTTGCTCAGGGACCGCGGCATCGACCTGTCCGCGTCGCAGGTCCACCGCCTGGTCTCCGGCACCCCCGAACGGCTCTCGCAACAGGTGCTGTCCGCGTTCTGCGACATCCTCGGCTGCACCCCGGCCGACCTGGTGGCCACCACCGCGGAGAACGCCGGCGTCCGCAAGACCGCCACCGACGATCGGCCCGCACCATCAGCCACGGTCGCGAAGCTACGACCCCGCGCCGCCCGAATCCTGCCCGGCGAGTAAGTCCCGCCTACCGCACGCTGGAGCAGCTGGAACGCTGGCACAAGCGGACCTGTTGCCGCTGCGGCCGATTCGGATTCTTCGCCGCCGTCTGGCCGGACGGACCGGTCTGCCGCACCTGCGAGTGCCGCGCCCTGCGTGTCCACGGGCGCTGCCCCGAATGCGGAGAGCACCGGATCCTCCCCAATCTCCGGCCTGCCGACGCCGTCGCTATCTGCACCAGCTGCGCCGGATTCCGCCCGTCCTACGCCTGCTCGCGCCGCGGCCAGGAAAGTGAGCTGCGCGCGGGCCGCCTCTGCCTTCGCTGCGCCCTGTCCGACCGAGTCGCCGCACTGCTGGACGACGGCACCGGCCGGATCCGTCCTGAGCTGCTTCCGCTGCACGAGCTGCTCGTCGCGATGAAGAACCCGCGCACCGGGCTGAGCTGGATCGACGGGCGACCACCGAACGCCGGCGCGGCGGCGAAGCTGTTGCGCGGCCTGGGAAACGGCGACATCGCCCTTACCCACGAGGCGTTCCACCGTCTTCAGCCCTGGCGGGCAGCCGGGCACCTGCGGGAACTGCTCATGTCTTGCGGCGTGCTGCCGCTGGTGGACAAACAGATCTGCTCGTTCGAGCGCTGGCTGGGCGAATACCTCGGCGGCATCAGCATTCCCGACCACGAACAGCTCGTGCGGCGGTTCGCCACCTGGGAGGTCCTGACGCGGCTGCGCCGCCGCGCCGCGCGGGAACCGCTGACTCCCTCCACACGCTATTTCGCCTCCGGACAGGTCAAGGCGGCCACCCAGTTCCTCGGCTGGCTCGCCAACCGCGGCCGCCCCCTGGACACCTGCTGCCAGGCCGACATCGACACCTGGCACGCCGGGCGCGGTGAGCACGAACGGGGCCGGCTTCGCGGGTTTCTGCTCTGGGCCATGGCCAGCAAGCTCGCCCGGACGTTGCGGCTGCCTGCTCACACGGTCACCCGCAACGCCCCGCTGCCCGAGCCCGAGCGGGTCGCGCTGCTGGGCCGCCTGCTCACCGGCCACGACTTGCCGCTGCGGTCCCGGGTCGCCGGTGTGATCGTGCTGCTCTACGCACAACCGCTCAGCCGGATCGTCCGGCTCACCGTCGATGACCTCACCCGCGACGGCGACCAAGTCCTGCTGCGCCTCGGCGAACCGTCCTCACCAGTCCCAGCACCGGTCGCGGAACTGCTCCTGGCCTGGATCGGCCAACGGGACAACATGAACACCGCCACCAACCCGAACGCCCGCTGGCTGTTCCCCGGCCGCCGCGCAGGGCAACCGATGCACCCAAGGTCGCTCGGCGCGCTGGTGACCAGACTCGGCGTCCCCACCACAACTGGGCGCACCGCGGCCATCCAGCAGCACGTGCTCACCATGCCCGCACCCGTGGTCGCCGACGCCCTCGGCTACCACCCAGTCACCACCACCAAGATCGCCACGCAGGCCGGCGCCTCCTGGAGCCGCTACGCCCCAGGCGATCACTCACCGCCCCAACCCCGACGAACACGCGACAGTTGAATACGCGACCTCACCAGTCTCAACCCAAAGTCCGACGGCACCTCTAACCCGTACTCCACCGTCCGGTGGGGTCGCGATCAGCCAGATCACGCCCAGGCAGGCCACCGCCCCATTCACAGCAGGGTGTCGTGGATGCCCAGGTTCGTGCCCAGTGCGTCGTCGAGCAGACTGCCCAGCGTTACCACGCCGAAGACCGTCAGTTCCCTTGTTCTGTTGACCGGCCGAGAAGACCGGTCGGGCAGACCGTCGGCGGATGCTGTCACTGATGTGGAGCGCCCACGAGTCTGGCAGCGAGTGGTTTCATCCCGGCTTCACCTGCTAGGTCCCCGGTGATCTTCCTACTGTTCCTGCTATTCCTGCTGTTCGATGCACAATTGATTATCGATTCGCATCGATCGGCATGGAGAGTTTTTTGACTTGGGCTCCCATCCGTTGCTTTCCGGTCGAGGACCGGGAAGTTCGCAGGACAACTACAAGCAAAGGAGGCAACTTGAAGGTCCGCGAATACTGAAGCTCACGTTGTAGCGAACGCGAGGGCATCGCCGAACTGGAGACCGCTGTGATCGCGCTGCCCGCCCTGGCCACCGACGATCCACCACGCCCGGTGGACACGCTCGCGCAGGCGGTGGCCACTGCGCCTGCACCTTGACCTCTCTGAGTAACACATCCGCCGTCTCACCGTCGAAAACGACAAGCTCCGCACCGAACTCGGCCGAGCCGCCGGAATCACCACCCTCAACACCAGCAACCACATCAACCGGAGGTCGTGACCATTCCCACTGCGAACGTGGACGCCGGCAACGCGGCTGAGCTGGCTGAACTCCTGCGCTTTTTCCACGATTGGCCGGCCAACGAGCACGATCACCTCAACGCACCCCTACGGCATTTCATCGGTAATCCGGCCTACGACCTCGGCCAGCTCCGCACTGACCTGGCCCGGTTCACGTTCCTGCTCGGCCACGACAACGGCGAAACCTGTTCGGCCCCGGCGGCGAGCAGCATTAATCTGTTGACCCTGACACGGTGTCAGGGAGGAGCGTTGCCGCCATCATGTTCACCATCGGAGATTTCGCCACCCTGGGTCAGGTATCCGTGCGGATGCTGCGGCACTACGACGCGATCGACCTGTTGCGGCCCGCCCGGGTCGATCAGTTCACCGGTTACCGCTTCTACGAGGCCGACCAATTGAAACGGCTCAACCGCCTGGTCGCGTTGAAGGATCTCGGTTTCACACTCGCACAAGTCGCCGAGATCATCGACGCCAAGGTCGACACCGTGGAGCTACGCGGCATGTTGCGGCTGCGGCAATCCGAGCTGGCCGAACAGCTCTCGGCCGACGCCGCGCGTCTCAGCCGGATCGAGGCGAGACTTCTGATGATCGAGAGGGAAGGTGCTATGAGCACGAAGAACGTCACGGTCAAGAAGATCGCGCCAGTCCGGATCGCATCGGCGTCGGGTGTCGCGGAAAGCAACAACCACGAGGACGTCGGTCCGGTCGCGAAATCGTTGTTCGGTCAGTTGTTCGGGGCCCTGGAACGGGACCAGGTACGTCCGGCGGGCATGTCGCTGGCCACCTACGCCCCGGCTGACGGGGATCGGCTGACCGTCACGGCCGGGTGCCCGGTCGACGACGACGTGGCACTCGACTCGATCCAGATCGCCAACCTCGACGGGATCGAGCAGGCGGCCTGTTATGTCCATCACGGAACGATGGCCACCATCGGCGAGGGCTATCAAATCCTGGCCACCTGGATCGAGGACAACGGCTACCGCACGGACGGCACCGCCCGCGAGGTGCACCTCGTCACCCACCCAGAGCCCGAGGAGCGCTGGCAGACCGAACTGCAGATGCCGATCACACAACACTAAAGGTCGGGACTGCCCCGAGTTTGGTTGACGCCGGAGTCGGTGCAGGCGCGGCAGTCGTTGCGGTTGCCCGGGGCGGGGTCGCCGATCGCGACGACCAGGCGGGTGTCGGCGTCGATGACGACCTGCATGTTCACCGAGTACCGGTAGTTTTTGCTGGAGGCGGACCTGGTGCGGTCATGGGTGGGGACCAGGGTGGGCGTCCACGATCAGGACCGTGTCCGGGCCGTGCTCGCGGGTCACCGGCGAGAGCGCCAGATGATCCACCACCCGGTTCGCGGCCGATTTCGAGATCCCGAACAACAGCGCCACCTGCCGAAACGTCAGATTCGTGTGGTAGTACACGGCCGTCAGCAGCACGCGATCCGCAACGACAGGCTCCATCGCCGGCCAGTTCCGGCCTGCTCACCACCCCGACCGGCCACGATCCGCACCAGCTCCCGGAACTGCCGGACCGACAAACCCGTGAACACCGGCACCCACTCCGGCCGGTCCGCGCTGATCACCTGCTCCACCAAATCATTGATCTCAACGCGACATCGTTACGGGACAACCTTTAGAGGGCTCCGGCGTCCTGAGCTGAGTACACAGTCGGGTGGATAGGCCGAAAACCGAGTTCACGGCGGATGCGGGCGTTCTCGCAGACGCCGTCCCAAGGGTCTTCCAGCGGGCGGTCTTGTGCGTCCTCGGCGACCCGCTCGCCGTTGAGGGTGAGCAACTCGTGCGCGGTCACCGGGGCGTCGTCGGCCACGTTGTAGATCCGGCCCTCGATGCCCTCGGCTTGGACGAGCCGGAACAGCGCCTGCGCCACGTCGGCGTGGTGCACCATGTGCAGACGTTTGTGCGGGGCCCAGTCACGCGCCCACGTCAGCGATTCCGCGAGGTGCGGATCACCGTCGCCGTAGACGAACGCGAGCCGGGCGATCCGCACCGGCAGGCCCTGGGTCCGGTGCAGGCTCAGCAGCGCTTTCTCGGCGATGGCCTTCTGCTGCGGGTACGCCCACGGCGGCGGGGCCGGTTCGTCGGACTCGGTCGCGGGCCTGCCGCGGCCAGGGCCGTACACGAGTGTGGTGCTGGTGTGCACGAATCGGGCCACCCCGGCTTTGAGCGCTGCGGTCGCGAAATCCACCGTGGCCGCGTTATTGACCTCGGCGGTTTCGTCGGGGGAAACCCCGCGGAAGGCGGCGCCGAGGTGGACGACCGTGCGGACGCCATCGAGCGCGGCGTCCACGGAATCGGCATCGCGGAGATCGCCGAGCGCGACGTCGGCGCCGAGGTCCGCCAGCGGTGCCGCACGGCTCATGTCCCGGGCGAACACCCGCACGGGCCCCGAAACGCGGAGCAGACGCGGCACGAAGCGGCTGCCGACACGGCCGGTCGCGCCGGTGACGAGGATGGTCAAGGGAAACCTCCAGGGAGAGAAACGCTGACCGGGAGCACATTAGCCGGATACTTTGAGATATCCAATATTATTAGAGATCCAACCTTTTTTGGTTCCCCGTAAGCTGCCCGCATGCGGCAGGAAGAGCGAGTCCGAGCGGAGGTTTGGCAGGCGCTGCGCGGGTTCGTGATGAGCGAGCATGAGCGGCACCTCGGCACCCTGACCCGGCTCGACGTCAGTGCCGGTGACCTCAAAGCACTGCTGAGCCTGGAGCCGGGGCAGGGCCAGCCGATGCGCGCGCTCGCCGACACCTGGCACTGCGACGCCTCGACCGTCACCTGGATCGTCGACCGGCTGGAGAAACGCGGGCTCGTCCGACGCGGGCCGCACCAGACCGACCGCCGGGTCAAAGTCGTCGTGCTCAGCGAGGAAGGCGAGCGCATCCGGACGCGCTGGCTGGACGAAGTGCACCGTCCGCCCGCCGTGCTCGCCGACCTACCCGACACCGAGTTGCGCGCGCTGTGCGCACTGGTGGACCGGCTCGGCACGACCGCTACGGGCGGCTCCTAGCAGCTACTGGTCCCACGTGGTCAGGTGATGGGTCATTCCTCCTGCGCCGGACGGAGTACCCCGCGCACGGCAGCCACTGGTGGCCCGTCGGCGGTGTGCCGCGGGTGCCAGGCCATGCCGATTGTCAGTGGTGGCAACGGCAGTGGAATGGGCACGAGGGGCAGGACGGCGTGGAGGTTCGTGGCTCGGGGAGGCCTGCACGGACAGCAGCACCATCTGGGCCCGCCGCCAGGTCACCACCGACCCGGTGCCGCGCCGCACGATCCGCAACAGACGAGCACCCTCATCGTCATCGATCTCCCGCACCCGCTCGGCCCTGCCGGACAGTCTGGACCGAACGCGCCGGCCGGGAACGAGTTCCGGCCGGCGCGTTCGGGCACTGTGATCTGGTGTCAGCTCAAATGCCGGGTGAAGAACCTCAGCGAGCTGTCCACTTCGAACCACGGCACATCCCCGTGCTTGCCGGGGTTGGCGAGCAGCGCCTTCTCAACCGAGGCCAAGGCGTCGAACAGGGCCAGGCTCTGGTCGCGCGGCACCATCTGGTCGTCCCACTGGATCAGGAACTGCACCGGCACGGTGATCCGCGCGGCGTCCTCGGCCAGCCCGTGCACGCCGAGCAGGCCCAGCACCGCGGCGCGGATTCGGGGTTCTGCGGCGATGAGCGGGATGCCGATCCCACAGCCCATCGACATGCCGCAGTAGCCCACCGGGCCGACGTCAACCTGGTCGAGGCGCTGGACCGCAGTCAGGACCGCCTGCCAGTCCACCACGGCCTGATCGGTCAAATAACTGTGCATGCCAGCGACCAGCGCGCCCGGATTTCCGCCGGCGGCCATACCGGCCCGCATCTCGGCCACAATCCGGCCGAACTCCTCGTCCTTGGGCCGGTCGCCGTGGTTGGGCATGTCGATCGCGACGACCGCGAAACCCTCCGCCGCGTAGTGACGCGCGCGGGACACGATGCTGGGGGCCGTCTTGTGCTGCCCGCCGCCGTGACTCAGCAGAATCAGGGGACGAGCACCGCGGGCGTCTTCCGGCGTCCACAGCACGCCAGGAATCTCGTCGAGGGTGAAGAACTGTTCGGTGACGCCATCCGACGACGTCTGGGAAGTGAAGCGCATCAGCGTTTCAAGCCTTTCGGGATGCCTTATACGGGCACTCCCTAGGCCATGCAAAGGAGGGAGCCCCGACCTGTGACAGTGTTGATCGGTCTCACCTCCTCGAATTCGCAGTGGTGCACGGCGACGCCAAAGTACCACAAAGATCATCACAGGGGCGAACGTTGCCTGACGCGGCACTGGGGCGAGCTGCGTCGGAGACGGCTTGTCCTCGGTTGCCGGCTATGGCGTGGGCATACCGGCTCGGAGTCGGGCAGGCGTGACCGCCGCACACCAATATATCGGGAGCCGCGACTGTGTGATGACGTGCGGAAGCACCGTTACGCCAACCGTTACCGGGCATGGCACGCCCGCGGGGAGCATCCTGGTGCAGCCGCCGAGGAAGCCGCAGTGGTGGTTAGTCTTGCCGGAGTGAGCGCTCACTCGGTACCGTGAGCACATGCCGATTTCCCTGAACCACACCATCGTGCCCGCCAGGGACAATGAACGGGCCGCGCGATTCTTCGCCGACGTCATGGGCCTGCCCTGCGCCGGTCCCGACCGCCACTTCGCGCCGGTCAAAGTGAACGAACAGCTCACCCTCGACTTCATGGACACGGACACACCGGGCCACCACCTGGCCTTCGACGTGGACCCGGCCACCTTCGACGGCATCCTGGACCGCCTGCGCACCGGCGGCGTGCCCTACGGCAGCGAGCCGTCCGCACCGGACAACGGCCGCATCGACCACCCGCTCTGCCCGCGTGGCCTGTTTTTCACCGACGAGACCGGCAACCTCTACGAGGTCATGTCCCCGGCTTGAACCCGCCGGTCGTCCTTGATGTCCCCGGCCTGATCGCCGACCACCGAAGTCCGATCAGCGGGCATGACGGAAGCCCCCAAGGTCCGCTAGTGTCCTGCGCCGGAAATTCGCTGGCAATATCGGGCGAGTGAGGGACTGTCCCAGTAACGGTGTTTCCGGCCCGACACGCCGGGCGTGGGCTCGGCGGGATGGGCACGGTGTGTGATGACACTGGATGTTGTGACTTCACGATCGACGGGTAAGAAGAAGGCGGCGAA
>NZ_JADNQN010000024.1:0-46621 GCF_047608695.1 Amycolatopsis sp. cmx-11-32 | reverse complement strand
AGACCGCTGCGTTGATCTGAGTCCTAACCAGGCGGGGAAGTATTTGGCCGCGGTTGGGGAGATCGGCCTGGCCGCCAGCGGGGAGAACATCTGGCCGCCTACGGGGAGAAAAAACTGACCATTGACAGGCGAGCGTGCCGACATCCTCGTCGCCCAATCGGACCGGGTTGGGCACGATGCCGTCCGCTCCACACTTGCCATGGAACCCACCATCGCCCGACCCCAAAGTTGATCCAGCGAACGAAGCTCGCCGAATCAGCACCCTGAGGCTCGATCCAACCTCATAATCAACATGAGGACATAACGACGACCCAACTAAACAAAACCAGCAGTACGATCTTCAAAGGGCCAGGTCAATTAGTGTCGTCCCCGCGCAGGCGGGGTTGGTCCCACGGTACCGAGCGCGGCGTCTCCTGACATCGGGTCGTCCCCGCGCAGGCGGGGTTGGTCCCTGCTCACGCCACAGCTTGTCCATTTGGCCCACGTCGTCCCCGCGCAGGCGGGGTTGGTCCGTGGACTTGTGCCCAGCGGATCACCGCGGCCCGGTCGTCCCCGCGCAGGCGGGGTTGGTCCACTGTCCGCCGAGATCGCCATGGTTCTCGAGGCGCCGTCCCCGCGCACGCGAGGACGAGCCCGTTCTGGGATGACGAGAAACTCGACCAGTAATACCGCCCTGCGCGAGCCTGGATGGTCCCTTGGCTGAGATGATCCTGTCCGGGGTGTCGAGGCCGCCCCCGCGAAATGGGCTGTCCCGCGTATGCCAGAAACCGCGGCACGTTCGCGATGTCGTCCCTGCGCAAGCGGGGCTGGTCCCCGGTTTCACGGCGAGGTGTCGGCGTGGCCGTGTTCTCCCCGCGCGAGCGGGGCTGGCCCGTCGAATGGCAGGGTGTCCAGGTTGGTGCGGTTGTTCTCCCCGCGCGAGCGGGGCTGGTCCCCCAGGTCCCGGCGTTCGCGACAGGTCCACGCAGTTCTCCCAGCGCGAGCGGGGCTGGTCCCCGGCCGGTGGCTTCCCAGTCCACATCCAACGTGTTCTCCCCGCGCGAGCGGGGCTGGTCCGTACCCGAGGCGGGCCCGGTGCTCCCTGTTGTCGTTCTCCCCGCGCGAGCGGGGCTGGTCCCTGCATCGACGACAGTCCGCCTTGGGTCGACGGGTTCTCCCCGCGCGAGCGGGCTGGTCCGGCTGAGCTAGCCGCCAAACTCCAGATCGCCCTTTTCTCCCCGCGCGAGCGGGGCTGGTCCCAAGTCGAGTTCGGACACGTGACCGTCCTTTCGGTCGTCCCCGCGCGAGCGGGGCTGCTCCGTGCACCCACACCGATCCGCCGGCTTGCAATTTGTCTTCCCCGCGCGAGCGGGGCTGGTCCGTCGTGGCTGCTGGCAGCCCCGGGTCTTGTTCTGGTTCTCCCCGCGCGAGCGGGGCTGGTCCGTGGCCAGTCGTATTCTGTGACCAGGTCGAGGGTTCTCCCCGCGCAAGCGGGGCTGGTCCCATGCACGACTATCGCGACTACCTAAGCGCGTCGTTCTCCCCGCGCGAACGGGGCTGGTCCCGGGCAGCTGCTCCACGCCCCCGAGACCGGCGAGTTCTCCCCGCGCGAGCGGGGCTGGTCCCACGCTCGGGTAGGACCGGCGGACCCGGTCCATGTTCTCCCCGCGCGAGCGGGGCTGGTCCCAGCCGGCGGGCCTCACCCATGTTCGGGTTCTCGTTCTCCCCGCGCGAGCGGGGCTGGTCCCAACCGCGTCGGCACCCTCGCATCCGAATGGGCGTTCTCCTCGCGCGAGCGGGGCTGGTCCCCAGTCGCACGACGTGTTCAAGATCGTGCCGTCGTTCTCCCCGCCCGAGCGGGGCTGGTCCCTGGGCGTTCGTGCGCTTCGCCATGCGGGACATGTTCTCCCCGCGCGAGCGGGGCTGGCCCGCCGATATCCGATTCGCCGATCTCCCAAGTTTCGTTCTCCCCGCGCGAGCGGGGCTGGTCCGGACGGTTGGGGCAACCTGAAGGCGGCCGGGCTGTTCTCCCCTGCGCGTGCGGGGCTGGTCCCGGGTTCCTGTACCGGGCGGCCGTCGGCGGCACGTTCTCCCCGCGTGAGCGGGGCTGGTCCCTACCTCGCGCGGTCATCCGGAGTTTTCCCCGCGCGAGCGGGGCTGGTCCGTGTAGGTGAGACCCGGGCCGCGCCACCTTCCCGTTCTCCCCGCGCGAGCGGGGCTGGTCCCCTGTTCCGCTACCGCAAGGAAACCGCGAGCTGGTTCTCCCCGCGCGAGCGGGGCTGGTCCCCTGGACCCCTTCTTGGTCTTTTAGATCTTTTAGTTCTCCCCGCGCGAGCGGGGCTGGTCCGTACACCGCGGCACTGCGCGGACAGCAGGAGTCGTTCTCCCCGCGCGAGCGGGGCTGGTCCCGCCTTGTGACACTCGTCGATCATCACCATGATGTTCTCTCCGCGCGAGCAGGGCTGGTCCCTCTCCGTGCTGGGGTCGCAAGAGAATCTCATCGTTTCCCGCGCGAGCGGGGCTGGTCCCTCACGCCGGCCGTTCTCGTACCCTTCTCGTCCGGTTTTCCCGGCGCGAGCGGGGCTGGCCCCGAGGCTGACGTCGCAGGCGCCTCGTGCGTGAAGTTTCCCCGCGCGAGCGGGGCTGGTCCCACCTCCGCGAGTAGGCAGTCCCGCGGGTCGGGGTTCTCCACGCGCGAGCGGGGCTGGCCCGGCCGAGCTGATCTGAACGGTCACCTGACCGTGCGTTCTCCCTGCGCAAGCGGGGCTGGTCCTGCTTTGGGGTTGGCGTCGTCCGCGGTGATCAGCAGCCGCCCTGTGGGGCGGAGGAGCCGAGACTGCACGCCGGAAGTGGTTGGCCCAGCCGGGAACTGTTCGATCTTCGGTGTTTCGGCCCGACATGCCGGGGTGAGTTCCGGCGGGATGGGAACAGAGTGTGATGACTGTTGCTGCTGTGACGACACGGACATCAAGGAAGGTCAACGCCGAGTTGCTCGGCCGGCCCCACCTCTGCTTGTGGTGGTCCCGCCTCACGATCATGTGAGGCGGGCCGGCCCCTGGTGGCGGTGAAGCAGGGCAATACCAAAGTCGTCGAAGTACCAGGGGAGGCGACGCGTCGGGGCATGGCGAACAAGCGAGCCTGCACAAGGTGCGCGCGAAGAGAACTCGTGGGAACTCGTCGCCTCCTAGGCTGCTGGGCCAACGACGTCGCCAGCTAGCCACGACACGAGTTTGCTGACCTGCGGCGTTTCCGTCATCCACTCCGCAATTACCTCCCGCAGACCTGGCGGCAACTACAAACGGTGACTACCTGCTTCCAGTCCGCTGTACACTTGCGCGCATGGCGGAGGGGGTTACTGGAGGCGACGACGCTGTCGTAGCCGCGTGTGCACAGGCGGTCCGAGCTGGGGAACGAACTCCTGAAGAGTTTGACCTGGTCTTTGCCCGAGCCACGGTGTGTGGCCGTCGGCCTGCTCGGCCGGGCGTCGAGGTGGTCGAGGTCGAAGGACGTGGGACGTGGACATTCGTGTTCTCCACACCGCAGCGCCTCGCCGCGCATTACGGAGACTGCGACGTGTACGCGACCACCGGGGCTGATCTCCTCGAACAGCTACCGGTCGGCATCGGCGTGATGCTGGACCCAGACGACGACCACCGGATGCCCATCCTGAATCGGATGATGCCCCCCAAGATTCTCGCAGCGATCCGCCGCCGAAATGACCACCACTCCAGCAAGACAGGCGGCTTGGATGCCGTCTCGCACACTGAACAGCAGGAGCGCGTGCGGTGAGCTTGGACGGACCCGGTTTCCACGTTGACATCGAGGTGCTCGAAGGCGCCGCAAAGGGAATCGCCCAAAGCGTCCATGACCAGCAATCCTTCGCACTGCGGGATTTGTGTGGCGACTCTGCCCTCTATGGGCACTCCGGGTTGCATAGCGCTCTTGCGGACTACTGCGCGCGATGGAGTCAGGGACTCGACACGCTGACCGAGGATGCCGAAGTCATCGGCGATTGCCTTAAGCACGTCGCCGAGGCGTACCGCAGCACCGACGCGGCCGCGACAGAGAAGCTGCGCGTAGACCCTGGCGAGGCGGCGGTTGAGGACTGATGGCTGAGCTTGGTGAGACATCGGATCCGCGTGCCCTGGTGCCGGGCGATCCGGGAGCGATCGAGGAGAACGCCCGCGTACTGCACGGGCGGCGCGAGGCCACCGGGCAGGTTGGTGACGGCCTCCGCCGGATCGATACCGGCTCGTGGACCGGTCCAGCCGCGACGAAGTTCCACGACAAGTTCAGCTACGAACCGCCCAAGTGGCTGGCCGCGTCCGACTCGTTCGACGCGGTGGCCGAAGGGCTGTCTGCCTATGCTCAAACCTTGCGGTGGGCACAGGGGCAGGCCAGTGACGCTGTCCGCATGTGGGACCAGGGGCAGACAGCGACTGCCGACGCGAAGGCCCAACATGACCGCAACGTCGCCAACGCGGACACCCAGAACCAGCCACGTGCGGCGAACGGCGACCCGACACGAGTCGCCGTCGCGCCGTTCTCCGACCCTGGCGAAGCAACCCGGCAAGCGGCGCGCGACACCCTCAACCGCGCGCGCCAGCAACTCACCGAAGCCGGAGATCGCGCTGCCGCGACCCTCTCCGACGAGGCCGGCGGAGCGCCAACGGCCTCGGACTGGCTCGACGACGTAGGCGGTTTCGTCGCTGACTTCGGCGAAGGCGCCTGGAACGCCTTCTCGGGTTCTGCCGAGGGGATCTGGAACCTCGTCTACGCCATCGGAGACCCTGGTAACCCCGATCATGACGGGATTACTGATATCGCCTCGGCGGCGTGGAACAATGTCAGGCACCCTGTGGAGTTCGGCAAGCAGCTCATCGGCTGGAACGACTGGGATGACCACCCTGGCAGGGCAAGCGGCCAGATCGTCGGCGGCCTGCTCCTTGGTGGGGCAGCAGCCAAATTCCTCAAGAACGCCCGCGCCGGGGACAAACCCGACGCGGGCGGGGCACCTCCGGTCAAGGCGAAACTATCCGAATACTTCGACCCGAACGGCGCACCTCCGAAGGCATCCGATCTGACACGGTATGCCGATGCACAGGGGTGGCAGAAGCAGCAAACCCCGACCGGTCCGGCGAAGTACGTCGACGACAACGGCATCGTTCGAATGACCATCAAAGAGGGCAGCAACCGGGCTGCGGGCAGCGAGAACCCCCACGTCGAGCTGCGCAACGAGGACGGGGTCCGCACCGACCCGCACGGCAATCCGGTGAGCAGGAAGAGCCCCGGTAACCACACACCGATCACCTGGGACCAATGAGCGCATGAAGAACTACACCGATTTCGCCGATCTCGCGCACGTCTTCCTCGAAGACAGCTACGTCCTCGCTATCAACGAAACCCCCATCTCCCTGACCTTCAAGCTGGACCTTGTTCTCACCCCCTCGCATCCGCGCTACCACGAGCCGCGGGCCGACGAGCAGCACAGCTACGAGGATGCAGTGCTCACCATCCCCGGCGCAACGAAAATCGAGTGGGTCACGCGGTCGAACCAGACCTACCGCGACGCCACCGGCGAGGAAGACCTGGGCAACATCGACAGCTTCCAGTACGACGAGGGCTACTACGAAATCATTGGCGATTGGGGTCAGGTCCGGATTTATTCGACGGCCGAACCACGACTCAGCTTTTCCTGAGCCCGCCGGCGACATCACAGAGAATGACAAGCGGCCAGTCTGCGCCGTGTCGGCTGTTGCCCCGACAGCAGCTGGCGAGGTGGCATCCTTGGCACCCCAGTGCAGGGTGTGGGAACAGACCAACAACCGATTCTCGGGGTGGCGCGACGGCCGCGGACCCGCCAGCTACCGCGCGACCATCACCTGCACTCGCGGTGGTGAGCACCGGGGACAGTGGCGCTGGCTCGGTGATCGCCGAGGACCGACGGCATGGTGCGCTCCCGGTAATTGCGAGCGGGGCTGGTCCCTCAATGCGGCCACTACGTGCCGGTTCCGGAGCGTTCTCCCCGCGCGCGGGGCTGGTCCGCCCACGGGCGTCGTCGACGCCGATCTCACGCGGTTCTCCCCGTGCGAGCGGGGCTGGTCCGCGTCGGTGAACACTGGCGTCCTGATCGGCATGGTTCTCCCCGCGCGAGCGGGGCTAGTCCCGGCCGGAACCTGACCGCGGGCAGCACGGCGCTGTTCTCCCCGCGCGAGCGGGGCTGGTCCGGTCTTACCCGCGTTGGGAGGACCGAACAGGATGTTCTCCCCGCACGAGCGGGGCTGGTCCGCGCCGTACGTCGTCGATCCGTCGACCAGACGAAGTTCTCCCCGCGCGAGCGGGGCTGGTGTTCTCCCCGCGCGAGCAGGGCTGGTCCCGCGTGGAATTGGACGATGTGCGTGACCACGAAGTTCTCCCCGCGCAAGCGGGGTCATCTTCGCTCGCGAGCCGGGTTGCCCGCGGTGAAGCGCGAGTGGTGCCGTTGTCGGACGCGCTGGCCGAGAACGTGGAGAGCACCCAGCCCGCCCTGGAAGAAACAGTGCTGCGCAGCGACCACGACCAGCGACTATGGCGCGCCTTCGCCCGGCTCTCGCACCAGGGCCAGGAGCTGCAGCGACGCCTGGTGATCAACCGGGAACCGCACCAGACGGTGGCGTGAGAACTGGGCTTCTCCCATAAATCAGTCAGCTCCATCCGTGCCCGGCGCTGATCCGTCTGCGGGAACTGGTCAAGGAGCAGGACGTCGCCTACCCGGTCGACACCGCTCCGCATGCCCGAAGACCTCACCCCGGCCGACGTCGAGAACCTTGTGCAAGACACCGTCAAACCTCCAAAGGACAGACCCCAGCCTCAGCACCCACAACGCCGCCCCCTCAAGGCCGCCGGACCAAACGACAACCCGACATCCGCGACCCCGAGAGGTCCGAAGCAGTCCGAAGCAGTCCGACACCAGGCGATACACCCCGACACTGCGGATGCGCCATGGACCAGACGAAAGGTCTTGTCCGACATTCACTCGACACCGTCCGACACGCAGTGTCGCTGGCTCTTAACCAACGGGTTCGAGTAACTTCGGCACTCATTTACTCGCCATAAGAGTATTCAATTGAACCTTTGCATGAGCGTTCTCAAGACGAACCACTGCTACGAGAGCGCGCGACATCTTCGCTCCGACCTGAAGCCGCTTCCGGAGGGTCTCCGCAGAGATCGGTCGACGGTAATGTCGCCAGTGTTCGGCGTCGGCGACGCGGGCTCGCTCAACGAGTTTCTCATCGAGATCAGCGACGTTGTGGCGCGTCGCTGCGGCCAGCTTGTCACTCTGAAGAGGCGGGACTCCAACCACCTCCTCTTCGGCGCCACCACACGTCGGCGGCACCGCTCTCGATGGACTGGATGGGTGTTCTGAATCGAGACCGGCGCTAGCAGCACTCAACGCCCGGAGAAGGCCAGGCCCCGCCTCGGCCCACCCGATCAACAGCAGCGGGCCAACCGAGTCGAACGCAGCCTTACCCCACTGGCCAGCGCATACCGGGCCGGCAACGTTCAACAGAAGCGTCACCACACTCGCCGCCAGCAGCAACTGCCGCGCAGGCCGCAGCGCGTCATCGCCAGCCCCGGACAGGGCGAGGTGCCGCGTACCCACAAGTAGCCCAAGCACCGTCAGGTCAACAGCCGGCGCCACCAGCGGAGCCACGTACACCGGCACCTGCAGCTTCAAGGCCAGGTTGAGGACGTTCCCGAACCCGAACAGGAATGTGAGCCCGATGACCAACCCCATCACGACCGTGACAAACCGAGCAATTGTCTGCGAGTTGGCGCTCATGACGGGCTCCCGCCCGAGCCCGGAAGCCCGAAGCTCGCCTCGACCACCAATGTGCCGCTGAAAAGTCCCTGGTCAGACCCGTTCCCATCCTTTGGTAATCCTGCCGGGGGCACCGATCCAACCAGTCTTCCAGCAGGGCGCCGGGTGGGCGAATCCACGCGAGCACCTCGTCCTCCGGACCATGGTTCCGGATCTTCACTCACACGAAGAGCCTCGATCACACCCAGGCGGTTCACCTCGGTTGAAGAGTGTTTTTGGTGCAGGTGGACCGAGCGCGGCGGCCAGTCGCTGCGTCGCAACCTCAGCAGACTCGTGCTCCCACACGACGATCACGGTCCACCCGAGCTCGCGGAGCGCTGCACGATTTCAATGGTCGCGTTCCACGTTGTCGTCGAGCTTCTTCCGCCACCATTCCGCGTTGTTCTTCGGCGTAGTCGCGTGCTCCGGACAACCGTGCCAGAAGCAGCCGTCGATGAAAATGACGACCTTCCGTCGAGTGAACACGATGTCACCCCGTACACGAAGCCCGGGTTCCAGTCGATGGTCGACGCGGTACCGGAACCCCAGCCCGTGTAGGCGGCGCCGGATGCCCAACTCCGGGCCGGTATCGCGACGGCGCTGGCGTTGCATACGCCGCCGTACGTGGCCGTCGAGTGGCTCAGGCATGTCAATTCGTGGTCATTGCGGTGATGTGCGTGTCGAGTGCGGTCACGAAATGATCGCTGCGCCGCAAGGTGCTGGCCTTCAACCGCTCGGTGAAGCCGGTCGTTGCGCCGAGGCTGAGCGGCTCAGAAGAATACCGGTCCAGAAGAGCTGACAACGACATGCGCGGTCGTACGACGATCGGCCGCTCACTGAGCTGCCATGCCTCCCGTTTCCCCGCCACCGACGACGCAGCAGCTGGCCAACGTCGCCCAGGAGTCAGTACAGAGCGGCCGACGTCCAGGGGCTCCCCGGGAGACACGAGACGACGACCAATCCACTCCGCCACGGGCACCGTGACGGCGTTGCCGACCATCTTCCAACGCTCCCCGAGCTTGCCGGCCCCCTCGGTCCAGCCTGCCCTGAAACCTTGCAACCGCTCGCCCGCACGAATGCTGGGACGGCAGATCGCCTTGCCGATTTCCGCACCGGGGATCCATACGCCAGGCGGCGAGGCGATGCCGAGCTTCGAGCCGCCTTTGAGAGTCGGTGTGACTCCTTCACCCCAGCCGATGCCACGGTTGCCTTCGGTCCAATAAAAACCGTAGGCGCTATGACGCTTCCGAGCGACAGGCGCATCGACCTCGTCGGCGAGAAGAACCCCGCGAGGATCCTCGCGCTGAGAGGCCACGAGGAAGACTCTGCGGCGGCGTTGCCTTACACCGAAGTGTTGAGAGTCCACCGTCCGATAGGCCCAGTTCCAACCGTTCTCGTCGAGCCACTCGGTGATGTGGTGGATCGGTGCCCCATCATGGAGCGTCAACATGTTGGGCACGTTCTCCAGCACCAGCCACGTTGGGAGCGAATCAGCGACCAGACGGAAGACCTCACGGATGAGCCCTGACTCGTCGCCTGTGATTCCCGCCGTCCGACCGACCTGACTCAGATCGGTGCACGGAAAGCCCGCGGTCACGACGTCAGAATCAGGTAAGACTGCGAGTTCCCGGATATCGCCCACGACAGGTGCTTCGAACCGTCGCCGGAGTGTGGCAGCCGCAGGCTCCCAATACTCACACAGCAACTCGGTTTCGATCCCCGCCCCGCCCAGTCCGAGTTCGAGCCCGCCGATACCTGAAAACAGTCCCACTGACCTCACTGGAACATCCTCGAGCGATTTGAGGGAAGAAGCAAGGCACCGCTCCGCTGTTGTTCGATCTTCTGGAAAGGTCACCTTGATGACTGACACGAGCTCCTGCGCACTCGGCTCATCGATCTGCAGCGACCGACCACTCTTCGGACCACGGGGCCGGTGGTCCGATCCGAAGGCCGTCGGTTGCAGGGAGCCGCGTGCCGTCCGCTACCGTGATCATCTGATGAAAGTAGTCCACCTCGGTGGGATACGCACTGACCTTCTGTTTGCCTTTCTCGAAGCTCCCAGTCTCGCCATCCCCACCCCTCATCGCTGTCAGCCCAGATCGACCAGCACGCCGTACTGATACAGCAGCTCCAGGCGCTCGCGCAGGCCTGTCGAGATCGCGATATCAGTGCTCAGCAAACCGCACTCGAGGCTGCGTTCCGCAGCGGCCTTGGAGAAGTTTGCGCTGGTGACCAAGGCTTCGCGGTCATCGACGGTGATCAATTTAGCGTGTTGGACGGCGTAGATGTCGTCTGCGGGTCGCTCAAGAGTCCAGGTCCGCGCCCCAGCAAGCATACCGGCGACCATCTCCGCAGTGTCACGGCGTCGGGCGGTGTCGACCACGACCGTTACGTCCACACCGCGCTTGAGCGCGTTTCGCAGCGCGATCAGGTGCGGTGAACCCCAGCTGGCCGAATATGTCGCGGCATACACCGAACCTTCCGCCCGGTTGATGAGGTCGAGGGCAGCCTTGGTCGTCCGCCCTTCGGCACCAGGCACGTCGCGTGGGTTCGTCCAAACGATGTCTGGACGCGCGACCCGCGGCACCGCCGCTATTCCTTCGAGCGCTGCGACAGCGCAGTCGACGTCTGCATCGCTACCCACGAGCTCCCGCAACAGCATCTTCACTTCGACCTGATTGACGCGGTACGCCTTCTTCGCCGCGAGGTTCGGACGGCGACGCTGCCGGAGATCGGCGGCGATGCGCCCTGCTTCTTCTGATGTGAGTAGCTCCCCCAGCCGCGCGATCGCAGACACTCAGCGCACCTCGACCAGGCTCTCGAGCAGTCCGGTGGTCTTGACCTTCGGATCGTCCACGAGCCCGAGCAACATGCGCCGGTCGAGGAACCGATTGGCCCGCTCACAGCTTGTCTCGCTGAGGAAGAGGCAGAAGTGGCAGGCGGCTCCGTGGAGGAACTCCTCCTTTCCCTCTGGCACTCGGTGACCGCAGATCGGGTCCGAGGAACAGCGCAGTCCCCGACGGAGCGCCTTCCTGGCCAAGTCTTCAAGCTTGTCCGGCTTGGCGAGCTCCACGAGTCCCCCGAGCGTTCCCTCGCTGTCGGACGCTGTCGTGCTGATCAGCAACCCCGCAGCCGGCAGGTGCTCGTCGTCACCCTTCCACGCATAGATCCGTTCCGTGAGGCTCGCCGACCCGTAGCCACTCGACATGGCCGCCTCGCGGATCAACAAATGCGAGAACGTATGAATCGCCCAGTAGCGCGGGGACGGGAACCTATCGTCGGGGTCGAGGTCGTCCGCCGTCCTGCTGGTGCGGCGCTTGAAATTGATGCGGTGCGCCGCCTTGAACCGGCGCCACACCTCCAGGTTCTCGACCGATTCTTCCCATGGAGCGATCACGGATTCGTTGAAGCGCAGGAACACTCCCTCGCCCCGATCCTCGGTGGCTGGTACCCAGGTCGGTCTGCCGTTACGTGTCAACGGCGCGACCCGTTCCCCTGCGTCGTCCATACGGTCGAGCGCGTCGATGCGGGTAAAGCCGATGAAGGCATTGACCTTCTTCAGCTTCTCGACTGCGACGGTCTCGACGACAACGTCCGACAACAGGGAAGGGACGTCGCGCCGTACTGCACGGAAGTCGGCCATACCAGAGTGTCGAGTGTACTTCTGTTCATCAGTCAGGACTGCCCATTCGGGACCGAGAACAGTCCTTGGATCAGCACGCTTCTCGGGTGCCGTCACCACGGTGGGCACCGAGTCCCCCCGGGCAAGCTGCACGGCCTGCCACAGCACGTCGTCGGGTACATCGTCGAACACGTCGGTCTGCGCGATGCTCGACGCCACCATCCGAAACATGCCGACGGCCGATGCATCCTGCGGGCCGTCCAAGGCGGCTCTGGGGAGTGCACGCAGCTCCTGCGCGATCTCCTCCGGCGTCGCGGCTTCTTCACGCGGCAGCGCCAGCAGGCTCAGAGTGGAGGGGAACCACTGGTTGGCCGCGCCGAGCATCATCAAGCGGCCCTGGTGCTCACAGGGATAGAACGCATCGAGATGCGCGTGGCGGCCGCGGCAATACGGGAGCTTGTCTTCCGCCGCGCGCCCGGTCGCTTCCCGCATACCGCGCCGAGAGTCGCAGGAGAGGCACACGAGCTGGACATCCGGACCGATGTTGCTCTTCCACTCCCGCATACGCAGCTGCGGAAATGCGTCGTCGCTCGCGCACGTGCGACCACGGTGTACCCATGCGACGTACGGGAACTCGTCGAGGTGGCCGGCGACACAGGCGATCAGATAGCGCGCCGGAACGACGGCCTGGTCAGCACCACCGCCCTTGCCCTGGAATCCTTTGCATTTCTTGTGCACGAACTTCGCTTGGTCAGGGCGGTAGCGGTTGGTGTTCTGATAGGCGAACAGTTCGTGCGAGACGGGCGCGAGCAGTCCGCAGCCAGTGCAGCGCAGCCATTGCGGGAAGATGCGACTGGGTATGCCGAGGTCGACGGCGTCACTGCCGGCATAGCCCTTCTCCTCTGGAGCCCACGGGGGCTTGCGGAGCCCGCTGACCTGGCCACCGAGGTGGGAGCGGACGAGTTCCAGGAGGCGCCGCTCGAGGATGACGTCGATGATCGGACGGCGGGCGTAGATCCGGTCCCAGGCCTCGAGGCTGTGTGGCATCACGGCGAGGTGTGGCAAGTCGATGGTGGCGCCGATGCCGTTGGTGTAGAGCATCGCCGAGGGGCGGATCGAGCCGACGCGTGCCCGGTTCTTCGGGTTGTTCTGCTCGACGTCGCCCCCCGGGTCCAGCTCGGCGGTACCGACGGTGACCGGTTCGAGTACGACGACGAGCCCGTCGTCCGCGGCCTGCTGAGTCACTGCGAGACCTCCCCGGGGAACTTCCACTCAGGCCGGTCCGGCGGCTCTCTGAAGGCAAGCCGGTCTGGGCTAGGGCTGACCAGCAGGTTGATCTCGGGCTGGACCTCGCGCATGGAGTTGGCGACGACGAACACTCGGTCGGCCTGTTTGGGCAACTTGGTTTCGGGACTGATCAGCAGCGGCCAACCAACCTTGTTCTGCGGTGGACGCTCGTAGAACAGCTGTCCGTTGACCTCCGCTACCTTGTCGTGCCAGCGGTCCAGTCGCTGCAGTAGCTTGAGTCGCATCCGGTCGGCGGCCTCGGGCGTATCCGCCGCCGGGCCCGCACGGTGGACCAACCGCTCGACCAAGTTCTGGACCCTCTGCATCTCGCTGGGCAGCCGCCCGGCACCACCTTCCGTCGACAGCGATCGTTGGCTGACCCGGGCGACGCTCACGAGCACCCCCATCAGGCCCCGCTCCATCGCAGTGTCGGAGTACGGCGTGACACTGAGTGCCTCGACCTGGGCGTAGAAGGTCTCGTGATAGTGCCGGAACTGCTCGAAGTGCGCCATGTCGCGCGGTCGCGACCAGTTCGCCAGCGACACCACGAGCCCGGGCTTCTTCGCGTCACGACCGACACGCGAGGATGCCTGGATGTATTCCGCGGTGTTCTTCGGCTGCCCCACAACGAGCATCAGACCTAACCGAGGCACATCGACACCGACCTGCAGCATCGATGTGGCGAGGACGACGTCGTACGGCTTCTCCCCCCACGGCGGCGGCGTCTTCCCGGCTTCCTTGGCGTCGACTACCGCAGTACGGTGTTCCGCCCGGCCCTGCGTGCTCCAGCGACGACTGAACGGCCGTGACAGCTTGTCGAGAGTCTTGGAGATGTCCTCAGCAGAGATGCGCGAGGTCAGCTCGCCGATCTCCAGGCCTTCCCGGTCGGTTGTGCGGCGGGGGAAGGGCTCGGTGTTGCCCGTGACTCGGATGGTGACGTCGTCGTCGAGGTAGCGCCGCATGCCGGCGAGTTCGCGAACAGCGGAAAAGTAGCCGACGGTCGTCAGGTAGGGATCAGCAGCATCGCCGTGAGTGTCCAGCAGCTTCTGCCCGGCGAGCAGCAGCACTTCGGCGAGCCGGATCTCGGCGAGAGTGAGCCGGATACCGTGGGCGCATACGCCCAGGTACTTCCGCCCGGGGGCACCCTCGGAGACCGGCTTCTCCTCGGAGAAGTAGGTGTAGCGGACGTCGAGCACCTGGGGCGGGAACACGGCGACTCCCCGACCGTAGAGTGCTTCGACCTGCCGATCGGCGTTGGCGACGGTTGCGGTCGAGGCAACTACGAGCGGGCGGATTGTCATGCCTCGGCGCGAGTAGGACGACAACAGGTCGACGGCGTTTTCGAAGGTGCCGACAGCGGTGCCGAGCGCACCCGTGATGAGGTGCAGCTCGTCCTGGATGATCAGGTCAGGTGGCCGGAGTCGATTGACCTTCTGCATGACGACCTTCGGGAGCTTGCCCTTGGCGTTGTGTGATTGCGCTTGCCCACACCCGCCGCGGGCGTCGGGATGCCGGTAGCCGTGGCGGGGACACCACTCGTCGACGTACCCGAACAGACTGCTCGCCTCGCCTTCGCGGGCGAGGCGAGCGAACTTGTCGACGGTGGCGAGGAGAAAAGTAGGCGGGTTGCGGTAGATCTCGTCATCGACGGTGGTGATGGGAAGTCCGCCGTCGGCATCGCCGTCGATGGAGAACGCGCAGTCGCCACTCTTGCGATCGCCGCAGTGGACCCGCACGCGTTCGGTATCGGGGTCGGCGACGACGTCGCGCTTGGGGTCTATCTTGGTGCCACACCAGGGACAGCGCTGGAGCTGGAGCACGGTGAGGCCGTGTGCGCGCCACGAGTTCTCGCCGCGGGCTTCGACGACCTGGCGTTCGGCATCCTTGTAGCGCTTGGGGCTGACGGCGGAACCCACCCAGAGACCGATGCTGAACGGCTTCTCACCCCAGGTCGCGATATCCTCCTGCCGAATCAGCTCAGCGGCGCATACAAGCGCAGCAGCGCGTTGGAACTGCTGCGATGTGAGGAGCCGCAGCGTGTAGCGCATGAGGACAACGACGCCGTCGCCACCGTCGAGTACGCCGTCGTCGGTCTCGACCTTGCCCTGTAACCGCCGGATCGCGAAGCTGTACGCCGCGAGCCCGAGGTAGGCCTCCGTCTTGCCGCCGCCGGTCGGGAAGAACAGCAGCTCGACGTTGGCCGCATCGCCGCTGCGGTAGGGATGCGCCGGATCAGTGAGCGCCGGCAGCTGGAGCAGCACGAACGCAAGCTGGAACGGTCGCCACGATGCAACCGACGGTTCGTCAGGCTCCCGCGCGATGAGTTCGTCGAGGACGTCCTTGATCTTCTTGGACTCGTCGCTGGCCCGGACGGCGGCGACCTGACTGTGGATACGCTGGTCCCGCATGGCTCGGTTCATGAACCAGAACGCTTGCAGCGCCTGCGGATCGCTCTTCAGGAGCTCCATACCTTCGCGGAGTCGCTCCGCGACGACCTCAGCTTCCCCGATCGCGTCTTCAGCAGTCTCCCGCAGGTGCTCGGGCAGCTCGTCCGCGATCGCCTGTTGTCCAGTGAGCCACTCGGAGTACCCGTCGATCAACGGCACGAATGCTGCCTCGGCACCGTCGGCTTCGAGCTCCGCGAGCGCCTTCATCGCCGTGATTGCGTCGGCGGCACCTCCCGGCACGGTCTGGGCCACGTCGGCGGTGGGAAGCCATGTGGTCTCGACCGAAACAGCCCTCCGCACCTGTTCATCGGCGGTCCAGGTAGCCGAACAGGTCCGGCCGATCGCGAATTCCAGCCGATGCCGGTACTGCAGGTCCAAGCGCCGGCGCTCGTCATCGTGCTCGTCGTAATCGTCCTCCATGACATCCCGCGTGGGCAGGAATACAGCCTCGCCACTGTTTGACTCGACCTTCAGCTTGGTCTGGAACAACCAGTCCTTCGGCGGCGCGTCCATGCCGGTAACCCGGTCATTGGAGAGGGCGACCTCGACGATGGTGCGGTCTGTGAGCGGGAACAGCTCGACCCGCAGGGTGACGTCATCGTCGAGCTCGATCGGCTTGAGGATCACGTGCTCGCCGTGATCCTGCACGTCGATCTCGGCCGACCGTTCGCAGGGCGTCCGCTGGGAGTAGAGGATCCTGCGCCCGTCCTCGTTCTCCCGCCGACGGCCTTCGTACCTCCCCCAAACAGCTGTCACAGCAAGCACGCCGCAGTCCCGCGGGACCTGGAACCGCAACCCCATGGACGACGGATGAGTCAGGGCCCCCTTCGGCCCTTCGTCGCGATCTTCGTCGTCGTCGGCCGTTCCGGACTCCTCGTTCGTGTCGACCGGCACCCCCTTTTGCGGCAGGTGCTCCCGGTCGACGTCCGAGATGGCCTCCCCGGTTTCCCCTGGATCCCCTGCATCGTCTTCGGCGGTCGAGGTCGTCAAGACCTCTGCCAGCTCCGGATCGATGGTGACCGGCGCCAATGCCCCGACGTTGTACTGCGCCCGCGGCGTGCCAACGATCTCCTCCTGGGCGCCGTCGCGCGGCCCGAGCAACTCCTGCTCGATGAGTTCGATCAGGTCGCCTCGTACCTGGGTCGACGAAGTGCCAGCCATCAATGAGTCCTCCAACTGTCCACGTACTGCCAATCTGCCACACCGGGCCGACACAAAACCGAGCCGTTCACTCACCGGGCGGGTTGTCACCGAGCGGTCCTGCAATCCGGCCCGTCAGCTGACCGGGTAGCGGCAAAGTCGCTGGCTCAGTTACCGGGGCACCGACACCTACGCGAACAGGACGAGCTTCCCTGCCTCGTCAGCGCCGATCAGATATGCAGGTACCACTACCCCTTACCACCGGCACCCGCACCCGCACCACCTCAGTCCTCTACCTCAAGCAGCTGACCTCAGTCGGGCACATCTTGCCCCTCGGCGCGTGCGCGTTCGTGGTTCAATGCCAGGAGGCGGTCGAGGATCTCGACCCTCGCTGCCGGAGAGACGGTCCAGCGTTCCATCTGGCGGTAGGTGTGGAAGCCGTGATCCAGCGCGAGGTCGTCCCAGCCGTAGGCTTCCATCGTCGCCCTGTCGACTTCGACGTGGATCTCGCGCATCCGGTCGACGTCCACATCACCTTGGACCTCCCGGTCGTTGACCAAGCCGTAGAGCTTGGTCAAGCCGAGTTCGCGACGCAGCATGATCGCACTGCGCTCCATGTCGAGTGTCTGTCCGGCTACCTCCAGGCGGTTGGACGAAGTCGGTCGAGGGAAAGTCTCGAACACATCCGAAGTGGTGTACCTGCTGGCTCCATTAACACTCGACCCCCACCTCATCGCCCAACTCTGGTGGCACGCCGAGCTCAGCACGGCGAGTGTTGCCAAATCCTCAAACACGAACACACCCAAGGAATTGGTGAACACCGCGTCCGACGGAAGCCGAAGTGGCATAATAGTGTCACTTGTGAGTACCAGCGCCAGCACCGACTCCACGGTCGCTAACCCGCTCTGCAACCCGCGCCCACGCTCGGCGAACTGCCACCACCGTTCTCGGTACTGACGCTTCTTTACAGCATCCCGTTTTGGCTTAACCAGCTTTCGCACGCGAGCAAGCGCGAAGGGGTAGTGGGCCTGCACAGTCTCCAGACGCATGTCCGCAAAGTCGATAACGTATGACGATGACCCGGGGACAGACATTGCATTAACGTCGCCCGAAATGAGGGGACGAATCACCGCAGACGAGGCAGGCTCACGCTCCGTCAGGTTTCGAAACTCGTCTCCGTCCAGAACGAACCCCTTGCCGGAAAGGATCGCTCCCATGAATCCGAGCGTCTCGTTCGCTCGGAGGCCGAGCGGGATACCATCGACCCGAGACGCTTGCTCCAGACTTTCGTTGATCCGAGCAACCCAGTCTCCATCGCATCGGCAGGACACATCTTCCCCGAGTGATTGAAGAGTCGCCCAGACAATAGAAATGTGCACGCTCGCCTCAGTCGGCCATTTTCGCCGCTTTCGAGATGAAAAGATCGTCCATCCACAAGCAAGCATCGGCGCCAAAGCAACTCTCCGCGCTTCACCTTCCGACAACGATTCCGAGGCTATCAATCCGATGGACGCCGCTCGGCCAGTCAGCTGACAAACCCGAAGAAACACATACCCGACGAGATCACACTCGCCTGTCCTTCCCGCCGCCAACACGTTCACGAGGAACTCGCGGAAGTTCGATCCTGAGTCACCGGAGATCTTCTTGCCACCTCGGAACGGAGGATTGCCGAGCACTGCATCGAAGCCCCCATGATCCAACATCACGTCAGGAGCTTCAATGACCCAGTGCAACGGTCGCCACCGCGTGTAATCGGTTTCAACCGTAGGCGTCAGTCCCTCTTCGAGGATCACTTCAAGTCTTGCGCGAGCACCTTCGGTGGCACTGCTTCGGGGGAAGGCCGCAGTCAGTGCCCACGCAAGCGCAGCGTATGAATCATCGAGCTTCCTCCCGGCCTTGCCGCCGTGAGGTAGTCCAGCGGCGATGATTCCGTCGGCGATGTCGCGGAGCTCGGACGTGACTTCCTGTGACTGGCGAAGCAGCCGTTCCTTAGCAGCTCTTGAACGCATCGGGTCGTGCTCTACCACTGGGCTGGCAAGGTCCAAGCGGAGTCGAGTCGCCTCAGCAAGCTTGGCGTCGATATCGACCAGCTCGGTGATGAGATCGTTCTCCTTCTCATCAGGATAGATGTGCAGGCGCCTCAGTTGATCAAGGTCGGTGATGCCGAGCAGCGAGTTGCCGCAGAAGATCTTGTCGTCGACAAAGGAGAACGGCTTCGTCGGATCAAGAGAAACTAGCCAGAGGGAAAGCTTGCACATCTCGACGGCCATCGGGTTGATGTCGGCGCCGTACAGACAGCGGGCGATGACCTCGCGGATAGCGCGTTCGTAGGCCCGGTCAGGCTTCGTCTTCTCCTCCCTGGAGATCACATCCTCGGCGGTCCACGCTTCGACGACCCGGTGAGCGAGAAACCTTGCTGCAGCGACGAGGAAAGCGCCGGAGCCGACCGCGACATCGACGACCTTGAGATCGAGGATCGCCGCACTCCCCTTCAACTGCCATTTGTCACGGTCATTCTCCTGCAGCGGTCCTGGTGCGTAGACCAGAGATTCCAACGCGTGCTGGACAACCTCCTCTGCCAGCGAACGTGGCGTGTAGTGGGCGCCAGCGTGTTTGCGCGACGGAGTCTCGGTGACGACCAGGCCACCGACTGGGACCACGAGCGGGATGCCGCGCAGGTCACGCCGAATCAGGGCGCTCCAGTCGACGAGGGAACCGAGAAGAGCCTCGTCACCCCTCACGATGGGGTTGAGTTGGCGGACAGCCTCGGCACGTTGCTCGTCGGTGAGTTCGGCGTCATAAGCCTTGGCGATCTTGGTCGCGGTGGCCAGCTTTGCGGACGGCTGGTCGTCTTTCACCCAGTCGCGGAGCGCCGTGGCGAAGGACTTGCCGTCCGGACTGGCAACATACAGCTCGCGCAAGGTGGCTGCATCGATCTCGGGCTCTTCGCCGTCCTTGCCGTCGAGACCGATGACGACCTCGTTCTCCACGGTCGTGCAGGTATAGCCGAGAAGGCCTTCGTAGATGTAACCGATCTGCTCAACGTCGACATCGCGGAAAGAGATGCGGCGGCGTTCGCCTCGGACAACCGCTTCCTGGACCGACTTCAAGACGTGGAGCATGACGCGGTCGCTGACCTTGATGCGTATACCGGTGTCATCGGTCGCCATCAGCCAGGGGAATCGCTCAGGGTCGAGCAGGCTGCCACCGTAAGCGGGCATCCGCATCTCGTCGTGGTTGACGCCACTGTGCAGGGCGTTGCTGACAGCAAGCAAGCGGTGCCAGGTGTCGTAGGTCTCGTCGAGGAGCTCCTCGCCGTGGGCGGCACGCTTCTGCAGATCGTCGAGGACATCACGGATCGCGTAGGAATCCCAGTAGAGCCGCTCCCCTGGGAGCACCCCGCGCTCCTCGGCAAAGAGCAGAAAGACCACGCGCATCATCACGGTGACGGCAGCCTGATAGACGTCGTCCCCCTCAGGTAACGGTTCAGGCTCTCCGACCGCCCGAGTCTCCAATCTAGCTCGGGAGAAGGAGCCGACAAGGAGCTCAACGGCCCTCCGAACCTGGGTGCCGAGGGCTTCGGTGATCTCCTCAGCCTCAAGCTCACTGCGTTCGAGCAGCTTCGAAAGGCGCTCATCGGGATTCTTGGCGCGGAATCGGCGCTGGTCGATCAGGGCGAGAAAGGCGTCGCGGACCAGGTGCTCTTCGCCCCACGTCGCGGAGTCAGTGACCGCAGACCCGGTCGGCTTGTCGTGGTGTGCCCAGACAATGGCCCACCAACGGCCGTCGGTCACAATGCCGATCTCCACGTCCGCCTTGCGTAGGAGCGTGGCCGTGCGGTCTATCTCGGTGGCGGACCAGCCGTCGAGGCCGGTCCCCCGGAGGTCATCGCTCGGCTCGACGATGCGGAGCAGGGCCACGTGGTCGGTGTCACGGCCTTTGAGGGCACCGGCCGGACGAATGTGAATCTGCTCGCCCGGCGAGTGAATTTCGAGGTCAGATGAAAAATCTGCTGCGGGGACGCGGAGACCACCCCAGTCGGCCAACTGATCGAGGACTGTGTCGATCCAAGCGCGGGTGATCTCGGCGTACTCGTCGCGGTTGTCGAGAGTAAGGGCGTCATAGGCGCGCAACCAGTCGGCGTACGTCTGTTTGAATGTGATGGCGCGGTCGCCGATATCCCCGAGCCGGTCGACGCCGGTGGGCCAGACCGACTTCACCACCGGAAGGCTCAGGAACGGCCCTTCTGTCTCGAACTGATCGAGCCAGGAGTGGTCAACATCGGTCTTGCGACGCTTGCTCATCGAATGGTCACTTCCCCGGAGTTGGCGTCCTCGGGTGAGAGCGCGAAGACCACGGCGGCGTGGAACGTGCGGGGTCGGATGTCGGCGTACCGTGCGTCGACAGCAGCCAGTTCGCGTTCACGTTCATCTCCGAGAGCCTCGATACGTTCGCGGATCTGGCGTAGATCACGTTCGGACTGACGGCGTTCGTCGTCGAAGAGGACTAGCTGGTCATCGTCGGCGAGCTGCTTCGCCTGGCGCAACGCCTCAGTCAGGGTGTGGCCGAATCGATCGAAGATCACCTTCACTCGGCCACGGTCGGCTTCATGGCGCTCGGCGAGCCGCTGTTCGACGTCGCGCTGCCGCCGTACAACGCGGTCCTCGACAGCACGGACGACGCGAGCGCGGAGGCCGTCGGCGTCGTCGCTGTTCCATGCGTCGGCGAGCTGTCGGGTGACGGACTCAGATGGCTGCTGGAGCATGTCGGCATCCAGCGCCTGCTCCAGCAGCACCTCAGCCTTCCGCTCGCCCACTGCTTGACGCTTGGCGAGGCGAGTACCAGCCAGGAAGACCTCCTCGTGGAGCCGGAGTCCGGCCTCACCGATCAGGACCATGCGCGTGACCGCAGCGGCGAAGGACTCCTCAAGGCCAGGGACAACCACAGCGGTCACTCGCGCGAGGGAGCGCTCGGTGCCCCAGAGTGCAGCGCGAAGCCGCTTGGTGGCTCGTTGGAGGAGTGGACTGCCGAGGTGTTGGTAGACCACGTTCGGATCGCCACCGTCGTCGGCAGGCGCGAGGACTTTCGGGTCGAAGGCGATCGGGCGGAGATTGTCGGGATCGAGCCGCGTACTCAGTCGGCGGGTGACCTGGTCCCAGGACTGATCGAGTGATGGAAGTCGGAAAACCGGCACGTCGGTGTGGCCCGAACCGACCTCCTCCAGCGGCGGCATGCGATCGAGCTCGAAGGCAGTCTCGACGACGCGCTGCAAATTCGCCGGGCGCAGGTGGAGAGAGTCGCGACTGGAGTTGAGCTCGTCGGCGAGCTTCGTGAGTTCGGCACCCATCCCCCGGCCCCCGGCGAGCATGGCACCCATCGGGTCCGTTTCAGCTTTCGCCTTCTTCGGGATCACCTCGACACCACCGAGCTGGCGCTGGATGTCCGGTGCGATGATCTCGTTGGCCGAGCCGAGGTCCTTCATGATCTGCGAGACCTTGGTGGCCACCCTTGCGAGGAGGTCGACATCCGCTGCCAAGTCACCATCGGCTACGACGGGCCGGAAATGACGAATCTCCGGCGCGATGTTCTGGCCGTAGCGGTCGATGCGGCCGATCCGCTGTTCGAGCCGATTGGGATTGAACGGGATGTCGAAGTTGACCAACCGGTGGCAGTGGTTCTGCAGGTCGATACCCTCTCCGGCTGCGTCCGTGGCGAGCAGGATGCGGATGCACTCTTTGGCCGGGTCTTCGTTGAAGCGCTCACGGATCAGCTCGCGCTGCTCAGCGTCCGTGCTGCCGGCGATGACGTCGATCCGGCTAGCTTCCCAGCCCTTCTGACGAAGGATGTCGCGTATCCAGTCGAGTGTGTCGACGTACTCGGTGAAAACCACTACGCGCTCGTTGGTCCACTCGCCATCCGGCCGACAGACCGATACGAGGTAGGTGAGTAGCGACTCGAGTCGGGCATCGGGACTGGCGTCGTACTTGTGGCCCCAAGTACTCAGCCATTCGAGGTCCTGCTTGTCCTCGTCGGTGAGCGGCGGCAGGGCGTTCTTGGTCTTTTGCAGTGTCTGCGTTTCCGGTTGTTCGACCCTGCCCTCCTCGGTCTCGTCAGCATCAAGGCCGACGATCTCGTCATAAAGTCGGTCGAAGTCGTCCGGCAGGCCGCCGGTGCGGGTCTGTCGATAAACATCGAGAGTCCTGGCAAAGGCGACTGGCGAGGAGAAGAACCTCTTTTTCAGCAGCAGCGTCGCTATGTCCTTAGCGGTGCGGCTTCTGCTGGTGTCGGCGACAGCCTTGTCTCGACGCTTGGTGAACGTCAGGAGACGTTCGTACGCCTCGGACTCACTTCTGGCTGGTTCATAGAGCAGTGCCGCGACCTCACGCTGGACGAAGCGTCCTTTGATGTCTCGCTTGAGGCGACGTACGGCGACCTCTTCAAGTACCTTCTCGTCAAGTGTGGTGCCCCGGACAAAGCGCTGCGGATCGATCATTTCCAGCAGCGCGGTGAAGGACTCGGTGTAGCCGTTGTGGGGCGTAGCCGAAAGGAAGAGGCGGTGCTCGCTCCGTTCGGCTAGGTCGCGGACTGCGATGGTGCGCTGGGAGTCGACGGCATATCCCCGGGCGCGACCGACCTTGTCGCGCCGCATGGGCGCGCTCGGGGCAACGTGGTGGGCCTCGTCGACGACGAGGACATCGTAGGCGAACCGGGAGGCGCCGCGCTCGTAGGTGTGGAAGGCGTCGCGGAGCTGGCGCTGAGCCCGCGCACCTGGGAGCCAGGACATCGAGACGATGATGCGTGGGAAGAGTGTGAACGGATTCGCGTGGACACCGTGGCTGCGACGGACCTCACGCATCGTGTCGGAGTTGATGATGGTGAAGTCGAGGCCGAACTTCTCGGCCATCTCTTTCTGCCATTTGAAGGTCAGACCGGCCAGGCAGACCACGATCGCAGTGCGGGCACGATGCCGCAGGAAGAGCTCCTGCATGACCAGGCCCGCCTCGATGGTCTTGCCGAGGCCGACATCGTCGGCCAGGAGAAGGTTGACTCGTGGAGCACGGATCGCGCGCACAAGCGGCTCGAGCTGGTAGTGCTCGATCTTCGCGCCGGAACGGAACGGGGCTTGGAGCGTATTGTCATCCGCACTGGTCACCGCACCCCACCGGAGCGCGTCGACGAATGCTGCCAATCGGACGGGGTGGTCGAACCGCTCAGCGTCGATGTCAGTAGGGAGATTTTGGGGTGGCGTCAGGCTACGGCCAGGCTCGAGCTCCCAGACGACCCGAAGCTCGGCCCCGAGGCGATCGTCCTCGACCGACTGGAGACTCACGGCGTGCTGCAACTGCTGCACCGCGTCATCCTGCGCGCTACGCGGCAAGCTCTGCTGTTGCACACCGGTCACTGCCCAGTTGGCGCCCCGTACATTGACGATCTGGCCCGGCTCGGGCACTGCCGTCACAACTCCACGGCCTTCCTCAGCTGTCACAAACCCGACTCTATCGATGAAGACCGACCTCCCGGACCCGACACCCTGACCAGCCGCCTCCAACACGTCGCCCGCTGAGTGGCCGGATCTGCCGGGCTTCCTACCGCGGCTGCGAATTCCGCCTGGACGTGGTCAAAGCCCTCTGGCCTCTGGCACGACCAGCGGCATGACTGCTGAAGCCTGTCGGGTGGCATTCCCCGCAGATGACCTCGTTGGCCTCCAGGCTCTGCTACGACACCACGGCACACCGTTGGTAGGTCGCCGCCTTGCCAAGCACCTTGTTCAGTCGGTAGCCGGAACTCAGCCGGAGTCAGTCGATGCCGAACAGATCCGTCGGTGTCAAGGTCGAAGATCGAAATCTGACGGCTGCACGGCGCTTCACGTTCCGGCCGATCCAGCGCGTCGACGACATGCCGCGCGACCACACCGGGCATGTCGGTGAACGGTCCGGATGAGAGTTCGCGCCGAGCCAGCGACAATCTCGTCATATGTGACCTCGTTGTCGAAAGCCTGTCTGGCGATAACCGCGTCGATGACTGCCAGTGCGAGCGTCACGACGTCATAATCGTGTGCCCCCATGATTGGCTGGTGTGCGCGGCGGCCGCTGGCCGAGTGTGTCGAAGTGCCGAACGACTCGTCGAGCACGGCGCATCCCACAGCCGAGACATCACCATAACTTTCCCCTCAGTGTGCCGATACGATCGCAAATCAACACCGATAGTGGGCGCGACATCACTTCGCCCATCTGCGCCCAAGCATTGAACAACTCGCTACTTGATGTGGCGGATCAGTTTCTACGTTCAGTTATCTCACCTCTCCGCCCAGCCCGACGTCAGCTCATGCCACGTCCTCGGACGTCCGCCAGACCATCACGACAAGCCGACTAGCCCTGCATACGAAGTACGTAGCCGGTCGGCCCTGCCGAGCGGGGGACCGCGACCGCAGCGAAAAGCTGACTGACTTGAACGTCGAGCTGGGCACTGACCGCGGAGTCTCCCGCCACCATGACACGTTCGGTATGCATTGTCGTGCGGTATCCGTCTCGGTTGCCGGGTTTCCTTTCGCGACCGCGCCGATACGACGGCCGCCGAACGAATCGAAAAAACATGGAACGGCGACATAACACCACTGGCTGACACGGCGCGAACCCTGGCCGATACACACTCCACTGGGCACAACTTCGACTCCTGCATGGTGGCCGGGGGGAGAGAGGCGGAGACCAGAACAGCGCCCTCGACAACACCGTTCTCAATGCGTCGACAGACGTCGCGGCTGGTTTCCCAAACCATGACCTACCCGATCAGCGGCCCGCGGGACGTCCGTCCGGGTCCGTCATCGTGATGGCGCCACCCCGCGCCTGCAGGACCACGTCGGCACGGTACTTGCCCTCACCGAGGGCGGCGAGATTACCGAGACTGACCATCCGCGTGGTGCCGCCGTCACGGTCGAACACCAGCAGATTGCCGTCCTGGACGTAATCGCCGCCATGGGTGCCATCACCCTCGACCGTGACCGGCCTGCCGATTTCCCGCTCGATCCGCGCGCCGGAAGCGGGGCCGGTGAGGACCTGCACCGACGTCCAGTCGCCGGGCGCCAGTTCCTTGAGCGGCCGCGAGCCGCCTGACCTGGCGAGCTCGCCGATTGTCTTCTCCAGGCCTTCGTCGAATTCCACTGTCGCTCCCGGGGTGCCCGTGCCGCAGCCCGCCATGAAGGCGAGGAGGGTGAGCAGGATCGCTGTCAATCGCATGGTCAGTATTGGTCCGGAGTCGCCGACGGTTCGCCGGGGTCGTGGTCGTCGTTGCGCCCTGGATTGTCCGTGGGCCAGGGCTTGTTCTTGGTTTCGCGGGTCTCACCGGGAGGCGGATCGTTGGAAGATACCACTGTGTCGTTCTTGTCGATGACCACCATTTTGCCGTCCTTGACCGCTTGTTCGACCAGGGTCGCCAGCTGCTCGGGGCTGGCGTCGGGGTTGGCTTTGGCGATCGAGCGGCCGACTTCGTTGTTGTGCAGGTCCATGGCCACCGGGACGTGGTGGCTGGTCGGGTTCCGCTCGTGCGCCGTGGCGAAGTCGCGGGCCCATTCCTCTCCGTACCGCTGTGTCATCATCGCGTTCCAGTAAGCATGGCGAAAAGCGTCGGCGTGTCCGTCGGTCAAACCCTTACCCTCGAACTTACCCTCCGCGACATGTAAGGCGTCTTGCCGGATTTCCGCGAATTCCTTGAGCCCGAGCAATCCTTTGCGCATTTGCAGATCGTCGAGCAACTTGGCCTCGGCCTGGGTGACCTTCTCCTTCTTGAAACCCGCCTGTTCCGCGATCCAGCCGGTCAGACCGCTCGGCCACACTGTCGTGCCGTCCGTCTTGACCTGGTACTTCGAGAGAAGATCACGGTGCCGCTGTTCGTCCGCGATGCGGTCTTCGCCTGCCGCGGCGGCCGCGGCCAGTGTTGTCGCACCGGCGTCACCGATCTCGCCTGCCAAGATTCGCTTGAGCACGGAGTTCAATTCGGTGTCGATCTCACCGGCTCGAGCCAAGATGGCTTCCACCTCGACCTGCAAGAGCACGCTGGAGAGAAACCCAGTGGCGTTTTCAGTCTCGACGACTTTGCCATTGTCGATCCGGAAACCGTTCTTGGCGGCGAAGTCCTCGGTCGTCTCGAGACTACGCACCAAATCGCGCACAGCCTGCTCAGTGTCATCGATGATCTTCACGGCCGCGGACAATCGCGAGGCGAGATCCTCGAGTTCCTGGCATCGGGCACGAAGACTCTCAGCCGCCGCGTCCGCTGCTTCCCCGGCCCATCCGGAAGGCTTGGCGCCGTCGATCTCGTCTTGTAAGCCGAGCACCTGCCGGTTCTGCGCTGCCAAATGATCACCGATCTGTCCTATCCCGTCAGCCTTCCATTGGCTGACATCGGCCCAGGTGACCATCAATTACCGCCAGCCCCATCGATTCCCTGCTCACTGGCGCCATCTCGAGCCCGGTACGCAGTCGCGGCAGTGGTCAGCGATGCCACGTAGGAATCCACACCCTTCGCCCAGACGTCGATGGAGCTCTCCCAATGCGGGCCGAGCTCAGCAGCGGTCTTTGCGGACTCAGTACCGGTCAATGCGCCAGAAAGCGCAGTCACCCTCTTCAGATCCAGCTCACGCACGATTCCCGCGGCTCGCTTCGCCTGTTCGGCCGCGGCGCGCAGGGTTTTCGGATCAACGTCGAACCCCGTCATCTATCCCTCCCCTGCTTGAGGCTACTTGTCCTGTTTGGGGGGTTCAACCCGTGCTGACCAGGCGTCCGGAGGGGCAGCGCCAAGACTGTCGGTGCCCTCCCCATAATGGGATCGTGACCGCCGACCAGAAGCCACAGCCGTTCGCGCACCTGAGTGCGCCGAACGCGGCGCTTTATCGCGACGTCCTGCTGACGTTCGCGCGGGCGAGGGACCGGTTCATCGTTCACATGCGTCCGGAGGACGTCGCGGCGGATCTGGGCAGGCCGGGTGAGGTCGAGCAGGTCGCGGACGCGCTGGACAAGCTCGTCGACTGGGGCAACTTGCGGGCCGATCCGGACACGAGCCGGGTGACCAGTGTCGCGGACTTCCACCGCGCGCGGTATCTGTACCAGCTCACTGCGGCGGGCCAGGCCGCTGAAGAGGCACTCGCGGTTTATGACCAGGCGTTGGGCCGCCGGGGTTCGCTGCAGTCGGTGGCGCTGGAGGACATCGCCGCGCAGCTGCGGGCGCTCGTGGAGCTGGCGGGGGCGCGGGAGCTCGACCCGGCGAAGGTGCATCTGCTGTTGCTCGCGCTCGCCGAGCGGTTCACCGGCCTGGCCGACAACGCGCAGGCGTTCATGGCGTCGCTGCGCCGCGTCATCGATTTCGCCGACGGGGACGTGGAGGCGTTCGTCGCCTACAAGCAGCGGCTGATCGACTACGTCAACCGGTTCATCGCCGACCTCGCCAACCGGGGTGCGGAGATCGCCAACCTGCTGGGCAAGATCGAAGAGGCCGGGGTGCGAGAGCTGCTCATGGTGGCCGCGCGACGCGAAGCGGCCGATGTCGCGCCGGACGATCACGAGAACGCGGCCGCCATCGAAAGCTGTTACGACACTTGGCGAAACCGGTGGCGTGGGCTGCATGACTGGTTCGTCTCGGCCGACTCCCGCCGTCAGTCGCAGGCGCGGCTTCTACGCGGAGCCGCGGTCACGGCGATCACCCAGCTCATCGACACGGTGGCCGCGCTCAACGAACGCCGTTCCGGGCGCTCCGATCGCTCGGCGGATTTCCGGACGCTGGCGCGGTGGTTCGCCCAGGCCCCGGACGACAACGCGGCGCATCGGCTGTGGCGGACGGCGTTCGGGCTCAGCTCGGCGCGGCACCTCACAGTCGACCACGAAACCGTTGCCGCGTGGGAGGAAGAGCAGCCCGCGCCGAGTACGCCGTGGCGGCAAGCGGCCGGGGTGCACATCAGCCCGCAGTTGCGCCGAACGGGATCCTACGAGCGGCGCGGTCAGCCCAACCGGGTCTCGGACCGCGCGGAGCAGCGACGGATTCTGGCCGAGCAGGCGGCTTTGGAGGCCGAGCAGGTCGCCGCGGCGCGTGAGCGGCTGGCGACGCCGGGGCCGACGCGGCTGTCGGCGCTGGGCGAACTCGACGCGCGGGCGTTCCGGCTTTTCCTCGGGCTTCTCGGCGACGCTCTTTCGGCCCGTGCCCCTGGCGAGCACGAAGTCCGGACCACCACCAGCGACGGCACGATGGAGGTTCGCCTGACCCTCGTGCGAGGTGGCGGAACAGTGCACATCGACACCGAGGACGGGGTTCTCCAGGGGCCGGAGCACCTGATCGAGATCTTCGACCTGATCGGAAACGGCCGGGTGGAGGCGATCGCGTGACCGTGCTCGTCGAGGAAACCGTCGCTCAGCAACGGAAAGCCCTGCGGGCGCTACTCGCCAAGCCGTTGCTGACCGCGGGGGCGGACGGCGAAGTACTGCGGTTGGTCCGGCGCCATGCGGCGGATCTGCGTGATTGGCTGGCCACGGAGACGGGCTGGCGGCTGCTGGTCGGCGCGGAATCCGCGCGCTTGTTCAAAACCGCGCCGACGTTGACCGACCCGACCCATCCAGCGAGGGACGGTAAGGGCAAACCACCGTTCGGTCGCCGCAGATACGTCCTGCTTTGCCTGGCGTTGGCCGTTTTGGAGCGAGCCGACGCGCAGATCACTCTCGGGCGTCTCGCCGAAGGCGTGCTCGCCGCCGCGGGTGAACCCGAACTCGTCGATGCCGGTGTGTCGTTCACGCTGAGCAGGCGCGACGAACGTTCGGATCTCGTCGCCGCGGTCCGACTGCTGCTCACCTGGGGTGTCCTCGAGCGGGTCGCCGGTGAGGAAGACTCCTATCTGAGCGACAACGGAGACGTCCTGTACGACGTACAGCGCCGAGTGCTGGCCTCGCTGCTGACCAGTGGTCGCGGTCCTTCGACGATCAAGGCCGCCGACCTCGAAACCAGGCTCGCAGAACTCGCCCACGAACCGGTCGCCGACACCGACGACCTGCGCAATCGAGCCTTGCGTCACCGGCTCACCCGCCGCCTGCTCGACGATCCAGTGGTCTACTACGACGAGCTGGCCGACGACGAACGCGCGTACCTGGTCGGCCAGCGGCATGCGATTACTCGCCGGATCGAGGACGCCACCGGGCTGGTCGCCGAAGTCCGCGCGGAGGGCGTCGCGATGGTCGACCCCGACGACGAGCTGACCGACGTGCGCATGCCGGAGCAGCGCACCGATGGTCACGCCACCTTGCTCGTCGCCGAGTACCTCGCGGCGCGGAACGGACCGGTGCCGATCGAGCGACTACTGGCATATGTCAGGAAAATCGCCCGCGAGCACGCCTCCTACTGGCGTCGCGGAGTCACCGAAGAAGGCGCTGACGAGGAACTCCTCGCCATCGCGTTGCACAAGCTGCGTGCCTTGCGTCTCGTGGAGGATTCCGTAGGGGATCCTCCGATGGTGCGTGCGCTGCCCGCGATCGGCCGCTATCGGCTCGACGCGCCCACCATTCGGGAGAGGAAGACCGGGAAATGACTTCGCCCGTCCCGGACAGGGCCCGCTGGCAACCGCTTCGTGCCGGTCTGGTCGACCTGTTCTACTACGACATCGAAGAGTTCCATTTCCATGACGGCCGTTTGCTGTTGCGCGGCAACAACGGAACCGGCAAGTCCAAGGTGCTCGCGCTCACCCTGCCGTTCCTGCTCGACGGCGAACTGTCGGCGCACCGGGTGGAGCCGGACGGCGACCGCAACAAACGCATGGAATGGAACCTGCTGCTCGGCGGGAAACATCCGCACAACGAACGCCTCGGCTATACCTGGCTGGAATTCGGCCGTGCCCTTCCCGACGGAAGCGCCGAATACCGCACGATCGGCTGCGGGCTCAAGGCCGTCGCCGGACGCGGGATCGCCAGGCATTGGTTCTTCGTCACCGATCAACGCGTAGGCCGTGACCTCTCCCTGGTGAGCCCGACCAGGGTGGCGTTGACCAGGGAAAAGCTCAAGGACGCCATAGACGGACATGGCTTGGTCTACGACACCGCGTCGGAATACCGGCGTGCGGTGGACGAAGCACTGTTCGGGCTGGGGATCCACCGCTACGAAGCCCTCGTCAATCTGCTGATCCAGCTTCGACAACCGCAGCTGTCGAAGAAACCGGACGAGAAACTGCTGTCCCGTGCGCTCACCGAGGCACTTCCGCCACTCGACCCGGCCCTGGTGACCACGGTCGCGGAAGCTTTCCGTGGGCTCGACGAGGAGCGGGAGACCTTACGCGCCCTCGCCGAAGCGAAGACGGCGGCGGACCAGTTCCTCACCCATTACCGGCGCTATTCCCGGATCGCGGCCAAACGCCGGGCGGCTCCGGTTCGCCACACTCACAGCAGGTACGAACAGCTCGGGCGTGAGCTGGGTGAAGCCGAGGCCGCTTACGAGAACGCGACGCTGGCGCTCGAAGGGACCCAACGACTGCTCGATGAGCTGGCGGCGGCGAAAACCCAGCTGGAGGCTCGCCGTGCCGCGCTGCAGAGCAGTCCGGAAATGCGGGACGCCGAGGCACTGAAGCAGGTGGGCGAAGAAGCCGACAGGCTCAGCGAATTCGCCCTTTCGCGGGAACGCGATCTGGCGGCGGCCGTCGGCAACCTGCGACGCCGGGAAGAGCAAGCCGAAACGGCACGGCGGACGACCGATGCCGACGCGGAAATCTTGGGGCAGGCCAAGGGCATCGCGAGAGAGGCCGCCGACGCCGCGTATTTGGCCGAGGGACATGCCGCTGTCATCGCCGAGCAAGATGAGCGAGCCGGGCAGGCGCTCGTCGAACGGCAGACCAAAGCGGTCGAACAGCTGCAACGGTTCCTCAACGCCGTGACACAGGCCGAAGCCGCGTTGCGTTCGGCACGCGAAAGCGTGGACCGGATCACCGCCGAGCAGCAGGACGCCTTCGAGCGGATCACCGTGGCCGATGAGGCCATCGTCGGGCATGGTGCGGCGCTCGTCGCCTCTTATCGCTCGTACTTGGCAGGCACGGAGCAGCTCAAACTGTCCGATGTGGACGAATTGCTCGACTCGCTGGACGCGTGGACCGAGACTCTCGCCGGTGCCAATCCCGCGGCATCGGCCGTGGAGGAGGCCGTGCTGCGGGCGACCGCCGAACTCGGGCGCAGACGAGCCGCTCTCGACGCCGAACGAACAGCGGCGGTGAACGAACGGCGAGCGATCTTCGATGAGATCGCCCGGCTCGAGGCCGGCGGGCACGACGCTCCACCAAGGCCTTACACCCGCGACGAAGCTGCTCGAACGGGTCGTCCTGGCGCTCCACTGTGGAAGGTCGTGGACTTCGTCCCCGGCGTCACCGCGGAGCACAGAGCCGGTCTCGAAGCGGCTTTGGAGGCCGCGGGGATTCTGGACGCTTGGGTGACGCCGGACGGCGAACTGCACAGCACACAGACCGGTGACGTGGTCGTCAAGCCCGGCGCCGCCGCACCGGCGGGCGGCCTCACTGCCGTCCTCGCACCGGCGGTGGACCGGGCCGACCCCCAGGCCTCGGCCCTGGCTGACGACGTGGTCGGATCCGTGTTGCGCGCGATCGGTCTCGGACCCGGCGCGGAGACCTGGGTCGCGGCGGACGGCAGGTTCGCCATCGGCGTGTTGAGCGGGTCGTGGCACAAGGACACGGCCGGTTATCTGGGCGAGGGCGCGCGCGAAGCCGCGCGCAGGGAACGCGTTCGGCGGCTGCGGGAAGAGGGTCTCCTGCTGGATCGGCGCCTCGCCGAATTGGCGGACGTCGAGGACGGCCTCGCCGCCTACCGAGCCACCCTCACCGCGGAACACCGTGCTCAGCCGACGGACACCGATCTTCGCGACGCTCATGTCAAGCTCGCCGGCGAACACGACGCGAAACGCCGGATCGACGTCCGTCTCGGCGAAGCTGTCGCGGCTTCCGAGGACCGCGCCGAGGAAGCAGAGCGGACTCGCGGACAGGTCATCGAATTCGCCGGTGACGTACGTCTGCCGACCGACCCCGAGGAACTCGCTCGGGTTCGTCAAGCCGTCGGTGACTACCGCGTCGCCTTGGCCGGGCTTTGGCCGGCGACGCGGGCATTGGCTCGGGCGATGGCGGAATCGGCCAAGGCCGAAGACGAACTGCTGGCCGCTGCCGAACACCACGGCGAAGCGCGGGAATCGGCCGTCGAAGCCCGCGCCGAAGCCGAAATCGTGGCGGAACGCCACCGCGTCCTGGTCGAGACCGCGGGGGCGGGAGTCGATGAGCTCTATCGGAAGCTCAACGCGGTCGCTACGGACCTGGATGAGCGAGACGCCCGCGAAAAGCAGGTGCGAAGAGACGAACAGGTCGTACGCGAAGAGCGGGGTACGGCCAACGGGCGGCGAGAAACGCTTCGGGGTTCGATTTCGATCGCCGTGGCGGAACGTGACCAGGCCATCAGTGAGCTGCGGGCTTTCGCGACGACGGGGCTGCTGACAACAGCTATTCCCGATTTGGAATTTCCCGATCCTGAGAAGGAGTGGGCGCCGAACCCGGCTGTCACCCTCGCGCGGACCGTCAACGCCGCGCTGGACGGCGTGGACGACGCGGACCGGCCTTGGGAGTTGGTGCAGCAGCGGGTTTCGGCCGAACACAAGCTGCTGACCGACGCGCTGTCGAGGCACGGCCATTCGGTCGGCATGACCGTACGAAACGGGATCATCGTCGTCGACGTGCTGTTCCAAGGGCGCACCCAGGACATTCCCACGCTGGTGGCCGCTTTGGAGGTGGAGAACGAGCAGCGGGCGAACCTGCTTTCGGCGAAGGAACGCGAAATCCTCGAGAACCACCTCATCAACGAAGTGGCGGGCACGCTGCAAGAACTGATCGGCAACGCCGAGGATCAGGTCCGGTCCATCAATACCGATCTGGAGGCCAGGCCGACGTCGACCGGGATGCGCCTGCGGCTGCAGTGGCGTACTTCGCGGACGGCGCCCGACGGCCTCGACAGGGTGCGAGACCGGTTGTTACGGCAGACAGCCGACGCCTGGAGTGTGGAAGACCGGACCGCCGTCGGCGGATTCCTGCAGGAACAGATCAATCGCGAGCACGCCGAAGACACGGCGGGCGGCTGGGTCGAACAGCTGACCAGGGCACTGGACTATCGGACCTGGCACGAATTCGCGATCCAGCGTTACCAGGACGGACAATGGCGGTCGGCGACCGGCCCGGCTTCCGGCGGCGAGCGGGTGCTGGCCGCGTCGGTCCCGCTCTTCGCCGCGGCGTCCTCGTTCTACTCGTCTTCGGCCAATCCCCACACGCCACGTCTTGTCGCGCTCGACGAAGCGTTCGCCGGCGTCGACGACGACTCACGGGCCAAGTGCCTCGGGCTGCTCGCCGCGTTCGATCTCGATGTCGTCATGACCAGCGAACGCGAATGGGGTTGCTACCCGCAGGTGCCCGGTCTGGCCATCGCACAACTCGCCCGGCGCGACGGGATCGACGCCGTGCTGGTGACGCCCTGGCGGTGGAACGGCCGTGAGCGTGTCCAGGAGCAACGACCGATTCCCTACGTCCCGAGTGCCTGATGGCCGATCTGGACCGCCTTCGCAGGCTCTTGGGCGGCGAAGAGACGACGTGGCTGCTCGACCGCTTGCGGCGGCGGATGCTCAACGGGAAGCCGTTGAGCGGAATCGTCACCCTCGGCTCGGCTACGCCTGACCAGCGCAGGGCCATCGAACGGTTGCTTGGTCGCCGGGCCGGTACCGGCACTTCCCTGAGCGTTTCTTTCGACGAGGTCGACGCGGTGCTCCGTCGCAGCGGTTCGGCGCCGGACGGGCTCGCCGATGCCGCGAGGCTGCTGATCGGAGCCGTGCCCGACCGGGTGCAGGAAGCCGCGGCTTGGGCAGCGGCGTACGTGCCCTTGGACGAGCTGGTCGCACGACATCCGGCTCTGGTGACCTGGCGCGGCTGGTTGGACGCCACCGGCCTGGTCCGGAGGCTGACTTCCGATCCGGGGATCGCTTCGACGTTGATCACCACGGCGGTCCGTGTTCTCGCCGAGTTGCCTTCCGAGGGCATCGCACTGGGTCGGCTCGCGGCGGAAACCACGGGCGACGCGCACGGCCTGGATGACGGGCGTCCCCTGGCGACAATTGTCCTCTCAGCGGCGAGAGTCCTCCGTGGCATCCCACCGGCGGGGGACGGAACAGCAGGCGAACGCCGTACTTCCTGGGCGGCGGTCGGCGTCCACCGCGACGAGCTGTCCTCGTCCGTGTTGTGCCTCGGTTTGCCGGGCAGCACCACCACGGTGACCGGCCGCATACTTGCGTTGGCCAAGGACGCCGGTGAACCTTGCGTCTTGACGCTTCGCCAATTGAACGCCGCGCGGCTCGGCGTCGAAGCCGGGATCGTGTCGGTTTGCGAGAACCCGATCGTTCTCGCCTCCGCGGCCGATGAGCTGGGTCCCGGATGCCCTCCCCTCGTCTGTGTCAATGGCCAGCCGTCGGCCGCGGTGTGGCGGCTACTCGATCTGCTGGCGACCGACGGTGCCCGGTTCAGGTATCACGGCGATTTCGACTGGGGCGGCATCCGGATCGGCAACACCCTGCGGGACCGGATTCCTTGGGAACCCTGGCGTTTCGACGCTTCCGCGTACTCCGCGACGAGCGTGACCGGCGGTCCGCTGGCAGGCAGGCCGGCGGACGCCTCCTGGGATCCGGGACTACGCCCTGCCCTCGAGCGACGCGGGGTGCGCATCGAAGAGGAACTGGTTCTCCCTGCCTTGCTGGACGATCTTCGCTAGGCCTCGTGGAAGTCGCCGAGGCGATGAGCTTCGACGGAGGCTTCGGTAGCCGCCAGCCAGTGCGGATAGGTGACGTAGACCAGTTCCGTGTCCTCCTCGGCCGCGTAGACGACCTCGGTCCCCGCCCGCAGGTAGATCACCTCACCCGCCCGAGCCGTCACCGATCCGGAGGGGTCCTCGACGGTGAAGACTCCGGAGGTGATGACGAGGGCCTCGTCGTAGGTCATCTTCCACGGGTTCTTCTCCCCCTTCCGGTAGCGCCCGAATCCGACGGACATCGCCGCGCCGCTGTCCTCAGAGAGGACGTCGGCGAGAAAGATCTGCTGGTCAAGCCGCTGGAACCAGGTCGAAGCGTCAGCGCTCATGAAGTGTTCGACGGACATCCAAGCCTCCTTAAGTGGAACTTTCTCCGCTTAGTTAAGCGGAGAAAGTTCCACTTGTCTACCGACTAAGCTCACCGAGTGCTTCCCATCGCAGGATCCGGACCGGTCGAGCGGGCGGACGCGGCTCGCAACCGGCGGAAGATCGTCCGGGCCGCGGCCGAGCTTGTGGCGGCCAAGGGAGTCGAGGGGCTCGTGTTGGACGAGGTCGCGGCCGAGGCGGGCGTCGGGATCGGGACCGTGTATCGACGGTTTCCGGACAAGGGCGCGTTGGCGCAGGCGCTTCTGGACGAGAACGAGCGCGAGTTCCAGGAGGCGTTCATCAGCGGGCCGCCACCCTTGGGACCGGGGGCGCCGCCGCAAGAACGGCTCCGGGCGTTCATAAGCGCGTACGTCGACAGGCTTGAGACGCATGGAGACCTGCTGATGGTCGCGGAGACCGAGACGTCGATGGCGCGGTTCGTGACCGGCGCGTACCGGCTGCACCGCGGTCACCTGGTCGCGCTGATCAGCGAAATCGAACCGGCAGCGGATGCGCGATTCCGGGCGGAGGCACTGCTCGCACCACTGGCGGCGGCACAGTACGCCTACCTGCGACGGGAAGGCATGACGCCGGAACAAGTCAAAGCGGGCCTGAGTGACCTTCACCAGGTGACAGGTAGTTCTCGCACCGTGTAGAAGATCGCGTTCTCGTTGAAGCGCAGCTTTTCTGCGAGACCGCGGTCTCGGACGTCGGCACCGAGACTTCGCGGGAGTCGAGAAAGGTCTGGTATGGATTTTGCGGCGAAGTCCGGACTGGTCGAGCAGGTACGCGCGTTCACCGGAGGGGTGGCCACGAGGAACACCAGGACCTCCTCGCCTGAGGGGACTCTGGGTCCGTGAAGGCCTCCTTAAGGGACTCTGGGTCCCTTAAGGAGGCCTTCACGGACTTGGACTCAGCGCTCGCCCAGTTGCCATTCCGGCCGCACGTAGTGGCAGGTGTAGCCGTTCGGGATGCGCTCCAGGTAGTCCTGGTGCTCGGGCTCGGCTTCCCAGAAGTCACCGGCCTCGGTCACTTCGGTGACGACCTTGCCGGGCCACTTGCCGGAGGCGTCGACGTCGGTGATCGTCGCCTCGGCGACCTGCTTCTGGGTGTCGTCGGTGTAGTAGATCGCCGAGCGGTAGCTGGCGCCGAGGTCGTTGCCCTGACGGTCAAGCGTCGTCGGGTCGTGGATCTGGAAGAAGAACTCCAGGATCTGGCGATACGTGAGCCGCGCCGGGTCGAAGACGATCTCGATGCCTTCGGCGTGCGAGCCATGGTTGCGGTAGGTCGCGTTCGGCACGTCTCCGCCGGTGTAACCGACCCTGGTGGAGACGACTCCGGGGTGGCGGCGGAACAGGTCCTGCATGCCCCAGAAGCAGCCGCCCGCGAGAACAGCCTTTTCCGTCACTGTGGTTCTCCTCTGGTCGTCGACATCCAGTAGAACGCGCCAGGGCGTCCCTGTCATCCCCGCCCAAGTGTGACGGAACGCTTACGTCCACCGCGCGTCTCACGATGCGTGAAGCTCCTGCTCGCGGCCCTGGTCTTTCTGCTGGCCGGCTGCACGACGACGCAAGACCCCGCACCGTCACCCGAGGAGGCCTTCCGGTTCGGCGGGATCTCGATGCCCGCGAGCGGCGAGGTGCTGGAGACGAAGTACGAGAGGGGCATCGACGTGATGTACCGCGTCGCCCTCACTCTTCCGGCGGAGGACGTGCCGGAGCTGCTCAAGGCGTCCCACTTCGCACCCGGTGTCATGGAGGACAGTCAGTTCATCGACGGTCGCCGTGTGTCTCGCAAGGTCGCTGTCGAGGGGACCACCGTGCACCTCAGCCTTTTCACCACATGAGTACGCAGCGTGAAAAAGATGGGCCGTTCGGACTCGCCTGGGTGACCCCCTAACGTGTAGCTCCACGCATCATCGCCGGAGGTCGCATGGATCCGATCCGGGTACCGCCCGAAATGTTCCGTTTCACCGACGGCGGCAGGTCCGGGCTCCCCCTGGCGATCCTGCACGCCTTCGGCGAGGCGAACGAACGGCTCGAGACGGCGCTCGGCATCGACGACCTCCGCACGAGGCTGCGGGAAGTCGGCTGGCTGGAGACGCTGGACGACGAAGACCTGGTCAAGGCGCTGGACCAGCTGCGGAGCCAAGGCCACCTCGACATCGTCCAGAACCACGCGGGCGACTACCGGACGGCCTCCGAGTACGAACGCCGCAATCTTCAGTACTCGCTGACCCGGCTCGGCGAAGCGGCGTACGCGGGTGTGGTCCGCGCGAACGAAGTGCTCAACGCGACGGGTGGGCTGCAGACGGCCACCCTCGACGCGCTGGGCGAGCGGCTCGGTGAACTCGTCAAGCAGCTGGAAGACGGCACCGACAGGCGTGTTTTCAGCACGCTCACCGAAATCGAGAGCCACCTCGAGGCGTTCCGTGACAACACGAAGCGGTTCAACGGCGACCTCCAGCGCCTGCTGCACGCCGAAGCCGACCTCGCGACGTTCCACGAGGTCAAGGCATCCACGGTGGCGTATCTGCAGGAGTTCCTGAACGACCTGGAGCACCACACCCACACCATCGCCACCCGCATCAAGGAAATCGACGAGTATGGCGTCGAGCGCGTGCGCCGGCGTGCGCTCAACGGGGCGGCTTTGCCGAGCGCGGACCCGCGCTGGCTGGAAGTCCGTAAAGCCCGCTGGGACGGGCTTCGCGCGTGGTTCCTGCCCGAAGACGGCGCGGCGCCGCGGGTCGAAAACCTCCATCAGGTCGCGCGGCGGGCGATCATCACGCTCCTCCAGGTCCTGGACCGGATCACCGAGTCGCGACGCCGGGCGAGCAGCGCGGTCGCGGATTTCCGTGAGCTGGCGCGATGGTTCACCGTCGTCCCCGCTCAGGAGGACCTGCATCGCCTGTGGTCCACCATGTTCGGGCTCAGTTCCGCGCGGCACGCGCACCTCGCCCACGCGGACCCGGAGGTGGTCAGCACGACGGCGTCCTGGCTCGACGCGCCGCCGGTCGAGGTGTCGGAACTGCTCCGGTCGGCCGGCCGCACCGAGCGGTTCACCAAGACCGGAAGGGTCCGTGACGTCTCCGCTGTCCGGGCGGCACGAGTGCGGCAGGCGATCGCCGAGCGCGCCGAACTCGAGGCGGCGTGGAGCATGCTCGACACCGGCGGGGTCGTGCGGCTTTCGGCGTTCGAGAAGCTGGACCACACCGTTTTCGAGCGGCTTCTGGACCTGCTGGGGCAGGCACTCGGCAACAGTCCCGGCACGGGCGGCGCCCGGCGGAGCACGACATCCGACGGCCAGATCGAGATCGTCCTGCGGCCGCCGCGGAACGGCGCGGTCGCGCGCCTGACCACCACGAGCGGCGTCTTCCGCGGTCCCGACTACGAAATCGAGATCAGCACGGCCGGAGGCGGTGCGTGAGCCTCACGAACCAACTGGTCATCGCGGAGCGCGAAGAGGTCGCACGCGGAATCCGGGCGATGCTGGCCACGCCGCTGATCGGCGAACGCGGCGCCCCCGAGACCTTCGACCTCATCCGGCGCCGCCGCGAGCCCATCCGGCAGTGGTTCGACTACTACTGCGGCTGGACGCTCACCGTCGAACCCCGGCTCGGCTACGCCCGGCTGGTCAAGGTCCGCGCCGCCGACGACCCCAGCCGCCCCGCCCGGCGGCCGCGGTCCGGCAGGCAGGCGTTCGACCGGCGGCGCTACGTCCTGTTGTGCGTGGTCGCGGCCGAACTGCTCACGGTGCCGGTGACCACGATCGGCCTGCTCGCCGACCGTGTCGCCAGGGCGAGTGCCGCCGACGACCTCGTCACCACGTTCGACGTCACCTCGCGGGCCGAGCGCGTCGCGTTCGTGGACGTCCTCAAACTGCTGGAGTCCTTCGGTGTCCTGGCGGTCGCCGACGGGGACCCGGAGTCCTTTGTGGACGAATCCACCGCGAAGGCGCTGTTCCGGGTCGACGCGACCCTGCTGCTGCGGATGCTCGCCGCCCCGGTCGGGCCGTCGCAGCTGGCCGTGCCCGCCGACGACGTCGCGCTGCGGTTCGAGGAGCTGCTGGACGCGGTGTCGTACGAGCAGCGCTACGGCCTCTCGTCGGGGCGCCACGAGGACACGCCGAGCGCTTCCGACGTCCAGCGGAACCTGTGGCTCCGGCATTCGGTCTTCCGCCGTCTCGTCGACGATCCCGTCCTCTACTTCGACGAACTGAGCGCCGAGGAGCGCGCGTACCTCCGGTCGCCGACCGGACGTCAGTTGCTGCGCCGCGCCGCGGAACAGGGTGGCTTCGTCCTCGAAGAACGCGCGGAGGGTGTGCTGCTCGTCGACGTCGACGGGCTGGCCACCGACGAGAAGTTCCCGGACGACGGCAGCAACGCCAAAGTCGCCGCGCTCCTGCTGCTCGACGCGCTGGACGAGCCGCGGACGACGGACTACCTGCAGAAAGCCACCGTCAAGCTGCTGAAACGGTTCCCGCGCTGGGCCAAGACCTACCGGGGCAAGGACGGCGTGCGACGGCTGACCGTGGACGCGCTCGCGGTGCTGACCGGCTTCGGGCTGGTCCGCGTCGAAGCCGAACTCGTCCGGCCACTCCCGGCCGCCGCGAGGTACACCGATCGAGACGAGGAGGCGACGTGACCGTGACGAGATGGATCCCGTCCCGTGCGGGCATCCTCAACATCTGGCGCTACTACGACGAGATCTTCGAGTTCCACGACGGGCGACTGCTGTTGCGCGGCCCCAACGGGAGCGGGAAATCCAAGGCGCTGGAGCTGCTGCTGCCGTTCCTGTTCGACGCGAGCCTGCGCGCCAACCGGCTGTCGACCTTCGGCACCAGCGAACGCAGCATGCACTGGAACCTGATGGGCGAAGGCGCTTCCGGCGCCACGCGCGTCGGGTACGTGTGGCTCGAATTCCGCAGGGGCGAGGACAAGTGGTTCACCTGCGGCGCGCGGCTGCAGGCGAGCACGCACACCAGCACGGTGCACGCCGACTTCTTCACCACCGGACTGCGCGTCGGCGACGGCCTGCCACTGGTCGACGAGGCAGGCCAGCCGCTGACCAAGAACGCGCTGGAGGAGCACCTCGGCGAACGCGGGACCGTGCACACCGGCGCGGCCGACTACCGCACCGAGATCCGCGCGAAACTGTTCCCCGGCTTGAGCGAGCAGCGGTACGACGCGTTGATCACCGCGCTCCTCCAGCTGCGGATGCCCAAACTCTCGCAGCGGCTCGACCCGAGCCTGCTGTCCAACCTGCTGTCCCGTGCGCTCCCGCCGTTGGGGCAGCAGGAGATCGCGGATCTCGCCGAGGGTTTCGAACGGCTCGACGCGCAGCGAGAGAAGCTGGGCTCGCTGGAGACCGAGGTCGACGCGACCCGCGCGCTCGCCGCGCGGCAGAAGACCTACGCCCAGCGCGTCCTGCGCGCGAGCGCCGCGAACCTCATCACCGCGACCGCCGAACTCGACGGACTCGCCGCGGCCGCCCGCCGTTCGGCCGAGGAGTACGACGAGGTCGCCGCGAGCAAGGAAGCCGCCGAGGAACGCGCGGCGAAGCTGGAAAAGGACGTCGCAGAAGCCGAAGCCCGCCTCTCGGGACTGACCGAATCCGAGTCGTACCAAAAGGGCCAGGAACTCGACAAACTGCGACAGCGCGCGGTTTCCGCGCGGGAGCAGGCGGAAACGCTCCGCGCGGACGCCGACCGGCTCCGTGCCGAAGCGGACGCCGACGAGGAGCGCTCGCGAGCGGCGCGGCAGGTCGCGAAACGGCAGGCCGACCTCGTCCGCTCGCAGGAGATGGAGGTCAGGGCCGCCGCGACCCGCGCGAACCTGGCCGGGGTGCACGACGAACTCGTCGCCGGAATGGGCGAACCGGGCAGGCTGCGTCCGTTGCTGCAGGCCGCCGTCCGCGGCAAACGCGACCAGGTCGAGACCCTCGGCCGGGCACTGGACAAGCACGAACGCGCCGTCGGCCGCCGTCACCAGGCCGAGGCCGAGCTGGACCGGGCGAGGTCGGATTTCTCCGCCGCGCGGGAGAAACTGGATCTCACGACGGCGACACGTGAACTCGCGCTGAGCGATCTGCGCACCCGGCTCGCCGAGTGGGCGATCGGCTGCCGTGAGCTGCGTTTCCCCGACACGGAAGCACTCGTGCGGGAAGCCGAGGCGGAAGTCTCGCTGCTGGGCGAGATCAGCGCGGTCGCCGAGGCCGTGCTCGAGGACATCGTCCGGCGGGAGACGGCGACCGGCGCCGCGCTCGCCACGACGCGCACCGAGCACGACGAACTCCTGGTCGAGGCGAGTGTGCTCGAAACGGAGGACGTCCTCGCCCCCGCGTCGCCGAAGACCCGGACGGCGGACCGGGCCGAGATGAGTGGCGCGCCGCTGTGGCGACTGGTCGACTTCGCCGGTTCCGTCCCGGAGGACACGCACGCCGGGATCGAAGCCGCGCTCGAAGGCGCCGGGTTGCTGGACGCCTGGGTGAACTCCCACGGTGTCGTCGACGGGCACGACGTGCTCGCCGAAACCGGGACGCTGCCCGCGGCGTCCGGCCGTTCGCTCGCCGACGTCCTCGTACCGGAACCCGACGCCGGGGTCGCCCCGGCGAAGGTCCGGCGGGTGCTGGAAGTGATCGCCTTCGACGACACGCTGCCCGCGGGTCCCGCCGCGATCGGCGCGGACGGCGGCTGGCGGATGGGCAGCCTGTCAGGCAGCTGGGCGAAGGAGGCACCGGCGTACATCGGCGCTTCCGCCCGCCTGCGGGCCCGGGAGCGCAAGGTCGCCGGACTGCGGGACGAGATCTCCGGCCGCGAGAAGACCATCGCCGAGCTGGAAGGCGAACTGGCCGCGCTGCGCGGCAGACGCGAACTGATCAAGATCGAACGCGCCGCCCGGCCCGGCCACGAAGATCTCCTTGCCGCGACTGGAGAACTGACCACGGCCGAGGCCGACCTGACCGCCGCCGACGCCGACGTCCGGCATCGGGAAACGACCGTCTCCGCGCTGGAGATCGAAGCAAAGACCGCGCTGCACGAGCTGACCGGCCAGGCTTCGGAGAGCGGTCTGCCGACCGAACGCGCGCCGCTGACCGCGCTCGCCTCGGCCCTGCGCACCTACTCCGACCAGGGCGAGAACTGGTTGTACGAGCACGGGAACCTGCTCACCGCGACCCAGCGGGCCGAGACGTTCGCCGAGCAGGCGGAGCGTTCGGAGGCGAACGCCACCCGCCGCGAGGACGAGGCTTCGGAGGCGGAGACCGAACGCGCCAAGCTCACCGCGATGCTCGACGCGATCGAGGGCACCGTCGGCACCGGCCAGCGCGAGGTGCTCGCCGAAATCGACGGCCTGCGCACGAAACTGCGTGAACTCGCCGACGAACTCCGCGGCGCGAACTCCGACGCGAAGAAGCTCGCGGTCCGGCTGGGCGCGCTCGGCGTCCAGCGCACGACCGACGCGCAGGCCCGCGAGGACGCCACCGCGAAGCAGGACGCCACCGCGCTCCGGTTCCGGAAGCTCGCCACCGGGGTCTTCCCCGCCGACGGCGGAATCGAGGACCTGCCGAAGTTCCAGGCCACCCTGTCCGCTTCGGAAGGGGTGCGGGCGGCTCTCGACACAGCTCGCCTGGTGGCCGCGGCTTGGCCGTCCGTGCCGCACGCGCCGAGCAACCTCGGCGAGGCGCTGCACCGGCTTTCCGAGGCCGTGCACACCTGCCGGAACACGCTCAGCTCGCGCGCGGAACTCGATCTGGAGACCGACGAGGACGTCCAGATCTTCACCGCCGTCGTCGACGGGCTGCGGGTCGGCGCCGCCGAACTGCTGAAGATCCTTTACGCGGAAGCGGAACAGAGCAGGCACGAGATCACCGGCCGCGAGAGCGACCTGTTCGACAAGACGCTGACCGGTGACACCCGCCGCCATCTCGCGGCCCGGATCCAGCAGGCAGGAGACCTCGTCGACGGGATGAACGCGCGCCTGGAGCGGGTGCGGACCGCGTCGAGGGTCGCCGTCCGGCTGGTCTGGCAGGTCTCCCCCGACCTGCCGCCGGGTACCAAGACCGCGCGGGACCTGCTGCTGAAGGATCCGGATCAGCTGACCACCGAAGACCGCGAATCGCTGCACAAGTTCTTCCGCGAGCGCGTCGAGCAGGCGAAGGCGGACGACACCGCGACCAGCTGGGAACAGCAGCTCGCGCAGGTCTTCGACTACACGTCCTGGCACCGGTTCGTGGTCAAGCTGGACCGCGCGAACGGGGCGGGCTGGCAGCTGCTGACCAAGAAGCTGCACGGCGCGCTTTCCGGTGGGGAGAAGGCGATCGCGCTGCACCTGCCGCTGTTCGCCGCCGTCGCCGCGCACTACCAGGCCGTGCCGGAGGCGCCGAGGGTGATCCTGCTCGACGAGGTGTTCGTCGGCGTCGACACCACCAACCGGGGGCAGGTGTTCGGCCTGCTGTCCGTGCTCGACCTCGACCTGATGCTGACGTCGGACCACGAGTGGTGCACCTACGCCGAACTCGGCGGCGTCGGGATCCACCAGCTCATCACCGGCGGCGACGGGGACGACGCGGTGACCACGGCCCGGTTCACCTGGAACGGCCACGACCTCCTGCCCGCCGGACATTAGCCTGAGCGGCTCCGAAGCCGGTCGCGGAGCCCTTTCCGTGGTTCGTCCTTGTGCGACGCGGGATGGCTCACTACGTTCTCCTCCGATGGCGCCGACGTGGCGCGGCGGCACGGAACTCGAACTCGGCCCACCCGGCCGCCGGGCCGTGCTGGGGTTGCTGGTGCTCGCCGGCGGCGAGGCGATGTCCAAGCAGGACCTGGCGGACGCGCTCTGGGGCGAACGGCCGCCGCACAGTGCGGTGAACGTCCTCCAGACACCTGCGGCGGCTGCTGGAACCCGAGCGGGCCCCGCTCAGTCCGGGAGCGAGCTCCTGCCGCATGTCGGCGGTGGTTACGCGCTGCGCTGGGACACCATCGACGTCGACCTTCCCCACGTCCGCGGGCTCGTCGCCGAGGCGAACGACGCCCGGCGCGACGCGGAGACGGGCCGGGCCGCGGCCCTGTTCGGCGAGGCCCCGCGCTGGTGGCGCGGCAGACCGCTGGCCGATCTCCCTTCGCTCACAACGCATCCGAGGGTCGTGTCCCTGGTCGCGGAACGCCGATCGCCGCTCGCCGGGTACGGCGACGCGATGCTCGCCATCGGCGCCGCCCGCGAGGTGCTGACCGACCTGGTCGAAGCCGCCGCGGACCAGCCGCTGGACGAACCCGCCCAGGCCCGGCTCGGGCCAGCGGGCGACGACTTTCCGGCTCTCGGCCCACGCCGCCCTGCTCGACGACGGGGAACCGCCCGCGAACCCGCGTCCCGCCCCTGGCGTCCCGCGGCAGTTACCCTGGTTCACCGGCCGGGGCCACCGAACTGTCCATTTTGGACGAACTGGTACCGGGGGCGGCGGGTTCCAGTGGCACGGTGGCGATCGCGGCCGTCACGGGAACCGCGGGTGCCGGGAGACCGCACTCGCCGTGCATTGGGCGCACGCGTGAAGAACCGTTTCCCCGACGGCAGGCCGGGTCGTGCACCCGCGGCGTCACCGACGGCTCGGCCCAGGTGATCTTTCCGCCGTCCGCGCACCAGGAAAGGCCGTAGGCGCAGGTCCACTTCACCGGCACTTCAAGCACGGCCGGCTTGATGGTCTCGACGCCGGAAGCGCAGCCCCGTGCCGCATTCGCCTCACCTTCCGCGACGAACGTGAGCCCCGCGAAGAGAACCACCACGCCAGCGGCGTTCTTGATCGTCATCGCTCCCCCTGATTCCGTTGTCTCCCACTGTTGCGCCGGTCCCCCGCACCCGCAATCCGCCGGACGCCGGGTCTAATCGACGTCCAAAGCCACCGATTAGCTTGTGGCGCAATGATTTGCATTGAAGGGGAGTACCGATGAAGGCACGGCTCAAGAAGGCCATGATCGCGGCGACGCCCTTCGTCGGCACCGTGAGCGGGAGTTCGGCACCGACCGCCGGCCCGAAAGCGTTCGCGATCTCGTCGGACGGCAAGCTGATGGCCATGTTCTCCACCGGCAGAGGAGACCAACCTGATCGGGATCGACTTCCGGGTACAGAACGGCGTGGGGAACAAGGGCCGCGTCTACCCGATAGAGACCCCCGCCCGCGACGCCCGACGTCGTCGTCACGAAGGTCTCACAACTCAGTGTTCCCTTGTACGGCACGAACTTCGGTGTCGACTTCAACCCGGCCGCCGACCGGCTGCGGGTGATCAGCGACCACGGCCAGAACCTGCGGCACAACCTCGGCGACCACACCACGATCGAAGACACCATCCTGACCACGCCGCCGCAGGGCGGACCCACCAGGGGTGTCACGGCCGCCGCCTACACGAACAACGACGTCAACCCCGACACCGCCACCGCACTGTTCGTCATCGGCACGAACACCGACCAGGTGTTCATCCAATCGCCCGCCAACAACGGGTTCCTGGCACCGACCGGCGCGCTCGGCTTCGACACCGGCCCGCTCGCGGGCTTCGACATCCACAGCGACCTGACCAACGGCAAGACGACCTCGGCGACCGTGTTCGCCGTGCTCAACCCGCCGAGCGGCTCTCCGTCGACGTTCTCCACCGTCAACCTGCTGACCGGCGCGGCGGCCAAGGTCGGCGACTTCCCGCTGCCGATCGGGGACGTCGCGGTCGCACTCGACACGCACTGAGTCCTCGGGGGTCGTGCTGTTCGGTGTTCGGTCTCGGCCGGACAACGAACAGCCGCGCGAACCTGGAAAGATGTTTTGCGGGTGGTGGAGCGTGAGCTGAACATGTCGGGCTAAAGCAGGAGGCGCCGGCCAAGCGGAACTCGATGCCGTCGCCGACGCGGCGCACTGAACCCTTGATTCCCTCCAACCGTTGCCGGAAATCGGCGACATCCACGTTGTCCGCACGACCCGAAACTGTCGGTGGCCGGTTGTATGTTCGCTGAGTGGACATTCACAAAGCCGCACCTGTGGCACTACTCGAAGACACAACCAACCCAAGAGTCTTGGAGGAGATCAACGCTTCCTTGAACCTCTTGGATGACAAGGGTTCTG
>NZ_JADNQN010000023.1:0-48946 GCF_047608695.1 Amycolatopsis sp. cmx-11-32 | reverse complement strand
ATCACCTTGAGGTGAGAGCTTGGTTCGTGTCCCGCGGCCACCCGGTTTCCCTGGCGACTTGGAGAACTTTACATGGCCCCCAGGGGCCCGAAACAGGGGGGTACCTTAACGACATTTACGCAGGTCAGGGCCCCTGTTTCGGGCCAGGGCCACGGTCAGCCCCCGACGCGCACACCGGCGACGTTGCGCTTGCCCTTGCGGACCACGAGCCAGCGGCCGTGCAGAGCGTCGTCCGCGGACGGCCTCCACTCCTCGTCGGCGATCTTCGTGTTGTTGACGTACGCGCCGCCTTCCTTGACGGTGCGGCGCGCGGCGCCCTTGCTGTCGACGAGCCCGGCGGCGATCAGCAGGTCGACGATCGTCGACTCACCGCTCGGGTCCGCCGTGCCGTTCGGCACCTCGGCCATGGCGGCGTCGAGGGTCGACGAGTCGAGTTCACGCAGCTCTCCCCTGCCGAAGAGCGCCTGGCTCGCGGCGATGACCTGCCGGGTCGCCCCCTCGCCGTGCACCAGGGTCGTGAAGTCCTCCGCCAGCTTCCGCTGCGCGGATCGCAGGTGGGGGCGTTGTTCGGTGTCCTCGGCGAGGGCCGCGATCTCCTCCTGCCCGAGGAAGGAGAACATCCTCAGGTAGCGGACGACGTCGGCGTCGGCGACGTTCAGGAAGTACTGGAACCACGCGTACGGCGAGGTCATCTCCGGGTCGAGCCAGACACTGCCGCCGCCGGTGGACTTCCCGAACTTGCGTCCCTCGGTGTCGGTGACCAGCGGCGCGGTCAGCGCGTGGGTGTGCCCGCCGTCGGTCCGGCGGATCAGGTCGACGCCGCCGACGAGGTTGCCCCACTGATCCGAGCCGCCGATCTGCAGCTTGCAGCCGTACTCGCGGTACAGGTGCAGGTAGTCCTGCGACTGGAGCAGCAGGTAGCTGAACTCGGTGTAGGACATGCCGTCGGCTTCGAGGCGGCGCTTCACCGTCTCGCGGTTCAGCATGGTGTTGACCGGGAAGTGTTTGCCGACATCGCGCAGGAACTCGACCACCGTCTGCTTCGCGGTCCAGCTCAGGTTGTTCTCGATGACCGCGCCGGTCGGCGAGTCGTCGAAGTCGACGAACCGCTCCAGCTGACCGCGGATCCGGTCTGCCCACTCGGAAACGGTGTCCAGTGTGTTGAGAGTGCGCTCACCGGTATCGCGTGGGTCGCCGATCATCCCGGTGGCGACGCCTGCCAGCACGATCGGCCGGTGTCCGGCGCGCTGGAAGCGCGAGAGCATCAGCAGTGGGACCAGGTTGCCGGCGTGCAGGCTCGGTGCCGTCGGGTCGAATCCGCAATAGAGCGTGAGGGGTCCTTGGTCGAGGTCTCGCCGCAGTGCGTCGGTGTCGGTGGATTGCGCGATCAGGCCGCGCCAGGTCAGCTCGTCAAGGATGTGCTCGCTCACGCCTGTAGATCCTCCCGCACCAGGTCAACCGACTATCGGCCGGGGGCCGCCGCCCGCCGCTTGCCGCCGCGGCGATACGCCGAGACCGCGGGCGAGCCGTCGATCCAGAACCGCCACGGCGTGTCCATCGCCATCGCGACGCCGACGCGCGGCCCGCTGCGGATGGACGATTCGGGAACGCGTTCACCGGTGTACAGCCGGACGGGTGACGCGGGGTCGGTCAAGTCGGCCCCGTTCTCGGCCCGGTCGATGCCGAGCACCGAAGTGAGGATGGCCGGGCCTTTGGCGAGTTCGCCGTTGCCCCGCGCCGACGGCCTGCGCGCCTTGGCGATGTCCGCGCCGGACACCACCTCTCCGGCCCGCAGCAGCACGGCGCCCGGTTGCCCGTCTTCGGTGCCGACGACGTTGGCGCAGAAGTGCATGCCGTAGACGAAGTACACGTACAGATGCCCCGCCGGCCCCCACATGACCGCGTTGCGCGGGGTCTGGCCGCGATAACAGTGCGACGCGGGATCGTCGAGTCCGCGATAGGCCTCGACCTCGACCAGGCGGACGGCGACCGTGCCGTCCGGACCGGTCGCTTCGATCACCGCGCCGAGCAGGAGCGTGGACAGCTCCACCGGATCCAGCGCCAGTTCCCGCCGGGTGAACTGTCTCCCGGTCACCACGTTCCGCACTCCCCGACCTTAACCGGAGGCTCCGACAGATTCGACACCCGCACGGAACGCCGGGATTCTCGGCGCCACTCGCATGCCGGTGTAGCAGTATTCGGTGCCGTCGGGGAGTCTCGAGAACAGCACCGGCATCCAGTCGTCGCCGAACATCGAGTTCCTCCCGGCGAAGACGTTCTTCGACACGGGCACCAGATCCGCCTCGATCGGCGGTGCGATTCCCTTGAGCGCATCAGCGAATTCGTAGACGAAGCGCAGCTTCCCGTCCTTCTCGGTGACGGTGATGATGACACCTTCGCGGCGATAGGTACCCGCGAAGGGTGCGACGTTCACCGAAGGCGGCGACGGCGGCGGAGCGAAATCGGCGGGCACCTGGACTCCGGCGAGTTCGCCGAGCAGTTCCCGTGACAGGGCGGTGTACAGCCGATCGGTCGTGCCGTGGTTGGTGAGCAGGGCGAAGGCTAGCTCGGCTTCCGGAACCACCCGCAGGTAGGAGCGCTGCCCGATCGAGGAGCCGTTGTGCCCGAAGCCGGGAACACCGTTCCAGTCGTAGATCGACAGGCCCAGGCCCCAGCCGTCGGAACCGAGCGTCCACTTGTCGGGTACCTCGACCTCGCGACGCCGCATCGCGGTCACCGTCTCCTCGGCGAGTACGCGAGTCCCGTCGGCCGCGGTGCCATCGAGCAGCATCAGCGCGAAGCGGACCACGTCACCGGCGGTGGCGAGGACCCGGCCGTAGGGACCGGCGTTACGCGGCATGAGATCCCAGGCGGCCGTCGGCTCCGGGTCCTGCCCGAGATGCCCCATCGCCACCCGGAACCGCAACGCCTCTTCGGGCAAGGTCATCGTCTCGGCGAGCCCGAGAGGCGCGACGAGCCGTTCCCGCAGGGCGTTGTCCCAGGTCAGACCGGTGAGTACCTCGATGATCCTGCCGAGCACGTTGTACCCGACACTGCTGTAGGACGCCGCCGTCCCCGGCGGGCAGTCCATCGCCACACCCCTCGCCGCTTCGACGTACTTGGCGAGACAGTCGTCGCCGCGCCCGGTGTCGTCGGTGAAGTCGCAGGTGAGGCCGCTGGTGTGGTTCAGAAGCCGCCGGGCGGTGATCGTCTTGGTCGCGTCCGGATCGACCGTCGCGAACTCCGGCAAGACCTCGACCACCGGTGCGTCGAGATCCAGCCGTCCCTCTTCGGCCAGCCCCATCACCAACGCGGCCGTGTAGACCTTCGCGACCGAGCCGAGCTGGAAGACCGAGTCGGTGGTGGTCTCGACGCCGGTCCCCCGGTGCAGGATCCCGCTCGCGAGTTCGTGGATCTCGCCGTCGGTGAGTACGGCGAGGGTCGCACCGGGAACGCGGTGTTCGGCCCGCAGGGCATCGAGGCGGGACTGCCAGTGGGCAAGGTCGAATGATGTCCGTACACTGTTAGGCATAATGAACACTGTACGGGAAGGTGAGACAGCGAATGTCGGTCTGGGCTCGTCCTCCGAAACGAAAGCGTGAGCAACCGTCGCTGAACAGGGAACAGATCGTTTCCGCGGCCATCAAACTGCTCGACGCCGAGGGCATCGACGCGCTGAGCATGCGGAAGCTCGGGATCCGGCTCGACGTGGCCGCCGCGTCGATGTACACCCACGTGGCCAGCAAGGACGAACTGGTCGAACTGGTAGTCGACGAGATCTACGGCGAAGTCGCACTCCCGGAGTCCGGTCCGTGGCGAGCGGCGGCGACGCGGTTCGCGCGAGACCTGCGCTCGGTGTTCCTCCGCCATCCCTGGATCGGCTCGCTGCTCGGCGAGGCGGGGGTGGCGTATCTGGGACCGAACGTCCTGCGGTTGTCCGAGGCGGCGCTGGCGCTGTTCGAGGACGCCGGGTTCTCGCTGGACGACGCCGATCTGGCGTTCAACACGATCATGGCGTTCGTCGTCGGGCGGGCCACCAGCGAAGCCGCGTGGCTCACCACGCTCAAGCGCAGCGGGCAGAGCGAGCAGGAATGGAAAGATCGGCTGTGGCCCGCCGCCGAGCAGGCCGTGCAGGACCACCCGCGGCTGAAGAAGCTGTACGCGGCCCAGCGGGAACGGAAGCCCGGCGAGACCAACGACTCCGACTTCGAGCGTGGCCTTTCCTGCGTCCTCGACGGTTTGGCGGTCAACGCGTGAAGGCCCCCTTCTCTCGGTTCAGCGAGGGAAGGGGGCCTTCTGTAGTGCCTGTTTCTGATCTGCGCAAAGGCGCCAGATGGGTCGGTGACGAGCGAAAATCGAACCTATTAGTACCGGTCGCTACCGGCCCTTATCGGTACGCCGGTGTACCCAGCGTGTACCGGCACGCAAACCGTTGGCCCCCGCCTTTGACGGCCAAGTGCTACAGCGGACCATGCTGCTCGGTCCAGTTCACGCCGGACGGCCGTTGCCCGCCGGAAGTCAGGAAGTCATGGGCGGCCTGCCGGGCGACGTCTACGGGGATCTCCGCGTCGTCCGGGTACTCCCGAGGGTTGTTCATAAAGTAGTAGAGAACCTGTCCGCCCGGCGGTAGCGGGAACGTCCCGCTCTTCGAGTGCGCCCCGTTCGGTGCGTCGTCTCCGACGTACTTCAGGCTTGCCCGTTCGCCGTGGAGGCCGATCTCAAGCCATGACTTCTCCGGGTCGCCGTCCGTGTACAACTCGGCGAGCGTCGGCCCGTCCATGGTCGCCACGGCGTCTAGAACGCGGTCGAGATCGGCCCCAGTGGTGACCGTGGTCGCTCTGGTCACCGTGCCGTCATACCAAGCTTCGATCATGGCTTCTTTCTCTGTCCGAGGTAGGTGGCACCGATGGGCTGCCCGTCTGGCATGGTCCCGTACACGGTGAGCGCGCTGCCTTGAGGAAGGATCTTGAGAATCAACGTCTCACAGCCGAACGGGCCTTTGCACACCTCGTTGTTGACGACGACGGTTGCACTGGTGATGCCCTTGTTCTGCATGCGAACGGCTAGCTTGACCTCGACGTCGGCAGTCGTGGAAGGCATCCGCCGGGCGCCCTGGTCCTTGAAGAACTGGACGGCTGCGGCTTCCATGTCGTCACGACCGCTCACGATGTACCCGGCATCCCCTTCGCCTGAGTCCGTGACCCACTGCCCGTGTGTCTTCTGCCCCTCCCGACGGTCGACGCGCGGCGGAAGATCTCGCTTCAGTTCATCCACGCGGTCTTGTGAAACCGGGTCGGGCTTCGTCTGCGTGGTTGTGGTGTGCACACCAGGCCGGCCGCGGGCTCCCTCTTCCCGCTTCGGACCTGTGAACTCGCTGTTTGCAGGTGTTGCCGATGCGCCGATCTTGCCGAGATATGCCGAGATGTTCGCCTTCACGGTCCTGAAGTGGCTGACCGCCTGCTCTGCGGACTGGCGTAGCTCGTCGTACCGGCCAGGCAAAGCTCCTATCTCAGGGTTAGCGGTGCCGTAGACGGCCTGCCCTAGATGCTCGGCAGATTCTCCGAAGCCCCCGGCGGCCCGCTGCGTTGCCTGCTCTGCCTTTTCAAGGGACGCGACGGCAGCCCGCAGCGCTGCGGCGACTTCTTCGATTTCGCTCCAGTCGCACCCCTGTCTCCCCGTGTCGGATCATGACACGGGTATGACCGAGGGGGCGAATCAGCCGAGAACCGGGGCTAGCCGCTGTAGCAGCCAACCGGCGATTCAGCGAGATTCGGTGTCCTTCGGGTCGACGGCCTCTTTCGCCAGCTTCGCTCCAAGTTTCTTCGCGTTCGGCGCCGTCGTCGGGTCGTCAGCGACCTGTAGCGACGTCGGCCAATCCCACTGCAACAGCCGGGAAACCTCGGACGCTACGCAGAGCCTCCGAACCTTCAGGTCCGTGTCTAGCGCCCGCGCTACTACTTCGGCGTTCTCTCTACCCGGCAAGAAACCCAACACGGAAATCGCGTTGGCCCGCAGGGTCGATGTCTTGCCCTCGATCGCCCAAGTCCGGAAGTGGCCGATGGCGTTCTCGGACAAGTTCGGGCAGATCGCCGCATCGATAGAGCTGGACGTCGGCCCTTGGGCGAACACGTCAGGCTCCCCAACATCGACGGCCGCCAAGACGCGTTCGCGCTCCTGCGGAGTGTCGATCTTGATCAGGCGAGGATGGACAAGGTCGGTCCTCTTCATGCCGTCTCCTAGCACTCGCTCGTACGCGGTCAGCAACTCCCCGCGATCAAGGCGGCCGAACTTGACACGGGCGGCGCCTACAGGATGCACAACCTTCGTCACTACTTCGCGTCCCGGCTGATCGAAGACGGTCCGCCCATCGGGGCGCCTCCATGGAACTGGTCCGCGACTACCTGGGACACGCTTCCATCATCACCACGTCCGAGACGTGCGGGCACCTGTTCGAGCAGGCCCACGAACACGCCCGCTCGCTCATGGATGACGTGTTCTCAACTGTTGTGTACCCGCTGCGTACCGCCGAAGGCCAGTAACCGTGTTAGTGCAGGGCAGACGGCTACCGGCCTCCGGGGCTACAGAAGGGGGCCTCACGCGAGAGGTCAGCTCAGCCAGGCACGGTGTTCGGTGACCCGCGCGACCAGCCGGTCCCGCTGTTCGGCGACCCGCTCGGGAGCGGTTCCGCCACGGGCGTTGCGCGAGTTCACCGAGCCCTCGACGGTCAGCACCTCGCGTACGGCGGGCGTCAGCGCCGGGTTGATCTTCTCGAACTCTTCGTCGGTCAGTTCGTCGAGGCCGACACCGCGGCCTTCGGCGACGCGGACGCTCTCCCCCGCCGCTTCATGCGCGACACGGAACGGAACCCCTTGGCGCACAAGCCATTCGGCGATGTCCGTGGCGAGGGTGAACCCGGCGGGCGCCAGTTCGGCGAGCCGGTCGGTGTGGAAGGTCAGCGTCTCGAGCATGCCCGCGATCGCCGGGAACAGCAGTTCCAGCTGCTCGACGGAGTCGAAGACCGGCTCCTTGTCCTCCTGCAGATCCCGGTTGTACGCGAGCGGCTGCGCCTTGAGCGTCGCGAGCAGCCCGGTCAGGTTGCCGATGAGCCGACCGGCCTTGCCACGAGTCAGCTCGGCGACGTCCGGGTTCTTCTTCTGCGGCATGATCGAACTGCCGGTCGCCCAGGCGTCGTCGAGGGTGACGTAGCAGAATTCGGCGGTGTTCCAGATGATCACCTCTTCGGCGATCCTGGACAGGTTGACCGCGAGCATCGCGACGTCGAACGCGAACTCGGCGACGAAGTCCCGCGAGGCGGTGCCGTCGATCGAGTTGTCGACGCTGGTGTCGAAGCCGAGTTCCGCGGCGACGGCCTCGGGGTCGAGCCCGAGCGAGGAACCCGCGAGCGCGCCGGAACCGTAGGGCGACTCGGCGGTGCGAGCGTCCCAGTCACGCAACCGGGTGACGTCGCGCAGCAGCGACTGGCCGTGCGCGAGCAGGTGGTGCGCCAGCAGGACCGGCTGGGCGTGCTGCAGGTGGGTGCGCCCCGGAAGGATCGCGTCCGGGTGCCGCTTCGCCTGCGAAACCAGCGCGTCGACGACGCCGAGGGTGCCGGCGACCACCCGGCGGGCGGCGTCACGCAGCCACATCCGGAACAGCGTCGCAACCTGGTCGTTGCGCGAACGGCCCGCCCGCAGCTTGCCACCGAGTTCGGTACCCGCCCGCTCCAGCAGACCGCGTTCGAGCGCGGTGTGGACGTCCTCGTCGGCGACGGTCGGGGTGAACGCGCCCGAGGCGACGTCCTGCGCGAGCGTGTCCAGCGCGGCGAGCATGCCCGTCAGCTCGTCTTCGGTGAGAAGCCCGGCCTTCCGCAGCACTCGCGCGTGGGCCCTCGACCCGGCGATGTCGTACGGCGCCAGCCGCCAGTCGAAATGGGTCGACGCGCTCAGCGCCGCCATCGCCTCCGCCGGCCCGCTGGCGAACCGGCCGCCCCACAGCTGCACCGGCTGCTCATTCCCGCTCACAACACTCCTCGAATTCTTGGGTTTTCTTCAGGCGACTGACTGGTCGAACGTAGCGCCTGTGCTGAAGTCGTACAGTGTGCGCTCGTCAGGCGTCACCTTCGGTCTCCTCACCGCCGTCCGCTGTGGACGACCGTCGGGCCAGCGCCATGAAACGCTCGGCCAGGTCCTTGCCGGACAACGGTTCCCTCGCGATCACCGCGACCGTGTCGTCGCCTGCGATCGATCCGACGACCTCCTCCAGCGCCGCCCTGTCGATGGCGCTGGCGAGGAATTGGGCCGCACCCGGCGGAGTGCGCAGCACCGTCAGGTTCCCCGACGAGTCCGCCGAAACGAGCAATTCGGCGAGCAACCGCGAAAGCCGGGACGTGCCACCTTGCACTCCTCGTACCGGGCTGCCGTCCTCCGGGATCACGTACACGGGAGCGCCGGAGTCAGCGCCCCGCAGCTTGACCGCGCCCAGTTCGTCGAGATCCCGCGAAAGCGTCGCCTGGGTGACGTCGATGCCTTCCGCCGCCAGGAGCTTCGCGAGTTCCGTCTGGCTGCGGATGGCCATCGTCGACACGAGTTCGGTGATCCGGGCCTGCCGGGTGACTCTGCCGCCGGTCATCGTCGCTTCTCGTCCAGGAGCCATACCAGCAGCGCCTTCTGCGCGTGCAACCGGTTTTCGGCCTCGTCCCAGACCGCGCTCGACGGGCCGTCGATGACCTCGTCGGTGATCTCCCAGCCGCGGTGCGCGGGCAGGCAGTGCAGCACGATCGCCTCGTCCGCGGCTCGGCGCATCAGCGCGGCGTTGACCTGCAGTTCACGGAACGGGCCGACGCGGTCGAGGCCGTCGTTCTCCTGCCCCATCGACGTCCACGTGTCGGTGACGACGACGTCCGCGCCTTCGACAGCGGCGTACGGATCGGTGAAGACCGTGGTGCTGCCGCCGGTCTCGCTCGAACGGTGCTTGGCGTCGAGCATGACCTGCTGATCCGGCTGGAAGCCCTCCGGAGAGACGACGCGCACATGCATTCCGGCCGTGGTCCCGCCCAGCAGTAGCGAATGCGCCATGTTGTTGGCTCCGTCGCCGAGGTAGACCAGGGTGAGCCCGGCGAGCTTGCCCTTGCGTTCGCGGATGGTCATCAGGTCGGTGAGCACCTGGCACGGGTGGAATTCGTCGGTGAGCGCGTTGATCACCGGGATACCCGCCGCCGAGGCCATCGCGTCGATGCGCTTCTGGGCGAAGGTCCGCCACACGATCGCGTCCAGGTACCGCGAAAGCACCCGCGAAGTGTCCTCAATGGTCTCTTCGCGGCCGAGTTGCATGGAGCGTCCGTCGACGATGACCGGGTTACCGCCGAGCTGGGCGATGCCCACCTCGAACGAGAACCGGGTCCGGGTGGAGTTCTTCTCGAAGATCGCCGCGACGGACTTGCCCTCCAGCGCGCGGGAGCTCAGCGGCTCGGCCTTCAGCTGGTCGGCGAGATCCAGGATCTCGGCCTGTTCGGCCGGGTTGAGATCGTCGTCACGGAGAAAGTTGCGGAGCATGCGTTTGTCTCTGTCCTAGGTGGTGGTGGAATCGAGCGCCCCGGGAAGGGCTTCGAGGAATCCCTTGGCCTCGTCGGCGCTCAGGATCAGCGGTGGTGCCAGTCGGATGGTGTCCGGGGCGATAGGGTTGACCAGGTAACCCGCCTCCTGTGCGGCCTTGGCGACCGCCGCCGAGACCGGTTCGCGCAACGCGATGCCGAGCAGCAGCCCGGCGCCGCGGACCCCGGCCACCAGCGGATGGCCGAGTTCCTCGACCCCGGTCGCGATGTCCTTGCCCAGCGCGGAAACGTGGTCGTTCAGGTTGTCCTTGGCGATGGTCTTGAGCACAGCGAGTCCCGCGGCGCAGCAGATCGGGTTTCCCCCGAAAGTGGTCCCGTGCTGCCCCGGCTTCATGAGTTTACCCACCTCGCCGACGCCGATGACCGCGCCGATCGGCAGGCCACCGCCGAGTCCCTTCGCCAGGGTGATGACGTCCGGGACGATGCCGGTGTGCTGGAAGGCGAACCACGAGCCGGTGCGGCCGATGCCGGTCTGCACCTCGTCGAGGACCAGCAGGGTCCCGGTCGCCTTGGTGATCTCCCGCGCGGCCTGGAGGTAACCGTCCGGCGCCGGGACGACACCCGCTTCCCCGAGGATCGGCTCGAGGAACAACGCCGCCGTTTCGTTGTCCACTGCGGCGCGAAGCGCGTCGACGTCTCCGTAAGGAACGTGAACGACGCCGGGAACCAGTGGCTCGAACGCGTCGCGCTTCGACGGCTGACCGGTCAGTGTCAGCGCGCCCATGGTACGGCCGTGGAAGGCTCCCTCGCAGGCGACGATCTTCGTGCGCCCGGTGAGCCTGCTGATCTTCAGCGCGGCTTCGTTGGCTTCCGCGCCGGAGTTGACGAACAGCACCTTCGCGTTACCGGGCAGGCCAGCGACGTCCAGGAGGGTTTCGGCCAGTTCGACAACGACGGGGTTCACGTACAGGTTCGAGGTGTGCCCGAGTTTCGCGACCTGCTCGGTGACCGCGGCGACCACAGCGGGGTGGGCGTGGCCGAGCGCGTTGACGGCGATTCCGCCGAGCAGGTCGATGTACGGTTTGCCGTCGGCGTCCCAGACCTTCGCGCCCTCGCCGCGGACCAGCGTCAGCGAAGGGGTGCCGTAGTTGTCCATAAGGGACGACTTCCAGTGCTCCTGGCCGTCTACATTGGACTTGAGCGTGGTCACGGGAGCTCCGTTTCGGGGAAGACCATGGTACCGATGCCACGGGAGGTGAAGACCTCCAGCAGCACCGAGTGGGCGATCCGGCCGTCGATCACGTGTGCCCGGCGGACACCGCCGCGGATGGCGCGCACGCAGGCCTCCATCTTCGGGATCATGCCGCTGGCGAGACCGGGCAACAGGGTTTCGAGGCGGTCCACGCGGATGCGATCGACCAGCGAACCGCGATCCGGCCAGTTGGCGTAAAGGCCTTCGACGTCGGTGAGGACGACGAGTTTCTCCGCGCCAAGCGCGGCGGCCAGCGCACCGGCGGCGGTGTCGGCGTTGATGTTGTGCACGACGCCGTCGACATCCGGGGCCACGGTGGACACGACCGGGATCCGGCCGGCGTTGACGATATCGAGCACCGCGTCCGGGTTGACCTCGGAGATCTCGCCGACCAGCCCGATGTCGACCGGCACACCGTCCACAGTGGCCTGTTTGCGCTCGGCGGTGAACAACCGCGCGTCCTCGCCGGAGATACCGACCGCGTGTGGGCCGTGCGCGTTGATCAGCCCGACCAGTTCGCGGCTGACCTGGCCGGTGAGCACCATGCGGACGATGTCCATCGTCTCGGGCGTGGTGACGCGCAGGCCGCCCTTGAACTCGCCTTCGACGCCGAGCCGGTTGAGCATCGCGGTGATCTGCGGGCCGCCGCCGTGCACCACCACCGGACGCAGCCCGGCCATGCGCAGGAACACCATGTCCTCGGCGAAAGCCTGCTTGAGGCTCTCGTCGATCATGGCGTTGCCGCCGTACTTCACCACGACAGTGGCGCCGTGGAAGCGCTGCAGCCAGGGCAGGGCCTCGATGAGGATCGCGGCCTTCTCCGCGGCCGTCGCGAGCCGTTCGTCCGCGGGTACCGTGGATTCGGAAGGGCTCATGACGAGTACGCGCTGTTCTCTTCGACGTACGCGTGCGAGAGGTCGGTCGTGTAGATCGTCGCCTCGCCTTCGCCGAGCCCCAGGTCGACGACGATCCGGATGTCACGGCCGGAGAGGTCCGCCTCGGAACGGTCCGCGGCGGGGGTGCCCTTGGCGAACAGGGTGACGCCGTTGATCGTGATGGCGACCTTCTCCGGGTCGATCTCCGCGGGCACGCGGCCCAGTGCCATGGCGATGCGGCCCCAGTTCGGGTCCGAACCGAACAGCGCGGTCTTGACCAGGTTGTCCTCGGCGATCGTCCGGCCGACAGCGATGGCGTCCGTCTGGCTCGCCGCACCGGTGACCGTGACGTCGACGTACTTGGTCGCGCCTTCGGAGTCCGCGCGCAGTTGCAGCACGAGGTCGAGGCTGACGGCGGTGAGCAGTTCGGTCAGTTCGGCCTCGGTCGGCTCGACGCCGCTGGCGCCGGACGCGAGGACGAGCACGGTGTCGTTGGTGGAGGTCCCGCCGTCGACGTCGAGCCGGTCGAAGGTGACACCGGTGGCGGCGCGCAAGGCCCTGTCGAGGACCTCGGGCGTGACGACCGCGTCGGTGGTGAGGACCGAGAGCATCGTCGCGAGGTTCGGGGCGAGCATGCCCGCACCCTTGGCGAACCCGCCGACACTCCAGCCGCTGTCGTGCTTCGCGTCCGCCTGCTTCGGCTTGCTGTCGGTGGTCATGACCGCGGTGGCGGCGTTGAGATCGCTTTCGGCGCCGGTGCCGAGTTCCTTGAAGGCGGTGTCCACGCCGGAAAGCAGTGCTTCCATCGGCAGGCGCTCGCCGATCAGGCCGGTCGAGCAGACCGCGACCTCGATCGCGCCCGCCTCGCAGAGTTCGGCGACCTTCTCGGCGGTCTTGTGCGTGTCCTGGAAACCGCCGGGGCCGGTGGCCGCGTTCGCGCCGCCGGAGTTGAGGACGACGGCCTTGAGTCGCCGCTGCTTGAGCACCTCTTGCGACCACAGCACGGGCGCGGCCTTGATCACGTTGCGCGTGAACACGCCGGCCGCGACCCGCAGCGGGCCGTCGTTGACGATGAGCGTGAGGTCGAGCTTTCCGGCGGCCTTGATCCCGGCGGCGACGCCCGCGGCCCGGAATCCCTTCGGCTGGGTGACGGTCACGGAGCGACTCCTACGGTCGGAAGTCCGGTGGTCTCGGGGAGGCCGAGCGCGAGGTTCATGGACTGGACGGCACCGCCGGCGGTGCCCTTGGTGAGGTTGTCGATGGCCGCGACCACGATCAGGCGCCGGGGGTCGGCGTCGACGGTGACCTGCAGCTGGACGTTGTTCGAGCCGACCACCGATGCCGACGACGGCCACTGGCCAGGCGGCAGCAGCTGGACGAACGGCTCGGCGGCGTAAGCCTTCTCGTACACCTCGCGGGCGCCGTCGGCGTCCAAATCGGACTTGAGCGCGGCGCTCGCGGTGGTGAGGATCCCGCGCGGCATCGGGGCCAGCACGGGGGTGAAGGACACCTTGACCTGCTCCCCCGAGACCGCCGAGAGGTTCTGCGCGAATTCGGGCGTGTGGCGGTGGGCGCCGCCGACGCCGTACGCGGTGGCCGAACCCATCACCTCCGAACCGAGGAGGTTCGGCTTGAGGCTCTTGCCCGCACCGGAGGTCCCGGTGACGGCGACGACGTTGACCTCCGGTTGGACCAGGCCCGCGGCGAGGGCCGGGGCGAGGGCGATCGAACCGCCGGTCGGGAAACAGCCGGGGACCGCGATGCGCTTGGTCCCGGCGAGGCGCTCGCGGGCGCCGGGGAGTTCGGGGAGCCCGTACGGCCACTGCCCGGCGTGGTCGCCGCCGTACCAGCGCTGCCAGTCGGCCTCGTTCGCGAGGCGGTGGTCCGCGCCGAGGTCGACCACCAGGACGTCCGGACCCAGCTGGGCGGCGATGGCCCCCGAGTGCCCGTGCGGCAGGGCGAGGAAGACGACGTCGTGCCCGGCCAGGGTCTCCGGGGTGGTCTCCAGCAGGACACGGTCCGCCAGCGGAGCGAGATGCGGCTGGTGCTGGATCAGTGGGGTCCCCGCGGAGCTGGCCGCGGTCAGCGCGCCAATCTGGACTTCGGGATGGGTCAGCAACAGGCGCAGGAGTTCGCCACCCGCGTACCCGCTGGCTCCGGCTACCGCGATCTTCACCGTCATACGCATGATTATGCACAGGCGTGCAAGTTCAATCAAACATAGTCATGTGGGTCACCCGATATAGGCCAGCTCGTGTCCCTTATACGGGGCATCCTTGCCGCATGACAGACACGCCCGCCCGGTTGCTCAGCCTGCTGTCGCTCTTGCAGACACCCCGTGAGTGGCCTGGCAGCGAGCTCGCCGAACGGCTGGAGGTCAGCCAGCGGACCATCCGGCGCGACATCGACAGGCTGCGTGAGCTCGGCTACCCCGTCGAGGCGTCGCGAGGTTCCGACGGCGGCTACCGGCTTGGCGCGGGCGCGGCGATGCCACCGCTGCTGCTCGACGACGAGGAGGCCGTCGCGATCGCGGTCGGTCTCCGTGGCGCCGCCGGACAGGCGATCTCGGGGATCGAGGAGTCGTCGGTGCGGGCACTGGCGAAGCTCGAGCAGGTGCTGCCCTCGCGGCTGCGTTACCGCGTCGGCGCGCTGGGCGCCGCGACCGTGCCGCTGCCCGGCACCGGCCCCGCGGTGGACCCGGAACACCTCACCGTCTTCGCCGGCGCGATCGCCAACACGGAGCGGACACGCTTCGCCTACCGCACGGGCGACGGCACCGAATCCCGGCGGCACGTCGAACCGCACCGGCTCGTCTCGGCCGGTCGCCGCTGGTATTTGCTCGGCTATGACCTCGACCGCGACGACTGGCGGATCTTCCGTGCGGACCGGATCTCCGAACCGCGAGCGACCGGTGGCCGGACCACTCCCAGGCAGCCTCCCGCGGAGGACGTGGCGGCTTATGTCACCGACAGGATGTACAGCCTCCTTCCCACTTACAGCGCGCGCGTGACCCTGCACGCGCCGATGAACCAGGTCGCCCCCGCGATCGGGGACAACATCGGCGAAATCGAGCCGATCGATGACGAAAGCTGCGTCTGGAACGCGGGCGCGGACACCCTCGACTGGCTCGCGTTCCGTCTGCTGGGACTCGGCTGTGAATTCACCGTGCACGAGCCGCCGGAACTGATCGGCCACCTCCGGGAGATGGCGGCGCGGGTGAACCGCGGTATTTCGTCCACAGTGGACTGACGGCGGCCACGAGGGCCGGGTGACCCTCGCGCCCGCCTTCGTTCAGCCGAGTTCACCCACCTCTCGCTGACTTGGCGGGATCGGGAGATACGCGCCCCGGCGCTCCGGGTCGCAGCCGACCCTCGGCAGCCGGGCCCGGATCCCGCCCGGCGTCCGTTCGAACCGCCGCGCGATCTCCTCGACGCTTTCCCCGGCCAGCCAACGGCCTTCCAGTTCCGCGTCCAGTTCTTCGGACCACGGCAGGCCCTGGTGCGCGGGACGGTCGGCCGATCTTCGGCGGCCGTTCCGGCCGTTGCTCCGACCGGCGAACGCCATCAGCGTGTCGGAAAGGACGGTCGCCAAAGCCGGTACGGCCTCGGCGTCGATGTCGAGCCTGCCTTCGGCGACAGGCTCCTGTTGCGGTCCGGCTCCGCCGACCATGACGGTCACCCAGCGGTCTTCCCCGGCCGCGCCGCCACCCTCACGGGCGGCGACCTCGATGCGATAAACGGTGTCCTGCACGCGGATCTCGGTCCGGTGCTCTTCGACAATGGTCATGCCGGGAACGCTAATGGGCGGCCCCGACAATTCCCCGGCCCGGCGGCGGGAATTCGGGCCGGGACGGTGGATGACCGGTACTTTCAGTGCTTTTCGGGACGAGAGGGTGCCGGTCATGGCGGCCGCCAGCGCGTTTAGAGGACTAATTGCGGTTGGGGGACGGGCGGAGGTCCGAGGCGTGTCCTAGCGGAAACGTGTTCGTGAGCGAGACCGGCGACCTACGGCGACTCCGGGCCGGTGCGCCGACTGTGCGGATTTTGGGACGTCAGATGTCCAAAATCCACACAGTAGCGCGCCGCCAGACCGATCATGACGACAGGTGACCGGATACGCGGGGGCGTGTGGATATAGGGACACTCAACGTCCCTATATCCACACACCCCCCGCGACAGGCCATCTTCCCACCGCATTTAGAGGACTAATCGCGACGGGGCTCAAAGGAAATGCCCCGCTTCGGAACGAATCCGAAGCGGGGCGTCTCAAAGCGACCGGGCTCAGAAAGGCAGCGCCTGAGCCAGCGCCTCCTTCTTCACTTCGGCGATGGACGACGGCACGTCCGACTTCTTCGCGCCGGCCGACGAACCAGCCGGAACCGGCTGCGGGACCGGGGTGCACTGCACGTCCGAACCGTTGCCCGGCTTCCGCGCGGGCAGCGTTCCGGTCAGCAGGTAGTCCGCGATCTTGTCGTCCACGCAGGACACGCCGGACAGCGAACCCGAGTGCGTGGTGCCACCGGGTGCGCTGATCAGGCTGGAGTTCGGGTAGCGCTTGCGGACCTCGAGGCTGCCGGGGTACGGCGTCGCGGCGTCTTTCTCCTCGTTGACCAGCAGGATACCCGGCACCTTGCGGCCGTCGATCTCCACTGGCTTGCCCGACTTCGCCTGCCAGTTGAGGCACGGCGCGTTGAACCAGGCGTTGCCCCAGGTCTCGAACGGTGCCCGGAAGTGCGTGACCCAGTTGTCGAACTTCCAGCGGTTCCAGCTCTGCGGCCACGCGACGTCGGTGCACTGCACGGCCGCGTAGACCGCGTAACCGTTGTCCTGGCCCGGCGGGTTGGAGGCGTCGTACAGGCCCTTCAGGGTCTGCCAGTCTCCCTTGTGGACCCAGCCCGAGAACGCGTTCGCGATGTCTTCCCAGCCGAAGACGTAGTACCCGGCCTGCAGGAAGATGTCCGTCCACTCGGAGCCGCCGATGACGCCGCCCGCGGGCTTGTCGTACAGCTTCTTCTGCTCGGCGTACCACAGCTTCTCGACCGCGGACGCGGTCTTGCCGAGGTGGTAGACGTCGTCGTACTTGGCGAGCCAGCCGAAGTAGGTCTTGATGTTCTTGTCGAAGGCGATGTCCTGGTTCAGGTTCGCCTTGTACCAGACATCGCGGGGGTCGACGGTGCCGTCGAACACCATCCGCCGCACGTTCTGCGGGAACAGCGTGCTGTAGACCTGGCCGAGGTAGGTGCCGTAGGAGAAGCCGTAGTAGTTGATCTGCTTCTCGCCCAGCGCCTTGCGCAGGCTGTCGACGTCCTTCGCGACATCGATGGTCTTGATGTGCTCGAGGATCGCGCCGTTCTTGGCGCACGCCTTCGCGTAGCCCTTCGCCTTGTCGAACCACGCCTTCTCGAGGGCACGCGTGGTCGGCACGTACTGCGGACGGTTGTAGGAGGCGTAGTTCCCGTCGCAGGTCAGCGACGGCTTGCTCGCCCCGACCCCGCGCGGGTCGAAGCCGATCCAGTCGTACTCGTCACCCGCCTTCTTGGGGACGGCCCGGCCGAGCGTCGACAGGCCGAGGCCGGAGCCGCCGGGGCCACCCGGGTTGACCATCATGACGCCCTGCGATCGGGCGGACTTGTGCTTGACGCGCGAGACGGCGATCGAGATCTTCTCGCCGCCGGGCTTCGCGTAGTCGAGCGGGACCTCGAGGAAACCGCATTCCGCGCCGGCCTTGACCAGGCCCGGACGCGTGCAGGCTCCCCAGGAGATGGGCTTCGGATCGAAGTCCGACGCCGAGGCGGCCGTGGCGGAGGGAGCGAGCGCCATGGTGCCGACGCCGATCCCCGCGACCGCCAGGGCGGCAACGAATTTCTTCACTGTGTTCCTTTTCGTCCGCGTTCGACCCGTTCGGGCCGAAGCTACCGAGAACCGGCTTAAATCTCGCTGACCGACACGTTGACCGCCATCCTTCTTTAGTCGGTATCCGCGCCTCGATCCGGGCATATCAGTCTTGTCGGTCCCCTGTCGTACGCTCGCGGCGTCCACTGGGGAAAGGAGTTCGCGTGAACGAGGTGAAAAGCCTGGTTTCGGCGGTTCGCAACGGTTTGGCCGCGCTGGCCGATCCGGAGAAGGCGCCGGGCATGCGCGCGTACATGAAGTCGGAGATGCCGTTCCTCGGTGTCGCGTCACCCCCTCGGGCGGCCTTGCTGAGGAAGGTCTTCGCCGAACATCCGCTACCCGATCGTGTGAGTTTCTCCACCGCCGTCCTCACCTTGTGGCGTGAAGCGGAGTTCCGTGAAGAGCGGTACGCGGCGGTAGCCCTCTCCGGACACCGCGCCTATGCCCGCCAGCAGGACACCGCTTTGCTCGACCTGTACGAAGAGATGATCGTGACGGGCGCTTGGTGGGACTACGTGGACGAAGTCGCCATCCACCGCGTCGGGCCGATCCTGCGCGCGGAGCCGGAGACGGTGACGCCGTTGATGCTGACCTGGGCCTACGACGAGGACAGGTGGCGACGGCGGACGGCGGTGATCTGTCAGGTCGGGGCCAAGGGCGGCACCGACACCGATCTGCTCACCCGGGCGGTCGAGGCGAACATCGACGACAAGGACTTCTTCCTGCGCAAGGGAATCGGCTGGGCCCTGCGTGAGTACGCGAAGACCGAGCCGGACTGGGTGCGCGCGTTCGTCGCCGCGCATCCCGCACTGTCCCCCCTGTCTCGGAAGGAGGCGCTCAAGCACCTGGGCGGTTGAGCGCCGGCCGCGGGATCAGCGCGACGAGCTCCTCGATCACCTCGCCGAGTTCGGGCAACAGCTCTCCCGTCTCCTTCAGATCGCGAAGCAGGTCGAGCCGCACCTCCCGCGGCGGTTCTTCGCTGAGCAGGTCCGCGAGATTACGTTTCGCGTTTTCGGCGCGCCCGAGGGCAAGGAGGTAGAAGAGCGGCTGGGTCTTGGCGTCCCAATCGCCGGGGTCGGTCGTAGCATCGGCGACGGCTTCTTCGAGAGCTTCGCAGAAACGCCGCTGGGCTTCCTCGGTTCGCCCAATCTTCAGCCAGGCCAGCGCGAGAAGATTGCGCGCCCAGACGGATTCGGAGGCCAACGGCCGCAGGACCTGCATCGCCTCGTCCGTCCTCCCCGCATGCAGCAAGGCTTCCCCGAGGTTCCCGGAGTGGTCAGTGCCGTCCGGATCCAGGGCGACCAGTTCACGCAGTTCCCGGACGGCCTCTTCGTGGTCACCTGTCCGGCGATGGATCTCCGCACGCAGGACGCGGCTGCTCTCGTCGCCGGCGGCCAGCGCGCTGTCCACATCGGACAAGGCGCCGTCGAAATCACCGAACAGAAGGCGATGACGGGCACGCCGGTGGAAAGCGTATCCGTCCTGCCCCAACCTGGCCGCCTCGTCCAGTTCCGCCCGGGCTTCTTCGTGCCGATCCAAGTCCGCGAAATTGTCGCCCCGGAGGGTGTGTAAGAAGGCGCTCCCCGGGTTCGCTTCGAGTGCGGCATCGATGTCGATGAGGGCGGTCTCGTAGTCTTTCGAAGCCCGGTGGGCGAACGCTCGCCATACGTGAGCCCACTCGTTGGCTGGCTCGAGTTCGAGCGCGCGGTTCAGCGACTCCATCGCCTCGTCGCGCCTCTTCAGCGGCCGGAGCAGCACCATCCCCCGCCGCAGATGGTTCTCGGCGTCCTCGGGGGCAAGTTCGATCGCCCGTTCGAAGTCGGCGAGTGCAGCTTCCGGATCACCCTCGGCCGCGTGCACCTGGCCACGCATGTAGCACGCCCACTCGTAGTCCGGGTCCAGCCGAAGGGCGGCGGTGAAGCCGTCGATCGCGAGCCGATGCCGCTCGCCGCGATAGTGAAACGCCGCCCGGATCGCGTGAGACCTGGCGTTTTCCAGGTTCGCCGCGATGACCGCGTCGAAGGTCTTGGAAGCGGCGTCCTCGTCCCCGGTCTGCTCGAGGAACCATGCCAGCTCGGTCAGGTAGTAGACGTCCTTGGGCCGCAGGGCGACCGCCGCCCGGTACCCGGCGAGGGCTTCCTCGTTCTCCCCCAGTTCGGCCAGCAGCATCGCCCGCTGGCAGATCGCCCAGGCATAGTCGGGATCGAGCCGGACCGCGATGTCGAGTTCGCCGATCGCCTTCCGGAGTTCTTCGCGCTTGACGTACACCTCGCTCCGGGCGGTGTACGCCCACGCGTGGTCGGCTTCGAGGCGGACCGCCTCGTCGAGGTCGGCCATCGCACCGTCGAGATCACCGAGTCCGGCACGGGCGGAACCACGCCCTCGCCACGAGTAGGCGTAGGCGGGGTCGAGTTCGATCGCCCTGTTCAGGTCCGACAGCGCCCGTTCCCAGTCGCCTTCGTTGTGGAACAGATTGCCCCGGTCACTCCAGACGTAGGGATCGGCGGGATTGAGGTCGCAAGCCCGGTCATAGTCCCGCTTCGACCGCTCGATCTCGTCCTGGCTCTCGTAGGCCCAGGCACGACGGCGAATCACCGTCGAGAGCCGGGCCGTGTCGAGTTCGCCGGCACCGGCGAGCAGGTCGAGCACCGGGATCTTCCGCGAGCCGTCGCCGTCCCCGATGGCGGCTGTCAGCCGCTGCGCCCAGTCCAGTACAGCGGGCGCGTCCGCGTCGACGCCCGCCTGCTCCATCATCCGCGCCCAGGCCCGCGCGGCAGCGGTACCCGAAGTGATCATCTCGGCGGCCCCGAGCAGTGCGTCCGGCAGCGCTTCCGCCGGATCGCCGCAAAGCCGGTGGTAGGTCTGCTCGAGCTTCCTCCGCTGCCAGCCTTCGTCGCTCCAGGCGTCGCGATGGCGGCTGAGTCCGAGTTCGGCGCACCGGCCTTCGTAGTACTCGCTGAGCCGCCGGTGGTGTTCGGCGAACGCCGCCGGCGAGCGCCCGCGTTCCAGGCGCACCATCGGACCGCGGACCACCGGGTGATAGCGCACCGGAAGCTCGCGCCGCCCGACGAACGGCAGTTCCCGCAACCAGCGAAAGGTCTCCCCCGCGGTTTCCTTCCCGGTCAGGACGCCGAGGACGTCTTCGTCCAGGACACGGGGAAGCGACGCCGTGGCGGCGATCTCCTGCTTGGCCTTCTCGGGAACCCAATGCAGGAAGCGTTTGACCGCGTCGTCGCTGGGATCCCCGACGGCGCCCGCTTCGGCGGGCTTCCCCCGTGCCAGCATGGCGACCAGGACGGGCAGGCCGTCGGTCAGCCGCAGCACGATCTCGATCACCTTTTCGTCGGTGATCCCGTGTTCGGCGAGCAGACGCCGTGCCTCCGGTTCGGTGAACGGCCGGAGTTCGACCTCGTGCACCAGCGGCGCGTGCCTGTTCCACTTCGCCTCGTCCAGCGGGAACTGCCCGGCCGTGGTGAGCACGAGGTTCTGCGGCAGGTCGCCGTACAGTCCGCCGAACAGGTCGAGCAACCACGTCTCCAGTACTGGCGCCGTCCGCTCGAAGGTGTCGAAGAACAGCGCGATCTGCCGGGATTCGGGAACACGCCAGAGATCCTCGACGAACGGCTTGGTCAGTTCCTCCGCCGGATCGAGGAGCAGCCGGACATCGGCTTTCCGCTTGAACTTCGCCGCGAGATAGCTCTGCAACTGTTCCAGCTGTTTCGCCGTCGCGTCGGCGTCGATCGCGTCGGCGGCGATGCTTCCGCCGGGTAGGGTCTTCGCCATGCCGAGACCGGCTCTCACCACCGTCTTCGTCACGAGCGCGCGGCCCGCGGCCGGGGCCTGCGGATCGCTGTGGAGCCGTTCCCTCGCCTTGAGGTAGAACTCGTGGCGTTTCTCGAACCGGCGCATCTCGTGTCCGCTGCGGGCGAGGTCCTTCGCCAGTTTGACCAGTGTGGCCGGCAGATCCTGCTGCCGGTCGTCCGTGAACCCGACGGCGGCACGGGCTTCCTCGGCGATCCCGCGAAGTTGTTCGAGGAGGAAGGACTTGCCAACGCCGGCGAGACCGTGCACCGAGTACAGGTACCGGCGGCGCCGGTCGCTCCCCGGCAACCCCAGATTGACCCGGAACTCCTCGCGTTCCCCGACTCTGCCGACGAAACCGTCGCTCAGCCGCGCACGGGCGATGTCTTGGATACTGGACCGACCGTCTGGACGTGACACGAGTCCTCACTTTGCCACATCCACGACGCGTAAAAGGCCCCTTCCCTCAGCTGGTCATTGAAAACCATAGCCGAGGGAAGGGGCCTACACGGGACCACAGGTCAAGCTCGCAGGCTCGCGCCGAAGCGCTCACCTGCGATCGCGACGGCGGCGTCGCGGGCCTTGGTGGCCTCGTCGACGGTCAGCGTGCGGTCCGCGGCGCGGAACCGGAGCTTGTACGCCACCGAACGCTTGCCCTCGCCCAGCTGCTCGCCCTGGTAGGAGTCGAACAGCGTGATGTCTTCGAGCAGTTCGCCCGCGCCTTCGCGCAGCGCCTCGGCCAGGTCGGCCGACGGCACACCCGCCTCGGCGACGAGGGCGACGTCGAGCAGCACCGGCGGGTAGGCCGAAATCCGCGGCGCCGGACGTCCGTCCGGGATCGGGATCGCGTCCAGGTCGAGTTCCATCGCGACGGTGCGCGGCGGGAGGCCGAGCGCCTCGACGACCTTCGGGTGCAGCTCACCGGCGTAGCCGACGGGCCACTGCCCCACTCGCAGCTGCGCGCACCGGCCGGGGTGCCACGGCGGCTGGTCCGCCGCGGCCGTGGTCAGCTCGACACCGGCGGCCTGCGCCACCAGCCGGGCCGCCTGCACCGCGTCGGCCCAGTTCGCTTGCTCGCCTTCGCCCCACCAGCCCGCGCGGCCCCGCTGGCCGGCGAGCACGACGGCGACGTGCACCGGCTGCGGCGGGACGGCCGCCTCCAGTACCGCGAGCTCCTCGTCGGCCGGGCGCCGGTCCACCCCGAGCGAAGGCATCGGGATCGGCTTCGGTCCCGGCAGGACCACCTGTCCGATGTGGAACAGCGAGACGTCCTTGAAGCCACGGGAGACGTTGCGCTGCACCATTTCCAGCAGACCGGGCAGCAACGTGCTCGCCATCCGGTCCTTGTCCGTCTCCAACGGGTTGCGGACCTGGACGGTCTTGCGGCGGAGGTCGTCCTCGGGCAGCCCGAACGAATCCCAGACCGAGTCCGAGATGAACGGGAAGGGCAGCACCTCGACGTAGCCCGCCTCGGCCAGCGCACGCGCGACCGAGCGGCGACGACGCTGGGTGTCGGTGAGGCCACGGCCCGCCGGGGCTTCGGGCAGCACCGACGGGATGCTGTCGTAGCCCTCCAGCCGGAGCACCTCCTCGACCAGGTCGGCAGGCTGCACCAGGTCACCGCGCCAGCTCGGCGGGACCGCGGTCACCAGCGCGATGCCGTCCTCGGACGAACCCACGTTGACCTTGCAGCCGATCTGCGACAGCCGCCGGACCGTGACACCGCGCTCGTATCGCACCCCGGCCACCTGGTCGGGAAGGCTGATCGGCATGGTCACCGGCTGGTTCGGCTCGACGCCGCCCTCGTCGGTGCGGCCGGGCAGGATCGAGCCGTCGCCGTACTGGCGCAGCAGACGCGCGGCGAATTCGACGGCCACCGCGCACAGCTGCGGGTCGGTGTAACGCTCGAACCGCTTGGCCGCCTCGGAGAACAGCTTGTGACGGCGGGCCGTCCGGCTGATCGACGAGGGGTCCCAGTGCGCCGCTTCGAGCAGTACGTCGGTGCTCTCCGACGTGATCTCGGTCGACGCGCCGCCCATCGTGCCCGCCAGCGAGATGACCCCGGTGTCGTCGGCGATCACCACGTCGTCGACGTCGAGCGTGCGCTCGACATCGTCCAAAGTGGTCAGTTTTTCACCCGGCTTCGCCTTGCGCACCACCAGGTCGCCCTTGACCGACCCGGTCGCGAACGCGTGCAGCGGATGCCCGAGCTCGATCATGACGTAGTTGGTCACGTCGACCGCGAGCGAGATCGAGCGGATGCCGGCCAGCATCAGACGGCGGTGCATCCACCACGGTGTCGGCGCGGTGGCGTCGAGGTCCTTGATCCGGCGCAGCACGAACCGCTTGCAGCCCTCGGTGTCCTCGAGGTGCACCGGCCACGCGACGCTCTCGGCCGCCGGGACCTCGATGGACGCCGGGTCGCCGAACGGGACGTCGAGTGCGTTCGACAGCTCGCGGGCCAGCCCGCGGACCGACAGGGTGTACCCACGGTCCGGGGTCGGCGTCACCTCGAGGACGGTGTCGTCGAGGCCGAGCAGCTTGTTCGCGTCCTCGCCAGGGCTGGCGGTGCTCGGCGGCAGCACGAGGATGCCGGAATGGTCGTCACCGATGCCGAGTTCGCTCGCGGAGCAGATCATGCCGTCGCTGAGCCGGCCGTAGGTCTTACGCGAACCGATCTCGAAACCGCCGGGCAGCACCGTGCCGGGCAGCGCGACGATGACCAGGTCACCCTCGGCGAAGTTCGTGGCACCACAGATGATCCCGCGAGTCCGGATCCCCGTCGGGCCGTCGTCCTCGAAAGGACCTTCGTCATCGTCGTCATCATCGGCGTCGACGTTCTCGTCGGGCTTGTCGGCGTCGTCCTCGGACTCGCCGACATCGACGCGGCAGAAACGGACCGGCTTCTTGAACTCGGTCAGCTCCTCGATCTCGGCCACGCGGCCCACCACGAGCGGGCCGGTGACCGGTTCGAGCGCGCGGACCTCGTCGACCTCGATGCCGATCCGCACGAAGGCGTCGGCCAGATCCTGGGCCGTGACCTCCTCGTCGACGTCGAGGTGCTCGGTCAGCCAGCTGGCTGGGACCTTCACTCAGGCCTCCGTTCCGAAGGGCAGGGTGAACCTGATGTCGCCCTCCACCATGTCGCGCATGTCCGGAATTCCGTTGCGGAACTGCAGGGTGCGCTCGATACCCATGCCGAAGGCGAAACCCGAATAGACCTCCGGGTCCACGCCGCAGGCACGCAAAACGTTGGGGTTGACCATGCCGCAGCCGCCCCATTCGACCCAGCCCGCTCCACCCTTCTTCTGCTCGAACCAGACGTCGACCTCGGCCGACGGCTCGGTGAACGGGAAGAAGTGCGGGCGCAGGCGGGTCTTCGAGCTTTCGCCGAACATCGCGCGGGCGAAGGCGTCGAGGGTGCCCTTGAGGTGTGCCATCGTCAGGCCCTTGTCGACCGCGAGCCCTTCGACCTGCGAGAACACCGGAGTGTGCGTGGAGTCGAGCTCGTCGGTCCGGTAGGTACGGCCGGGGCAGACGACGTACACGGGCGGATCGCGGTGCAGCAGCGTGCGGGCCTGCACCGGCGAGGTGTGCGTCCGCAGCACCAGCCCGGAGTCCTCCTCGCCGACGTAGAACGTGTCCTGCAGCTGGCGCGCGGGGTGGTCCTTGCCGAAGTTCAGCGCGTCGAAGTTGAACCACTCGGCCTCGAGTTCCGGACCGTCGGCGACCTCGTAGCCCATCGCGACGAACGCGTCGGCGATCCGCTCCGAAAGGGTCGCGATCGGGTGCCGGGCGCCGCGAGGGACGCGGTCCCACGGAAGCGTGACGTCGACGGTCTCCTCACGGAGCACCTTTTCGTCACGTTCCACCTGGAGCACGGCACGGCGCGCGTCGAAAGCCGCCTGGATGCCTTGCCGCGCTTCGTTGACCCGCTTCCCAGCCTCGGCCTTCTCCTTCTTCGGCAGGGCACCGATCTCGCGGCGCGCGAGCAGCAGCGGAGACTGGTCCCCGAGGTGGGCGGGTTTGACCGCGGCCAGCGCGTCGAGATCCGCCGCGGCCGCGAAATCCGTCTCGGCCTGCTTGACGGCGGCTGTCAACGTATCCGGCGCGAGCGCCCCCGCCTGGGGGTCCTGCTTGTCGTTGGCTTCGGACATAACTCCTCGGCGTCCGCTGGGACTGGTCCGGTGCACGCGAGCACACACATGGGTTTAGCAGCTGCTGAATTCTATGGGACAGCGAACAGCGGCCCCCGATCACCCTCGGGCTGGGCATACCGTCACTCAGAAGCGCGAAGAACGCGGATCTACGCCGTAAACAAGGTGCTGGAACGAACGATGCGTTCCATGAGAACTCCCTTGGTGTCGTGGTTCGAACAGCGTAGTACCCACGACTCTACGTGGTGGTACGCCGCAGGGCCATCGAATTCCGCGCTCGGCGTCCGGCGAAAGCGCCTTCGGAGTCCACTTTTCCGAACGCCTCCGGAACAACGCCGTCGGCGGCGAAGCGGCACAAGGCGGTCTGGTAGATCCCGGCCAGGGTCGTGCAGACGATGGAGACCAAGAACCCCCACACGAGTGGAATCCGCAGCTCAGCGACCCCGGTGCGGCGCCATCGCGTTGGTGTACACGCAGATCGCCGCGGCTGTCGCGAGGTTCAGGCTTTCGGCCCGGCCGTACATCGGGATCTTGACCGCGAGGTCGACGGTGCCGAGCACACGCTCGGGCAATCCGTGCGCTTCGTTGCCGAACACCCAGGCGGTGGGCTGGTCGAAACTCACCTGGTCGAGTTCGGTGTCGGCGTACCCGTGCGCGCCGAACGTGCGGAGACCGGCGGCGGAGCAGGCCTTCAAGGCCGCGTCGACGTCCCGGATCCGGGTGATGGCGGGGTGGAACAGGCTGCCCGCGGCCGCGCGGACGCATTTGCCGTTGTGCGGGTCGACACTGTCGCCCGCGAGGACGACCGCGTCGGCGCCGGCTGCGTCCGCGACCCGGATCACGGTGCCCGCGTTCCCGGGATCCGCGACGTCGACGAGGACGACGACGAGCTTCGCGCCCGGCTTGAGGACGGTCTCTTGTGGACGGTCGACGAGTGCGCAGACCGCGACGATGCCTTGCGGCGTCACGGTCTCGGAAAGCCCGTCGGCGGCGCGATCGGTGATCGGCGAAACCGGGACACCTGCCTCGTGCGCGGCGACGAGCAGACGCTCGTGCTGCGCGGCGGCGCGTTCGGTCACGAACAGCTCGTGCACCGTGCCATCGTCTTCGAGGGCGTGGGTGAGCGCGGCCTCGACCGCGTTCGCGCCCTCGGCGAGGAACCGGCCCGCTTTTTCGCGCTCGGCCCGACGGGTGAGCTTGCGCGCGGAAACAACCCGGGGCGTCCGTTCGGTGAACGGAGCCGCCCCGGGTTGCGGAAGAGCGCTGTAGCCGGTCAGGCCGACTTCTTCTCTTCGGTGTTCACGTTGGCCTTGGCCAGCTCCGCCAGCGCGGTGAAGGCGGCGGCGTCGTTGACCGCGAGGTCCGCGAGGATCTTGCGGTCGACCTCGACACCCGCGGTCTTCAGGCCCTGGATGAACCGGTTGTAGGTGACGCCGTTGGCGCGGGCAGCCGCGTTGATGCGGGTGATCCACAGCTGGCGAAAGTCACCCTTGCGGGCACGGCGGTCCCGGTAGGCGTAGTTCAGCGAGTGAAGCGTCTGCTCCTTCGCCTTGCGGTACAGCCGCGAACGCTGGCCGCGGTAGCCGCTGGCGAGCTCGAGAGTCGCGCGACGCTTCTTATGGGCGTTGACAGCCCTCTTGACGCGTGCCACTGGGTCCATCCTGTCGATCTGGGGGCGCGCTGGCGCGCCCGGCGTTTACAAAGTGCGGGGTGTCAGCGGCCGAGAAGGCGCTTGACGCGGCCGACGTCGTTCTTGGCGATCTCGGTGGTGCCTTCGAGACGACGGGTGAGCCTGTTGGACTTCTTCTCCATCAGGTGGCGGCGACCGGCCTTCTGGCGGCGCAGCTTGCCCGTGCCCGTGACGCGAACTCGCTTCGACGTCCCGCTGTGCGTCTTCATCTTCGGCATTGCGTTGTCCTCTTTCGTGCGGCGGCACACCGGGAAATTCCGGTGTGCCGCGACAGGTGCTTGTCGGCGCTTACGCGTCGGCGGGCGGCTCGGACGACTCGTCCTTGGCCGCCTTCGCGGCCTTGGGCGGCTTCACGTTCTTGTGCGGGGCCAGCACCATGATCATGTTGCGACCGTCCTGCTTCGGCGACGACTCGACGAAACCGAGTTCGGTCACCTCGTCGGCGAGCTTCTGCAGCAGGCGGAAACCGAGTTCCGGCCGGGACTGCTCGCGACCGCGGAACATGATCGTGACCTTGACCTTGTTGCCAGCCGCCAGGAAGCGGGACACGTGACCCTTTTTGGTCTCGTAGTCGTGCTGGTCGATCTTCGGCCGCAGCTTCTGCTCTTTGATGACGGTGAGCTGCTGGTTGCGGCGGGACTCGCGGGCCTTCTGCGCACTCTCGTACTTGAACTTGCCGAAGTCCATGAGCTTGCATACGGGCGGGCGTGCCTGAGGAGCAACCTCGACGAGGTCGAGATCGTTCTCCTGTGCCAACCGCAGCGCATCTTCGATCCGGACGATGCCGACCTGTTCACCGGCTGGTCCGACAAGGCGGACCTCCGGTACCCGGATTCGTTCGTTGATGCGTGTCTCGGAACTGATGGGGCCTCCCTGGTTCGAGGTAAATTCTTCTACCGTTTCGACCTGGTGCCCACATACCGAAGGCCTCGGTACCGTGAGGTACACGAGGCCCACTCATTCCGATCGCGTTCAGTCTCCAGAACCGAACGCACCGCCTCGACACCCGAAATCGTCTTGGCGAGACCGGACCCGGACACCTGGTGTTACGGCAGTGACACGGGTGGGAGCGGGGCTCCACTTGCCGCCCCCGATCACTCGGGGGCTGGTCGCTCGTGGAAGGGTACCAGACGTGTCAGACGAACCCGTTCAGCAGCCCCCGTATTCCCCGGACGTCCGCGACTTGGAGGACATCCCGAGCGTCGAGGTGATCAGCAGGGCGGCCGTCATGCTGCTCTCCGCCGGCGCCGAACGCCTCGGTCTAGCCGACGAGGATCCGGCCGCCTCACCCCACCGCGACCTCGACGAGGCCCGCCGCCTGATCACCGCTCTCGCCGGGCTGGTCACCGCTTCCGCAGAGTACCTCGGCCTGCACGCCGGCCCATTGCGTGACGGCCTGCAGTCCCTGCAGAAGGCGTTCCGCGAGGCTTCGGCCGTGCCGGACGCCCCCGGGCAGGGGCCGGGCGAGAAGTACACGGGCCCGGTCTACTAGGTGCCGGATCCCGCTCCCCGATGCTATGAACGGTCCGTTACTTGCAAATTTTGCGAGTAACGGACCGTTCATAGCATCGGGACCTACCCGAAAAGACGGGTAGCAGCTAACATTTTAGATGTGACTGGGTTTGCGAAGGTGCCTAGGTCCCTCCTTCGGGACGAGGCGTACGAGAACATCCGGCGGGCGATCATCGACGGGACGCTTCCGCCGGGGACGAACCTGCGCGACGGGGACCTCGCCGACCAGCTGGGCCTGTCGCGGGCGCCGGTGCGCCAGGCGCTGCTGCGCCTCATCGAGGACGGCCTCGTCGAGTCGAAGCCGCAGAGCTACACGCGCGTCGCCGGGTTCGTCGCGGACGACGTCCGGGACGCCCTGCAGCTGGTCCGTGCGCTGCACGAGTTCGCCGTCCGGGTGGGCACGCCGCGGGTGGGACCGGCCGGAGTCGCGGCGATGCGCGCGGCCAACAGCCGGTTCGCCGACGCCGTCGCCGCCGGGGACATCGCGGCCGCGATCGCCGCCGACGACGAACTCCACGACATCCCGGTGACCGCCGCGCGCAACCGGGCCGTCGCCGCGACGCTGGCCCGCTACACGCCGCTGCTCCGTCGTCTCGAATACGCCCGCTTCGGCTCTCTGCCCGCGCACCGGTCGGTGCAGCGCCACGCGGAACTGGCCGACGCCATCGAAGGGGGCGACGTCGACTCGGCCTGCTCGATCACCGCCACGATCTGGACCGAACTCGAAGCCCTATTGGAGACTCCATGACCCTCGCCGACTTCCCGCGCTACCCGTTGCTGTTCGGCCCCTCCCCCGTGCACCCGCTCGAACGGCTCACCGCCCACCTCGGCGGCGCGAAGGTCTGGGCGAAACGTGAGGACGTCAATTCCGGCATCGCGTTCGGCGGCAACAAGACACGGAAGCTCGAATACCTGGTCGCCGACGCGCTCGCCTCGGGCGCGGACACGCTGATCTCCATCGGCGGCGTCCAGTCGAACCACACCCGCCAGGTGGCCGCGGCCGCCGCGCGGGCCGGGCTCAAGGCCGTGCTGATACAGGAGAGCTGGGTCGACTGGAACGACCCGCTGTACGACAAGGTCGGCAACGTCCAGCTCTCGCGCATTCTCGGCGCGGACATCCGGATGGTCGAAGCCGGGTTCGGTGTCGGTTTCAAGGAAAGCTGGGAGAACGCGGTCAAGGAGATCGAAGCGGACGGAGGCAAGCCGTACGCGATCCCGGCGGGCGGGTCGGACCACCGCCTCGGCGGGCTCGGTTTCGCGAACTGGGTCGTCGAGCTCGAAGCGCAGGAGGCCGAACTCGGCGTCTACTTCGACACGGTGGTCGTCTGCTCGGTCACCGGCAGTACGCAGGCCGGGATGGTCGCCGGGGCCGCGCTTTCGGGGAAGCCGCGACGGATCCTCGGCATCGACGGTTCGGCGAAGCCGACTGAGACCCGCGCTCAGATCACCCGCATCGCGCGGGCCACCGCGGAGCTGATCGGCGCCGGTGAAATCGGCGAGGTCGAACTGGACGAGCGGTACCACGCGGGAATCTACGGTATCCCCGACGAGTCCACTTTGGACGCCATCAGGACACTGGCGCGGCTGGAGGGCGTGCTCACCGATCCGGTGTACGAGGGTAAGTCGATGGCGGGGCTGATTGACCTCGTCGGCCGGGGTGAGATCCCGCGTGAGTCGAACGTGCTCTTCGCGCACCTGGGCGGTCAGCCCGCGCTCAACGGGTACACGAGCGTGCTCTAGCGGAAGCTGTCAGGAACGGACCTTTCATAACGAGAGATGTTATGAAAGGTCCGTTCCTGACACGCGGGATCAGTCCACGACGGCCAGGACGTCGATCTCCACCAGCAGGCCGGCGGGCAGGCCGACGTACACGGTGGTGCGGGCCGGGTGCGGCGCTTCGCCGATCAGCTTGTTGTAGACCTCGTTGAACACACCGAAGTGGTCGACGTCGGTCAGGTACACGCGCACCATCAGGGCGTCGCCCAGGCTGGCACCGGCGGCCTCGAGCACCGCTTCGATGTTCTTGAAGGTCTGCTCCGTCTGCTCACCGACGGTCTCGCCGACGATGGCGCCGGTGGCCGGGTCGAAGGCGACCTGGCCTGCCACCTGCAGGAGGTTGCCCTTGCGGACCGCCTGCGAGAACGCGGCCACCGGCTTCGGCGCGTTCTCCGTGCTGATCGCGGTCTTGCTCATTCCAACTTCCCCTTTCGGTTCCCCGTCCATCCACTGTGGACGGAAGCTTCTTCGGCGGCGGCGACCAGTTCGGGCACGAGCCCCATCAGGCCGTCGTAGTCCAGCAGTACCTTCGGCACCGAGATCGACGCGGCGGCGAGTACCATGCCGCCCGGGCCGCGGACCGGTGCGGCAATGCAGTGGATGAAGTCCTCGTGCTCGGCGTTGTCCACCGCGTAGCCGCGGTCGGCGACGAGGTCCAGTTCGGTCTCGTAGGCCGACGGCGTGGTGATCGTGTTCGGGGTGCGGACGAAGAAGTCGATCCTCGAGACCACGTCCGCCCGCTTCTCCGGCGTCATCGCGGCGACGAGCACCTTGCCGACGGCCGTGCAGTGCAGTGGGGCGCGCTTCCCGATGCGGGAGTACATCCGCACCGAATGCCTGCCCTCGAACTTGTCGATGTAGACGACCTCACCGTCCTCATAGGACGCGAGGTGGATGGTGTGTCCGGTGCGCGCGTTGAGCCCGGCCATCGCGGACTGCGCGCTGCGGCGGACGTCGCGGTCTTCCAGTGCCTGCTGCGCGAGGTCGAAGAGGGCACTGCCCAGCCGGTAGTGCCGCTGCCCTTCCCGGCGCACGAAATGGTGCGACTCCAGGGTGCGCAGCAGTCGCAGCACGGTCGACTTGTGCACGCCGATCTCCTCGGCGAGCTGATCCAGCGTCTTCGCCTCGCGGGCGAGTCCGCCCAACAGGGTGAGCGCCCTGTCCAAGCTCTGACTCATACGCTCACCAATCCCTTGTCCGTCAGTTTCGCCGCCGCCCAGGATGCCTCATCCGCACCGATCAGAGCCTCGACGACGGACTCTGGCAACGGCGTCCCCACATCGTCGTGGGTCAGCAAGGTGGCAGCGGCCTGCAGATGCCCGCGCCGCAGGCGGGTCTCGGGGTCGTCACCGCGCAGAGTGGCGGCGAGGAAGCCCGCCGCGAACGCGTCACCGGCACCGACCGGCTCCACGACGTCGACCCGCAGGGCGGGCGCGAACAGTGGCGCCTCGTCGCCGTCGATCAGCGTCACCCCGCGTTCCCCGTGTTTGACGACCAGCGTCTTCGGCCCGGGCACCGCGACGCGCAGCCGCTCGGGATCACCGGTCCCCCACACCCGCTCGGCTTCGTCGTCACCTGCCAGGACGATGTCGGCGCGGGCGGCCAGTCCGGCCAGCACCGACGGGTCGCGACCGGTCCACAGCGTGGGCCGGAAGTTCACGTCGAACGACACCAGCGTGTCACCACGCGGCCGTTCCAGCAGGGCTCGCACCAGGTCGAGACAGCCGTCCGAAAGCGCGGGCGTGATCCCGGACAGGTGGATCACGCGGACCCCGTCGAGTTCGAGTTTCCCCAGCAACGTGGCGTCCATTCCGGACGCCGCGGAACCCTTGCGGTAGTAACGCACGGGGCTGCCGTGCGCGCCGCTTTCCTTGATGTAGAGCCCGGTCGGGCGGGTCGGGTCGACCACGACCGCGCTGACGTCCACCCCCGCTCCGGCGATCTCGCGCACGAGCGCGCGGCCGAACGGATCGTCGCCGACGGCGCTCACCCAGGCGCTGGTGAACCCCAGCGCGGGGAGGTGGCAGGCGACGTTCGATTCGGCTCCGCCGATGGTCCGTACCCACTCCCGTACCTCGTCGGGCGGCCCTGGTTCGGCCGGTACGAACAAGGCCATCGACTCCCCGATGCACAACACGTCAGTGCTCTTCATCGCGCCGACCGCCATCCCGCCGCCAGGGCGCACGTCTCGGGATCACGGCACCTCTCGGCCGAAGATCGCCCTGCCATCGCGATAGCGGGACCTCCGGCCAAAACGGCGCGACCCCAAAAAATCAAGAGATTCCCGGGCGGCCAAGGCTCACCTGTCACTTCCGCGTCTCCTCGTCGTCACCCCGTTGACCTCTAGCGGACCGGATGCTACACCTATCCCACGCAATATGCGCAACGTCCGTTGCAACATACGCAACCGAGGTGAACCTCATGTTCGAAGCCGGCACCATCGATTCCGCCGCGGTCGCGGCCGTCCGGGAGGAGCGCGTCGACTGGCGCTTCCGCTCGGTGGCGCCTTCGCTGTCCGGACTCACGATCGGCGAGGCCGCCGCCCGCGGCGCGAAGCTGTTCGACGACGGCTTCTTCGGTCCGTTCGTCGTGCTCGACGCGGAAGCCGTCGAGCACAACGTCCGCACGATGGCCGACTGGTGCGCCGAACGCGGGATCGCGCTGGCCCCGCACGGCAAGACGACGATGGCGCCGCAGCTGTTCGAGCGGCAGCTCCAGCACGGCGCATGGGGCATCACCTGCGCGAACGCCGGGCACCTGCGGATCTACCGTGCTTTCGGCGTCTCCCGGATCCTGCTGGCGAACCAGCTGGTCGACCCGTCGGGTCTGGAGTGGCTCTCCGCGGAATTGGACGCCGACGACGACTTCGAGTTCGTCTGCTGGGTCGACTCGGTCCATGGTGTCGACCTGATGACCGAGGCCCTGCGCGGCGCTCGGCGCAAGGTCGACGTCCTGGTCGAACTCGGTGCCGAAGGTGGCCGGACCGGGGTCCGTGACACCGATACCGCGCTCGCCGTCGCCGAAGCCGCCCACGCGAGCCCGGCCCTGCGCCTGCGTGGTTCCGGCGGTTACGAGGGCGCGCTTTCCCACCACACGGACGAAAAATCGCTGCGACTGATCAGTTCCTATGTGGACGGTCTGCGCGAACTCGTCTTCGTCTTCTCCGAAAAGGGCCTGCTCGACGACGCCGGTCAGATCATCGTCACCGGCGGCGGCAGTGCCTACTTCGACCGGGTCGCCGACGAGCTCACCAAGGACTGGGGTGGCCTGGACGTCCTGCCGATCCTGCGCGGCGGCGCGTACGTCACTCACGACGACGGCTTCTACCGGGTGATCTCGCCGCTGGGTGAAAGCCCGCGCATCGACGGCGTGGCTTCGTTCCTTCCCGCTCTGCGCGCTTGGGCGCAGGTGACGTCGAGGCCGACGGACGAACTCGCGCTGCTCACCATCGGCAAACGGGACGCGTCCTTCGACGAAGGCATGCCCGAGCCGCGCCTGATCCGCAAAGGTGACGGGCCACCGTCCGCGCTCGAAGGTCATTCCATCCAGAAGATGAACGACCAGCACGCCTTCCTCACGCTGCCCGCGTCCTCGCCGGTCGAGGTCGGCGACTGGATCGCACTCGGCCTGTCGCATCCGTGCACCGTGTTCGACAAGTGGCCCCTCATTCCGGTCGTCGGCCCCGACGGCGAGACCGTACTCGATTTCGTCCGCACCCATTTCTGATCCGTCCTCAACCGCCGCAGAGGAAGAATCGCCATGGACATCGTTGTCCGCTCCGTACTGGTCGCCGACGGCACCGGGGATCCGCTCACCAGGCACGACGTGGGCATCACCGACGGCCGGATCGCCAGTGTCGCCGAACCGGGCTCGCTCGCGGGCCGCCGCACCATCGACGCCGAAGGACTCGTGCTCGCACCCGGGTTCATCGACATGCATTCACATTCCGACCTCCAGCTGCTCGCGAACCCTGATCACTTCGCGAAGCTCTCGCAGGGCGTCACGACCGAAGTGCTCGGGCAGGACGGCCTCTCCTACGCACCCGTGAACGACGACGTCCTCACGGCGCTGCGCCAGCAGCTCGCCGGCTGGAACGACGACCCCGCCGGATTCGACTGGAACTGGCGTTCGGTCGGGGAATACCTCGACCGGCTCGACGCCGGGGTCGCGGTCAACGCGGCCTACCTGGTGCCGCAGGGTACCGTCCGCATGCTCACCGTCGGCTGGGACGACCGTCCGGCGACCGAAGCCGAGATGAACGCGATGAAGGAACTCATCGTGACCGGGCTGGCCGAGGGTGCGATGGGTATGTCGTCCGGCCTCACCTACACGCCGGGGATGTACGCGACCACCGAGGAACTCGTCGAGCTGTGCCGGGTCGTCGGGGAGAACGGCGGCTTCTACAGTCCGCACCACCGCAGCTACGGCAAAGGCGCGCTCGAAGCGTTCGGCGAGATGGTCGACGTCTCCCGCCGTTCGGGCTGCCCGCTGCACCTCGCGCACGCCACGATGAACTTCTCGGTCAACAAGGGCAAGGCGCCCCAGTTGCTGGAGCTGCTCGACCAGGCGCTCGACGACGGCTGCGACATCACGCTGGACACCTATCCCTATCTCCCTGGCGCCACTTACCTTTCCGCGCTGCTGCCCAGCTGGTCGGCCGAAGGCGGGCTGGACGCCACCCTCGCCCGATTGTCCGATGTGGACGCTCGCGAGCGGATCCGCGCCGAGATCGAGGAGACCGGTTCCGACGGCGCCCACGGGGTGCCGATCGACTGGGAGGCCATCGAGATCAACGGCGTCCGCCGCGACGAAAACTCGCACCTCGTCGGGCATTCCGTCGCCGCTTCGGCGCGGCGCGCCGGGAAACCGGCCGCGGAGCTGTACTTCGACGTCCTGCTCTCGGAAAAACTCGGCACGTCCTGCCTGATGCATGTCGGGCACGAGGAGAACGTCCAGGCGATCATGCGGCACCGCACGCACACCGGCGGCAGCGACGGGCTGCTCGTCGGCGCGCGGCCGCACCCTCGCGCCTGGGGCACGTTCCCGCGTTACCTCGCGCGCTACGTCCGCGAACTCGGCGTCCTCGACCTCGCCGAATGCGTCTCACATCTCACCGGCCGCGCGGCGGAGCGCCTGCGGCTGACCGACCGGGGCCTCGTCCGCGCCGGCTACGCGGCGGACCTCGTGCTGTTCGACCCGGAAACCGTCGCCGACACGGCCACGTTCGACGAACCGCGGCAGCAGGCCGCCGGTATCCCCTATGTCTTCGTCAACGGCGTCGCCGCCATCGACGATGGTCGACCGACCGGCGCGCTCGCCGGCCATTCACTGAGAGCTTGTCGGCGGAGCTGATATGTACCTGATGAAAGTGACCATACGCATGAACCCGCCTCGGCCGAAGGCCCCGCTATCGCGGTGGCAGGGCGCACTGTCCGCGCACCGTGACGATCATGACCAGGCGGCGTCCTGCCGACGTCGATCGCGGTCGCGGGTTCACCAACAGACACTGCGCGACCCCGGGAGTGCCCGATGATCGATTGGCTCCAACATTCGACGGGAGGTCTCCTGACCCTCGCCGCCGTCTCGATCGCGGTTTTGCTGTTCCTCATCATCAAGGTCAAGCTCGAACCCTTCATCGCGTTGATCGTGGTCGGCCTGCTGACCGCGCTGGCCGCGGGCCTGCCGGTCGGCCAGATCGTCGGCTCCGCGCAGAAGGCGTCGGAATCCCTGCTGGAAAAGGGTTTCGGCGGGATTCTCGGGCATATCGCCGCGATCATCGGACTCGGCACCATCCTCGGGTCCATTTTGGAGCGTTCCGGCGGGGCGAAGGTGCTCACCGGCGCACTGCTGCGGGCCATCGGCGAGAAGCGGGCCCCGCTGGCGATGGGCCTCGCCGGGTTCGTGTTCGGTATCCCGGTCTTCTTCGACATCGGCATCTTCGTGCTGGCGCCGCTGGTCTACGTCGCCGCCAAGCAGGGCGGCCGTTCGCTGGTGCTGTACGCGCTGCCCCTGCTCGCCGGTCTTTCCATCACGCACGCGTTCCTCCCGCCGCACCCCGGCCCGGTGGCCGCGGCGGGCCTGCTGCACGTGGAACTCGGCTGGATCATCCTGATGGGCCTGGTCTGCGGTATCCCGGCGTTCCTGATCGGCGGTGTCGCGTACTCGACCTGGATCGGCAAGCGCGTCGACGTTCCGGTCCCCGCGGAATTCCTGGTCGCGGAAGGCGAAGGGGAAAAGGAAGAGAACCCGCCATCGCTCAAGCTGGTGGCGGCGATCATCGCGGTCCCGCTGGTGCTGATCCTCGCCGGGACCTTCGGCAGCATCTGGCTCCCGAAGAACTCCGCTCCGGCCGGTGTCGCCGCGTTCATCGGCACCCCGGCGGTCGCGCTGACGATCTCGGTGCTGCTCGCGTCCTGGCTGCTGGGCCTGCGCCGAGGCTTGACGGGCAAGGATTTGAGTGAGCTTTCGGCGAAGTCGCTCCGCCCGGTCGCGATGATCCTGCTGGTGGTCGGCGCGGGCGCGTTCTTCGGCGCCGTGCTGTCCGCGACGGGGATCGGCAAGGCTGTCGCGGGTTCGCTCGACAACGCCGGTCTCCCGGTCATCCTGGCGGCCTACGTGATCAGTTGCGGAATGCGGATCGCGCAGGGTTCGGCGACCGTCGCGATCGTCACCACCAGCGGCATCGTCGCGCCGACGGTGGCGACGCTTGGCTACTCACAGATCCAGCTCGCGCTGCTGGTCGTCGCGATCTCGGCCGGGTCGATCATCGCCTCCCACGTGAACGACGGTGGCTTCTGGATCATCTCGCGGTACTTCAACATGACGGTGCCGCAGACCCTGAAAACCTGGACCGTCCTGGAAACCGTCCTTTCCGTTTCCGGTTTCGGCGTGGCAGCATTGCTCATGGCAGTGGTTTAAACCACCTGAAAGCTGGGAGAGATCACGATGACCGGACTCGATCGACGCACCTTCCTCGGCGCCGTCGGAGCGGCTGGACTCACCACCGTTCTCGGTTCCCACCTGGCCAATGCTTCCGAACAGCTCTGCGGACCGAAGGGAACCGGGGCCATTTACCTCAGCAGTTACACCAGTTCCGGGCACGGACTCGATGTCGCTCACCGGGACACGACCACGAACGCGCTGGTCGTCGACCGGACGATTCCGGGGGTCAGCAACGCCTCCTGGTTCGACATCAGCGCCGACCGCAAGACGCTGTACGTGACCAACGAGGACGAGAACGGTCAGATCTCCGCACTGAGCCTTGCCGATCCGGCGAAACCCAAACTGCTCAACAAGAAGTCGGCCAAAGGCAAGCACCCGACGCATCTGACCGTCCATTCGAGCCAGAAGTACGTGCTGGCCGCGAACTACAGCAGTGGCAGTGTCGTCGTGCTCCCGATCCTCGCGGGCGGGAAACTCGGCGACGTCGTCGATCTGGCCCAGCACAAGGGCGCCGAGCGGGCCGCGCACGCGCATCAGGTCGTCAACGACCCGACCGGCAAGTGGGTGCTCTCGGTCGACCTCGGCGCGGATTCGGTCTACGTCTACAAGCTCGACACCACGACCGGGAAACTCAAGCTGAATCAGCAGCTGAAGCTCCCGTCGGGCCCCGGGCCCCGGCACCTCGCTTTCCACCCGAACGGCAAGTACGCGTACATCCTCGGTGAGTTGCGAGCCGAGGTGACCGTCGCGGCGTGGAACCCGGCCACCGGGAAACTGTCCGCCGGGCAGGTGGTCCCGGCCGTTCCGGCGGGGACGCCCGGCGCACAGTACCCGGGCGAGATCACCACGTCCAAGGACGGCAGGTTCGTCTACGCGTCGGTGCGCGGTTCCGACACGATCGCTTCGTTCGGTGTCGGCGAGGGCGGGAAGTCCCTGAAGCTGCTGAACAACGCGCCCGTCGGCGGAGTGTACCCGCGCCACATCACGCTCGATCCGACCGAACGCTGGTTCTACGTCTCGAGCGACAAGTCCGGCACACTCAGCTGGCTGCCGCGCGACCCCGCCACCGGTCTTCCGGGGGCGGTCGCCGGGAAACTCGCGCTCGCCCAAGTCAATTCCGTCTTTTTCGCATAAGGAGAAACTCCCATGAGAACTCGCGTCCTCATCGCGGGCCTCGCGGCGGTCGGCCTCGTCGCGGGCTGTGCGCCTGCCCAGAACACCCCCGCCGCGGGCGGCGGTGACGAGAAGACCGGCACGGTCCGGGTCTGGCTGTTCGACGAGGCCAACCGCGCACCGAAGGAAGCCGCGGTCAAGGAGGCGATCGCCGAGTTCAAGGCGGCGCATTCGGGTGTCGAGATCGACGTCCAGTGGATCCCGGTGGAAGGCCGCGCGGACAAGTTCTCCGGCGCCTTCAACGACCCGGCCAGCGCGCCGGACGTCGCCGAGTTCGGCAACACCGACGTCTCCAGCTACGCCGCCACCGGCGCGCTGGCCGACCTGACCGGTGACCTGTCGTCGTGGAAGGAGGGTTCCGACCTCCTTCCCGCCGTGCTGGAAACGGCCAAGTCCGGCGGCAAGACGTACGGCCTGCCGTGGTTCACCGGCATCCGCGCGTTGTACTACCGCACGGACCTCTTCGCCGAACTCGGCCTCAAGCCGCCCGCGACGCTGGCGGAACTGACCGAGACCGCGAGGACGATCCGTGCCAAGAAGCCGGAGCTGTACGGTATCTCCGTCGGTGGCAAGTACACCTACGCGATGCTGCCGTTCCTGTGGGCGCACGGCGGCGAGATCGCCAAGCAGGACGGCGACAAATGGAAGTCCACTATGGACTCCGAGCAGACCAAGGCCGGAGTGGCCGCGTACGCGAACCTGCTGAAGGCGGACATCTGCCCGCCCGAGCAGTGCGCCAACCTCACCGGAACGCAGAGCATCACGGCCTTCGCGGGCGGCAAGGCCGGCATGTCGATCGGTGGTGACTTCAACCGCAAGGCCGTCGAAGCCGGTCAGGTCAAGGGGAAGTACGCGATCATCCCGATCCCTGGCACCGAGGCGGGCAAGATCGCCCCGGCGTTCGCGGGCGGGAACCTGCTCGGCGTGTTCAACGCGACCAAGCGCAAGAGCCTCGCGGTCGAGTTCACCGAACTGCTCGGTGGCGCGAAGTACCAGGAGAAGATGTACATCGCCATGGGCAACCTGCCCACGCTCGGCGGTGTCCAGCAGAAGGTCGCCGCGAGCGACCCGTCCGTCAAGCCGTTCGTCGACACGCTCACCGCGGGCACGAAGTTCGTCCCCGCCACCGCGGCGTGGTCGAAGATCGACGCACAGAACGTGCTGCCGACTGCGATCCAGCAGATCGCGACCGGCGGCAAGGACCCCGCGGCCGCACTGGCCACCGCGTCCGCCGAGATGAACAAGGCGTTCGGCTAAGTGGTCACGAAAGAGATTCCCCGCACCACGGCTCCGGCCGTCCCGGCACGGCGGTCCCCCCGCCGTCGCCGGGACGGGCGGGCGGCCCTGCTCTACCTCGCTCCCGGCGGCATCCTGCTGCTGGCGATGCTGGTCTACCCGATCTACCAGCTCGTCCTGATCTCGTTCTACGACTACGGCCAGCCGCAGGCCGTCGGCAACGCGCCGTTGGTGTTCCTCGGCTTCGGAAACTACGTCGACCTGCTCGAGAACATCCAGTTCTGGGAAGTGCTGGCCAAGACCCTCGGCTTCACGGCGGTCTGTGTCGTCGGCAGTCTCGCGCTCGGGACGGGGCTGGCCGTCCTGGCGACCCGGGTCCGCACCTGGGCACGGGTCCCGCTGTTCCTGGCGGCACTGGCCGCATGGGCGACACCGGCGATGGCGGGCTCGTACGTCTGGCTGTTCCTGTTCGACTCGGACTTCGGCCTGGTGAACGAGGTGCTCTCGGGCCTCGGGCTCACCGGGATGGCGAATCACTCCTGGACCTTCGGCACGTTCAGCACGTTCGGGCTGGTGGCCGCCGAAGTCATCTGGTGCTCGTTCCCGTTCGTCATGGTGACGATGTACGCGGGGCTCAAGGGAGTGCCGGAGGAGGTCGTCGAGGCCGCGTATCTCGACGGCGCGTCGACCTGGCGCACCACGTGGTCGATCACGCTGCCGATGGTGCGGCCGCTGCTGACCATCGCCACGATCCAGTCGATCATCTGGGACTTCAAGATCTTCACCCAGATTTACGTGATGACCAATGGTGGCGGCGTGGCCGGGCGCAACCTCGTGCTCAACGTCTTCGCCTATCAACAGGCCTTCGCCGGACAGGAATACGGTCTCGGCGCGGCACTCGGAGTAGTGATGACCTTGCTGCTGCTGTCCATCACCGGGCTGTACGTCCGGTCGCAACGCCGGAGCGCGGGATGGGTGTGACCGCGGGCCGTCGAGTTCACAAGCCCGGCAGGCTGATCGCCGAGATCATCTGCGTGGTGATCGCCGGGATGGTCGCGTTCCCGGTGTACTGGATGGTGCTTTCGGCGTTCAAACCCACCGGGCAGATCCAGGCGGAGAACCCGCGGCCGTGGACGCTCACGCCGACGCTGGAGCACTTCGAACGGGTGCTCAGCGGCGAGGGATTCGCGCTGTTCTTCCTGAACAGCGTGATCGTCGCCGTCGTGGTGGTGGCGTTGTCGCTGCTGCTTTCGTTCCTTTCGGCGGTCGCGCTGACCCGGTTCAACTTCAAGGGCAAGACCGTCCTGCTCGTGATGGTGCTGGTGGCGCAGATGGTGCCGGTCGAGGCGCTGACCATTCCGCTGTTCTTCCTGATGCGATCGGTCGGCGACGTCGCGCCGGCGTTCGGCACCAACCATCTCGGCTCGCTGATCCTGGTGCACCTGGCGTTCAGCCTGCCGTTCGCGATCTGGATGCTGCGCGGCTTCGTCGCCGCGGTGCCGCAGGAACTGGAAGAGGCGTCGAAGATCGACGGGGCGAGCCGCATGCGGTTCACCTGGCAGATCCTCTTCCCGCTGGTGGCGCCCGGACTGGTGGCGATCAGCGTGCTGGCCTTCATCCACGCCTGGAACGACTTCCTGTTCGCCAAGACGTTCATCATCTCCAACACCGAGAACCAGACGCTCCCGCTGGCGATCCTGGTGTTCTTCAAACCGGAGGACACCGACTGGGGCGCGGTGATGGCGGGCTCGACCCTGATGACCATCCCGGTGCTGGTGTTCTTCATCCTCGTGCAACGACGACTCGTGTCCGTCATGGGCGGCGCGGTGAAGGGCTGACATGCCTGGCTTCGAAACTCTGCTCCCCCGTCCCGTCTCGGTGGAATCGCTGCCGGGAGAGTGTTCAGTACCGTCCGAAGTGGACGTTCGCATCGATGCCGGGCTGCCCGCCGAGGGCTACCGGCTGGAGATCGACCCGTCCGGCGTGACACTGCGCGCGGCCGACGCGGCGGGCGAGCTGTACGGCCGCCAAACGCTCCGGCAGCTCATCGGCCCGGACGCGTTCCGGGCCGCGTCCATCCTCGGTGGAGAGGCCACGATCCCGTGCGGGGTGGTGACCGACCACCCGCGCTTCGGCTGGCGTGGTTGTTTACTCGACGTGGCAAGGCATTTCCGGACCAAGGCCGAGGTGCTGCGGTTCATCGACCTGCTGGCGGCGCACAAGCTCAACGTGCTCAACCTGCACCTGACCGACGACCAGGGCTGGCGGATCGAGATCCCCGAGTTCCCCAGACTGACCGAGGTCGGCGGCTGGCGGAAGTCGTCCATGGTCGGGCGGCACGACGGCCCGGAACGCGACGGACGGCCGCACGGCGGGTTCTACCCGACCGACGACCTGCGCGAGATCGTCGCGTACGCCGCCTCGCGCTCGGTGACCGTGGTCCCGGAAGTCGACATCCCCGGGCACGCGCGGGCCGCGATCGCCGCCTATCCCGAACTCGGGCCGGAGACCGCCGAACCGTGGGAGGTCTGGACGAGTTGGGGTATCAGCACGTCACTGCTGAACACGGAGAAGTCCACTGTGGACTTCTTCAAGGGCGTCTTCGACCACGTGCTGGAGATCTTCCCGTCCGAGGTCATCGCGCTCGGCGGCGACGAGGTACCCGGCGCGACCGGGGAACACGGCCGGTTCGTCCGCGAGATCGCCCGGCATCTGGTCGAACGAGGACGTCGTCCGCTCGGCTGGGACGAGGTGCTCGAAGCGGGCGACCTGCCCCCGATGGTCATCGGCTCGTGGCAGAGCGAGGCGGCCGGAGCGCGTGCCGCCGCGGCCGGGCACGACGTCGTCATGTGCCCCGAGGAGCACGTGTACCTGGATCACCGGCAGTCGGACCACCCCGACGAACCGATCCCCGTCGGCTATCTGCGGACACTGGAGGACATCTACGGCTACGAGCCGGTGCCCGCGGATTTCCCCGCTGACCGGACGATTCTCGGCACCCAGGCGCAGGTGTGGGCGGAGCATTTGGACACCATGCGCCGCGTCGACTACGCCGCCTTCCCGCGGTTGAGCGCTTTCGCCGAGGTGGCGTGGAGCAGCCCGGAAGGCCGGGACTACGCGGAATTCCTGCCGCGCCTGCGGGACCACCACCTGCCGCGGCTGGACGCGTTGGGAGTCGAGTACCGGCCGCTGGACGGGCCTCATCCGTGGCAGACCCGGCCTGGGGTTCCTGGACGGCCGCGCTAGAAGCCCTTATTTGCGCCTGGCGCAGGTAAGGGGGCCATCATGTACTGATGAGTGATCAGTCCGCGCGGTGGGTCGACGCCACCCAGCTCCCTGAAGAACTCGTCGTACTCCTCGACTCCCTCGGCCCCGGCGAGGAAGTGCGCATCATCCGGAACGGCAGGACGATCGGGACGATGACGGGCACGGTTCACGAAGACCGATTCCCAGCGACGGACGCCGAGGACGTCACGGTCGTGGCCACCGCCATGAAGCTGTCGGAGTCGGCGCGGTCCGCGTTGTCCGATCGGCTCGGCCCCGGTTACATCGTGCTGGACCTGCACTCGGCCCCCACCAGCATCGACGTCCTGCTGGTACCACCGGTCAGCCCGCAGTTGATCGCGAACTTCCGGGCGCTGTACCCGAAGGCACGGGTGGTGATCGCGGAAATCGAGGACGCCGAACTCGGAGTGCGTTACGAAGGCCCCGTCCGCCGCCTGCTCGACGCCGGCGCGGAGGTCTATCTCCCGTCCAGCACGATCCCGCGCCTGGCCGAGCAGCTGGACCGCACCATGACCCAGCTGCGCCAGCTCACCGGCGACACGTCGGTTCCCTTGACCATCGAATCGCCGCGGGACCGCGCCTCGACTGAGCACCGGTCGGGCGGCACCTGACGCAAGTAGTCCTCTAGTTGCGGTCGGTGGGCGTGAGTGAGCTTCCCCGCTCAGACCCTCCACTTCACCATCCGGCGCGAGACTCCTACCGGCGGCCAGTCGATCTCCACGTCGCCATGGTCGAGTGAGTTCACGTTGTACGACACCGTCGGCGTCTTTATACGAGCCTTGTGCGGCAGGTGGTTACGGTCCGCGGAATGTCCTGGAAACTGCTTTCCGTGAGCCTGCTCGCCGCAGTCGCGTGCACCGGATTCACGACGGCCGAAGCCGCTTCGAAGACCTACTACGTCGACCAGGTCTCCGGCAGCGACACCGCGAGCGGCACCTCGCAGCAAACCCCGTGGAAATCGCTGTCGAAGGTCTCCGCGACCTCGTTCGCCGCGGGCGACACCGTTCTGCTGCGCCGCGGCTCGGCCTGGCCCGGCGGCCTCACCGTCAAGGGATCAGGCGTCACGATCGGCGCGTACGGCACCGGTGCCCGCCCGATCGTCAAGGGCAACACCGAAGCGTGCGTCGATCTGCCAGGCAACGACAACCGCGTGCAGAACCTGCAAATCGGCGTCGCCGCCGACGCCGGGCGCTGCTCGTGGGCCGGGGTGAAGGTGTCCGGCGACCGCAACAAAGTGCTGTCGAACCTGATCACCGGTGCCGGCGCGGGCGTGTACATCGCGCCGTCTGCCGACCACACCGAGGTCACGCAGAACGACCTCGTCGACAACAACCACATGACCGTCGTGACCCCGGGCGGTGACGACGATTCCGGCGCGTTCGCCGTACTGGTCCAGGGCAACGACTCCGACATCGGCTGGAACCGGATCAGCGGCTCGATCGCGAAGTCCGACGACTTCGGCGGCCTCGACGGCGCCGCGGTCGAAATCTTCTACGGGTCACGCAACGTCATCCACCACAACATCTCCGAAGACAACGAGACCTTCACCGAACTCGGCACGGACGCCGACGATCCCGACGGCGTCTCGACCGGCAACGTCTTCGAGTACAACGCGGTCTTCGGCGTCAAGACTCGCGGCGGGATCATCACGCGCGGAGCCGAGGACGGGAACGGGCCGGTGCTCGGGACGGTGTTCCGCAACAACTCGCTGCGGCTCTCGAACGCCGAGTCGGAGGGTTTCGTCTGCTACGGCGGCTGCACGAACCAGATGCTGAGGATGACGCAGAACGTCGTTCAGGCCGCGTTGAAGGTCGGCTACGCGGACCCGGGCTTCACCGCGACGGACCACAACGTCTACTTCGGCGGGCTGCGGCAGTTCACGGCGGGCGCGACGGACAAGGTCGCCGATCCGAAGTTCACGTCGGCGACGAACCTCGTGTTGAAGGCGGGAAGCCCGGCGATCGACCTCGGCACCACGAGGTACGACGACCGTGACGTCGACGGCAATCCGGTCCACGCCGGTGCCCGGGTCGATGCGGGGGCCTACGAGTTCCAGGGCTAGAACGCCGTGAAGGCCTCCTTTCCTACCTCGAGAGTCAGGGTCTCGGCGACGTCGCGGAGCTGCTGGTCAGCGCTGTGTTGACGAAGCTCCGCGACCGGTGTGCCTCCGCGACGATGAAGGAATGGGGATACTCAACGTCCCCATTCCTTCATCAACAGCCTCATACAGCGACGAAGGGCCGCCTGCTCTGCAAGACCTCAACCTTGCCGGGTCCCTGCGCCTAGCGCAGGAAAGGAGGCCTCCAGGGACTTCAGCGTCAGTTGTAGATGCGCTGGATGGCGCCCGCCGCGACGAGCCCGTTGGCCCACAGCGAGTTCACCCGCGAGACCTCCTGGGCGTTCGGGTTCGCGTTGGTGCAGGACGGGCCGGGGCCGCCGCCGGACATCAGCTCGGAGCACGGGCCCTGGTAGTGGTCCGGCAGGCCGAGCGCGTGGCCGGTCTCGTGCGCGGCGATCCGCGTCTGGTCGTACCGCTGCGCCTGCGTGTAGTCGATGAAGATGGTGCCGCGGCCGTGGCCGTCGGTCTCGGCGTACGAGCCAGAGGGGTCGTTGCCCTCGGTGTAGCGCAGCGTGGCCCCGGAGGAGCTCTCCCGCAGCTTCACGTTGGACACCGAGTTGTTCCAGTTCGCCGCACCCGCCTGGATGGCGGCACGGAAGCTGGGCGCTCCCGAGGCGTCGTAGTAGACCGTGGTCACCGCGGCGGTTTGCTGAGCAGGCTGGACCGCGGCCGCAGCCTGACCCGCGGTGACCGGGACGGCGAGCAGCGCCAAACTCACGGACGCGGAGACGAAGAACTTCCTTGCCATGGAACCACTCCTTGTGCGGACAACGGAATGGTTCGTGAATCTAAGAGCGAAATCCGGGAACGGGCACCAACTTTCGTCGCTTCCGCCAGCTGGTGATTTACCAACACTTTCGCCCTATTGACATTCATGGCTTCGCATACGACCATGTCGCGACCACGGCCGCAACACCAGCTTGCCAGCCGATTCCGCGAGCGCCTCGGCCCGTCCGCGAGGTCGTAAGCCGTCGGTTCGCCCGGCGAACAGACCCCGGCGGCGATGAGGTCGCGGTAGCCGTTGCCTTCGCGACCGGGCCGGATCAGGCCCACTGACCCCGGTCCTCCGCGCGAGTTCGCCGATTTTCACCTGATCCGAGGCAGCCATCGGGCCGCCGAATAGATCGTCATACGGTTTTGGGTTTGTACCAGACCTCAGGGCGGCCGACCTGTCCGTAGCGGGGCTCGCGCTGGGCGAGGCCGTTGTCGGCCAGGTATTCGAGGTAGCGCCGCGCGGTGACCCGTGAGGCGCCGATCGCGGTCGCGGCCGCACCGGCGGACAGGCCGTCCGCGGCCGAGGCGAGGACCTCGGTGATCGCCTTCAGGGTCTGCCCGCTCATCCCCTTCGGCAGCACCTGCCGCTCGGTGGTGCGCAGCGTGCCGAGCGCCCGGTCGATCTCGGCCTGTCCGGTGACCTCGCCCGAAGCGCCGTGGAATTCGGCGTAGCGCTCGAGTTTCTCACGCAAGGAAGCGAAGGTGAACGGTTTCAGCAGGTACTGCACCACGCCGACCGACACGGCGGCCTTGACCAGCGCCAGGTCACGCGCCGAGGTCACCGCGATGACGTCGATCGGGAGCCCTGCCGCCCGCAGCGACCGGCAGACCGCAAGCCCGTGCGTATCCGGCAGGTAGAAGTCCAGCAGCACCAGGTCGACGGGCTCGCGTTCGCAGAACCGCAACGCGTCACCGCCGGAGTGGACGACGCCGGACACGGAGAAGCCGGGCATTCTCTCGACGTACACCCGGTGCGCGTCGGCGGCGACGGGTTCGTCCTCGACGACCAGCACCTTGATCATCGTCTCGACTCCTTCGGCGGCGTCGTCAGCGGCAAGCGCACGGTGAACACCGCGCCCTCGTCGCGGCCGACGTCGATGGTCCCACTGTGCCGCCGAACAGCCTGACCCACCAGTGCCAAGCCGAGCCCGTGGCCGTCCTCGGGTTTGGTGGACCAGCCGCGCCGGAAGACGTCCTCGACGTCGTCCACGCCGGGGCCGGTGTCGGCGACCCGCAGCAGCAACCCGTCGGCGTCGGACCGTACGGTGACCTCGACCCCGGGCCGTCCGCCGTCTCCGGCGGTGCCCGCCGCCGCGTCGATCCCGTTGTCGATCAGGTTGCCGAGGATGGTCACCAGGTCCCGCGGCGGCACGCCGGTGTCCGAGTCCTCCATGACCGTGTCGGGCGTGATCGTGAAGTCGACGCCGCGTTCGCTCGCCTCCGCCGCCTTGCCCAGCAGCAGCGCCGCGAGCACGGGCTCGGCGACCGCGCCGACCACCCGGTCGGTGAGTTCCTGTGCCAGCGCGAGTTCCTCGGTCGCGAACTCGACGGCCTGTTCTGGGCGCCCGATCTCGACCAGCGAAACGACGGTGTGGAGCCGATTCGCCGCCTCGTGCGCCTGCGATCGCAGCGCCTCGGCCAGTCCGCGCACGGTGGTCAGTTCACCGGTCAGCGCCTGGAGTTCCGTGTGGTCGCGCAGGATCACGACGGTGCCCATCGCCTCGCCGCGCGACCGCACGGGTGCGGTGCTGACCACGAGCACCCTGGCTTCGGTGAGGTGGAGTTCGTCGGTGCGCTCCTCCCCCGAGGTGAACGATTCGACGAGGTCTTCGGGAATGTCCAAGGCGGACAGTTCCAGGCCGACGGGGTCACCGTCGACGCCGAGCAGTGCGCGGGCGCCGTCGTTGCACAGCACCACCCGCCCGTCGCCACCGACGAGCAGCAGTCCCTCGCGCATCGAACGCAGGACGGCTTCGTGGTACTCGAACAGGTTGCTGAGTTCCTCGGGCGCGATCCCCCTGGTCTGCCGCCGGAGCCGGGCGCTGACCAGATAACTGCCGATCCCGCCGACCACCAGCACCGCCGCCGCGACACCGATCAGCGGCCACAGGCGTTCGCGGAGTTCGGCGTCGATCGCCTCGACGGTGATGCCGACCGAGACCAGCGCGACGACCTGTCCTCCGGTGCCGAGCACCGGGACCACGACGCGTTCGGACGGGCCGAGCGAACCGGCGTAGGTCTCGAGGACCTTGCCGCCACGTTGCGCCTCGCCGATGTTCCCGATGAACGGCTGCCCGATCAGCTCCGGATTCGGGTGGGTGTAGCGGATCCCGTTCGTGTCCATGATGGTCACGAAATCCACTTCCGTGTCCGCGCGGACACTCTGCGCGAACGGCTGCAGTGTCCGGCTGGGCTCCGATGTGGACAGTGCGGCGAGCACGCCGGGTGCGTCCGCCACCGCTTCGGCCACCGCGGTCACCTTGTCCCGCGCCCGGTCTTCGGTGGCCCTGACGGAATCGAGATAGGCGAAGGCCACGCCTGCCGCGACGAGCACGAAAAGCACCACGAGCTGGAGAATCAGCAGCTGGCGGGCGAGAGAACCACGCCTGGTCCGAATCCGCGTCGTCGAGGGCACGGACCCATACCAGCACACCGGCACACCGGCCGCTCGGTCCGCCCGGCCGGAATTCCCCGGAAACCACTCGCGCGAACTCAATGAACACAACCGTGACCCAGCTCACCAGGCCGGGTGATAGTGACCGGCGATCCCGGACACCCCCTGAGCTGGAGGCAAAGGTGCCTACACCGCCCGATGCGGCGCCGCGTCGCCGAGACAAGATGCATTACCTGTACCTGGCTGTGATCGCGGCGGTGGTCCTCGGCGTCATCGTCGGGTTCGCCGCGCCGGGTCTC
>NZ_JADNQN010000022.1:0-50342 GCF_047608695.1 Amycolatopsis sp. cmx-11-32 | reverse complement strand
TCGGAAGTGGCTCTCCTCGCCGATCGTCAGGAACACCCGGCATGGTAGCCGTTCCGGCACCGCGCGTCACCGGGCCACCGGCCGTCTCATGCATTGCGCTGACCGAATCCGGCGACGCGGCCAACCACCGGCGAATAGAGCACGTTCGGATATGGCAACTGCACCGGTGGTGGCTGACATAACACCCCGTCCCAGCTGCCGACGGTGTCCCCCTGGTGGTGTTCCCACCGTGAAACCGTCATCGACGTTGGGCGCGGCGGCACCTGGTGACAACTCTCTTGGCCGACTGGTGACCACAATCGTGTCCCGAGCGGCAAATGATTGTGCTTGTGGCTTCCACGGCGTTGAGTCCCACGGTGGCCGACGCTTGCTAGGCCACTACTCCAAATGGGCCAATCATGTGGATGGAGTGTGACATCGGGTAACTCGGCTGTGACTGATCCGCTACGCAACGCGCGAAATATTATGGGCTCCGCTCGACGTATCGTCACCGTCCTGACCACCGGCGCTGCCGCGTTCGGTGGCTTCATCGCGACCGCGGCCGCCGCGGAACCCGCCCTCTCGATGCCGTTGCCGGTCGATCAACAGCTTCTGCAGGTGAGAACACTCCGAATGGAGCGGAGATCGGCTCGCCCGGACTCCTGTCAGGCAATGCCGTCCAGGTGCAGTCAACGTCCCGGTCAATCTCTGCGCGAACAGCATCGACGTGCTAGCACTGCTCATTCCGACTAACGGCAACCTCTGCAACAAGCAATAGAACGCGGGGCCGGCGGGAACTGCAGCCAGCGGGAATTCTAGTCAAGACACCGGCGAATGGTCGTTTTCCGAACGGACACGAACACCTGCGCCACCACGGGACGTGCGCATCCACAGCCGGTGCTCGACGCTGAGTGCCGCAGGACCGACCTCACCGCGACCGTAGGCACGATCGTCTCCCTCCACAAGAGATCCACTGACCATCGCTGGGCCGTCCTGGTTTGGAGCAGGCCGGGTTGGGCACTTCCCGGTGCGGCCACCGGCCGCCAGGGTGAGGACTCGCATGTCAGCGGCGCCTTATGCGCTCGCTACGGCGATCGGGCCGCGGTGGCGGAGGAGACGTTCACCCCGGAGACACCCGGCGCCCAACCGTTCTGGGACGGGATCCCGCCGTGTATCCAGACGGGTACGACCTCGGTGCCCAGGACCTGGGAGTCCTCGGCGTGACCGCGAGTTGCAGGACGTCGTACGGGGCGGCGGTGAACGTGAAGGTCTCGTTCCAGGTGGCGGTCGAGCCGGTGGGGTATCGGGTCGGAGTGCGGTGTTGTTGTCCCGGCGGACGTGATTGACCCCAGTGATGCCGGTGTGTCGCCCGGGTGGGGTGGTGCTCGTCCGGGTGGCTGCTGGTGCCGGAGCTGCCTCAAGGGGCATCCCCAAGCGGAAACCGAGCACGGGGTCGGCGAGTACACGAGCCTCGGGGGTGAGCCGCGGGCACAGGCAGTCGCCGTAGTACCAGAGATAGTTTCAGTGACCTTTGGTGGTGGGGGCGTTCCGACTCTCTCTGACCACGTCTCACCCTCATCATCAACGGCCACGTCGCCACGTCGCACACGTCCTGACCAGTAAACGGGAACAATAGCGCCACCGTGACCGGCGAACAGCGCAACTCACCGCCACAGAACCGGCCGTTGTCCGGGCGTTCGGATACCAGGCCGGCCATGCCGACCAACGCGACTCGATCCATCGGAAGACCGGCCGCGAGCAGATGACGGTGACGACGCACACGAGGTCTCACCGCCTGGTCCCGGGACCACCCCGGGTCGTTTCAGGCCCTCGACGGAACCGGCGGGCTATACGGCCACAACGTGGAATCGCAGCACGCGACGAACACAGCCCGCGGCGTCGGCGGGCCGAGGGACCGGCCGTGCTCAGTCCGCCCGGCGGTCGTCACGCGCCTTCTTGGTAAGCGACCTGCTGACGAAGATCAGCCCGCTGGATAGGACCACGATGTCGTCGAAGTACACCGGGTCGGGCAACAAGTCGAACGGGAACACCGTGTAGGCCAGGGAAACCCAGTAGGCGACCTTGGTCGGCACCGGCGTGCCCGGCTGATGGACCTCACGGTGCTTCCGCACCAGCTTGACCACAAGGAATAGCGCGACCACAACGAGGACGGCGACCACCACTACGGCCACCACGCCAAGTGTCGTCCACAGAGATTCCACGTGATCCGCTCCCATCACCACAACGCCGTCACCGTAGCGGCACAACCGCGATACGGATCTTGCTGTGCTGGCGCCTCCAGATTCAGGACCTCAGCTGGGACACAAGTTGAGCAAACCGGGCAGGCGACCTCCAGCCCAGAGTGCCACGGGTGCCACACGAGTGGCACACCGAGGCCTACTGACCTCCACCGTCGACTAGGCCATCACCGCCACCAGAAACCGGTTAATATACAGCGTGAATGGCTCACCTCGCTTACCATCTGCGGCCGCGGAGAAAAGGGCGAATGTCACCGGCGACGAGTGTGGGCGCCAGGCAGATCAACGAGCTCGTCTCGGAGAACACTCCGTGGCGGCTCAAGCAGGCCAACGCCAGCAGGCCAACGTCGTGCACCAGTGCGGAACCGCCTCCCTGGACGCTCGGCGAGAACACGCGTCCGCGCTACCTGCGGGCCCCGCCATCCGGATATCTACCGGTCGGTTGCTTCGGGCTCGAGCTGCCAGATGTGTTTGCGCTAGCCGATGTGGTGATTTCCCAGAGCGGGCGGTGACCATCGCCCAGGTGACCGAGCTAAGGGACGGCGAAGGTGGTCGTTCGGTTGGCGTCCTCGTCCGGTGGCGAGCGGGTCCGCAACACGCGGCATCTCGCCGAGCAGGGTGCCGCGGCCGCGGCCGCGGCATGGCCGTTCGTGTACGCGAACTGGGACGACCGGGCCCTACTGACCTGCTCGTTGACGTCGCCCTGGACGCCGCGGGCGGAGTGCCGGGCACCGGTGGTGAGCAATGAGATCGAGTAGGTCATGTTTCAACTGGATCCGAGGATCGGAACTGCGACTGCCTCGGATCCGAACCGTAGTTCGGTCGGCAGAGGGGTCGTTCAGCTCAAGTTGTGGGGGCGAGCAAGGCACGCAGCCTTTGCAGAGCGCTGTGTCCGTGCGCGGCGACCGTGTGAAGACCGTGGCTATTAGCAGCTCGGAGGACCCGTTGGAGTTGATGCGGGAGCCGTCGTTGTTCAGCGGCGTGGAGCGCGTCGTTGAGTACTTCGGTCGCGCCGGCGTGGTCTCCCATGGCGGCCAGGGTCTCGCCGTGGGTGACGTGTTCGATGACCTGCCATTGTGGTGCGGCAGCGTCGGCTGCTGCGGGTCGGGACAGGACGTGCAAGGCGTCGGTGGGACGGTCGAGGGCCAGCAGGCCGCGGGCGTGGATTTCGCGTAGCGAGAATGGGTTCAGCAGCATGCCATCGTGGTGCGCGGTGTCGTCGAGTACGCGGCGGCACTCGGTGATCGCGGCAGTGAAACGTGGTTCGTGGCGCGCCTCGCCGGCCGCGCGGGCGAGCAGCGCGAATGCGGTGCCGCAGTCTTCGGGTGTGGTGGCGATGGCGGTGGCGTGGTCGAGGCGGGCGATGGCGGCGGGAAGCCGTTCGGCTTTGCGGAGTTCGTTGCCGTGCATGCGCAGGGTGTGCCCCAGAAAGGCAGGGTCGTCGAGATGGCGGGCGAGCAGGAGCGCTTTGCCGGTCCAGACAGCGGCGCCGGTGAGGCGTTCCTCGGGCAGGACCGTGCCCAGAGATACACCCAGAGATAGGCGACCGTGGGCCAGCAGCCGGAGGGTGTGGGGATCGAGGCGGCCTTCCGCGGCGCGTGCTTCGAGCCGCGCTACCAGGGGCCACAGCTCGTTCACGGCATCGACGGCGCGGCCGGCTTGCCGGGCGATGTCGGCCAGCCGGATGACGCTGTCGCCGAACTGGACGAGCGCGGCGAAGTCGGCGTCGTCGGGGTCGGTGACGCCGAGAAGGTGGTACGGCAGGCCGAGACGGTGCGCCAGGTGCTGTCTGGCGCGGACCCCGTCGAAGGACCGCTTCCCTGTCTCGATCATCGCGATGTACGACTTGTCGTAGTCCAGCAGCTGGGCGAGTTCCTGTTGGGACAGGTCGTTAATGGCGCGGTAGGCGCGCAGGTTGGTCGGCAAGTCTCGGGAGGCGAACGCCGTGGCTGCGGCGGGATCGGACCACATCCACACTGCCGGAGCGAGCCGGGACGGTGCGGTGATGAGGGAAGCGATGCCGCTGCGGCAGGCCGGACACACTGCCGAAGTTTCGACGCCGCTGAGGCGGTGTCCGCAGCGTTCGCACCGCTGGTCCACAACAGACCTACCCGACCGCACTGTCCGCGGCGAGCCGGTGAAACCAGGCCGCGATCGAACGTTTGTAGCCGTCCGGCATGACCAGGCCCGGGACCTCGTCGGTGGTGGCACGGCAGCCGTAGGTCACGATGAACACGTTCTTCTTCGCCACGGCGATGTGGTACATCCACGAATCGAGGATCTCCACGACGTCGACGCTGATCCGCGTCTCCTTGTGGATCTCGCGGGCAACGCATCGCTCGGGGGTCTCGCCGAGTTCGACGCGGCCGCCGGGCAGTTCCCATTCGTCGCGTTCGTTGTGCAGGAGCAGCACGCGGCCCGCGCGCACGACGACGCCTTTGATGGAGACCGGGTAGTCAGGCATCGCCGGCAGACCTCCCTGCACAGGGTGGACGAGGTGATCAGAACCGTAGCAGGCACCTGGCGAGACAGACCGCTGACAATCTGTCAGTGGACACCGACAGTGAGCGACCGGCGAACGCACTCTCATGCCGCGAAGCGCACGTTGGGCGGTTCCCTGCCTCGTGTCCCTTGTGGACGGTCATCGGGATGTGCGTGAGCGTTTTGAGTCGTTCTCTTGAAGGGAAAAGCGGAGCCCGGTCACCCGAGGCGCGCGCTGTCCGCGATCCTGGTGAGATCGTCTTCGGCAGGCGAGTCCGGCATCTGCAGGTCACCCCACACCACGACCAGCAGCGTCCCCTGCGCGGTGGGCAAGGCGACCACCCGGTAGGTGGTCGACGGCGGGTCGCAGTCGTCCCTGCCGTGCGGGGTGACCGTGCCCTGCACCTGCGCCCCGCCGTCCGGGCGGCGTCCGACAGGGCCGGAAGACACCTGACCGCCGCTGCGGAAAGCCCGCGTTCCCCGATACATCAACGCGTCCGCCGCGGCCGCCATCGGATCGGTGGTACGCGCCCGGTCGAGGTAAAGCTGGCCGAGGATGGCTTTCGGATTCGCTGCGCAGTAGCCCGGTTTGTACCGCGCGCCTCGGGTTCGAACGTCCGGGATGTAGGTTCCATCGACCGGCTGCCAGGTGGGTGGCACCTCGACGAACACGCCCAGCCCGAGGTCCAGCGTCTTCCAGCCGGGCGCCGGCGGGGTTCGGGAGGTACTGCTCTCGCTGATAGGCCAGGATGAGGCAGCGCTGTCGTCCTTGCTGTTCAGGAACACCAGCAGCCCGGCCACCAGACCAGCGATCACCACCAGCACGCCGACGGTGATCCCGGCGATCATCCCCGTGCGACGCCGTTTCGGCGAAGGCGCCGGGTAACCGGGCTGGGACGGGAAATCCGGAAACCACTGCTGCTGCCCCTGTCGCTCCACGAGCGCAGGCTAGCCCTCCGGCACGCGGTTCCGGCGCTGCTGTCCGCATCCTGCCAACGTCCTGTCATGCCGATGAGCGAGTGTTTTTCGATGCCGCCGGGTTTCGTCCTGAGGGTCGTTTGGGATGCGGCTTACGAGCGGGCCGCAGGGTTACAGTTCACCAGCGGCAACGCCCCGTCGCCCAGCCGCTCAACGGCCGAAGCCTTCGTCCCGCAGTACTAGCGCCAGCGCATCAGGTAGGTGGGGCCGTTGTCGTCGTGGCGCTCCTCGCGTTCGTCATAACGCCATTGCGCGAACATCGTCCGCGCGGTGGCGGGCGGCGTGCTACGGCGAGCCTTCAGCAGGGCTTCCAGTTCATCGAGGCGCGCGGGCATATGGTCCCCCGCATCCCATGCCTTCACCCAGACGCGCCAGGCTTCCTGTTCGAGGGCGAGACTCTCGTCGTCGATCGGCCAGACGGAGAACTCGTCGCCGTCCTCGAAGAAGCAGTTCAGCCTGATGAAATAGTGCGGAACGCCGGAGATGTCGGCGACACCGGCTTGCGGGCCGTCGTAGCGCTCGTTTTCCACGTGGACGTATTCGAAGCCAACGGAGATCAGCTGCTCCCGCGTGGTGAAGCCGCGGTTCTCCAACGGAACGATCGAGACGGGGTACTCGGTGAACCAGCCGCCGGCACGGAAACCGAGCTTACGGTACATCGGCTCGCCCTCGGCGGACGCTTGAAGCGCCACGGTGTCGTATCCGGTGGCGCGAGCGCTGTCCACTGCGGCCAAGGTCATGACGCCGCCGAATCCCCGGCGGCGGAAGGCGGCCAGGGTGGAGATGTTGTAGATACCGGCGACCTTGGCGTGCAGGAACGTTTCGCCTGAGCACACCGGCTCGCCGTGGTGGTAACCGATCAGATAGTGCGCCGGGCTGTCCTCGGCGAGGGCGGACGGGGCCACACGGTCGTAGAACTCGATCACGGCGGCGGCGGGTGGGTTCCAGTTGGCTGCCAGGATCCGGGCGTAGCTGGCGAGTTCCTCGGGTGTGCGGACCCGGCGGATCTCCAGGCCCGGGTGCGAGCCTCCGGCGGGGACTTCCGCAGTGTGGGCCCACATCGCGGCTTCCCTCTCCCCTGCAGCCAGCTCGACGTAGTCGAACGGCAGGTCCGCGGAATTCGGGCCTGCCCACCATGAGAAGGCGCGGCCGGTCAGACGCAGCTTGAACGCTATGAAGGAGAGGCGGTTTTCCCTTTCGTCCGGCGCGAAACGAGCATTCGCGACGATGTTGAAGGTGTCGGCACCGGTGCTGACATCGCCTTCGATACCGCTGTCGGCGATCACCACATCGTCGGTTTCCGTGACAGTCATGCCTTCGGTGTGGCGATGCAGATGACAGGCATGTTCGGCGAGGTTCGCCTCGATGCGCTGCGTGAGCCCGGCGTACATGGGCTCACCGTACGGTCATGGTCGGCACCTGACCACTTGATTTGCCAGTGGAAGCACCACTTCTCGTGCGTACCTGTACCCGGAAGCTTATTTCGTTCGCTCGCTGGACAGCGCGATCCACTTCAGTTTCTCTTTCTCCCGCTTGGAAAGCTGAGCGACCACGAAGTCGTAGGAATTCTCGATCGTCTCCCGGACCAGCTCGTCCGGTACCGATCGGTCCAGGACAACGGTGTTCCAATGTCGTTTGTTCAGGTGGTAACCGGCGGTGATCGCCGGATGGGCCGTGCGGAACTGGACCGCGAGATCGGGGTCGCTTTTGAGGCTCACCCGCAACGGCTTCGCCGACAACGGGGTGAGCGCGAAGATTTCCCCGCCACCTTGAAGACACTGGTGTTCTCGGCGAACGGGAACTCTTGGCGGGAACCGGGGAAGTCCGAACACAGTTTCTCCAGCGCGGCAGGCGTCATAGGGCGAGACCAGCCCCGCAAGACCGGTCCATTCGGCGGATAGCCGCCGGTCAGGGCCGCCGTCATGGATCGGATCATGAAACGCTTGCTGGTGCGGTGGTTAAAGCGCGGCCGCGGTTGTCCGTCTCCTCACATGCCGATGGGCGAGCGTTCGTCATACACCCGTTACTGCCGTTGTCCCAGGCCCGGTTAGGGCCATGCCGGCTGGTGGCGCTGACCTGAAATCAGCCGGTGTTCGCGCGGCTTTGGCTGGTGCGGGTTCGCGCTGTGTCGGCGCGCGGAGAGAAGCGTGCAGGTACGGACAGGCAAACGTGTTCAGCCGTGGGAGCGCGAAAGTGCTCCTGCGGCCGTGATCGGTCGGTGTTGCGGGTGCTGAGCTTGGTTCTACCTCGCCGCGTCCGACGCGCGGAAGGTGTGCCGGTAGGTCGACGGGGCGACCCCCGCTTCCGCCGCCAGGTGTCGACGTAGCGAGGTGGCGGTGGCGAAGCCGACCTCGTGGGCGACTCGATCCACCGGGAGGTCGCTGGACTCCAGCAGGTGCCGCGCCCGCCGCAGCTGGTGCTGGGTCAGCCAGCGACCGGGACTCATGCCGGTTTCCTCGCGGAAGCGCCGGGCGAAGGTACGGGTGCTCATCGCCGCGTGGGTGGCCAGTTCGTCCAGCGACAGTGGCGATTCGAGGCGCTGCAGCGCCCAGTCACGCGTCGGCCCGGTGCCGGTCGTGCTCGCCGACGGCACGGGCTTTTCGATGTACTGCGCCTGACCGCCGTCCCGGTACGGCGGCACGACGCACTGGCGGGCGACCTGGTTGGCCACCTCGCTGCCGTGGTCCTGGCGCACCAGGTGCAGGCAAACGTCGACCCCGCTCGCCGCCCCGGCTGAGGTCAGCACGTCGCCGTGGTCGACGAACAGCACGTCGGCATCGAGCTCGACCTGCGGGAACAGTTCCCGGAAGTAGTCGGCCAGCGCCCAGTGGGTGGTGGCCCGCCGCCCGTCCAGCAGACCAACCGCGGCCAGCAGGAAGGCACCGGTGCAGATGGACACCAAACGGGCGCCAGGGCGCACGCGGGACAGGGCTGCGACGGCCCGCGGGTCCGGGGAGGCGGCCGAGGCCGGGAAGATCGCGTACGGCGGGATGACGAGGGTGTCCGCCTCGGGCAGTACCTCGGGACCGTGTCCGGGGGTGACGGTCAGGTCCGCGTCGGTGCGTACGGGCTGTCCGTCCACGCTCGCGGACAGTACCTCGTAGCGGCCACCGGCTGATCCCAGAACTCGGTGCGGGATGCCGAGTTCGAAGGGGTAGACGCCGTCGAGGACAAGGACGACGACCTTGTGTGCGTCCGGCCGCGGGCGGCGGCGCATCCGGCGGTCGAGTTCGGTCGCGCGGTCGGCGAGGTCACGGGCCCGGGACGACGCGGCGCGGGGGACGGCAGAGTCGGGGGGCATGGCAAGAACATATCGGAAGATGACCTTCTTGCCATCGTCGTAGATCGGGCGTCCGGCCAGGATGACCACATGACCTCGACCGAAACCGCGGAACACTCCGGCTCCACGGGCACCCCGATAATGCTCGCCCTGCACCAAACCGCCCTTGGTGGCCCCGACGTCCTGCGGCTGACCGAGCTTGCGCGGCCCGCGCCCGGCCCGGGAGAGATCCTGGTCGCCGTGCACGCGGCCGGACTCAACCCCACGGACTTCAAACACCGCGCTCACCACATCTTCCTGCCGCCACCGCCGATGACCCTGGGGTGGGACGTCTCCGGCACCGTGGTGGAGACCGGCGTCGGCGTCACCCTGTTCCGGCCCGGTGACGAGGTGTTCGGCATGCTGCCGTACCCCTACGGCGCCGGTTCCCACGCGGAGTACGTGACAGGTCCCACCCGCGCCTTCGCGGCCAAGCCCGCCGGGATCGACCACGTCCAGGCGGCCGCTCTGCCTTTGGCCGCACTCACCGCCTGGCAGGCTCTCGTCGACACCGCGGACCTGCGGGCGGGGCAACGGGTGCTGATCCACGCCGCAGCCGGCGGCGTCGGTCATCTCGCGGTGCAGATCGCCAAGGAGCGCGGCGCGCATGTCACCGGGACCGCGAGCGCCGCCAAACACGACTTCCTGCGCGAGATCGGCGCGGATGCCTGCATCGACTACCGCACTGAGGACTTCACCGACACCGAACAGCGGTACGACGTCGTCCTCGACGCCCTCGGCGGGGCAACCGCGACCCGTTCGGTGGGCGTGCTCCGTCCCGGTGGGGTCCTGGTGTCCCTGGCGCCGTACGCCGAAGACACCCAGGCCGCCGCGGAGAAGGCGCAGGTCCGCGCCGTCACCCTGCTCGTCGAGCACGACCAGGCCGGAATCCGCGCTGTCGCCGGACTCGCTGACCGGGGACAGCTCCGCGCCTACGTCTCCGGCACCTTCCCCCTCGCCGAAGGCGCCCGGGCCCACGCCCTCGGAGAGACCGGCCAAACCACAGGCAAACTAGTCATCACCGTGCGCTGACCCCGATGGCACAACCATCGCCCGATTCCGCGTCACGGTCAGCTCAGGGCCGCCCCTGAGCTGGTGATCTCCGACGGGCTCGCGTCTCCTGCCCGACACCCTGCACCGTCCATAGTGGACTAGTGAGGCATATGGCCAGCGCATCGCCACCTGAGCGCGTTCACCTTTACGGGGTGAGCACATTCAGGCGTACGCCGACACGCTGCGATGTCTGGCATCGCGCTGCTCGACCAACAGGCGCTGGAGCCAGCGCCGGAACGGCTGCGGTCCGATCTGACCACTGGCCGTTGGCATCGTCGGCACACTGACCTGCTGGCTATGGACGGTATGGACCTGGGCTCATACCGGCTGTTGGTTGGTGGTGCGGGGTGAGTGCGGCGCCCCGATGATCATCCAGAGGCTCGCCGGCCAGAATCAACGCACTCTTCTGCCGCTGACCCAGTGTCTGAGCGCACGTGCCGGATGTTCGACGTGACAGTGACCGTCACGGTCCGGCGGTTGGATCGTCGAGGTCGAGCGCCGGCATCGCCGCTATGTCCTGGGCCCAGGTGTCGCAGAACCCCGGCTGGACCGCGAGGTCCACCAATTCGATCTGGGCTCCGATGCTGTCGAGACGGTGGTAGGTGAAGGAGCGACCGTAAGGGCACGAGTCGAACTCGATCGGTGCGCCTCGAGTCACCAGGCGCTGTTTGTCCGCCGTGACGTCCTTGGACCAGTAGCCGATGTGGTCGAAGCGGGAACCGTCGGTCGCATCCCACGGACTACCGACGGGGCCCTGAATCACTTCGAAGAACGGCGGCCCCTTGACGGAGAACACGATGCGGTAGTCCCAGTCCCCGAGGGTGCCCGCGCGGACTGGACTCCAGGTCACGCCCAGAGTGCGGGTGAGGTCTTCGGTCGCCCGTCCGATGTCCTGAACGACGAAGCACAGGTGGTAGAAGGAGTTCACCCGTCCTGTCTACCAACTCCGCGATGTGCGTGGCCGCCTGACCGAGACGCCGCGACATGTCCGGTCATGCCGCATGTCGCGCGCTCATGCCGAGGGCGGGAGTTGGAATTGGTCATCGCCGCCGCTGCTCACATGGATGGTTCGAGCGGTTTGACTTGGCTATAGGGGTGTTCGGGTCTCAGTACTTGTTCGGCAACGGGATCGCCTGGCCAGGCGGCAAGGTGATCACAGGACGAGCATGAGTTTGCCGCCGGGTCGGCGGGATTGGCTGAGCTTGGCCGCTTCCCGGATCTGGTCGAGTGTGTAGGTGCGGGCGACCGGTACGACCAGGATGCCTTCGCCGGCGAGCCGGGCGAACTCGTCCATCTGGTCGTAGCGGATCTCGGTGGTGATCCGGACTCCCAGGTCGGCCGCCGCGGCGAAGTCCGAGAGGGTGAGGACGCGGTCGGGGTCGCCGGTCAGCTCGATCAGAATCGGCAGCGAGCCACCGGCCGGGCTGGGCTGGTCGGCGCGGTCGATCCGCCCGCCGGTCGGAGTCGCGTCCAGGGCGCGGTCGACACGGCCTCCGGCCAGTGCGCTGACGCGTTCGGCCGTGCCCTCGCCGTAGGTGGTCACCTGGGCGCCGATCTCTTCCAGAGCGGCGGTCCGAGTGGGTCCGGCGGTGGCGATCACCCGAATATCCTGGTGCAGCGCGAAGCGCACCGCCGCCTCACCCACGGTGGTGCCCGCGCCGTGGACGAGCAGCAGCTCACCCGGCTGAATGCCGAGGTCGTCGAGCGCGCGCCGCGCCGTTTCGGCCGCCATCGGCAGCGCGGCGGCCTGCTCGGCGGTGACGCCGTCGGGGATGTGTGCCCAGGCCGGCATCAGCGCGTACTCGGCGGCGCCTGCCGTCGGGCCGTCGAAGGTGGCCGGGCCGAACACGCGGTCGCCGATCTGGACGCCGGTGACGCCGTCGCCGAGCGCGTCGACGGTGCCCGCGACCTCGAGGCCGAGCCCGCGCGGCAGCGGTGGCAGCTGGTTGGCGAGGAGACCGTCGACGACATGCCAGTCGGCCGGTGTCAGGCCGCACGCCCGCACGGCGATCCGGATCTGACCAGGTCCGGGCTCCGGCTGTGGGACGTCGCGAAGCACGATCACGTCCGGGGAGCCGAACCGGTCGAACTGAAGAGCCTTCATGACGATCTCCTATGTGATGACAGCATCTGTTGTCATCGACCGTACCAGCTGATAACAGCTTCTGTTGTCGTACTCTGGTGGGTATGCCGAGATGGGAAGCCGACGCACAGGGCCGGCTCGAGCGCGCGGCGCTCGAGCTGTTCGAGACCCAGGGGTTCGAACGCACCTCGGTCGCGCAAATCGTAGGCGCTGCCGGTCTGAAGGAGCGCTCCTTCTATCGCTACTTCCCCGACAAGCGGGAAGTCCTCTTCGCCGGCAACGAACTCGAGGCCCACCTCGTCGCCCAGGTCGAGGCAGCCGACCCGGACCTCACCCCGATCGAGGCGCTGCTGACCGCGCTGGGAACCGCCGAGGAGATCTTCCGCCCGCGCGAGTTCCTGCTGCGCCGGGGGAGAGTGATCGCCGCCAACCCGGCACTGGCCGAGCGCGATCTGATCAAGCTCGCCGACATCGCCGACGCGCTGGTACCGGCGCTCGAGCGCCGCGGCGTCGAGCCCGGCAAAGCACGCTTCATCATCGACGTGGTGCTGGCGATCCACCGGCGCGCCATGCCTCGCTGGCTGGCCGAGCCGGACACCACCCTCTCCCAGCTCATGGCCCAGGCCGCCGCTGAACTGCGCGAGACGGTCACGCTGCCAGCTCCGACGACCGGCTGAGCAGGCTCGGCCAGGCTTCCCCCATCGGCGATCAAGCCCAGGCAGACGTTGCGGCTGGGGCCGGACGCATGGCGCTGCTGAACGCCCTCTCATGCCGCCGAGCGCACATTTCGGCTGGTCCACTGGCGTGCCATTGATCGAGCGCGTGCGAGGATCTACGCCTGTGGAGGTAGAGATCGTTTCACGTGCGATGGCTGCGGTGACGACACTGGCCAGAGAGCTGCGTCTGCGGGTCGACGACGTCGTCGTGATTCATGATTCGAACAGGCTCGCCCTGCATCTGTTGCCGTGTGGCGTCTCGCCCGAGTAGCACCGGCGGGACAGGAGGTAGCCGCGCTTGAGGTCGAATTCGCTCTGCGACTCGGTGAAACCGCGAGCCTCGTCGCGGCGCTGGAGGCTGGGGTTGAGCCGCGGGTCTACGAGCGTGACGGCTTCGCCGTGACCTTGTGGACTTACTACGAGGTCGTGCGTCCTGAATTGGACTCCCAGGCGCATACGCGGGCGCGCTCGGTCCGGCCCTGCTCGAGTAGTGCCTGAGAGCTATGTCATAGACCTTGCGCCCACCGGCGTATTTTCGCGTGAGCGTCGCCGTGGGGGATGGCCCGGTCGGCACCGAGGTCGTTCGTCCCGCCTTCCCGCTGATTGCGCCTCCCGGAAGAAGCAGTCCCAGCATCATGCGGCGCGCAAGGTGGTTCGGGAGGCCTCGTCGCAGACGAAGAACGTCTCCACGTTGGAGTGAACCTGCTCGGCGGGCAGACCGAGCAGGCCGGTTCTGTCGGTGGTGCCTGCTCGGATCTGCGCTCATGAACAACGATTTCACCGAGTTGCTAGCCCAGCTGCGTGCCGCTACCACTGATTCTCTTGTGGACCAGGCCGAGCTCACCAGCGCTACTGGTCCACGGAGTCGTCCAATCTCACCACGGCGTCACCAGTCTCTCGGCCGACCACTTCGAACCACTGGACCTGCGTGGACTCGCGGGACCATCACGTGACTTCCGAGAGCGGGCGCGGTGCCCCTACTGGCATGTAGGTTCTCAATTTCGACGTCGTAATCTCACGAATGATGTCGTGCGAAAGTCGTATACGACGTCGCCTTGAGACTTGCTCCTTCGCCGGTCTGCCACGGCATACGATCGCGGCCCCGTGGGCGAACGGGGAAACTCGCTGCTCAATGCCACCTTCAGGACACTGCGCAACGTCAGGCTCTGTCCCTGGATGATCGGCAAGATCGCCGCCGCTGGTGCTCCTCCACGTCGGGCACGACCCGTTACGTGGAAAGGCCCACTAGGAGCGGCTGTCGGTGAGCCTGCCGCCGCGCACCGGCGGCAGGCCGTAGGCGCGGCGGTATTCCCGGGTGAACTGGGTGCGCTGGTGTAGCCGACGGCATCGGCGGTGTGCACGGCCGTGGTGTCGCCTGCCACCAGCAGGCGCCGCGCCTCCTGGAGTCGCAGGTGCTTCTGGAACTGCAGCGGGCTCATGCCGGTGGCGGCCTTGAAATGCCGATGCAGGGTGGCCGGCTGCTGTTGGAAGGCCTGAGCCTGCACTGGGCCAGCATCCAGGCCGTGTGGCGCGGTGCGGTCAAGGACCGCCGCCTCGACGCCGTGCTGCTGGGCGCGCACATCGCGGTCTACCTCGCCGCGGTGTTCCTCTTGCTGTCGCCGCCGGTGGCGATCGCGTTCATCGCTGGGCACCAAGGCGTCTGGGGCGTGTACATGGGCTGCTCGTTCGCGCCCGGACACAAGGGCATGCCCACCTACACCGACGCCAGCACACTGGACTTCCTCCGCAAGCAGGTCCTCACCAGCCGCAACATCCGCGGCGGCCGGTGGGTCGACGTCGCACTCGGTGGATTGAACTACCAAATCGAACACCACCTGTTCCCCAGCATGCCGCGCGTCAACCTGCGCCGCGCCCAGCCTGTGGTGCACAAATTCTGCGCCCAGCACGGCATCAGCTACGCCCAATGCGGCCTGTTGCGCACCTACCGCTATGTCCTACAACACTTTCACGACGTCAGCGCGCCCCTGCGCACCTCGGCCTGATCCAGCCGCCGGTGTCACAAGGTCCGGTTGCTGTGCCGCCGCCATGACGAGCTGGTGTTCGGCCAGGCGCCTCCGGCGCCGCCCGTGCGCGGAGCCGGTCCCGCCGCATCCGCGGCCGTGCCGCTGCCAGCTCGACGCCGGGATCGCCGGTGAGGGATGGGAAGCCGACGCACGCCGGGCGAACTGTCCTTCACCAGCCAGCGTCCCATCGGTCTCAGGGCCCGCCGCGCAGGTGAAGACAAGGTGATGCCTCCCCGCTTCACCGCCGATCTACTACATCGACCCTGACCTCGAGCCTCCCGAAGATGCTGTCCTGAAGCGAGGTCAGGGCAACGAAGGCGCGGTCGCCGCCGAGCTGTTCCGGTGTCGGGCCGGCGGGTGTGGGGACGTTGGCAAGGCGCTCGGCCAGTGCGGCAAGCGCGTCACGGTCGCCTTCGAGGGCGGCGCGTTCGTCATCGGTGAGGGTGAGGCGTTCCAGCATCGGATCGACACCGTCCTTTACCTCGAGCAGGCGCCCGGCACTGGATTCCTTGGGCAGGTAGAACGGACAGCGCGCGCTCGAGTGTGCGATTCGACTTGACTGTGCCCTTGGGGCACGGTGTTCGCTGCATTCGGCTCGCACCATCGTCCGCTGTGGACCGCGCGATGGCGTCACCCCGAGGAGGAGCACTCAATGCGTAGATCTGTGGTTGCCGTTCTCGCCGCCGCCCTGGTGGTGCCCCTCGCCCCGCCGGGCCTGGCTGCGGACGCGGCACCGGACAGGCCGGCCACCGTAACCTGGGGGAAGTGCCCCAACGGCACACCTTTGGGGCCGCTGGAATGCGGGAGGCTGAAGGTTCCGCTGGATTACAACGACCGCGGTGGCAAGACAATCAACATCGCGATATCGCGGATGGCCAGTGCCAAACCGGAGAAGCGCCGCGGTGTACTGCTGCTCAATTCCGGCGGACCGGGCGCCCCGGCGATGAATTACTCGATGATCTTGACCTATCTCGGGTTGCCGCAGAGCGTGCGGGACAGCTACGACGTGGTCGGCATGGATCCGCGTGGCGTCGGCTACAGCACCCCGGTGACCTGTGACATGCCGCCGGGGACGTCACAGACCGCCAACATCCCGGAATACGCGTTGGATTCGGCCGATGTCGCCAACCGCGCGAAGAGGATGGTCGAGATCGCAAAGAAATGCGGCTCCTCTTCGACGGCGTCGATCCTGCCGTATATGACCACCGCGAACACCGCACGTGACATCGACAAGGTCCGCGAGGCACTGGGTGAGCGGAAGCTCTCCTACCTCGGTGTCTCCTACGGCACTTACCTCGGCGCGGTCTACGCCACGATGTTCCCGAACCGCGGTGACCGGATCGTGCTCGACAGCTCGATGAGCAACGAAGGCAGTAGTCCCGCGGCTTCGCGCGGGTTCGGTCAGGGTGTCGAAGACAGGTTCCCGGATCTGGCGAAGTTCGTCGCCGCACATCCGGAGTACGGCCTTGGCGCCACGCCAGAACAGGCGAAGCTGAAGTACTACGAACTGGCCGCCCGGCTGGACGCGAAACCGATGGCGGACGGCTTCGACGGCAAGCAGTTCCGCAAGGGCACGTTCGAGCGGATGTACACCGACGCGGGCCTGCCCCAGGCAGCCGAGATGTGGCGTGCCGTCAACACCGGCCAGCCCGTGGAACCGCTGCCGAGCACGCCGCCGCCTCCGGACCAGCCTGCGGACAACGCCGCCGCCGCCCAGCTGGCGGTGCTCTGCAACGACCGGAACTGGCCGGAGTCGGTGGAGTTCTACCAACGTCAGGTCGAAACCGACCGGTTCCGGCACCCGATGTGGGGTGCGGCCGCGTCCAACATCTGGCCGTGTGCGTTCTGGCCGACCGAGCCGATCGAGCCCCCGGTGGAGATCACCGGCCACGGGCCGTCGAATGTGCTCATCGTGCAGAACCTCCGAGACCCGTCCACCCCGTTGTCCGGTGCCGAGAAGATGCGTGCGGCCCTCGGTCACCGCGCCCGGATGATCACCGCCGACCAGGGCGGGCACGGTGCCTACCTCTACCAGAAGAACAAGTGCCTCAACGACGCCACGACCGAATACCTCGTCACCGGAGAGCGTCCGCCGCAGGATTTCGCGTGCGCGGCCGAAGGAACGTCTTGACGCAGGTGGACATTCGTTCGCCGTGCCCAGGTCGCTGTTGACGCCGAATGCTTCGAATGGTGGCAAGGTAATCGTGCGCTGGGCTGAGCCCAAATGTTTGCTGGCGCGGTGGAGGTCGAGGTGTCGCGTTGCCATGAGCCTCGGCGTGGACCTCCGTTCGTGTTCACCAGCTGACGCGGCTGCCACCTACGCCGGTGTCGGCCACCACCCGGCCCCGGTCATGGACCGGCTCGAAACCCTCGGCGGGCCGACGCTGCCGAGAGCCCTCCTGTCCGGTCGGACCGGTCGGTGATCAGCCGTAGCGCGGCGGTGCCGGCGTGGTTGATCACGCCCTGGTCGGCTGGTCTCGACGGCCAGAGCGACCGACCACGAGGTAATGTTCCGCACCGGAAAAGTGCTCCTTGGTTGTGTTGGGGAATAGGCGTAGACACCCTCATTTCCCCAGTCCAGGAGCACTTTTCTCGGTCAGGACACAGCCAGCTTGAACTACCCGGGTATCCATACCTTCGGGAGTACCCTCCGGCGTCATGTCGGCCCGGAAGGGACACCCGGCCCGCAGCACATAGCCGGCCTCCTGAGATTCCATGTATCCCGCTGGCAATACGTTTGGAGCGGGTCACTTCAGTGGTGAGTGCGCCATGAAGGATGTAGGTCCGTTCTCGGCGCTGTTGGTCGTGCGCCTTGTCAGCTCTGTGGGGTCAGTCCTGCTACGGCCAGCCGGAACAGTCGGTCCGCCGCGGAGGCGGGCTCGGGGTAGTGCTCGGTGGCCAGGGCGATGCCGACGATCAGCGTGATCAGGTCTGCGACAGTCCAACTGAGGCCACGGCGGCGGTTGGACACCTCCGGCACCGGGCGGTATTGCCGGTCAGCCGATCGCGGAGGCATAGTGAGCCACCAGCCGAACCACCTCCGGACTCGATTCCTTCGCCGAGAGAGGGAAGTGCCGTGCCAAATCCTTTCGAGGACCCCGACGCCCATTATTTCGTCTTGGTCAATGACGAGGGTCAGCATTCCCTCTGGCCCGTTTTCGCCGACGTTCCCGCCGGATGGAAATCCGTTTTCGGGGAAGCCGGACGACAGGATTGCCTTGACTACATCGAGAAGAACTGGACCGACATGCGTCCGAAGAGCCTCATCGAGGCGATGGAGAAAACAGCGTCGACGTCATGACCATCGACCTCACCGGATACCAGAGCCTGGGTGAGGCCTTCGCCGCGCGCGCCGCCGAGTTCCCCGATCGCACCGCGTTGACCTTTTACCAGGGCTCGACCGCGACGGAACACGAAAGTATCGGCTATCGGGAGCTGGAGCGCCGAGCCCGGGTGCGCGCGGCGGAACTCGCTCAGCGGCTGGGCCCCGGCGAACGGGTGCTCATCGCCCTGCCGACGAGCCCGGAGTTCGTGGAGATCTACCTCGCCTGTCTGTTCGCCGGACTGATCGCTGTTCCTTCGCCGGTGCCGGCTTACTCGGCGAGCGCCGATGAGCGGATCGCCGCGATCGCGGCCGACTGCTTGCCAGCGCTGACCATCACCACCGACGCCGCGCTCGCGGAGGTCACCTCGCACCTGCGGGAGCACGGCCTGCCCGTCGAAGCCGTGCGCCCCGTGAGCGCGCAGCACCTCCCCGGGCCCGTGACGGGCGAGCGGCCGATTGGCCGCGACACGGACGCGGTGCTGCAATACAGCTCCGGCTCCACCGGGTCGCCGAACGGCGTGATCCTCACCCACGGCGCCGTCCTGTCCAACCTCGAGGCGCTGTGCGTGAACTTGCGCCTCGGCCCGAGGGACCGGTTCGGCGGCTGGTTGCCGCTGCACCACGACATGGGCCTGTTCACCCAGCTCACCGCGGCACTGCTGTGCGGCGCCCCGCTCGTCCTGATGCAGCCGACGACGTTCGTCCGGCGGCCGGTCGAGTGGCTCCGCATGCTCGACCGGTTCGAGATCACCTGTACCGGCGGTCCCAACTTCGCCTACGAACTCTGCACGCGCGTCATCACCGACGAGAAAATGGGCGGTCTCGATCTCTCCGGGGTGCGCTACTTCCTGAACGGCGCCGAGCCGATCCACGTGCCCACCTTCCAGGCGTTCACGGAACGGTTCGCCCGGATCGGGCTCGACCCTCGCACCCATTCCCCCGGCTACGGCCTGGCCGAGACCACGGCGTACGTGGCGTGCGTATCCGACGAGGTTTTGCCGACCGTGCTCACGGTGGACACCCGGCGCCTGGAAACGGCCGAGCGGCCCGAACTGGCCTCGGTGCCCAGTGGCGACGGCAGGCCGGTGACCGGAGTGGGACGGCCGCACGCCTTCGACACGCGGATCGTCGACCCGCGCACCCGCGAACCGTTACCCGAGGGCCGGGTCGGCGAAATCTGGTTACGCGGGGACAGCATCGGCCGCGGCTACTGGAGCAAGCCGGAGCTGAGCGCACGCGTCTTCGACGCCGCGTTGACCGGCGTCGAGGACGGCGGCGGCTGGCTGCGCACCGGCGACCTGGGTGCCTTCGCCGACGGCGAACTGTTCGTCACCGGCCGCCTCAAGGAGTTGCTGATCGTCCACGGCCGCAACCTGTTCCCCCAGGACGTGGAGCACGAGGCCCGTGCCGCGCATCAGGCTCTCGGCGGCCAGCTCGGTGCCGCGTTCGGGGTCGGCGCGCCGGACGAGCGCGTCGTGTTGGTCCACGAGGTCCGTCCCGGAACCCCGAAATCCGAGCTGGCGGCGGTGATCACGGCCGTCACCCGCAGGCTCAACCGGTCGTTCGGTTTCCCCGTGCGCAACGTCGTGCTCATCCGGCACGGCACCGTGCGCCGCACCACCAGCGGGAAGATCAGGCGCACCGCCATGCGAGACCGGTTCCTCGCCGGCGAAATGACAGTGCTGCACGCCGAACTGGAGCCGGGCCTGCGTCCCGCGCCGTCGGGAGTGGAGCCGTGACGTTCACCCGCTCCGGTGTCGAGATCGAGATCGCGCTCGACACCGCGCTGGTGGACGTCATGGCGACCGGCTCCGGCGGGGTCGGCCGCCGGATCGCCGAGCTGGACTCCGCCGAAGAATTCCCGTCGCCCCTCGTCGACCTGTTGGACGCCTTCGGCCTGCCCGCGTACTACGTCCCCACCGGATGGGGCGGCGCCGTCGAGGACCATGAACTGCTGCTTCGCCTGTGGCGCACGGTGGCCAGGCGCGACCTGAGCGCCGTGATCGCGCATGGCAAGACCTATCTTGGGGCCGCCTCCGTCTGGATCGCGGGCGACGCCGAGCAGGCCGCCGCTACCGCGGCCCGGATACTGGCCGGCGCCCAGATCGCCTGGGCGCTGTCCGAACCGGACCACGGCGCAGATCTGCTGAACGGGGAGGTGGCCGCGACAGCGCGTGCCGCCGGCTATCGGCTCGACGGCGTGAAATGGCCCATCAACAACGCCACTCGCGCCCGCTACCTGACTGTCCTCGCCCGCACCGGCAAGGCGGGTACCGGACGCGGCCAGAGCCTTTTCCTCGTCGACAAGGCCGCGCTCGAACCCGGCACCTGGCGACTGCTGCCCAAGGAACCGACGCACGGGATCCGCGGCGTGGACATCTCCGGCATCGCGTTCCAGGACGCGACACTGCCAGCCACCGCGCTGCTCGGCGCCGAGGGCACCGGAGTGGAGACCGTCCTTCGCGCGCTGCAGCTCACCCGGACCCTGTGCACCGCCTTGTCCCTCGGCTCGGGCGAACACGCGCTCCGGCTCGCCGCGGCCTTCGCCGCCGAACGGATCATCCAGCGCCGCCCGTTGCTGGCCCGCGCGTACCCGCGCGCGGCCCTCGGCCGCTGCGCCGCGTTACTGGCCGCCGCCGAAGCCACGGCAGTGGTGAGCAGCCGTTCGATCCACGCGCTCACCGGAGAGATGAGCGTGATCTCCGCCGTCGTCAAGGCTTTGGTGCCCACACTGACCGACGTGATGCTCGGCGAGGTGGCCGAATTGCTCGGTGCGCGCTCCTTCCTCACCGACGTGTACGCGCACGGCGCGTTCCAGAAGATTTGGCGGGATCACCAGATCGTCTCGGTCTTCGACGGCAGCACCCCGGTGAACCGCAGCGCGCTGATCCAGCAATTCCCCCGCCTGGCGAGGGAATTCGCCGCCGGCACGGTGGACACGGACGGGCTGGCGAAGGCGGTGTCGGTCGGAAGCGCGCCGGGTCCGCTGGACCGCGGTGCCCTCACCCTGCTGTCCCGGCGGGGGTGCTCGCTGCTGCAATCCCTTCCAGCGCTGGCCGGATCGATCACCGCCGAGACCGCCCCGGACGGGCTCGCGGCGCACGCGACCGCCCTGGCCGCCACCACCAGGCGGGTCCACGAACTGATGGCCGAGGTGCCCCCGGCCGCCCACCCGCCGATGGCCGCTTACGAACTCGCCGCCGCCTACGAACTCTGTTACGCGGGCGCGGCGTGCCTGCACACCTGGTCGGCCGAGCGGCACCGGGACGAACCGCTGTGGGAGAACGGCCTTTGGGTACGAGCCGCGCTCCGCGCACTGCGGGTCAGGCTCGACGCCACGCTGCGGCTCCCCGCGCCCGGCGCCGAGGCGGGAGACGACCTGATCGACGACGCGATCGCGGAACGCGTGGCCGCGGCCGCCCGCACCGGCGCCCCGGTCACCCCGTTCGGCACACCGATGATCCCGGAGGACCGGTCATGAGCGCCGCCGAGCTGGACGCGCTGTTCGGCGACGCCCTGGACGACCGGAACCCGTTGGGATACAGGGAGATCCTGGCGGCCGACGAACGACAGGAGATGCTCGCCGCAGGCGAACGGGTACTGGACGAGTACGGCCTGAACGCCGAGTTCGTTCCCGTGGCCTACGGGGGCCGCTGGGAGCGCGCTGACCGGCTCGCCGAGGTGCTGCGCACGGTGTGGCGGCGAGACCCGTGTCTCGGCCTCGGCTACGGCTTCAGCTCTCTCATCGCGTCCGTCAACATCTGGACCACCGGGAACGAGGAGCAGCGCCGCCGCGCGGCAGGCCTGCTGCTGGCGAACCGCCGGATCGCCGCCGCCTTCCACGAACTGGCACACGGCAACGACTTCGCGCACGCCGAGTGCGTCGCCCGACCGGACGGTGGGGACTGGCTGCTCTCCGGTCGCAAGGAGATCGTGACCAACCTGCGGCGGGCCGAGGCCATGGTGCTGTTCGCCCGCACCGGCGCGGCGGGGAGCCGCGGCCACAGCCAGTTCCTCGTCCTGCGGGACGACCTGCCCGCCGCGGGGCTGCGGGACCTGCCGCGGTTTCACAGCTCCGGCATGCGCGGAGTCCAGCTGGGCGGCGTGGAGTTCGACGGCTACCCCATCCCCGGCGACGCCCTGATCGGTTCCCCCGGCCAGGGCATCGAGATGGCACTGCGCTCGTACCAGATCACCCGGTCGGTGGGCGCCGCGATGTTCGCCGGTCCGCTGGAGACGGCACTGCGGCTGGCGATCCGCTGCTCGCTCGACCGCCGGCTTTACGGCTGCTCGGCCGCCGACCTGCCGTACGTGCGCGCGGCGATCGCCCGCGCCTACGCCGATCTGCTGGCCATCGAGGCGTTCTCGTCGGTGGTCCTGCGTGCCCTGCATCTGGCGCCGGAGTCGATGGCCGTCTACGCCCCGGCGGCGAAGTATCTGACCGCGCGGATGCTGCTCGACGCGTTCGCGGACCTGCGCGCGGTACTGGGTGCGCGTTCCTACCTCCGGCAGGGCCCGTACGCGATGTTCCAGAAACTGGCAAGGGACATCGCGCCTGCCACCTTCGCCCACGTGTCGCTCAGCGCGGCGCTGGTGACGCTGCTGCCGCAACTCCCCCGGCTGGCCAGGCGATCGTGGCTGTCCGACCCGGCCGCGACGCCTCCGCTGTTCGACATCGGCGGTGACCTTCCCTCGCTCTCCCTCGACCGGCTGAGCGCCGGAATGCCACGCCATGACGGGATCATCGGCGCCCTCGCCGAGATCGATGGCGAGGCGTCACCGCACGGCTCCGATCCCGTGCGCCGGTTCACGGCGCGCTACGCGGAGGAACTACGGAGGTTGCGGGACGGGTGCGCCGCACTCGAACCCGCGGACCTCGCCATCGACGCGTCGCCCGCCGCGTTCGCGCTTGCCGACCGGTACACCGTGATCCTCGCCGCCTCCTCCGTACTCGCGGTGCGGCGACACGGCGGCGAGCGCCACGACGAGGCCGTGCTGCTGGGCGCGCTGGACCGACTGACCGAACGGATGGGCGGCCCGGCGGTGCTCAGCCCGGCCGAACGCGAAGAGACGGAGCGACGGCTGTTCGACCAAGCCGTCGCGCGGTGCCTCGATGGCCTGCCCCTGAGTGCCTGAACCCGAATGACGTAGTGGCGGCCGGATGGTGCCGCACGGGCATGCAGGGAATCACTCACGAAAAAGGAAAGAGGAGACGGCAATGATCCGAATCATGCTCAAATCCGCGGTGACGATGACAGCGATGGCCGCCGCGCTGAGCTTTTCGCCCGCGATGTCCTCGGCGGCGGCTGCTCCCCCCGGCTACCTGAGGTTCTGCAATACGGGGGCCACTTGTCTCAATCGCCCAGTGGTCGAAGGGCCGGGCTGCAGCAACATCGGTGTCGGCGCTCCGCACGTCTGGGCGAAGAACCACTCCGACAGGGGCCAGTACATCTACCACCAGGAGGACTGCGCTGGAGCGAACCGGGTGTACCTGGGACCCGGTGTCACCAGAGGCGGCTTCGGTACCTACCGAAGCTTCAGCGACGCGTGACTTCTGATGAGGTAGGTGGCCCCACCCGGAGTACATGAAGGACCCCTTCCTGGCGCCTGGCGCCAGGGCTCCGGCAAAGTCGCGCAACTGCCGTTCGGTGTCGCGATAGCCACTTTCGGGACATCTGACGTCGCGAAAGTGGCTTTCGCGACACCGGGGGGCGGCCGCATTTGACGTCTGAGCCACTCACGACCCGCGTGACCAGCTTTGCGACTTCGCCGGGACCCCTTCCTGGCGCCAGGAAGGGGTCCTTCATGTACCCGCGCCCAGTGTCAGTTCCCGGCGGTGCAGCGGAAGACGAAAAGCCCGGGGTCACCACCGTGCTCGGCCGGCGGTACGAGCGGGCAGCTGGTGGCCGTCCAGACCACGATCCGATACAGCTCCGAATCGTTCGTGAAGAGGCCACCCGCGCCGCCCAGCACCACGTGCCGCACTTCCCCTGCCTCCACGAGCTGCCGCACCCGCGCGAGGGTCGGCCACGGCACTTGCCCGGAGAACCCGCCCATCGGCAGGAACCGTTCTCCGGTCGGCACGATGAACTGACCGGCGGTCTGCCAAGACGTCGTGGCCGCCACGTAGCGCGCGCCTTCGCGATGCGCCAGCAGATAGTCGTACAGGCTCCGCTGTGTGTCGGTCAGGGTGTCCTTCGTGTCGCTGTCCAGATCCACCCCGACCGGTCCGCTCGGCCCGGCACCGGCCTCGAAGGCGCTGCCCGCGTACTTGTGGTCGAAAGCCGACAGGCCCCAGGCACACGGAAGCACCAGTACCGCGACGAGGCAGGCGACGGCCGCGGGCGCGACAGTCGCACGCCGCAGCGCCCCGGCGATCAGCACGGCCGCCGCCACCGCCGCCCCGCCGAGGGAAAGCCAAGTCAGCCAAGGCAGGAAGTCCGGGTACCCCGAGGCCAGGTACGCCGTCCAGGCCAGCTGCGCGACGAGCACCGAAGGCAGCAGCCAAGTCGCCCGGCGGTCGCGATACAGCCGCAGGCTCAGCACCGCCCCCGCCGCGGCCAGCGCGGCCAGCGGTGGCGCGAGCGCGACGAGGTACGCGCTGTGCATGACGGTCATCCGGCTGAGGACCACAGCGAAAGTGACCAGCCACAGCCCCCACAGCACGAACCCGCCCCACACCGGACCGGTGCGCCGGGTACGGCGATACAGGACGAGACCGGCGGCCAGCCCCGCCAAGGCGAGCGGGTACAGCCAGCCGACCTGGGTCGCGTAGCGCTCGCCGAACAGTTTGTGCCAGGCCTGGGGCGGGTCCTCGGCCGCGGGTGCCGAAGCGGGCTCCGGTGCGGGCTCCGGAACTGGTTGCGGCTCCCCCGGTTGCTCCGGTTGCGGCGGAGCGGCCAGGCGTTCGAGCTCGGGAGGCAGTTTCAGGTCGGTGGACAGAGAGGGATCCGTAAAGTCGGTGCGAGCGGCGCCCGGTACGTGGAGACCGAACCGGTCCAAACCGTTGTAGCCGAAGACCATCGAGAACGCGTTGTCGTTGGTGGTCGCGTCCATAGCGGGCCGCTTCCCCGCGGGAGTCACCGTGTACAGCAGGACCCAGCTCAACGAGACCGCGATCAGCACGGCACCGGTGAGCGCGAGCTGCCCGGCCCGCCGCCGCCACGAAGCGGGAGCGACGAGCAGATAGGTCACGGCGAACGCGGGCACCACCATCCAGGCCTCGATCATCTTCATCTGGAAACCGACCCCCACCCAGACGGCGGCGAGGATCAGCCAGCGCGTCCTGGCCCGCGTCACCGCGATCATGAACGCGTCCGCGGCGAGGAGCAGGCACAGGATCAACGCCCCGTCTTCCATGGCATGGCCGAACACCGAGGCCACTATCGGCGTGAACGCGAACAGGCCCGCTGCCAGTAAACCCGCGGCGGCGCCGAGCCAGCGCCGGACCAGCCGATAGAGCACCAAAACCGAGAGCACGCCCCAAACAACCTGCGGCAGGGTCAACGACCACTCGTGAAATCCGAAGATCCGCGCGGACAGCGCCTGCGGCAGAAAAGCCCCGCCCAGTTTGTCGAGGGTGATCGAAGCGCCGGGATCGAAGGCACCGTAGAAGAACGCCTTCCAGCTCACCGACATGCTCTTCACGGCCGCCGCGTAATAATGCGCGTACCCGCTCCGCCCGATGTTCCACGAATACAACGCCCCCGTGAGAACGACAATACCGAGCAACGCGGGACGCGCCCAGCGCGGCTGATCCGGCGGCGAGCGCCAGAACCGCAGCCGCGCCCAGCCACGCTCTGGTGCGCCGGCGGGCTCCGCCTCCACCATTTCGGTCTGCGTCGAAGGTAAAACGGTCTCCTCGGCCACGGCGCGCCCCTCGACACGTAGGTGGAGTTTCTGCGGTGAGAAGCACTTTAAGCGCCTGGGGCCGGATCACCGCAGTGTCAATATCGGCCCAAAGCACGGCCTTTCCCGCACCCTCCTGTACTTTCGGCTGATTCCCCGGACGCCAGCCCTTCCTATTCTGAGTCACATGACTTCAGCGGAACGGCCAGCGGGCATCATGGTCAACGTCGGGCTCGGCATCGTGTTCGCCGCGGGCATCGTGTTCACGGCGGTCATGCTCATGAACAGCTGGGGCAAAACGTCCTGGGTCTTCTGCTCGCTCGTCGCGGTGGTGTTGTCCGTACTCGCGCTGCTGCGCGAGCGACAGAAGACACTGATGGCGGGCGCGGGCGTGGCCGTCGCGGCCGTCGCCGTCGTGGTGTCGCTGGTCTCCGGTGACTCCCTGCCGAAGGAGCCCTCGCCCATCACGGCACTGGCACTGGCCGTACTCGTCGGCTCCGCGATCAGGACACTCCCGATCGGACCGGCCATCGCCATCGCCGCGGGCGGCATCGCGGTGAACGTGGGTGCCTGGCTCGACGGACGGGACACGGTGCCGTACCTGGCCACCGCGGCGCTGGTCGTCGCGCTGGTGGTGGGGCCGTCGCTGCGTACCCGCGATCATCACTTCCGGGTCACCAACCCCGCGCCGCGGTCGTACTGGTCCGATTCACCCCAACGGTAACCGTGCGCGAAGACATTTACCTCGCCATGTCCACCGCTCGGCCCGTCGGCCAGGACGAAACCCCCACGTCCGACCGCTCCGGGCTGCCCGAGTCGCCGCCGTACGGCCAGTCCGCACGGCGGCGACTCGGTACCCTGACCGTCGTGACCACTCCGGATCGCTGGGTCAAGGTCGCTTCCGACGCCGGGCTCGGCGCCTTGTTCCTCGCCGCGATCGCGATCCAGGTCTTCGCGCTCGCGGCGAGCTGGGGTGGCGCGTCCTGGGTTCCGGGCGCCCTCGCCGCCATCGTGGTGTGCGGGCTCGCACTGGCACGTCGGCGCGAGCGAACCTGGACCGCGGTCACCGGGCTCGTCGTCGCGGCGCTCACGATCCTGATCGGCCTGCTGCCGGCCACCCGCCTCCCCACCGAACCCGGACCCGCCATGGCGCTGGGCCTCGCGGTGCTCATCGGGTCCGCGGTCCGGACACTGGCACCGGTGCGGGCCGGTGCCATCGCGGGCGCCGAGCTGCTGCTGATCGTCGCCCAACTCGCCGTCGGGCCGGTGTCGGCCGTACCCGCGATCGCCGCCGCGACCTGGCTGGCCGGGGTCGCGGCGGGGTTGGCGCTGCGGGTACTCGACGGCAGGACGCGAACGGCCGCCGACCGGGTGCGCCGGGCCGAACGACTGGAACTCGCCAGGGAACTGCACGACATCGTGGCCCACCACCTCACCGGGATGCTGATCCAGTCCCAGGCCGCGCAGGTCGTCGCGCGGCGGAATCCCGAAAAGGTTTCGGAGTCGCTGGTCGAGATCGAGGCCGCGGGGTCCGACGCCATGGTCGCGATGCGCCGCGTCGTCGAGCTGTTGCGCGACACCGACGACACGGCACCCACTTCGCCGCAACCGGAGGGGCTGGGCGAGATGGTCCGGCGATTCGGCAAACAGCACGCGAACGTCCGGCTCAGCTCCCCCGAAGACACGACGGACTGGCCGCCCGAGGTGACCAGCACGGTGTACCGCATCGTCCAAGAAGCGCTGACGAACGTGCTGCGGCACGCGCCGAACGCCCGTTCGGTCGACGTGACCGTCGACCGTGACACCAAGGGCGTCACCGTCGAAGTCGTCGACGACGCCTCGCCGAGTACGGCCCGGCCCGGCCACCGAGGGGGCTACGGTTTGATCGGTATGCGCGAACGTGTCGAGACGCTCGGTGGGACGCTGTCCGCCGGACCGCGGCCTTCCGGCGCCGGCTGGTCCGTGCGGACGACTCTGCCCATCCCCACCAGGGAGCCTCGATGACGATCAAGATCCTGCTCGCCGACGACCAGGCAATGGTCCGCGCGGGCCTGCGGCTGATCCTGGAGGACCAGTCCGATCTCGAGGTCATCGGGGAGGCCGAGGACGGCGCGGAAGCGATCACCATGGCCAGACAGCTGCGGCCGGACGTGTGCCTGGTGGACATCAGGATGCCCAAGCTCGACGGCATCCAGGTCACCCGCACGCTGGCGGGCCCCGGGGTGACCGACCCGATCCGGATCGTCGTGGTCACCACTTTCGATCTCGACGAGTACGTCTACGGTGCGCTGCGCGGTGGTGCGGTCGGCTTCGTCCTCAAGGACGCCGGGCCGGCGCTGCTCATCGAGGCGGTGCGGGCCGCCCACAACGGCGAGGCGCTCGTCTCGCCGTCGATCACCCTCCGGTTGCTCAAGCACCTGAACGACACCGGCGAGGTGTCGCAGGCCGATCCGGCGCAGACGGCGTCGTTGTCCAGGCGCGAGATGGAGGTCGTGCGGACCATCGCACGGGGCCTGTCCAACCGGGAGATCGCCGCCGAACTGTTCATCTCCCTCAGCACGGTCAAAAGCCACGTCGCCGGGATCCAGACCAAGCTCGGGGTGCGCAACCGGGTCGGGATCGCCGCGTGGGCCTGGGAAAAGCGGCTCGTCCAGAGCCCGACGTGACGGCGTGGCTCAGGACCGCAGCGATTCCGCCAGCTCACGCACCGTGGGATTGAGGTAGAGCGCACGCGGATGCAGCGGCGGCAAGCCGCGCTCGCGCATGGCCGCCGCGATCCGCATGGCCAGCAGCGAATTCCCGCCCATCTCCCAAAAGCTGTCGGACGCGCCGACAGCGAAGCCGAGCACCTGCCGCCACACCGCCAGCAGCTCACCGGCGAGGTCGTCTTCCCCCGCCGGTGATTCGCCGTCCACACCGGACTCCGGCGGAGACACCCGCGCGAGGGGCGCGGCGGGTTCCGGTAGCGCGGCGAGGTCCACTTTTCCGTTGGCGGTCACCGGGAGCGCGGGCAGCGCGGTGATGGTCGACGGCACCATGTGGTCCGGCAGGATGCGGCCGATCCGCTCCCGCACCGCCGCCGTGGTCCCCTCCGCGAGCACCACGTACGCGTCGAGCCGTGCGGTGGCCGCGTCCGTCCCGCGCAGCGTGACCGCGGCCGCGACCACCCCGGCGCATTCCGCCAGCACCGACCGGATCTCGTCCGGTTCGATGCGGAAGCCACGCAGCTTGACCTGGTCGTCCAGCCTGCCGAGGTGCTCCAGCACACCGTCCGGCCGCAGCCGTCCCCGGTCCCCGGTGCGGTACATCCGCCCGCCACCGAACGGGTCGGGCGGGAATCGTTCGGCGGTCAGTCCTGGACGGCGCAGGTAGCCGAGCGCGACACCGCCGCCGGCGACGTGGATCTCGCCCGCCACTCCCGGCGGCGCGAGCCGCCCGAGTTCGTCCAGCACGTACACCCGCCACCCTGGGATCGGCCTGCCGACGGACTTCGACCCGGCGAGCGCGTGCCACCGGGTGATGGTCTCGGCGGTGACATGCACGGTGGTCTCGGTGATGCCGAACATGTTCACCAGACGGCACCGGGTCTCGGGGTACCGGTCCAGCCACGGCAGCAGGCTCCTGACGTGTAGCGGCTCTCCCCCGAAGATCACCAGCCGGACCGGCAACCGCTCGTGGCTCGTGCGATCCACCTCCGCGAGCGGGGCGAACGCCGACGGAGTCTGGCTCAGCACGGTGACCCGGCGTTCGGCCAGCAGGTCGCGCGTCTGCTCCGGAGACCGCGACACCCAGTACGGGACGACGACGAGGTGCCCGCCCGTGAGCAGGCAGCCCCAGATCTCCCAGACCGAGAAGTCGAACGCGACGGAGTGGAAGAACGTCCACACGTCGTCGGCGCCGAGGGCGAAGTCGTCCCGGGTGGCGTCCACCAGCGCGACGACGTTGGCATGCGGGACGAGCACGCCTTTGGGCCTGCCGGTGGAGCCCGAGGTGTAGATCACGTACGCCGCTTCGTCCGGGCCACCCTCGATGGTGCCGGGTGCGCCGTCGCCACCCAGTTCCGCGACCGTTCCTGGTGTCACCACCCGAAGTCCCGGGGAGACGGGGAACCCGGGGAGCGTGGTGATCACGACGGAGAGCCGGGCGTCGTCGACCGTGTAGGCGAGACGCTCCGCCGGGTAGGCCGGATCGAGCGGCACGTAGGCGGCGCCCGCCTTGAGCACGGCGAGCAGGACCGCCACCAGTTCCACCGACCGGTCGAGGCAGACACCGACCAGGTCTCCCGGGTTCACCCCGGCGGCGCGCAGGCCGCCGGCCAGCCTGGCGGACCACCGGTCGAGCTCACCGTAGCTGACCTGACCGTCCTCATCGGACAGTGCGATCGCGTCGGGCCGCTCGGCGGCGCGCTCCGCGAACACCTCCGGGATGCGGCGTGGCGTGGCACGCGGGGCGCGCGACGAGCGTCCGAGCGCCAGCACGTGTTCGCGCTCGGCCTCGTCGAAGATGTCCTCCCCCGCCGTCCGGTGGGCTTCGAGCAGATGCCGGACGAACCGGTCGGCGACCGGCAGGCCGACCCCGCCGGGCCGGTAGTGGCACCGCAGTTCGCCCACTCCGTCGCCGCCGCGGGCGACCGTGACGGTCAGCGGGAACGGAGGCGCGAGGCAGGGTACGTACTCCCCTGTGTCGTCGGAATCGAGGCCGTCGAGATCGAACAGCATCCCCGCACCGGCGAGCCGCTCCCCCGGCTCGTACCGGGCGAGGACGGTGGCGAGCGCCGCCTTCCACCGCTCGGGGTCGCGGTCGGTGCCGGACGGCAAGGCGACCCGGAATTCGGCGGGTTCGTAGTAGCCGAGCCCCCGGTCACCCAGTCCCCACACCGGTACGTGGTCGGTGCCGGGCGGGCGGGCGAACGACCGTGCGGGTGCCGGGCCGCCCTCCAGCGCCGCGGCGGCGAGCAGGCGCAGCGCCTGGCCGTCGAACGCGGCCCGGTGCGCGACGACCACCAGATCCGCCCGGCCGTCGGAGTACTCGACCAGCGCGGCCCGCGCCCCGCGCCGGGCATCGACCGGCCTGGCCAGCTCGCGGGCGCGGCGTTGGGCGGCGGCCGGGTCTTCGGCGGAGAACGGGACCCGCTCGGCCCAGAGCTCTCCAGGGCCGGCGATGCTCGCGAAGCGCTTGGCGACCACTTCGGCGTCGACCGGGCCGTCGAGCAGGAGGCACAGCGCGTGGCAGTGCCTGGCGTTCCTGGACCATTGCGAAGGCGTGACCACAGCCATCTCCCCACGGTTCGGCGGTTGTCCGGTCAGCGGGCGGTGAACCCGCCGTCGACGGTGATGACCGATCCCGTGACCTGCCGGGATCCGTCGGAGGCGAGCCAGACGCCGGCCTCGGCGACATCGTCGGGCTCGACCAGGGCGTTCATGGGCTGTGACTGGACGAACGCCGCTTCGTGCTCGCCGACCGGCACCCGCAGCGACCTGGCGATCTCCGCCAGCATCCGGCCCTCCACCTCGGGGTCGTCCCGGACCGACCCTGGGCAGAGGGCGTTGACCCGGACCTTCACCGGGGCGAAGTCGAGCGCCGCGGCCTTGGTGAGCCCGATGACGCCGTGCTTGGCCGCGACGTAGCCCGCGAAGTGGCGATACCCGACCAGCCCCGCCGTCGAGGCGACGTTGATGATGCTGCCGCTCCGCTGGGCGGTCATGATCTTGCCGACCGCCGCCGTCGCACGCCAGGCACCGGAGAGGTCCACGTCGATCATGAGCTGCCATTCGTCTTCGGTGATCTCGTCGGTGGGGGTGCCCGACGGCGTGGCGATCCCGGCGTTGTTGACCAGGACGTCGATCCGTCCGCTCCAGCCGTGGGCGTCGTCGGCGACCTGCCGCAGCGCGGCGAGATCACGGACGTCCGCGTGCCGGGTCAGCACGGCGGCACCCCGCGCACGGCAGAGGTCGGCGGTGTGCGCGAGCTGGCTCGCGCTGCCCATCGGATACGACACACCGGGCAGGTCCTCGCAGACGTCGAGGAGGACGAGATCGGCGCCTTCACGGGCGAAGGCGACCGCGCAGGCCCGGCCGAGACCGCGGGCGGCCCCGGTGATGATCGCGGTCTTGCCGTCGAGCCGCATGGCTTCTCCTCACCACTCTCGGTGGGCGAGTTCGTCGTTGACCAGACGCAGCAGGGCGCCGGGATCCTCGGCGATGTACATATGCCCGCCCTCGATCTCCTCCTGCGCGAACTCGGCGCTGGTCGCTTGCAGCCACTCGGCCGTCTGCTCGGCCGTCACCAGGTCGTCCTCGGTCCCGCGCACGGCGGTGATCGGCCGCGGCAACGGCCGGTCCGTCGCGGGCACGTAGTTCTCGTGCATCTCGACGTCCGCGCGCAGGGTCGGCAAAATCAGCTCCCGCATGTCCGGCTCGGCGAGCGCCTTGTGGTCGTACTTGGCGAACTCCTTGACCCTGGACAGGAACTCCTCGTCGGGGAGGCCGGTCGCGCACCGGGTCCGCCGGGTCCAGGGGCCGGGCGAGCCACTCACGAACAACCGCACCACCTCGGCGTCGCTGTGCGCGACCAGCAAGTGGGCCAGCTCGTAGGCCAGCACCGCGCCGAGGCTGTGGCCGAAGACCGCGATCCGTTCCCCGGGCGCGAGTTCGCCGGTGACGGCGGGCAGCAGCCCGGCCGCGGCTTTGCCCACGTCCCGGTACGGATCCTCGGAAAGCCGCCATTCCCGTCCGGGCAGCTGCAGCGCGACGATCCGCGGTGCCCCGTCCGTCAGTGCCGCCCAAGGGTGGAAGAACGAGGCGCCCGCCCCCGCGAAGGGGACACACACCAGGGATGTCCGTCGCATGTCCGCTCTCTCCGTTCCTTCGGTCATCGCGATTCCAGCCAAGCCGCGATCGCCCGCCAGACCAGGCCCATCATGTCGGGACGGACCATGTCCGCGTGCTCACACGGAATGGGCACTTCGGTCAGCGCGCCGGAGACATAGGGGGCCCACCGTGCCCGGAGGGGGCCGTCTTCCGCCGCGTTGTCGGTCGCCGTGAGGATCAGCGTGTCGCCGTCGAACCGTCCGGTGGGGTGCGCCGCCCTGATCCGGGTGTTGTTCTCGAAGATCCGCGCGAAGACGGCGAGTTCCTCGTCGGAGAAACCGCCGAGCAGGTGGCCGAACTCCGCCCGGATCACCTCCTCCCACGGCTCGTCACCGTCGTCCGCGTCATCCGCTTCACGCACGATCTCGGCGAGCGGGAACGAGTCCATGACGACCAGGGCGACCTCCTCGCCCAGCGCCCGCAGCCGCACGGCGATCTCGTGGGCGGGAGTGGCGCCGAAGGAGTAGCCGACGATGTAGTACGGGCCGGTCGGCCGCACCGCGCGCAGTTGCTCGATGTAGTCGTCCGCCATCTCCGCCACCGAACCCGCGAGCGGGGTCTCACCGTCGATGCCGCGGGCCTGCAGGCCGTGGACGGGCACTTCCGGCGGCACATGCTGTGCGAAAGGCGTGTAGCACCAGCTCAGCCCGCCCGCCGGGTGGACGCAGAACAGCGGTGGCCGGTCGCCGTCGCCGCGGATGGTCAGCAGCACGCCGAGCGAGCCCCGCACCGACGACAGGCTGAGCGTGTTCAGCAGCGCGACCGGGGTCGGGGCGGCCATCACGTCCTGGACCGAGGTGGTGATGCCCTTGCGCTTCAGCCGCTGCACCAGGGCGACCGCCAGCAGCGAATGCCCGCCGAGAGCGAAGAAATCGTCGTTCACCCCGACCTCGGGGAGCCCGAGCACCTCGGCGAACGTCTCGCACACGGCCTGCTCGAGTACGGCGAGAGGACCGTTGTTCGCCCCACCGTCGCCCGCTTCGGTAGCGTACTGGGGCGCGGGCAGTGCTTTCCGGTCGAGTTTGCCGTGCCCGGTCAGCGGCAGGGTGTCGAGGTGGACGAACGCGGACGGGACCAGGTAGTCCGGGAGTCTTTCGGCGAGGTAGTCACGCACCGCGGCATCGTCGGGGGTGGTGTGCTCCTGCGGGATGAGATACCCGATGAGCCGTTTGTCCCCGGGAACGTCCTCACGCACCACGATCGCGGCGTGCGCGATACCCGGATATCCGTCGAGGACGGCTTCGACCTCGCCGGGTTCGACCCGGTACCCCCGGATCTTCACCTGATCGTCCGCGCGCCCGACGAACACCAGCGGCCCCTCCTGGGACCATCTGACCAGGTCTCCGGTGCGGTACATCCGCGCACCGGGTCCCCCGTGAGGGCAGGCCACGAATCGCTCCGCCGTCAGCGGCGCCTGGTTGGCATAGCCACGCGCGACACCGGCACCGGCCACGTACAGTTCTCCGGCCACCCCGACCGGCACCGGGTTCAGCGCACCGTCGAGGACGTACACCCGGGTGTTGTCCAAGGGCTTCCCGATCGGCAAAACACCATCGACCTCGTCAGGGTCACCGACTTCATGCTGGGTGGCGCACAACGTCACCTCGGTCGGACCGTACAGCTGCCGCACCACCACACCGGGATTCGACTCCAGCACCCGCCGCACGGACTCGGCCGGAACCACATCCCCACCCGTCAGCACCTCACGAACACCCGCGAAACAAGCCGGATCCTGCTCGGCCAGCACCCGCAGCAGCCCCGCCGTGACATGCACGTGCGACACCTCGTGAGCGGAGATCCACCGCCGAAGCACCTCCGCGTCCACTCGCTCGTCCGGTGCCACCACGACGGTCCCGCCCGACAACAACGGCACCCACAACTCGTACGACGACGCGTCGAACGCGTACGGCGCATGAAACAACACCCGCGACGTCACACCCCAGCACCGGTCCTTCGCCAAGCCGACCACATCCCGGTGAGTCGCCACCACACCCTTCGGCACACCAGTCGAACCCGACGTGTACATCACATACGCCGCGCTGCTCGGAGACACCGGCGGCAGCACGACCCCGTCGTCCGCATCCCCGTCGAGATCGGCCGATATCCGAGGCAGGTCGGTCGTGCGAGCGAACTCGTGGCCGGCCGTCGCCTCGTTCACCACCACTGACCGTGCGCCCGCGTCCCGCACGATCGCACGCATGCGGGCGACCGGCCACGACGGGTCCAGGGGCAGGTACACCCCGCCCGCCTTCAGCACCGCGAGAAACGCCACGACCACATCGGCCGTTCGTTCCAGCAGCACGGCGACGATCTGTTCCGTCCCGTCCACCGCCAACGCCCGCGCCAGCCGATCGGAACGCTCGTCCAGCTCACCGTAAGTGAGCCGGAAACCCGCACCCGCGACCGCGACCGCCTCCGGCTCGGCGACCACGCGATCGGCGAACGCCTGGGGCACCGAGACATCCGCCGTTGCGACCGAGGTGTCGTTGCGCCTCTCGACCAGCTCGGCCGACTCGGCCTCGCCCAGCACGTCCACCGCGAAGAACGGTGTGCCAGGAGTGTCCGCCAACGCGGTGACGAGGTTGTCCAGGCAGGTGTGCAGGAGCGCGGCGACCTGGTCGGGATCGGCGGGAGCCGCCGCGTCCACGGCGATCGTGAAGCCGCTGCTGTCGACATCGATGGCGACGCCGAGCGGATAGTCGGTCAGGTCGCGGACGGACACCAGGTCGATTCCGTACATCGACTCCGCCTCGTCACTGGACACCTCCTGGTTGTGCCGGTAGTTGAACAGCGAGGTGAACAGCGGGCTGCCGGACAGGCCGCTGGCCGCCTGCGCGAGCGCCAGCGGCGCGTGCTCGTGGACCATCAGGTCGGCGAGCTGGTTCCGCAGGCCGGTCAGCGCTTCGCCGACGGACAGCCCGGCCAGCCGGACCCGCACCGGAAGGGTGTTCATGTACAGGCCGGGGACCCGGTCGGCTCCCGCGCCCGAGTTCATCCGGCCGAACACGATCGTGCCGAACACCACGTCGTCACGGCCCGACAAGGCCGCCAGCACCCGCGCCCACGCCAGGTGGAACACCGTCGCCGGGCTCACCGCCAGCGATCGCGCGATCTCCTTCAGCCGCCCGGACAGCGCCTCGTCCACCCGGAGGCCGGCCTGCCCCGTCGTCGTGCCGTCGCCGTGTACCTCGGTCAGCCCATACGGAGCGGTGGGCTCGGTGACGTCGCCGAGGACTTCGCCGAAGTACCGCTCGTGTTCCTCCCGCGACACTCCGAACCGCGCCTGCGCGACGAACTCCCGGAACGGCAGCGGCGGCGGCAGCTGATCGGTCCGGCCATCGAGGTGTGCCCGCAGCTCGGTGAGCATCACCTGCATCGCGGTGTGATCCTGGAGCAAGTGGTGGACCCGGAGCAGGCACAGCCATCGGCCGCCCCGCGGATCGGCGGCGATGTGCGTGGTCAGGAGCGGTGCCCGGTCCAGCGGCATCCAGTCGCGGACGGCGGCGGTCAGCTCTTCGGAGGAATCCTGCTCCCCTTGCCGGAGTTCGACCTCCGTGACCGGCAGCTCGGCGTTACGCACCACCACCTGTACCGGCTCCGGGAGCCCGTCCGAAATGACCGCGGTGCGGTAGATGTCGTGCCGGTCCACCACCCACTGCATGGCCGTGAGGAACTCGTCCAGCCGCTGCCGCGACTCGAACTCGATCACCGCGGGCGTCACGTACACGTCCGTGCCCTCGTGGCCGACCATCAGGTTGTGGAAGAAGATGCCCTCCTGCAACGGTGCCAGCGGGTACACGTCCGCCACGTTCGCCGCACCGCCCGGCACCTGCTCCACCAGCCGGGCGACCTCCGCCTCGGTCAGCTCGACCATCGGCAGCATCTCCGGCGTGAGCCGCGTCGCCCCGGCCGGGATGAGGTTCGGCGGGACGACCACCGGTTCCGGCCCGGAGGCCGTGGCCAGCCCCGCGGGTGTCGGCGTCACGAACAACGCCCGCACCGACACCGACACACCGCGCTGCCGCAGCCACTCCACCAGCGACACCGCCAGCAGGGAATGCCCGCCCAGCGCGAAGAAGTCGTCGTCCACGCCGACCGACGGCAGCCCGAGCACCTCGGCGAACGCCTGGCACAGCAGCTCTTCTTCGGTCGTGGTGGGGACGCGTCCCGAACCGGTCGCGTAGGCGGGCGCCGGCAGCGCCCTCCGGTCCAGTTTGCCGTTGACGGTCAGTGGCAGCGCCTCGAGTTCCACCACGGCCGACGGCACCAGGTACGACGGCAACCGCTCCGAGACGAAAGTCTTCAGCCCGCCGACATCCACGCCCTCGTCGGAAACCACGTAACCCACCAGCCGCGGATCGCCGGGCGAGTCCTCCCGCGCGAGCACCGCGACCTGGGACACCCCGGGATACGCCGCGAGCACGGCCTCGACCTCACCTGGTTCGATCCGGAACCCGCGGATCTTCACCTGATCGTCCGCGCGGCCCGCGAAGACGAGCTGCCCGTCGGCGTCCCAGCGCACCCGGTCGCCCGTCCGGTACATCCGCTCCCCCGACTCGAACGGACACGCCACGAACCGCTCGGCGGTCATCCACGGCAGTCCGAGATACCCGCGCACCAGGCTCGTGCCCGACAGGTAGAGCTCTCCGACCACGCCCGTCGGGACGGGTCGCAGCGCGGAGTCCAGTACGTAGACGCGGGTATTGGCGATGGGGCGGCCGATCGGGACCGCGGTCCCCGGTTCGAGACCGGGACGGCAGCGCCACACCGTGGCATCGACGGTCGCCTCACTCGGACCATAGGTGTTGAACATCGTGCGCCCGCCAGCCCAACGTTCAACCAACTCCGGCGGACACGCCTCACCCCCGACATCCAACACGAACCCCGGATCCAACACATCACCCGGCATCGTCGCCACCACCGCCGGCGGCAACGTCGCATGCGTCACCCCCTCCTCGACCAAAAACCGGGCCAGCTCACCCCCCAACCGCCGATCCGACGGCACAATCACCAACGCGGCCCCCGACAACAACGCCAAAAGCCACTCCTCACAAAACATGTCAAAACCCACCGACGCGAACTGCGCAACCCTGCTCCCAGCCCCCACCCCATAACGCTCATGACTCACCGACAAACTCACACACGCCTCATGCGTAACCACCACACCCTTCGGACGCCCCGTCGACCCCGACGTATAAACCACATACGCCGGATGGGTCGGCGACAGGGGCGCGATCCGGTCTATGTCGGACACCGGGGTGGACGCGTAAGCCGTGGCCTCGTCCACGAAGCCCGGCGCGTCCAGCACCAGTGCCGAGGCCGCGTCCTCGATCATGAACCGGATGCGCTCCGCGGGCTGGTCCGGATCGATCGGCAGGTACGCGCCCCCCGCCTTCAGCACCGCCAGTACGGCGATCACCAGCTCCGGCGAACGCCCCAGCACCAGGGCCACCACCGACTCCGGCCCGATCCCTTGGGCGATCAACCGGCGCGCCAGGCGGTTCGCCCGCGCCTCGACCTCGCCGTAGGTCAGTTCGATCCCGTCGCCCACGACCGCCGTCGCCTCCGGCGCCCGCGCCGCCTGCTCGGAGAACAGCGTAGGCACCAGGCGATCCGGCACCGGGCGAGCGGTGTCGTTCCATTCCTCGACGATCCGGTGGTATTCGGCCGGATCGAGCATCTCCACCGCGCTCACGCGGACTTCGACGTCGGCCGAAACCGCGGTGAGGACGCGGATCAGGTAACTGACGAGCCGCCCGGTCGTGTACTCGTCGAACAGGTCGGTGGCCGCGGTGAGGGAGCCGTGCATCCCAGCCGGGGCACCGGACTCGTCGAAGGTCTCGCCCAGGCTCAGGTCGAGGTCGAATTTGGCCGACGCCGCGGCGCCCATCGACAGTGGGGCCGTCCGCAGGCCCGGCAACCCGGCGGCCGATCCGCCGCCGGCCCCGGCGGTGTTCTGCACCGTGAGCATGACCTGGAACAGTGGATGCCGGGCCAGCGACCGTGTCGGGGACAGCTCCTCGACCAGCTTCTCGAACGGCACGTCCTGGTTCTCGTACGCCGACAGGCTGGCGGCCCGCACCCGCGCGAGCAGTTCACGGAACGTCGGGTCGCCGGACAGGTCGCTGCGGATCACCAAAGTGTTCACGAAGAAGCCGACCAGCTCGTCCAGCGCCTGGTCCATCCGCCCGGCGACGGCGGCCCCGATGGGGACGTCGGTGCCAACGCCGAGGCGGTGCAACAACGTCGAGAGCGCCGCTTGCAGCACCATGAAGACCGTCGCGCCCTCTGCCCTCGCCAGCTCCAGCAGCCGCGCGTGGACCTCGGCCGGTACCAGGATCGGCAGCTCGTGGCCGCGGTGTGACGCCTCGGCCCGCCGCGGCCGGTCCGCGGGCAGCTCCAGTTCGTCCGGCGCCCCCGCGAGGGCGTCTCGCCAGTACGCCACCTGGTCGGCCAGCACCGTGCCCGCGGTGTGCTCGTCACCGAGCAGGTCCCGTTGCCAGAGTGTGTAGTCGACGTACTGCACCGGCAGCGGCGACCACGCGGGTTCGCCTCCCTCGAGACGGGCCGCATAGGCCGCCGCGAGGTCACGGGCCAGCGGTTCCATCGACCAGGCGTCACCCGCGATGTGGTGCACCACCAGCACGAGCGCGTGCTCCCCCGCGCCGGTGGCGAACAACCAGGCCCGCAGCGGGATCTCCGTGGCGAGGTCGAATTCGTACCCGGCCGCCGCGGCCACCGCTTCGTCGAGGTCCTCCGGTGACACCTCCGCGAAACGCAGCTCGAACCCGGTGTCGGAGATCGGCAGGACCCGTTGGCACGGCTCCTCATCCTGCATCGGGAACACTGTCCGCAGGACCTCGTGGCGCTCGATCACGTCGCGGAACGCGGCCTCCAGCGCCTCCCTGTCCAGCTCTCCGGACAGCCGGAGGCCCACCGGAACGTTGTACGCGGCGCTCGGGCCGTCCAGTTGCCGCAGGAACCACAACCGCCGCTGCGCGAACGACAACGGCACCCGCGCCGGTCGCTTCCGCGCCGCCAGCGCGGCCCGTCCCGGCCCGGCCTCGACGAGCCCGCGGACGAGACCCGCCGGGGTCGGTGTCTCGAACAGCGCCCGGAGGGGCAGCTCGACGCCCAGCACCGCGCGCACCCGGCTCACCAGCCGGATCGCGAGCAGGGAATGCCCGCCCAGCGCGAAGAAGTCGTCGTCCATCCCGACCGACGGCAGCCCCAGTACCTGGGCGAACGCGCCACACAGCAGTTCTTCGCGGGCACCGGACGGTGCCCGGCCCTCACCGGCGGTGTAGCCGGGGACGGGCAGCGCGGCGCGGTCGAGCTTCCCGCTGACCGTCAGCGGCAACGAGTCCAGCGATACGACCGCCGACGGCACGAGGTGCGAGGGCAGGCGCCCGGCCACGAACGCCCGCACCGTTCCCACCTGCTCACCGGTGTCCTCGCCCGGCACCACGTACGCCACCAGTCGCCGATCGCCGGGGACGTCCTCGCGGACGACGACCGCGGCCCTGCGCACCGCCGGATGCTCGGCCACCACGGCCTCGACCTCACCCGGCTCGATCCGGAACCCGCGGATCTTCGCCTGGTCGTCCGCGCGGCCGAGGAACACCAGCTGACCGTCCGCGCCCCAGCGGGCCAGGTCGCCCGTCCGGTACATCCGGCCGCCCCACGGGCAGGGCACGAACCGCTCGGCGGTCAGCCCCGCGCGGCCGACGTAGCCGCGTGCCACACCGGGGCCCGCCACGTACAACTCGCCCTGCACACCGGCGGGTACCGGAACCAGCCTGTCGTCGAGCAGGTACGTCCGGGCGCCGCCGATCGGACGGCCGATGGGCGGGAGTTCGCCGGGACGGAGCTCGTCGCTCAGTGTGCACAGCACGGTGATCTCGGTCGGGCCGTAGGCATTCACCATCCGCCGTCCCGGCGTCCAGCGTCCGACCAGCTCCGGCGGGCACGCCTCGGCGCCAACCACCAGCGTGACCAGTGCGTCGCCCACCTCCTCGGGCACGGTGGCCAGCACACTCGGCGGGATCAGCGTGTGGGTGATCCGTTCCGTCCGCAGCACCTCGGCGAGTTCCTCCCCCGCCAGCGGTCCCGCCGCCGCCGGGACGACCAGCGTCGCTCCGCACGACAACGCCATGACCATTTCCATGACCGACGCGTCGAAGCTGAGCGAGGCCAGTTGCAGTACCCGGGACGCGCCGTCCAGCGCGAAGGACTCGATCTGGGCCAGCGCCAGCGAGGGCAGGCCGCGGTGTGTGACCACCACGCCTTTCGGCCGTCCCGTCGAGCCGGAGGTGTAGATCACGTACGCCGGGTGGTCCGGCAGCAACCGGGCGACCCGGTCGGCGTCGGTGACCGCGCCGTCATCCAGGCGCGCCAGCTCCGCCTCGACCTCCGGAGTCCCCAGCACGACCACGGGCACGCCGTCCGGCACCACCGACCGGCAGCCGGCGCTCGTCAGCACCTGCGCCGGACCGGCGTCGGTGAACATCAGGCCGACGCGGTCGGCGGGCAGAGCGGGATCGACCATCAGGCAGGCCGCGCCCGCCCGCACGATCGCCAGGAACGCGATCACCGGCTCCAGCGATCGCTCCAGCACCACCGCGACCACCGATTCCGGCCCGGCGCCCCGCGCGATCAACAGCCGCGCCAAGCGGTTCGTGACGGCGTCCAGCTCCCGATACGAGAGTTCGACGTCCCCGCGTGAGAGCGCCACGGCGTCCGGCGTCTCGGCCACCCGCGCCGCGAACAGGTCCCCGAGTGGCACCTGCGGCAACTCCCGGACCGGCCCGGTGCCCGCGTCCAGTACTCGCCGTCGCTCGGCGGCGTGCACCACTTCGACCGCCGAAAGCGCCGTACCGGGGTCTTCTTCGAGCACGGAGGCCAGGCTGTCGAGGCAGGCGTGCAGCAACTCGCAGACCTGCTCCGGATCGGCCGGGGCGAGCGCGTCCACGGTCAGCAGGAACCGGTCCGTCACGTCGTCGACGGACACCGTCAGCGGGTAGTTGCTCTGCTCGCGGAACGCCAGCAGTTCGATGCCGTCGACGGGGTCGTCACGGTCCTTCTCCCCGTCCTCGTCCGGGGCCGCCGTGAAGCGGTAGTTGAGCAGCGACGTGAACAGCGGGAGACCGCCCGGCACGCCACTGGCCGCCTGCGCGACCGTGAGCGGCGCGTGTTCGTGCACCATCAGCCCGGCGAGCTGGCCCCGCATGGCCGAGAGGGCCGCGCCCGCGCCGGTGGCGTCGAGGCGGACGCGTACCGGCAACGTGTTGATGAACGGCCCGGCCGCCCGCCGCACGTCGGCCGCGGCGTTCATCCGTCCGAAAAGGACGGTTCCGAACACCACGTCGTCACGACCGGCCAGTGTGCCGAGGACCCGAGCCCACGCCAGGTGGAAGACGGTGGCGGGGCTGACTCCGCGCGAGCGTGCCAGCCCGCGCACCCGCTGAGCCAGCGCGTCGTCGACCCACCGGTCGGCGCGCGTCACCGCGTCGCCGCCTCCGTGCACGTCGAGCAACCCGTACGGAGCGGTCGGCTCGGTCAGATCACCGAGAAGCTCGGCGAAGTAGGCCTCGTGCTCCTCCCGCGCGACGCCGAACCGCGCCCTCGCCACATACTCGCGGAACGGTACGGGCTCGGGCAGTTCCGCGGCCCGCCCGGCGAGTATCACGCGCACCTCGTCCAGGAGTACGTCCAGCGCGGTGTGGTCCTGGACCAGGTGATGGATGAGCAACAACGCGACCCAGCGCCCGGTGACCGGTTCGACGGCGACCCGTACCCGCATCAGTGGCGCCCGGTCCACCGCCATCCCGGCCCCCGCGCCGGCCATCAGCTGCTCGGCAGCGTCACCGGCGCCGTCGAGGACGACTTCGTCCACCGGCAACTCGGCGGTACGGCACACGACCTGCACCGGTTCGCGCAGTCCTTTCCAGACGACCGCCGTCCGGTACATGTCGGTCCGATCGACGATCCGCTGCAGGGCGGCGAGGAAACCATCGAGAAGGGCTCGCGAGCCGAAACGCAGCACGGTCGGCAGCACGTAGACGTCCGCGTCGTCGCCCTTGGCCATCAAGTGGTGGAAGAACATGCCCTCCTGCAGTGGCGCGAGGGGGTACACGTCGGCGATGTTGGCCGCGCCGCCCGGCACGGCCTCGACCACCGTCGCGATCTCCGCCTCGGTCAGCTCGGCCAGGGTCAGCATCTCCGGGGTGATCTCGGCGGCACCGGGCGGAATCAGGTTCGGTCGCACCACCACCTGGTCCGGACCCACCGCCGCGGCCATCCCCGCCGGGGTGGCTTGCTCGAACACCGCCCGCACCGACACCTCGGCGCCGTGCGTGCGGAGATACTCCACAAGGGACACCGCCAGTAGTGAATGCCCGCCCAGCGCGAAGAAATCGTCGTCGGCCCCGACTTCGTCGAGACCGAGAACGTGGGCGAACGCCGCGCAGAACAACTTTTCCCGAGGACCGACGGGGAGCCTGCCCGCACCGGCGTCCGTCGTGGGGCCGGGTGCGGGCAGCGCCTTGCGGTCCAGCTTCCCGTTCGGCGTCAGCGGCAACGCGTCGAGCGGCACGACCACGGACGGCACCATGTACGACGGCAAATGTGCGGACGCGTACGCGCGCACCGCCCCGGAAGGCTCGTCGCCGGTGGCCACCACATAGGCGACGAGCCGCTTGTCGCCCGGCACGTCCTCACGCGCGACCACCGCGACCCGGTCCACGTCCGGGCAGGCGCCCAGCACCGCCTCGACCTCGCCGAGCTCGATCCGGAACCCGCGGATCTTCACCTGGTCGTCCGCACGCCCCAGGAACTCCAGTTCGCCGTCCGCGCGCCATCGCACCACGTCACCGGTGCGGTACAGCCGCTCACCGTCCTTGCCGAACGGGGAGGCCACGAACCGTTCCGCCGTCGCCCCCGGACGCCCCAGGTAGCCACGCGCGAGCTGGACGCCCGCCAGGTACAGCTCACCGACGGCGCCGGGTGGGACCGGCCGCATCGTGCCGTCGAGTACGTACGCCCTCGTGTTGGCGATCGGCCTGCCGATCGGCACCCTGCCGGGGCCTTTCCCGTCGACCTCGGCCGCGGTCGCCCACACCGTCACCTCGGTCGGGCCGTACAGGTTGGTGACCGTGCCCGCCGACGCTTCGGCCAGCCGGACGGCCAGCGCCCCTGGCAGAGCTTCGCCGCCGACCAGTGGGCGCAGCCCGCGCGCGGCTTCGGCGTGTGTGGTCAGCAGTGCCTGCCACAGCGCCGGGGTCGCCTGCATCGTCGTGACACCGAACCGGTGGATCAACTCGGCCACCGCCGCCGGATCCCGGACGGCCGCGTCCTCCGCCAGCACGACCCCGGCGCCCGCGAGCAGCGGCACGTACAGCTCGAGGACGTGAATGTCGAAGGACACCGTCGTGACGGCCAGCAAGCGGTCCGCGGTCCCCATCGGGAAGCGCACGCTCATCGCCGCCACGAAGTTCGCCATGGCGCCGTGGGGGACGACGACCCCCTTGGGCCGCCCGGTGGAGCCCGACGTGTAGATCACGTAGGCCGGGTGGCCTGGCAACAGGGGCCCGTGGCGCTCCGCGGTGGTCAGATCGCCGTCGTCCAGTGCCGCGAGTTCCGCCACGACACGAGGATCGTCGACCACGATCCGGTCCGGCCCGTGATCGGCGAGCTCGGTGTCCAGATCGGTCAGCACGAGCCCAGGACGGGCGTCGTCGAACTGGTATCTGACGCGCTCGGCCGGATGCCCGGGGTCGACCGGCAGATAGGCGCCCCCGGCCTTGAGGACCGCCAGCAGCGACACCACCAGATCGGCGGAGCGGCGGAGACACACCGCGACGGACGACTCCGGCCCGACGCCGTGCCGGACGAGCAGCCGGGCGAGCCGGTTGGCCCGCGCGTTCACCTCGGCGTAGCTCAGCCGGGTACCGTCACCGTGCAGCACCGCGAGCGCGTCCGGCGTACTCGCCACCCGTGCCTCGAAGGCCGACGGCACGAGCATGGCCGGTCGCGGGGCGTCGGTGTGGTTCCACTCCTGCACCACCAACCGGCGCTCGGCGGGATCGAGCAGGTCCACCGTGCTCAGCCGCGCGCCGGTGTCGTCGGCCAGCAGGGTCAGGACCCTGACCAGGTAGCTCGCGAGGCGGTCGGCCGTGTCCTGGTCGAACAGGTCGGCGGCCGCGATGAGCATGCCCGCCATCCCGGCGGGCGCGCCTGCCGCGTCGAAGGATTCGCCCATCGACACGTCGAGGTCGAACTTGGCCGCCACGCCGTCGACGGGCAGCGCGCCGATCCGCAGGCCGGGCAGCGTCACCGGGGGCCCGCCTTCCGGCCCACCCGTGTTCTGCAGGGTCAGCATGACCTGGAACAACGGGTGCCTGGCCAGTGACCGGGCAGGCGCCAGCTCCTCGACGAGCTTCTCGAACGGGGTGTCCTGGTGGGTCAAGGCGGCCAGCGACGTGGTCCGTACCCGGCCGAGGATCTCGGCGAACGTCGGGTCTCCGGACAGATCGGTCCGCAGCACGAGCGTGTTGACGAAGAAGCCGACGAGGTCGTCCTGCGCCTGGTCGGTGCGCCCCGCGACCGCGACACCGATCGGGATGTCGATCCCCGCGCCCAGCCGCGACAGCACCGCGGCCAGCGCGGTCTGCACCGTCATGAACAGGGTCACTCCCCTGTCCTGTGCCACCGCCCGGAGGCGGCGGTGCAGTCCGGCCGGGATCTCGATCGAGGCGAGCGAGCCCTGGTAGGACGCGGTGGCGGGCCGTGGCCGGTCGGCGGGGAGGTCCAGCTCCTCTGGTACCCCGTCGAGGGTGTCACGCCAGTAGGAGACCTGTCGGGAGAGCAGGCTTTCCGGATCGTCCTCGTCGCCGAGGAGGTCGCGCTGCCAGAGCGCGTAGTCCGCGTACTGCACGGGCAGCGGTGTCCACGCGGGTTCCGTGCCCCGCAGCCGCGCCTTGTAGGCCGCGGCGACGTCGCGCGACAGCGGCGCCATCGACCACGCGTCCGCCGCGATGTGGTGCACGACCAGGACCAGGACGTGGTCCTCCGGTGTCACCGCGAGCAACGACGCCCGCACCGGGGCCTCGGTGGTCAGGTCGAACGCGTGTCCCGCCGTTTCGGCGATCGTCTCGTCGAGGTTCCCGGCCGTCACCTGGACCACGTCCAGCGCGAAGGCGGTCTCGTCCAGCGAAAGCACCCGCTGATACGGCTCCCCGTCAGCCAGCGCGAACACGGTACGCAACACCTCGTGCCGCCCGACCACATCACGCAACGCAGCCGCGAAAGCCACCCGATCCAAAGACCCGGTCAGACGCAACGTCAACGGGATGTTGTAGCTGGGACTCGGCCCCTCGAACTGGGCCAAGAACCACAACCGGCGCTGCGCGAACGACAACGGCAGCGTTTCCGGCCGTTCCCGCGCCACCAGCGCCGTCCGGTCGGGGACACCAAGCGAGGCCGACGCTGCCAGGCTCGCCGGGGTCCGTGCCTCGAACAGCGCGTGCAGCGGCACCTCCACCGACAGCACCACGCGCACCCGGCTCGCCAGCTGGATAGCCAGCAGCGAATGCCCGCCCAGCTCGAAGAAATCGTCATCCATCCCGACCGACGGAAGACCGAGCACGTCGGCGAACGCCTGGCACAACAGCTCTTCCGTGGCGTTCGCCGGAGCACGACCCATACCGGACGAGTACTCCGGCACGGGCAACGCGGCACGATCCACCTTCCCGTTGACCGTCAGCGGAAGGGTCTCCAGCTCCACGAACGCCGACGGAACCAGGTACTCCGGCAGCCGCTCGGCGGTATACGCGCGCGCCGTGACACCGACCGCGGTGCCCGGCTCGGCGGGAACCAGGTAGGCGACCAGCCTCTTGTCGCCCGGCACGTCCTCGCGGACCAGCACGGCGGCCCGCGCGACGGCCGGATGCCCGGCGAGGACGGCTTCCACTTCGCCGGGCTCCACCCGGAACCCGAGGATCTTGGCCTGCTCGTCCGCGCGCCCGACGAACACCAGACGACCGTCCGAAGACCACCGGACCAGATCGCCCGTCCGGTACATCCGCTCGCCCGAACCGAACGGGCAAGCCACAAAACGCTCCGCTGTCCACAAAGGACGATTCAGGTAGCCGCGCGCGACGCCCGATCCGGCGACGTAAAGTTCACCGGCCACCCCGGCGGGCACCACGTCGAGCTTGTCGTCCAGCACGTAGACACGGGTGTTCTCCAACGGCCGCCCGATCGGCAGGACACCGTCGATCTCATCGGCTGCACCGACCTCGTGCTGGGTGGCGCACAGCGTCACCTCGGTCGGACCGTACAGATGCCGTACCGCGACGCCGGGGTTCGACTCCAGCACCCGCCGCACCGCGTCCGCCGGGACCACGTCGCCGCCCGTCAACACCTCCCGCACGCCGGAGAAGCAGGACGGATCCTCGTCGACGAGGGTCCGGAGCAAACCGGCCGTCAGGTGCACATGGGACAGCTCGTGCCCGGTGATCAGCCCGCGCAGCACGGTCGCGTCCACCCGTTCGACCGGCGCCACCACCACGGTCCCGCCCGACAACAACGGCACCCACAACTCGTACGACGACGCGTCGAACGCGTGCGGCGCGTGGAACAACACTCGCGACGGCGATCCCCAGCACCGGTCCTTCGCCAAGCCCACCACGTCTCGATGCGTGGTCACCACGCCCTTCGGCACGCCAGTCGAGCCGGAGGTATACATCACGTAGGCGGCTTGTCCCGGCGGGCCCGGCCGGGGCAGCACGGCGGCATCGGCATCGGCATCGGCATCGGCAGCGGCATCGACGGAGATCGTCCGGAGCGCCAGCCCGTTCAAGAACTCGTGGCCCGCCGTCGGTTCGTGTATCACCAGCGACGCGGCACCCGAATCCTCGACCACCGCCCGCATCCGCGCGGCCGGCCAGCCCACGTCCAGCGGCACGAACACCCCGCCGGCTTTGAAGATCGCCAGCAGCGCCACCACCAGCTCGGGTGACCGGTCCATCAGCACCGCGACCGGCGACTCCGCTTCCACCCCGGAGGCCACCAGCGCTCGCGCGAACCGGTCCGAGCGGGCATCCAGCTCGGCGTACCCCAGCGTCACGTCACCGGCCACCAGAGCGGCGGCTTCCGGTGTGCGGGCCACCTGCGCCGCGAACGCCTCCGGCACCGAAACGTCCGGAACGGCCACGGTGGTGTCGTTCCAGTCCACCCGCAGCCGTCGCCGGGACGGGGCGTCGAGCACGTCGACTCCGGTGAACGGCGTCTCCGGGGCCGCCGTCAGCGCGGTGACCAGGTTTCCGAGACAGGTGTGCAGAAGCGCGCAGACCTGGTCGGGGTCGGCGGGTGCCACGGCGTTCACGGTGATCGCGAAACCCGGGCCGTCGTTGTCGATGGACACGTGGAGCGGGTAGTTCGTGTGCTCCCGGGTGAAGACCGTCCGGATACCGTCGATGCCCTCGCCGGGTTCGGGCTCCTCCTGGTTGTGCCGGTAATTGAACAGCGACGTGACCAGCGGGCTGCCACCTGGCAGTTCGGCCGCGGCCTGCGCCGACGCCAGCGGCGCGTGCTCGTGGACCATCAGGTCGGCGAGCTGGCCCCGCATCGCGGCCAGTGCCTCGCCCACGCTCGCCTCGGCGATGCGCACCCGCACCGGAAGCGTGTTGAGGAACAGTCCGGGCGCGCGGTCGGCACCCGCGCCCGCGTTCATCCGGCCGAACAGGAGCGTGCCGAACACGACGTCGTCACGTCCCGAAACCGCGCCGAGTACGCGTGCCCATGCCAGATGGAACAGTGTCGCCGGGCTCACGCCGAGCGTCTGTGCCACCTCGCGCGTCCGCGCCGCCAGGGTGTCGTCCACCCGCCGGTGGCCGAGCGCGGCCGCCTCGCCGTCCCCATACGTGTTCAAAAGGCCGTACGGTGTGGTGGTTTCGGTGACGCCGTCGAGCAGTTCGGTGAAATAGCTTTCGTGGTCGGCCTGGGACACCCCGCCCCTGGTCTGCGCGACGAAATCGCGGAAACGCGCCGGCGGCGGCAATTCGCCTGCCCGCCCGGTGAGAAACGCCTGAAGGTCGGCGACTATCACGTCGAAGCTGGTGTGGTCCTGGATCAGATGGTGGATGCGCAGCAGCACCAGCCAGCCGCCCGCCGGATCGGCGGCGACATACACCCGGATGAGCGGGGCATCGGCCAGTTCCATCCTGCGGTCGCCCGCGGCCAGGAGCTGGTCCACGGGGCTGGGGCCGTGGGGGTCGAGTGTGATTTCCTCGACCGGCAGCAGGGCGTGCCGGGTGACCACCTGCACGGGGTGCGGAAGCCCTTCGGACAGGATCGCCGTGCGGTAGATGTCGTGCCGGTCGACCAGCCATTGCAACGCCACGAGGAAGCCGTCGAGGCGATCCCGGGTGTCGACGGCCAGCACGGTCGGCGTGGCGTACACGTCGGTGCCGTCACGACCGGCGAGCAGATAGTGGAAATAAATCCCTTCCTGCAACGGCGCCAGCGGATAGACGTCCTGGATGTTGGGTGCCCCGCCCGGAATCGCCGCCGCGACCAGGCCGGCCTCGTCCTCGGTCAGGTCGACCAGCGTCAGCATCTCCGGCGTCAACTCGGTGGCACCATCCGGAATCAAATTCGACGGCACCTCCACCCAACCGGACCCGGCGACAGCGGCCAATCCAGCCGGGGTCGGTGTCGTGAACAACGCCCGCACCGACACCGACACACCACGCTGACGCAACCACTCCACCAACGACACCGCCAACAACGAATGACCACCCAGCACGAAGAAGTCGTCATCCACACCGACTCGCCCCAGACCAAGCACCTCGGCGAACGCCTGGCAGAGCAGCTCCTCCTCGATGCCGGCCGGAGCGCGGCCACCACCGGCGGTGTAGGACGGCGCGGGCAGTGCCGCGCGATCCAGCTTTCCGTTAGCGGTCAACGGCAGCGCCTCCAGCACCACCACCGCGGAAGGCACCAGGTACGACGGCAACCGTCCCGTCATGAACCCGCGCACGACGTCCGGCAGATCGTCGGCGCCTGCCTCGGCACTGGGCACGACGTAGCCCACCAGGCGGACATCACCAGGAGAGTCCTCCCGCGCGAGCACCGCGGCCTGTGCCACGTCGGGATGCGCCGCCAGTGCGGCCTCCACCTCACCCGGCTCCACCCGGAACCCGCGGATCTGGACCTGATCGTCCACGCGGCCCGCGAACACCAGCAGGCCGTCGGCGTTCCAGCGGCCCCGGTCCCCCGTCCGATACATCCGGACACCCGGGGACCCGAAGGGACACGCCACAAAACGCTCACCGGTCAAACCCGCACGATTCACATAACCACGCGCCAACTGCGGACCAGCCACATACAACTCACCCACCACACCCA
>NZ_JADNQN010000021.1:0-80711 GCF_047608695.1 Amycolatopsis sp. cmx-11-32 | reverse complement strand
CTGGCAACGCTTGGGCCGGTCCGCGAAGGCCTCCTTGCCTACCCTCAAGGTCAGGGTCCCGGCAAAGTCGCGCAACTGCCGTACGGTGTCGCGAAAGCCACTTTCGGGACCTCTGACGTCGCGAAAGTGGCTTTCGCGACACCGGGGGCGGCCGCGCTTGCCGTCCGAACCACCCTTCGGTCGTGAGTGGCAATTCGGGTCAGGGCGGACCGGCAGTTGCTTATCCACGCGTGATCAGCCCGACGGCGCAGGGCCTCGAACCTTGATCGACGGAGGATTGAGGACACTCAACGTCCCCGATCCTCCGTCGATCAAGGTCAACTTCATCGAGTGGGGAGGATGACACCGCTTCAGCCAGTAGGCAAAACAGGTCGGGTAAAACCTGAATCGCCACTCACGACCCGCTTGACCAGCTCCGCGACTTTGCCGGGACCCTGACCCTCAAGGTAAGGAAGGAGGCCTCCACCACGCACCGGAGCGCGTTTAGCCCGCTGAACGCGACGCGGCCGGGAAGTCGCGGCACCGGCCGATCGGCGTGAACAGCAGGGCGGCGACGGCGACGACTTCGAGCCCGGCCATCAGCCACAACGTCTGCCGCACGCCGGCGGTCTCACCGAGGATCCCGCCGAGCAGGCCGCCGAGCGCGATCGCGCCGAAGCTGAGCACGGACATGCTCGCGGTGACCCTGCCGAACATCGCCGCCGGGATGTAGCGCTGCTTGAACGTGGCGTTGAGGACGTTCGAGCCGACCACCCCGGCGCTGAGCGAGAACCCCGCGGCGACGAAGAAAGCGAGCCCCCAGCCGCCCTGCGCGAGCGGCCCCAGCAGCATCATCAGCGCCCCGAAGGCCTCACAGAGCACGAAGGCTCGCGCGGTGCCGATGCGTGCGGCGAGTTTGCCCGACAACGCGGCACCGAAAACGCCGCCAACGCCGGCGAGCGCGAGCACCAGTCCGACGGCACCCGGCCCCACCCCCAGATCGCGGGCGAGGAACACGACCTCGATCGACTGGTAACCCATGAGCGCGACGTTCGAGACCGCGCCGAAGACCGCGAACACGCGCAGGAACCGGTCGCGGAGGACGAAATCGAGGCCCTCGCGGATCTCGTCCCGCAGTCGCGTCCGCGTCGTGACCACGCGTCGTGGTTCGCGGTAGCGGATGGATCGCAGGCACAGCAAGGAGATCCCGAAACTGGCGGCGTCGGCGAGCACCCCGGCGACGGCGCCGAATCCCTGGGCCAGCAGACCGGCGAGCCCGGGTCCGCCGATCTGCGCGGCGGACTCGCTGCCCTGCAGTTTCTCGTTGGCCTCCTGGAGCTCCTCCTTGGAGACCAGTAAAGGCAGATAGGCGCGGTAGGCGACGTTGAAGAACACCTTCGCGACACCGCCCGCCAGAGCGACGACGATCAAGTGGGTCATCGTGAGCAGCCCGAACCAAGCGGCGACCGGGACGCTGAGGAACACCAGCATCGAGAAGGTGTTGCACACCAGCATGATCGGCCGTTTCGGCCAGCGGTCGACCCACGCGCCGGCGGGCAGGCCGATGAGCAGCCACGGCACCCAGGCGGCCGCGGTCAGCAGCCCGACCGCGAACGTGCTCGCCTCCAGGGTGACCACCGCGACGAGCGGCAGCGCGACGAGCGGCAGCGCGACGACGGCGATGGAACTGCCGAGCACACTGGTCGTTTCGCCGGTCCACAACAGCCGGAAATCACGTGAGCGCAGCAATCCGCCGCGTTCGCGGACGCTCACGGCCGGGCCGGGGCGGCTCGGGTGGCGAAGAACACCGGCCTGCGTTCCTGGCCGTCGTCCGGCTGTTCGCGGTCGCTGTACTCCCGGACCAGCGCCTGGATCCGGCCCTCGATCTCGGCCATTTCCGTGACCGACAGCTTCATCCAGCTGTCGGTCACGAAGGCGGCCCGGTGCCACTGCTCGGGATAGGTCTCCCGTTCAGCGAACCATTGCCGCGCCATGGAGACCTGACGTTCGAGGGCGAGGGATTCGGCGGCGGCCGCGACCGGGTCGTCCGGGAAGTCCGACGGGGACCAGGAAACCGCGTACCCGACGCGCCGCCACCAGCGCTCACGCCGGTCACGCGCGAGTTCGGGCGCCTCCTCGACGAGGTCGCTGGCGGCCAGCACCTTCAGGTGGTGACTGACGTTCCCGACGGCCTGCCCGGTCCGCTCGGCGAGTACGGACGCGGTACACGGGCCGTCGAGGCGGAGGACGTCGAGCAGGCGGCGCCGCAGCGGATGCGACATCGCGGCGAGCACCTTCGAGTCGTGGACTTCATGCACTTCGCGATCGGCCATAACGCACAACAGTAGTTGCACAAGAGTTCTTGCACAAGCCTTCTTGTGCGCTACTCCATTCGCGTCGGTAACCTCGTGGCATGGGTTTCTTCTCGTGGATCGTGTTCGGCGCCATCGCCGGATGGCTGGCCAACGTCGCGGTGGGCGGCCCGGACCGCCGGGGCGGCTGCCTGTTCAGCATCCTGATCGGTGTGCTCGGCGCGGCGCTGGGCGGTTTCATCTACCGCCTCGCGACGGGCACCGCGCGGAACTTCGAGTTCGACTTCCCCAGCTTCGGCGTCGCCATCCTCGGCTCGATCGTGCTGCTCGCCCTGCTGCGACTGGTGCGCGGCTCCGGGCGACGCGATTCTCAGCCGCCCCATCGCCGGTGACCACTGGGGTAACCGTTGGTAACGGTTGACTCGCGACGGGTGATCACGGGCGTCCGGCGAACTAAGGTGGAACTTTCGCTCAGTTCCAGCGGCCGCGGCCGGGTGCATATGCCGTCGGGGGGCATATGCACCCGGCCGCTCGCGCCTCGGCGATCACCGAGACGGCGCGGACGGGGTCGACGAGCGAAGGCATCGGCGCCGCCGAAATGTCCCTCTTCCAGGCTCGGAACAACTCGGCGAGACGCTCGCCTGCGGGGTCCGGACTGGCGGGCATGCACGGGTCCTCACGGTCGGCGATCGGCATCAACTACCTAGAGTTATCGGATATTTCCACCTACCGTTACCGCGATGTGGCCCCTCCCACCCGGACCGGGGAAACCCTTCCGGGGGAGGCCACGGCCCGGCCCCGGACAGGGCGGTAGCGTGGTGGCTCCTCATGCCCCAACCCCCCGACACGAACTGCGGTGAACCCGACCAATGAGCGGCAACCGGCCGGAAGCCACTGGTAACCCACTCGCGCACGCCGTGAAGCTGGCGCGCGAGACCGTTCCGCCGATGCACCCGGCCGGCAGGCCGTTCGTGTTCGGCGGTCTCGCCGCGACGCTGGTGCTGCGGAGGTTCTCCAAGCGCCTCGGCGTCGTCGGCGCGCTCGCGACGGCCGCCACGGCCGCGTTCTTCCGTGAGCCCAAGCGCGTCCCGCCCGCCCAGTCCGGCCTCGCGGTCGCGTCGGCGGACGGTCTGGTCTCGCTGATCGAAGAGGCCGTGCCGCCGCCCGAGCTGGGGCTGCCCGCCGTGCCCCGGATGCGGGTGAGCGTGTTCCTGTCGGTGTTCGACGTGCACGTCCAGCGGATCCCGGCGTCGGGTGTGATCGAGCGGGTCGCCTACCGGCCCGGGAAGTTCCTGTCCGCGGACCTGGACAAGGCGAGCGAGGACAACGAGCGCAACTCCGTGCTCATGCGCACCGGAGACGGCCACGAGCTCGTCGTGGTGCAGATCGCCGGGCTGGTGGCCCGGCGCATCCTCTGTGAGATCCGCGAGGGTGACAAAGTCGGCGTCGGCTCGACGTACGGCATCATCCGCTTCGGCTCGCGAGTCGACCTGTACCTGCCGCCGGGCAGCAAGGTCCTCGTCTCGAAGGGCCAGCGCACGATCGGCGGCGAGACCCCGATCGCCGAGCTGCCCACGGCGCCGCACCCGGAAGGCTGATCCATGGTCCGTGTGACCACTCCCGGCGTCCGGCTGCTGCCGAACGCCATCACGGTGCTCGCCCTGTGCGCCGGTCTGTCGTCGGTACAGTTCGCGCTGATCGGCAACTATCCGATGGCGATCGCATCGATCGGGATCGCTGCGGTGCTCGACAGCCTGGACGGCCGGATCGCACGGCTGCTGGACGCGACGTCGAAGATGGGGCAGGAGCTCGACTCGCTGTCCGACGGCATCTCGTTCGGTGTCGCGCCCGCACTGGTGCTGTACGTCTGGCACGCCGAGGGCGCGCGGATCGGCTGGGTCGCGTCGCTGATCTTCGCGGTCTGCATGATCTTGCGGCTGGCGCGGTTCAACACGCTGATCGAGGACGCCGAACAGCCGCCGTACGCGGGTGAGTTCTTCGTCGGCGTGCCCGCGCCCGCCGGTGGTCTGCTGGCGATGCTGCCGCTGATCCTGGAACTGCAGTTCGGGCAGGGCTGGTGGTCGCACCAGTACGTGGTGTGGGTGTGGACGATCGCCGTGGCCGCGCTGCTGATCAGCCGGATCCCGACGCTTTCGCTGAAGACGGTGAGGGCGCCGGCGAAGGCGATCGCGCCGCTGCTGGTCGGGGTGGGCCTGCTGGCCGCCGCGATCATCCAGTTCCCACTGGTGGCGCTGGCGATCGCGCTGGTGCTGTACCTGGCGCACATCCCGTACTCGATGTACCGGCAACGCTGGCTCGCCAAGCACCCGGAAGCGTGGATGGCCCCGCCGCGGGAACGACGCGCGATCCGGCGTTCTTCGAGCCGCCGCCGTCTGGGCCTGCGTCCGCCGCTGCGGCGCGTGGTGGCCGGTGCCGCTCAACGCGTCCGGCTGCAGCGGGGCGAACAACACGTCGCGCGCGCTCCGCGCACCATCACCAGTGAGAAGGATCGGGACAACGGCCGCGGACCCCGTCGCCGCTCGTGGCGCCGGATCGGGTTGCGGAAGCGCTGAGCGCGCCGATCAGCAGGTCCAGCTGGAATTCGAAGTCCCGTGGGCAGTCGCCCTCCCGCATCGAGGGCGGCACTCGGTGCGGGGAAAGGCAGTTCCTCGGCGGTCACCAGCCGCTGAAACCGGGCGCAGACCGCTGCGTCGCGTAGACGACGCGGCGGGAGTTCCGGCCTGGCAAGCGGCCGCCACTCGAGCGGATCGCCCACTTCAACGGCTGGGCGGCCTGAGGCTGGATAGGGTGACAGGGTGAGCGCACCCCAGATCACGCTGACCGTCCGGCACACCCCGTCCGCCCTGGATTCCCGCCGCGGCGTCGTCCGGCTGCACCCCGAAGTCCTCGACGCGCTCGGCCTGATGGCCTGGGACGCGGTCCGCCTCACCGGCGCGCGGGTCAGCTCGGCGCTGGCCGCGCCTTCGGAAGCGGAGGGGATCCCGGGCGTGATCCTCGTCGACGACGTCACGATGTCGAACCTCGGCGTGACCGAGGGTTCGGAGGTGGTCGTCGCGCCGGCGGAGGTGTCGGCCGCGAAGACGGTCACCGTGTCGGGCTCGCGGATGGCCAGCGTGTCGCTCTCCCCGCACACCCTGCGGCTCGCCCTGATCGGCAAGGTGCTGACCGTCGGCGACGCGGTTTCCCTGCTTCCCCAGGATCTCGCGCCCGCACCCGGCTCCGACGTCTCCGCGGTCCGCGGCCAGCTCTCCCGCGCCATCGGCCTGACGTGGACGAACGAACTGCTCACCGTCACCGCCACCGAGCCGTCGGGCCCGGTCGCCGTCGGACCGTCCACTGTGGTCAGCTGGCGCGACGGCGCCCGCACCGGTGAGGCCACGCCCGCCGCCGCTCCGGCCCGCGCCGGGACGACCTTGGTGCGCAGCACCCCCTCGACCCCGCACGAGGACTTCATCGACGCCGAGATCGTCGAAGACGAAAAAAGCGACGAAGTGGCCGACGAATCCGTACCTCCCCTGTCCGACCTCGCCGGATCCGGATCGGCCGCGCGCAAGCTCGCCGAATGGTTCGACCTGGCCTTCCACCGCCCGGAGCTGCTGGCCAAACTCGGGACGTCGGCGCACCTCGGGGTCCTGCTGTCCGGGCCGGAAGGCGTCGGGAAGGCGACGCTGGTCCGCGCCGTGGCACAGGCTGAGAAGGTGCGGGTGGTGTCGCTCGCGGCGCCGAACATCGCCGTCCTCGACCCGAACGTGGCCGCCGCGCGGCTGCGTGAGGCGATCGAGCGGGCCACGAGCGACGAAGATCCCGCCGTCCTGCTGATCACCGACATCGACGCGCTGCTGCCAGCTTCCCAGCCGCCGCCGCTCGCGACGGTCGTCCTCGATGACCTGCGCAAGGCTTTGCGGAGCAAAGGTTTCGCCGTCATCGCCACCACCGGCCGGGCCGAGTCGACCGATCCGAGGCTGCGCGCGGCCGACCTGCTCGACCGCGAGCTCGGCCTGCCACTGCCGGACGCCAAAACCCGCACGGAACTGCTGCGTGTCCTGTTGCGCGACGCCCCGCTGGAGACCGGGGTCGACGTCGGCCCGATCGCCGAACGCACCCCCGGCTTCGTGGCCGCCGACCTCATCGCGCTCCGCCGCGACGCCGCCCTCCGCGCCGCGCTGCGGCAACGTGAGGCGGACGAGCCGCGGATCTCCCAGCAGGACCTGCTCGACGCGCTGACCACCGTCCGCCCGATCTCGATGTCCACTTCGGACAATCTGGCCACCGGCGGGCTCACCCTCGACGACGTCGGCAACATGGTCGACGTCAAGCAGTCGCTGACCGAGGCGGTGCTGTGGCCGCTGCGCTATCCGGATTCGTTCGCCCGCCTCGGCGTCGACCCGCCGCGTGGCGTGCTCCTGTACGGGCCGCCCGGCGGCGGCAAGACGTTCCTGGTCCGCGCGCTCGCGGGCACCGGCGCGCTGAACGTGTTCGCGGTCAAGGGCGCCGAACTGATGGACAAGTGGGTCGGCGAGTCCGAGCGGGCGGTGCGGGAACTCTTCCGGCGCGCCGCCGAGGCCGCGCCGTCGCTGATCTTCCTCGACGAGATCGACGCGCTCGCCCCGCGCCGCGGCCAGTCCTCGGACTCCGGCGTGTCGGACCGGGTCGTCGCGGCCCTGCTGACCGAATTGGACGGTGTCGAGCCGATGCGCGAGGTCGTCGTCCTCGGTGCGACGAACCGGCCGGAGCTGGTCGACCCGGCACTGCTGCGGCCGGGGCGGCTGGAGCGCCGCGTCTACGTCCCGCCGCCGGACGCGCACGCCCGAGAGGCGATCCTGGCCGCCAGCGCCAAGAACACGCCGCTCGCGTCCGATGTGGACTTGGCGGCGTACGCGACCACTTTGGACGGTTACTCGGCGGCGGACTGCGCGGCGCTGATCCGGGAGGCCGCGCTGACCGCGATGCGGGAGTCGCTGGAGGCCAAGGAGGTCACCGCCGCTCACTTGGCGAAGGCGGCCAAGGCGGTGCGGCCGTCACTCGACCCGGCACAGCTCGCGGCACTGGAGGCGTACGCGCGGAACCAGGCGTGAATACGTGAAAGGCCCTCTTCCTCGCAGTGGGAAGAGGGCCTTTCACGTATCGGCTAGGAGCCGTCCTTGTCGTTGGTGTTGTAGTCCTTGGTGAGGATGACAATCACACCCGGGGCCGCGTTTTGAATACCCTCGAACCTCGGCAGGGCTTGGATCCCGAACTCCAGCGCCAGCGCCTTCGCGGCGGCTTCCTCGTCGGTGCCCGGCCGGAAGTAGGCCGCGCTCTTCTCGAGCCTGCCCTGATGGGGGCCGATCTCGGTGACGTTCCAGCCGGAGGCGCGGAAGTCGTTCGCCCCCTTCTCGGCGAGGCCCTGGATCGTGCTGTTGTTGTAGACGCGGACGGTCACCCACTTGTGCGACGCCTGCTGATCGCCACCGGGCTGGCCCGGACCGGGCTGCCCCGGACCGGGCTGGCCGGTCTGCCCGGGCTGACCCGGCTGGCTCCCGGGTGGCGCGGAGCTCGCGGGCGCGCTCGACGGCGGGGCCGACGAGGCAGGCGGCGAACCGACCGGAGGCGAACCCGGCGCGGGAGACGACGGCGGGGTCGCGCCGTCCGAGGTCGTGGGCGTGGTGCCGGGCGGCGTGGCCGTGTCCGAATCACCGCCGCCGGTGGTCAGGGTGATTCCGCCGATCACGGCGGCGATCACAGCGACACCGACCAAGGCCAGTCCGGCGGCCTTCATCGGCCGGGACAGGCCCGAAAAGAGACTCATGAGAGATCGATCCCCAGTCGCCGGGCCGCGCGATTGCGCTGCCGGGCCGCTCGCGTCTTTCGCAGGCGCTTCACCAGCATCGGATCGGCCTGCATGGCTTCGGTCTTCTCGAGCAGCCGGTTCAGCAGCTGGTAATACCGCGTCGACGACATCGAGAAACGTTCACGGATGGCCTGTTCTTTCGCACCGGCGTACTTCCACCATTGCCGTTCGAAAGCGAGCATGTCGAGCTCGCGCTCGCCGAGGCCGTTCACGGTCTCCAACGGGGACGGCTGGTCGGGCTCAGCCATCGACTCCGCGGCGTCCATCCGACTCCTCGCAATCAGGTCAGTGCTCGGCGGGCGTGAAACCACAGGCTTGTCATTCCGCGGCGCCATTAGACCACGGATCCGGCGCCCGGCCTCGATATCGGCTTCGGCGCGTCATGGGTAAGGGTGTATCAGAAGGGTCCGACTAAACTGCGCGCGTGACCGTCCATCCCATCGTGATCGCCGGCGAGCCAGTGCTGCACAACCCGACTCGGGAGATCACCGAGTTCGACGACAAGCTGCGCACGCTCATCGACGACATGTTCGAGACCATGTACGCCGCCGAAGGGGTCGGCCTCGCGGCCAACCAGATCGGCCACGACCTGCGGGTCTTCGTCTACGACTGTCCCGACGACGAGGGCACGCGCCACAAGGGCGTCGTGGTGAACCCGAAGCTCGAGACGTCGGAAATCCCGGAGACGATGCCGGACCCGGACGACGACTGGGAAGGCTGCCTGTCGGCACCCGGTGAGTCGTACCCGACCGGACGCGCCTCGTGGGCGAAGGTCACCGGCTTCGACGTCGAAGGTAACCCGATCGAGGTGGAGGGCCGCGGCTACCTCGCGCGCTGCCTGCAACACGAGACCGATCACCTGGACGGCTTCCTCTACCTCGACCGGCTGGTCGGACGCCACGCTCGGGCGGCGAAGAAGATGCTGAAAGCGAACAAGTGGGGCGTTCCGGGCAACTCCTGGCTGCCCGAAGCCCAACCCGAACCCGCCGACGACTGACCTCCACGTGTGAGCCCTTTCGGTTCGGCAGCGGCCGAGGCTGTCACTGCCCGCAGGTCCGTGAAGGACTCCTTGAGGGACCCAGGGTCCCTCAAAGGCCCCCTCACCCAGCCCGGAACAGCAACTCTGACCCCAGCCACCCACCAGCCACACCGGCGGCGCGCGAAGGTCCCCTTCCGCGGCTCAGCCGAGGGAACTCGACCTTCGCACCTTCCCCAAGTACATGAAGGCCCCCTTCCTTGCGCTAGGCGTAGGCAGGGGGCCTTCATGTACTTCAACCCGGCAACGGCGCCGATACGGAGCTACGTGAGCGCGACAGGGCTCAGCACCCCAGGAAGTGGCACCGCACCACCCGCGGCTGCTCGATCACCTTCCCCGCCTGCACCGACCAAGCGAGCCGGAGGTACTGCGCGTGCGTCCAGGCCAGCGGCGTCGCGGACGCCGTCGGAGTACCCGCGGGGAAGCCCGTTTGACCCGAAGGCGCGTTCTCGTCCCAGACCTGCTCCGGCATCGTTTCCCCAGAGCTGCTGACGCGGCCAAGGTCGCGAAGCCGCTTCGCAGCCGTACCCCGGTCACCCGCGGCGAGGTCGTACTCGCCGCGTTCCCCCGCGAGCAGTGGCCAGAGTCGCCCGAAAGTGGTCCGGCTCTCGGCCGGGAACGTGTAGTCCCACGGTGAGCCGTCGGCCTTCTCGCCGTAGCCGTCCTTCGTGTAGCGGTGCCAGAACTGACCCATCGGAGTGGTGAACGCGATGTCGGCGTCGGTGACCTCGACGCTGTTCCGGATCACCGGATCGTCGGCCCGGTAGATGCCGAGTCGCACCAGTTCGAGGAATCCGGCGTCGGTCACGGCACGCTGGTCCATGGTCACGCTGGAATTGCCCAGGTTGTACTTCGTGCCGTTGTTCGCGTCGCCGTCCTTGGTCAGCCGGACGAAGTACGGGTCCTTCGACAGCGGACCGTTCGTGGTCACCGTCCACCGGGCGAGTTTCGCCTTGAACGCGTCGGCGGTGTGGAGGTAGCGCTTCGCGTCGGCGGCGGCGCCGTTCGCCTTGGCGAGATCCGCCGCGCAGACCAGTCCGGCGATCACCGCGGCGATCGTCGAAGGCGAATAGCCGTCCTGCTCCTCCCAGCGCTCCTGCTGGCTGTACGGCGACGCGTGACCGTTGTCCGCCTTGTAGGACAACAGGAATTCCGCGGCCTTGCGCACACCTTGCCAGGTTTTGGCGTCGGTGCGGCCGAGTTGCTGCGCGAGCACGATCGGCAGCGCGGTCTCGTCGAGCTGGATGGACTTCCAGTACGGTGTGCCGTCGACGTGGCTGTTCTGCGGCAGATGCCCGTCCGGCAGCTGCTGCGTGCCGAACATGTAGTCGACCGACCGGTTGGCGGCGTCGCGGTCGCCGGCGGCGAGCAGGCCGGTCGCGATCTGGTAGAGGTCGCGCGGCCAGACCAGGTGGTAGGTGCCCGACGGCGACCATTCCGGGTCGTTGTTGCCGAAGCGCCACGGCATGCTCGGCGACGCGATGAGCGCCCCCTGATGGATCTTGTCCTCACTCGCCGCGAGCATGAGCACGGACGCCTTGTAGAGGTCCCGTTCCTGCTTGGTCTTGAGGGACGACGGCACGTCCTTCACCTGACGGAGGTACTGCTTCCAACCGCGGTCGTACGCACGGGCGGCATCGGCGAATCCTCGTCGTTGCGACGCTTTCGCGTTGGCGAGCGCTTCGGAGTCCTTCGCGCCCATGCCGAGCGAAAGCGTGAAGTCCCGCGAGCGGACACCGTCGGCGGTCGTCTGCCCGGTGAGCAGCACGTTGCCCTTGGCCGCGCTCGCGTAATCCTTGAGTGTGAAAGACTTCGTCAGCTGAGTGATGCCGTCGGAGGAACCCGCGTAGCCCACGGAAGTGCGCGAAAACGCCGGTTCGGCGGTCAGCGCGGCCGCGGTCTTCGCGTCGGCCGCGACCGCGTTCACCCCGACGGAGCGTGCGGAGTCGTCGGATCCCTCGTTGGTGAGATCGGGGTCCGCGACCGCGTACACTTGGTACGGGCGGCCGGTCATCGAGACGAAGTCGACGTCGATCAGCACACTCGCGCGCGCCGGGTCGGTGACGTAGGTCTTGCGGACTTTCCAGCGGCGCTGGTCGTCGGTGATGGTCTGCTCGTAGGTGAGACCGTCGGCGCCGGTGCGGCGCACCTGCTGCGACCTGGCCGAGGAATCGACGGTGGCGAAGCTCTTCCCGTCGGTGACGACCAGATCGAGCGCGCGAACACCCGGCGTCGACAGGTCCGGGTAGTAGACCTCGGAGAGGCGACCACCCTGCAAGGTGAACCAGACGTTGCTCGCCCGGTCGCGAGCGGTGCCGAAGCCGGTCTTGTCCGCCGGGAGCCAGCTCGGATGGGCGCCGGGGGCTCCGGGCGCCTCGCCTCCCTGTGCCGTCGCCACCGCCGGGACCAGGCCGGCGATCAGCACGCCTGCCAGTGCCGGGAGCATGAGTTTCCGCATAACCACCCCAGACTTCTGTAACGGTGCAGAACCTCAGGATTCTGTCGTGAATCCCGTGCGAGCACATGCTCCAAACCGGTGAACCGCTAACGCTGTCGACTTGTCGATCACGCAAGTAGAGGACTGGTTGCGGTAGTTGCACGCGCATGGACCGCAACCAGTCCTCTACTTGCGGCTTCGGAGTGACCGATCCCCCGGAGGGTTGATTGCGGGAGCCTCCGCGTGGCATGGTCGGGGGACAACCAAACAACCGCGGGAGCTCGCGCCATGGCGGGCTGAGAGGGCGGCTGGTGTCTTTCTAGGGGACCCGGTGCCGCCGACCGCATGAACCTGACCGGGTAATGCCGGCGTAGGGAGTGAACGTCGTTGACGACGCTTGAGAACGGTACCCAGAACATCACGCCGACCGTGACCACCGGGCCCATCACCGGTTCCCGCAAGGTCTACAACCAGACGGAATCCGGTCTCCGGGTCCCCGCCAGGCGGATAGATCTTTCCAACGGCGAACATTTCGATGTTTACGACACCTCTGGCCCGTACACGGACACGGACGCGCAGATCGATGTCCACAGTGGACTTCACCGGTTGCGCGCGGGCTGGGCCGATGGCCGGGAGCACAACACCCAGCTGGGCTGGGCCAAACAGGGCGTCATCACCCGCGAGATGGAGTACATCGCGGCACGTGAGCGTTGCTCCCCGGAATTCGTGCGGGACGAGGTCGCGCGCGGCCGCGCGGTGATCCCGGCCAACCGTAAGCACCCGGAGAGCGAGCCGATGATCATCGGCAAGAACTTCCTGGTGAAGATCAACGCCAACATGGGCAATTCGGCCGTCTGGTCCTCGGTGGAGGAAGAGGTCGACAAGATGGTGTGGGCCACCCGCTGGGGCGCCGACACCATCATGGACCTCTCCACCGGGAAGCGGATCCACGAGACCCGCGAGTGGATCGTCCGCAACTCGCCGGTCCCGGTCGGCACCGTGCCGATCTACCAGGCACTGGAGAAGGTCGACGGTGAACCGGAAAAGCTGTCGTGGGAGGTCTACCGCGACACCATCATCGAGCAGTGTGAGCAGGGCGTCGACTACGTCACCGTGCACGCAGGCGTGCTGCTGCGCTACATCCCGCTGACCGCGCGCCGGGTCACCGGCATCGTCTCGCGTGGTGGCTCGATCATGGCCGCCTGGTGCCTCGCGCACCACAAGGAATCGTTCCTGTACACCAATTTCGCCGAACTCTGCGAAATACTGCGCGAGTACGACGTCACCTTCTCCCTCGGTGACGGCCTGCGTCCCGGCTCGATCGCCGACGCGAACGACCGCGCGCAGTTCGCCGAACTGGAGACGCTGGGCGAGCTCACGCACATCGCCCGCGAGCACGACGTCCAGGTGATGATCGAAGGCCCCGGCCACGTGCCGATGCACAAGATCAAGGAAAACGTCGAACTCGAAGAGAAGCTGACCGGCGAGGCGCCGTTCTACACCCTCGGCCCGCTCACGACCGACATCGCACCGGCGTACGACCACATCACCTCGGCCATCGGCGCGGCACAGATCGGCTGGTACGGCACGGCGATGCTCTGCTACGTCACGCCGAAGGAACACCTCGGCCTGCCAAACCGCGACGACGTCAAGACCGGCGTCATCACCTACAAGATCGCCGCGCACGCCGCCGACCTCGCCAAGGGGCATCAGTACGCGCAGGAGTGGGACGACGAGCTTTCCAAGGCCCGCTTCGAATTCCGCTGGAACGACCAGTTCAACCTGTCACTGGACCCGGACACCGCGCGTTCGTACCACGACGAGACGCTGCCCGCGGAACCGGCGAAGACAGCGCACTTCTGCTCGATGTGCGGGCCGAAGTTCTGCTCGATGCGCATCACCCAGGACGTCCGCAAGTACGCCGAGGAGCACGGACTGTCCACTGTGGAAGCTATCGAAGCAGGCATGTCGGAGAAGTCGAACGAGTTCGCCGAGCAGGGCAACAAGGTCTACCTGCCGGTGGTCAACCAGTGACGGAAACCCCCAGGACCGCCCTCACCATCGCCGGATCCGACTCCGGTGGTGGTGCGGGCATCCAGGCCGATCTGCGAACCTTCTTCGCCAACGGGGTGCACGGGATGGTCGCGATCACCGCGGTCACCGTGCAGAACTCGCTGGGCGTGCAGGGCTTCAGCGAGATCCCCGTCGACGTCGTCACCGGCCAGATCAAGGCCGTCGCGACCGACATGGGCGTCGACGCCGCGAAGACGGGAATGCTCGCGACGGCCGAGATCATCGACGCCGTCGCCAAAACGCTCGACGAGGTCCACATCGGACGGAACACTTCGACGCCGTTCGTCGTGGACCCCGTCGCCGCTTCGATGACCGGGCACGCGCTGCTGCGCGAGGAGGCGCTGGAGGCGATCCGCACCGAGCTCTTCCCGCGCGCCACGCTGATCACCCCGAACCTCGACGAGGTGCGGCTGCTGACCGGCGTTCCCGTGACCGGTCCGGCGACCCAGCGGGAAGCGGCGGAAGCGTTGCTGGAGTTCGGTTCCGAGTGGGTGCTGGTGAAGGGCGGGCACCTCGACGCGGCCCAGGACTGTGTGGACCTGTTGTCCGACGGCGAAACGTGGGTCGAGTTGAGCGGGCCGCGGTTCGACACGCGGAACACGCACGGCGGCGGGGACACGATGGCTTCCGCGATCACGTCTTCGCTGGCGAAGGGAGCCGACGTGCCTACCGCGGTGAGTGCGGGGAAACGCTTTATCGAGCGTTGTGTGGCGGAGTCGTATCCACTGGGGGCGGGCGTTGGCCCGGTTTCACCCTTCTGGCGGCTCAGCGAGGCCTGAGGCGTGAGATGAACGGGACTTTCATCTCGAAATTTGCGATGAAAGTCCCGTTCATCTCAGCCGCTACCGAGTCGTGACGCGAGGAGCGTCCACGGCCCAGTACCAGTTGTTGCCCGCCGCGTAGAGCCGCCAGGTCAGCTTCACCGAACGAGCACCCGCGGGAACCTTGACCGAAGCCGACGTCGGTACCGAAAGCACGTCGCCGCCCTTGTTCGCCGTACCGGACTCCGGCCCGTAGGCCAGCACGCCCTGCTCGGGACCGCCGTCGAACGACGCCGTCAGAGCGCCCCGCTGCGTCCCGTCCTGCCGGTAGTGCGAGACGAACGAGACGTCCACAGTGGACCTACCGCTGACCTCGAGCCCCGGCGATACCAGTGAGGAATCGAAGGTTCCGCGCGAGGAAGGCGAGCCCTTGTCGTCCCACTCGTCCGGGTCGGCGACCGCGAAGACACCGCGTGCCCGAGCGTTCGCCTCGCGCTGCTGGCCGGGAGCCGTCCGGGTCCAGAAGTCGTCGTTGGTGAAGGCCCAGCCCTGCCATTCCGCGACTCCGGCCGGCATTCCGGACGCGTTCCGCACGGTCCAACCGCCCGGCGCGTCGTGCGTCCAGCCGAGTACTCCCGACGGGACACCGGTTTCGTCCTGCCTGGGCTTGAAGACAGCCGTGTCGAAGACGTCCGAAGGCGCGGCACCGAGCGGGTAGCCGTCGTAGGCCGCCGGAGCCGCGACACCGAGGTGCCGCAACACCGTGGGCGCGATGTCGATGATCTTCGGTGCCACAGCGGGGATTCCGGCCGGGACCGCGCCGCCCGCGGCGATCACGAACGTCATCCGTTCTTCGGGGGTGTCGCCGCCATGACCGCCCGAAGGGGTGTGGCCGTGGTCGGCGGAGATCATGATCAGCCAGTCCTCGCTTCCACGGTTCGACCGCGCGTCGACGGCGGCGAGCAACCGGCCGATCAACGCGTCGTCGGTGCGCAAAGTGGCTTCGTACCGCGAGGAATCCGCGCCGTGGTCGTGGCCCGCGATGTCCGTCTGTCCGAAGTAGACGAACGACGCGTCGGCCTTGTCCTGTCTGAGGTGCTTTTCCGCGTCGACGGCGACCTGCTCGTCCGTCTTCTCGTAGCCGGCGCTGTCGCCGTTCTGGACGAACTTGCGGTCCTGGCCGGTGCGCAGGATCTTGTCGCTGATCGGCGTCCAGTCGACGGCCGCGTAGGTGTCGAGAGCCGGGTTCGCGGCTTCGGCACGGGCGAGCCAGCTCGGGTGCGAGGCGAGGTCGTTGCCGGCGAAGGAGTTGTCCTTCACCTTGTGCTTGTCCGGCCAGACGCCGGTGAGGATCGTGGACCAGCCCGGACCGCTGACCGTCGGCGCCATCCCACTGCCGTACAGGGAACTCCGCGAGGCGTACCCGCGCTTCACGAGCGCGTGGACATTGGGGGTGTCGGCGGCCATCAGCTTGTCGAACCGGGCGCCGTCCAGGCCGATGACCAGCACCTTCGGCGCCTTGGCCTCGGCCGCCGCGAAGCTGTCGGTCAGGCCCGAGCTGAGCCCGGCGACGGCCACCATGGCCGAGAGGAGGGAAAGCGTTCTGCGCACAAAAGCCTCCGGATAACTTATCCGTACCAATTGTTCGTCAAGTTAGTGTGGCGAATCGACTTCCCGGTGAAGTCCGGGTGCCCGCCGGACGGACTTCAGCCGACGGGCTCCATCACCCGCGAGTCGTAGGCCTCGCGGGCTCCAGGTGGACATCGCCGACGTCCAGCCCGGACAGCGGGTGCTGGTCGACGCCGCCGCGGGCGGGGTGGGCCACCTCGCCGTTCAGGTGGCGAAGGCGCGCGGCGCGTACGTCCTCGGCACGGCGAGCGCCGGAAAGCACGACTTCCTCCGCGACCTCGGTGTAAACGAGCCGATCGACTACCACGACGAAATCGCGACGGCGTCCGAGGTGGATGTCGTGTTCGGGCTGGTCGGCGAGCAGAGCGACCTGCGCTGGCTGGACGAGGCGAAGCCGGGCGGCCTGCTCATCGCGGTTCCCGTCGGCGTGAGCGAGGCCGTCACCGCGAGGCCGAAAAGCTGGGAGTGCGGACGTCGGGAATGCCCGCCGAACCCGATCAGTTCGGCCTGCTGGCGCTGACCGAACTGATCGAGAAGGGCGATGTGCGCGTCCACGTCGACCAGACCTTCCCGCTGGAGGACGTCACCAAGGCCCACGATGTCGGCCGTGTCACCGGAAAGCTCGTCCTGACGGTCTAACCGCGCGACAGATGGCTCGGGCCGCGTGCCGGTATCGACTCCGGGGTGTCGCGAAAGCCACTATCGGGACACCACATGTCCCGAAAGTGGCTTTCGCGACGTCCGCCGCCGGGGCAGGACGGTGGACCAGTCGGGAAAATGGACCCATGAGCGAAAATCCGAGCCCGCCGTCCGCGCTGACCATCGCAGGCTCCGACTCCGGCGGCGCCGCCGGTCTGCAGGCGGACCTGCGCACGTTCCTCACCTGCGGGGTGCACGGCCTGGTCGCGGTGACCGCGGTGACCGTCCAGAACACCCTCGGCGTGCACGACCGCACCGACATCCCGGCGCGGATCGTCGCCGGGCAGATCGAGGCCGTCGCGGCCGACATGGGCGTCAACGCGGCCAAGACCGGCATGCTCGCCTCGGCCGAGATCATCCACGCCGTGGCCGCGGCCTGCGACAAGGCGGAAATCGGGCGCGACCGGAAGGTGCCGTTCGTGGTCGACCCGGTCGCCGCGTCGATGCACGGACATCCGCTGTTCGACGAGGACGGCCTGGTGGCGCTGCGGGACGAACTCCTGCCCCGCGCGACCGTCCTCACACCGAACCTCGACGAGGTCCGGCTGCTGACCGGGATGACCGTGACCACCCGCGAGCAAATGCACCAGGCGGCGGTCGTCCTGCACCGGCTCGGCCCGAAGTACGTGCTCGTGAAGAGCGGTCACCTCGTCTCCGACCCGGAATGCGTCGACGTGCTCTTCGACGGTTCCACGTTCGTCGAACTGCCCGGCGAGCGGTTCGCGACCCCGCACACGCACGGCGCCGGGGACACGATGGCGTCGGCGCTGACGGCCGGTCTCGCGAAGGGCATGTCCGTCGTGGAGGCCGCGCGCTACGGCAAGTGGTTCGTCTCACACGCGGTCGAAAACGCCTACCCCATGGGCGCGAAGGTCGGCCCGGTTTCGGCGTTTTGGCGGCTTGCGCCGGAGCACTGAGAACACGTCCCGTTACGATCTGTGCCGTGATCGGACGCGAGCGGGTCGCCAAGGTCGTCGAGGCCCGCGGCTTTCAGCACTTCATCATCGCGGTGATCGTCTTCAACGCCGTCACGCTCGGTTTGGAGACCTCGACGAGGATGCTCGCGGAGTACGGGCCGCTGCTGCACACCGTCGACCACATCGCGCTCGGGATCTTCGTGCTCGAACTGGGCGCGAAGTTCTACGCCTATCGCGCGAAGTTCTTCCGCGACCCGTGGAACATCTTCGACCTGCTCGTCGTGGGCATCGCGGTGATCCCCACGACCGGGCCGTTCGCGGTGCTGCGGGCGTTGCGGGTCCTGCGGGTGCTGCGGCTGATCTCGGTCGTGCCGTCGATGCGGAAGGTCGTCACCGGGCTGCTCGCGGCGATCCCCGGGATGGCGTCGATCGCCGCACTGCTCGCGCTGATCGTCTTCGTCGCGGGCGTGATGGCGACGAAGCTGTTCGGCGCGATCTCGCCGGACAACTTCGGCGACCTCGGCACTTCGCTGTTCACCCTGTTCCAGGTGATGACCGGCGAGGCGTGGCCGGACATCGCCAAGGAGATCATGAAGGAAGCACCCATGGCCTGGGTGTTCTTCGTGGTCTACATCCTCGTGTCCAGCTTCGCCGTGCTGAACCTGTTCATCGCCGTCGTGGTCAGCGGAATGGAAGACGAGCTTCGCCAGGACATCCGCGAAGAAGAGGCGAAGCAGGCCGAAACCCAGGCTCTGGCGAACAAGGAGATTCTGGATGAGCTTCGGGCTCTTCGCGCCGAAGTCACAGCGCTACGCCAGAGCTCCTAGCGGTCGTCGTCCGCGATAAGCGCTTCAAGCGCCGGAAGAGCCGCCGCGAGCGCCGCCTGATGTTCGGGAGTCAGCCGGTCGAGGCGCATCCCCAGCTCGTGCACGCGCGTCGACCGGACGCCGGAAACCAGCCTCTCGCCCTCTTCGGTCGCCTCCGCGAGCCAGGCCCGCCTGTCGATCGGGTCCGACTCACGGCTGACGTAGCCGGCCTCGACCAGCGAAGCGACGATCCTCGACATGGTCGCCGCGGCGACGCCTTCCTTCGCCGCGAGATCACCCAGACGAAGCTGACCGTAGTTCACGAGCGTCGCGAGCGCGGAAATCGCGCCGTGGCCTGGTCCGGGCACCCCCGCCTGGCGCAGTGACCGGGACAACCGGCCCACCGCCAGGAACAATCTGCCCGAAACATCCTGGACCGCTGACGTGGTCACCACTGGCTCCTCTGGGTACACGGCGGCGGGTGCGCCGCCGGAGAGTGCCGTCAACCATACGGGCTTCCGGTGCGTACTCGCTGTCAAGTCCGTGAACCGTACAAAAGGGTTATCGGGGCGGGCTGGAGGCGTGCGCCCAGAACCGCCGCGGGATCCGCCCCGCCCCCGCGGCAAGCCGTCCGGCGATGACGGCCGCGCGCATCGCCGACGCCATCCGTTCCTGGTCCGCGGCCCTGGTCACGGCGGTGGAGAGCAGCACGGCGTCGCAGCCGAGCTCCATCGCCAGCGTCGCGTCCGAGGCGGTGCCGATACCGGCGTCGAGGATCACCGGGATACCCGCGCGCGACACGATCAGCTCGATATTGTGCGGGTTCCGGATGCCGAGACCGGTGCCGATGGGCGCGCCGAGCGGCATCACGGCCGCGCAGCCCGCTTCCTCCAGTCGCAGCGCCAGGACGGGGTCGTCGTTGGTGTAGGCCAGCACGGTGAAACCGTCCGCGGTGAGCTGCTCGGTGGCCTCGAGGGTCTCGAAGGGGTCCGGCAGCAGCGTGCGGTCGTCGGCGTGGACTTCGAGCTTGACGAGGTCGGTTTCGAGCGCTTCGCGGGCGAGCCGGGCGGTGAGGACGGCTTCCGCGGCCGTCCGGCAGCCGGCGGTGTTGGGGAGCAGGCGGATGCCGAGCCGCCGAAGCAGTTCGAGGACACCGGAGCCGCCTTCGGCGTCGGCCTTGCGCATCGCGACGGTGGTCAGTTCCGTGCCGGACGCCACCAGCGCGCGTTCCACCACGGCGAGGTTCGCCGCGCCGCCGGTGCCGATGATCAACCGCGACGTGAGCTTGTGCTCGCCGATGACGAGGTGGTCGCCGTCCATACCGGACATTTCAGCCTCCTTGAACAGCGGTGAGGATGTCGACGCTGGCGCCTTTGCGCACCACTGCTTCCGGCCATTCGCCGCGCCGGACGACCACGCCGTCCACCGCGACCGCGACCCCCTTCGTCGCCGTGCCCAGCGCCTCGAGCACGCCCTCGACGGTGGTCCCGTCGGGGAACTCGCGCCACTGGCCGTTGACCTGGATCTCCATCACACCCGCTCCTCGCTTCCCCGCGACGGCGTGGCCGCCGCGGCCTCGTCCGGCAACGGCCCGCCGTTCAGCCACGCGACCGCGGCGTCCGCGGTGAGCGGGGCCATCAGGAGGCCGTTGCGATGGTGGCCCGTCGCGGCGAAGACGCCTTCGCCGAGCTCACCGATGAAGGGCATCGTGTCGACACTCGCCGCGCGAAGCCCGGCGGCGGTCTCGACGAGTTCGTACTCGGCGATGCTCGGGAGGACGCGCTCGGCGCCTTCGAGCAGCTCGCGGACCCCGCGCGCGGTGACGGTCTCGTCGAAACCGGCCTCGTACTGGGTCGCGCCGAGCACTACCTCGCCGTCTTCACGCGGGACGAGGTAGATCGGGCGGCCCTCGACGATCGCGCGGACGGTCCGGCGCGGCGGCGGCAGGCAACCCCGGCGCGGCCTCAGCCGGAGGATTTCGCCCTTGAGCGGGCGGACGGCGTCGGCGAGCGCGGGGTGCAGGCGCCCGGTCCAGGCGCCGGCGGCGAGGACGACAACGCCGAAGTCGTCGAGGCCGGTGACGGTCTCGTGGCGGAATTCGACTCCGTGCCTGCCACAGGCGTGTTTGAGCGCGTGAAGCAGCCTTCTGTTGTCCACGGCCAGATCGCCGGGCACGAGCAGTCCACTTCGGACGGATGCGGCGAGACCGGGTTCGGCGCGCCGGGCCTCGCGGCCGGTCAACCGCTCGACCTCGCGGCCGAGTTCGGCGAGGTACGCGGCGAGCATTTCGAGGTTGCCCGCGTCGGCGCTGTCCAGCGCGACGACGAGCGTGCCGTGCGTCGACAAGCCTGGGTCAACGCCCTCTTCGGCCAGGTCACGGGCGAAATCCGGCCAGCGCCGCAGCGAAGCTTCGCCGAGGGTGAGGACAGTCTCCTCGCCGGGCCAGGCCTCGGTGACCGGTGCGAGCATGCCGCCCGCGAGCCACGACGCTCCGCGCCCAGGATCGGGGTCGTACACGGTGACGTGATGGCCGCGCGCGGCCGCGCGCCAAGCGACCGAGAGGCCGATGACCCCGCCGCCGACTACCGAAAGTTCCTTCATGAACGCACGCTCCCTGCGCCGGCATGACCCGGATCAGGTTCCACGGTCGGAGCGGTTTCGGCTCCCTCTCAGCCCGTCCTCGGGCTCCCGTGCGGACCACCCCACCGTAGCGCGCGAGTACCGTCGCCGCCATGCCCACCCTGTCTGGTTCGGAGATCCGCGCCCGGTTCGCGGATGCCCGCCTGTACCTCTGCACCGATGCCCGGTCCGGCCGCGGCGACCTCGCCGAATTCGCCGACGCGGCACTGGCGGGCGGGGTCGACATCATCCAGCTGAGGGACAAGTCCGGCGGCGCCCCGATCGAGGCGAAACACGAGATCGCGGCGCTGGAAGTACTCGCGGAAGCATGCGAGAAGCACGGCAAGCTGCTGGCGGTGAACGACCGCGCGGACGTCGCGCTCGCCGTCGGCGCGCAGGTGCTGCACCTGGGCCAGGACGACATCCCGGTGCCGCTGGCGCGTCGCGTTCTCGGTGACGACGTGGTGATCGGCCGGTCGACCCATTCGGCCGAGCAGGCCAAGGCCGCCGCCGAGGAGCCCGGCGTGGACTACTTCTGCACCGGCCCGTGCTGGCCGACGCCGACGAAGCCGGGCCGGTCCGCTCCCGGGCTCGACCTGGTGCGCTCCACCGCGGCTTTCGGGACGTCGCGGCCGTGGTTCGCGATCGGCGGGATCGACACCGAACGGCTGCCCGAGGTGCTGGACGCGGGGGCGTCGCGGATCGTCGTCGTCCGGGCGATCACCGAGGCCGAAGACCCCGAGGCCGCCGCTCGCACCCTCCGCTCCGCCCTCGCCTGACCCCCGCGTTTCGTCCTCTAGTTGCGGTAGTTGGTGGTGCGAACTACCGCAACTAGAGGACGAGTTGCGGAGGGGGTCACGGCGCGGGGGTGCCGGAGGCGGGAGCCGAACGGGTCGCCGGGGGCGCCTGAGAAGTCGACGGAGTCGTCGAAGGCGTCGTCGGAGGAGCCTCGGTGGTGGTGGGAGCCGTCGGCGTCGTCGACGGAGTCGACGTGCTCGAAGGCGTCTTCTCGGGCTGTTCGTCCTGGGTCTCCGAAGGGGACGTCGCCGGCGGAGTGTCGTGCTTGTCCTGCCGCTCCTGGGCCTGCCCGCCGCCGATGAACTTCCCTATGGTCGTCCCGGTCCCGCCGCCGAAGGTCTTCCCGGTCGCGCCCTCGAAGCCGGTGATCGCGACGAGCGCCACCACGAACGCCACCAGGCTGACCCCGGCGATCACCGCCCAGCGCGGCTTGAACTTCCGCTCGGAGGCCTCTTCATCCCCCGTCGGGGTGAGCCGGACGGTCTCCTGTTCCGACGGGTCGAGCACCCGGCGCCGTCCCGGCACCGTCAGCACGACGCGCGCCTTCAGCGCCGCGTCCTTCGTGCGTTGCAGCGAACGGAGGTACAGCTCGCCGCCGAGCGTCGTGATGACACTCGCCAGTCCCGCACCCGCCACCGTTCCGGCCACGCCGAGCGTGGAACCCAGCAGCGCCGCGGTGATCGCGGCCATCGCGGCCGCCGTCACCTGGACGATCCTCCCCTGCTTTTCCGTCTTTTCGGTGTCCTTCTCGGAAGTCTCCTTGGTCATGATCCCGTTCTGCAGCTAGTCGATTCTCAACCGGTCCTAACGAATAAGGCGCGCGGGATGCTCCCTTCGTTGTCCACACGTGAGGAGCGCCACGCCGTCTGTCCAAAAAGGACTGTCCATGGTTCACAATTCCTTGACATGATCAGGCGTATGGAACTGGTCTCAATCGAGGAAATCCGCGACGCGGCGAGCCGGATCAAAGGTGCCGCCGTACGCACGCCGCTACTGGAACAGTCGTGGGCACCGTTGTGGCTCAAGCCGGAAAGCCTGCAGCCGATCGGCGCTTTCAAGGTTCGCGGCGCGTATAACGCGATCGCCGCGCTGAACGAAGCTCAGCGCGCTCGCGGCGTCGTCGCGTTCTCCAGCGGTAACCACGCGCAAGCGGTCGCTTACGCGGCGAAACGGTTCGGAATTCCCGCGGTGATCATCGTTCCGGACGTCGCACCACGCGCCAAGGTCGAAGCGACCAAGGCACTCGGTGCCGAAGTCATCGAGGTCCCGATCGACCGTCAGGAGTCCTCCGCGTTCGCCGTCGCGGACGAACGGAACCTCTCCATGATCCCGCCGTTCGACCACCGCGACGTCATCGCCGGACAGGGCACGATCGGCCTGGAGATCGCCGAAGACCTGCCGGACGCCGGCGTCGTGCTCGTCCCGCTCAGCGGCGGCGGGCTGGCCTCTGGCGTCGGCACGGTGATCAAGGCGCTGCTCCCCGGCGCGAAGGTCATCGGCGTCGAGCCCGAACTCGCGGCCGACACCGCCGAGGGGCTGCGCGCGGGCAGGCGGATCGAATGGCCGATGGACCTGCGGGCGCGGACCATCGCCGACGGCCTGCGAGCCCAGCCGTCGGACCTGACCTTCGCCCACCTCCAGTCGGTGCTGGACGACGTCATCACGGTTTCCGAGGAGGAGATCCGGGAGACCGTCCGGACGCTGGCACACCGCGCCCGCCTGATCGCCGAACCGAGCGGCGCCACCGCGACCGCCGCGTACCTGTTCCACCGCGGCGAACTACCCGAGGGCAAGACCGTTTCCGTCGTCTCCGGCGGCAACATGGACCCGGCCACGCTGGCCGGGATCCTGGCTTAGTGCCGACACGTGTGTCCAAACGGAAGACACACGTGATGGGGTGGACAACACGCGTGATGGGGTGGACATCACGCGTGACGTCCGTCCGGTCGCGGCACTCAGGTCGGGTGGCCGGTGGGACGGACGTGCGTCGGCGGCGCGTCGACCCCGCAGTGGAGACACTCACCCGGGTGGGGCGATTCGTCGGTGTCCGCGGGGTCGTCGGGGTCGTCGGGGTCGTCATTGGAAGGCGTGTCGAGCACACCGTTGTGGATGCCGAGCGCGATCAGCCCACCCCCGATCGCCAGCGCCGCGCACACCAGCAACGCCGTCCGCCAGCCCGAGGTCAGCGCCACCGGATCGGTGTAGGCGGCACCGGACAGTCCGGCCACGGCGGGCAGCACGGCGATCGCGAGCAGCCCGCCGGACCGCGCGATGGCGTTGTTGACGCCGGACGCCACCCCGGCGTAGCGGTCCGGCGCGGCGGCGAGCACGGTCGCGGTCACCGGCGCGACGACCGTCGCCAGCCCGGCACCGAACACGACTACGGCGGGCAGCACCGAGCCGAGGTACGTCGACCCCGGCCCGACACGCATCAGCAGGAGCATCCCGACGCCGACCAGGATCGGGCCGGCGACCAGTTGCGCCCGCGGGCCGATCCGCTGCGCCAGCGCACCCGACCGGCCCGAGAACACCAGCATGATGACGGTGATCGGCAGCCCGGCGAGCCCCGCCTCGGTCGGCGAATAGCCGAGCGACACCTGCAACTGCATGACCATCAGCATCATCACGCCGCCGAGCGCGGCGTAGACGACGAAGGTGAGCGCGTTGGCGAGGCTGAACGTCCGGTCGCGGAATAGTTTCGGCGGCACCAGCGGGTCGGCGGAGCGGTGCTGGATCACCAGGAACGCCCCCAGCCCCGCGACGCCGAGGACGATGGAGACCAGGACGACGATGTCCCCGATGCCGCGTCCGGGCGCCTCGACCAGCGCGCCGGTCAGCCCGGCGAGCCCGATCGCGCCGACGGCGGCCGCGGTGAAGTCCGGATGCCCGGTCGCCTCCTCGTCGCGGGACTCGGGCACGTAGCGCTTGGCGAGCAGGACGCAGACGGCGGCCAGCGGCAGGTTGATCAGGAACGCCAGCCGCCACGACCACACCTGCACCAGCACGCCGCCGAGCAACGGGCCGATCGCCGCCGCGATCCCGCCGAGCCCGGACCACGCGCCGATCGCGCGGGCCCGGTCGTCGTGGGCGAAGGACGCCTGCAGGATCGCGAGCGAGCCGGGCGTGAGCAAAGCTCCCCCGATCCCCTGGAGGATCCGGGTCGCGACGAGCAGCTCGGTCGTCGTCGCGGCGGCACACAGCCCGGACGCGATCCCGAACCAGACGACGCCGACGATGAACATCCGGCGGCGTCCGTAGCGGTCGCCGAGCGAACCGGCGACGAGGATCAGCGCGGCGAGCGCGAGCAGATAGCCGTCGAGGATCCATTGCAGGCCCGCGACGGACGCTTCGAGTTCTTCGCCGATCCTCGGCAGGGCGACGTTGATGATCGTCCCGTCGAGCATCGCCATGCCCGAACCCACGATGGTGGTCGCGAGCACGCCGCGCGCCACCGGCGTCCCCCAGCGGATGCCCGCCGCCGTGTCAGTCATGGGACGACTGAATCATGACCGGGGACACCGGGCCACCGCGGAATTCCCGGCGTTTTCCGGGAATGGGTCATTTCCCGGAAATACCTGACTCGTCAGGCAGTAGCGTCGTGACGAACTTGTAACGATCGCCCCGGTAGATCGCTCGGGCGAACTCGACCGGTTTTCCGTCGGTGGCGAAAGAATGCCGCGAAAGGAGCAACATCGGCATTCCGACATCGGCGCCCAGCATCTCCGCCTCGTGTGGCCCGGCAAGCGCTGTCTCGATCGTTTCCTCGGCCCTTTCCAGCTCCACGCCGTAGTACTCCCTCAGTACGGCGTACAGCGAACCACCTGCGGAAACGTGTTTGCGCAAACCGCGGAACCGGCCGAGCGGGAGATGTGTGGTCTCCAGCGCCATCGGCTGCGAATCGGCCAGCCGGAGACGGCGAAGGCGAAGGATCTTCGCGCCGACCCGGATTCCGAGCAGTTTCGCCAGATCGGCCTCCACCGGCAGTTCGTCGATCTCCAGGAGCTTCGACGACGGCTTGAGGCCCTGCTTGCGCATGTCCTCGGTGTAGGACGACAACTGCAGGCGCTGCGCGAGTTTCGGCTCGGCGGCGAAAGTGCCCTTGCCCTGTACGCGGTGGAGCCTGCCCTCGGCGGTCAGGTCGGCGAGCGCCTGCCGGACCGTGGTGCGCGAAACGGTGAATTCCCCCGCCAGTGCCCGTTCCGTCGGAATCGGCGAACCCGGCGGCAACGCGTCGAGCAGATCGAGCAGATGCTGTTTCAGCGCCCAGTACTTGGGTTCGCGCTGCCCGCGCATCCCTGCCGTAGTGCCCGCCTCACCCGCGGTGGTTGTCTCCAGCATGACCGACTCCCTAAGCCTTCCCACTCAAACGCGCACCTGCCCCGCTAGGAAACGTACCCTTCACCACAAACGTCCATTCGGGCTAGCATTGGTCTAGACCTACTCGGGGGACGAAGTACGTCCCGGTGGAAGGGAACGAGATGACCGAACAGCGCCCCGGCGAGCACATGGCCGCGGAGATCTCCCAGCAACCCGCCATTCTGGCAGGAATCGTGGAGCGACAGGCCGAAATCGCCGAGGTGGCCGAAGCCATCTCCAAGCGCCCGCCCAGGTTCGCACTGCTCGCCGCCCGCGGCTCCAGCGACCACGCCGCCCTGTATGCGAAGTACCTGATCGAAGTACTCCTCGGTCTCCCCTGCGGTCTCGTCTCGCCCTCCACCGCGACGTTGTACGGCGCCCGTCCCGATCTGCGGGACGTTCTCTTCATCACAGTAAGCCAAAGCGGTGGTTCCCCGGATCTCATCGAGGTCACCGAAACCGCGCGTCGCCAGGGAGCGCTGACCGTCTCGGTCACCAACACCCCGGAGTCGCCGCTGCGTGCCGCCGCCGAACTCGGTGTCGACATCGGCGCGGGGCTGGAAAAGGCCGTGGCCGCCACGAAGACGTACTCGGCCACCTTGCTCTCCCTTTACCTGCTGATCGACGCGGTCCGCGGCGGCAAGGGCGAGGACGCGGAGAAGCTGGGCGAACTCGCGCGGCAGACCCTCGAAGGCGCCGAAGAAAACGTACAGCGCGCGGTGGACCGCTACCGGTTCGTCGACCGGGTGCTCACCACCGGCCGCGGCTACTCCTACGCCTCGGCGCTGGAAGGTTCCCTGAAGCTGGCCGAAACCAGTTACCTCGCGGCCCGCGCGTACAGCGGCGCGGACCTGTTGCACGGTCCGGTCGCCGCTGTCGACGGCGAGACAGCGGTGCTCGCCGTGACGAGCCAGGGACACGGAGTGGGCGCGATGCAGGAGGTCCTCGAGGCCGTCGGCAAGCGCGGCGCGGACGTGCTTGCGGTCGGTTCCGCTTCGGCCGACGTTCCCGCGGCCCTGCGGATCGGTGTCGCCCCTTCGGCCGAAGAGGTCGCCCCGATCCTGGAGATCCTGCCCATCCAGCGGATCGCGCTCGGCCTTTCACTGGCGCGCGGCGGTGACCCGGACAGCCCCCGCGGGCTGCTCAAGGTGACCAAGACCCGGTGAGTCATGTCATAGGGGTGGACGCCGGGGGCACGTCGACGCGAGCGATCGTCGTCGACGCCTCCGGCGCCGTCCTCGGCTCCGGGCGCGCGGGCGGGGCGAATCCCAACTCCCATCCGCCTGCCGAAGCCGCGGCGCGGATCACGAGCGCGATCACCGATGCGCTGGGAAGGTCGGACCCGGCCGCGACGGCGGCGTGTGTCGTCGGCATGGCGGGCGTCAGCAAACTGAGTGATCCGACGATCGCGGAAATCTTCGAAACCGCGTGGAAGAACGCGGGAATCAGTCCTGTGCGGACGGTCCCCGACTCCGAAGTCGCCTACGCGTCGGCCACTTCCGCGCCGGACGGTTCGGTACTCGTGGCAGGCACCGGGTCGATCGCCGGACGGGTCCGCGGCAGGCGGATGATCTCCACCGCCGGCGGTTACGGCTGGTTGCTCGGCGACGAAGGCTCGGCCTACTGGCTCGGCCGCGAGGCCGTTCGCTCCACTTTGGATACTTTGGGTCTCGGTGGTGAACCCGGCCCGCTCGCGGGCGCCGTGCTCACCGAAGCGCTTGGACCGTCCGCAGTGGACCCGGCGGGCGACCGGGCCGCGCTGTGGCGCGCGCTCATCACGAGCGTCAACGCCGAAGCGCCGATCCGGCTCGCCAGGTTCGCCCCGTTCGTCAGCGAGGCCGACCGCGACGGCGACCCGGCGGCGGACGACATCACCACCCGCGCGGCCGCCCTGTTGGTGACGAACCTCATGACCGCGCGGGATCCCGGCGAGAACACGCCGGTCGTCCTCGTGGGCAGTGTGTTGTCGCCGAACGGCCCGGTCGGCGCGAAAGTCCGCGCCGCACTCGCCGGGCTCGAGGTCCTGACCAGCACCGACGGCGTACTCGGCGCCGCGTGGCTCGCCGCCGTCGACGCGTACGGGGAAGGTGCGCCGCGGCCGGCGCACCCGTGAAAAACACCAAAAAAGAGCCCCAAAAGACCAAACCATCGACTCCGGGCCCGAACTCCGGGTACCGTAGGACCCGGCCCCCGGACCCTCCCCCCTCGCCGGGGGCCGCCTTATGTCCTGGGTAGCCCGTCGGGCTCGGAGCCGGAGGGGTTCTCGCCAGCCGCGTCAGCGCCCGCGTCGCCTTCCGCGACCCGCAGACCGGGATGTTCCGGCGGCAGTGTGCGGTAAAGCACCCAGCCGCTCACCGCGACCGTCACCGCGACCAGCGGCCAGGACAGGACCGTCCGCGCGATGCCGAGCGCGACCACCTGCCCGCTCCACCACAACGAGCCGTAAACGACGACTCGCAGCGTGTACTGCAGGAAGACCCACACCCAGCTCGCCCGCGAATACGCGCGCAGCAGCGCGGGATCGTGGCGCCAGCGGGTCTTCTGCCCGATGACGAGCCCGACGACGACGCCGAGCAACGGCCACCGGATCACGATGCTGGCCGCCCACAGCAGCGCGCTGGCCACATTGGACAGCAGCTGGATGAGGAAGAAGTCCTCGGCGCGGCCGGTGTGCAGGGCGATCAGCGCGGCGGCGATCACCGCGGCGAGGCTCACCACGACCGCGCGCGCCTTGTCACCGCGCGCGACCCGGTACGCGCCGAGCAGCACCGCCACCCCGATGGCCACCCCGGCGCCCCAGGCGATCGACTGGCCCGCGATCAGCCAGCCGATGACGAAGGCCGCGGGCGGGGCACTCGCGTCGATGGCGCCACGCCGCCCGCCGAGGATCTGGGCGAGCGACTCGCGCGGGGGTCGATAGGTCACCCTTACAGCCTGCCGGATCCATGAGCCCGAACACCCGGGCGGGGAGACGTTCGCCACATCACGTGTCCGTTTTACGTCCACTTGAGGGGAATCTCCGCAGCCCAGGAGTGTACGTCCCAGTAATGGAGATGCAGGGAAGTCCGACAAAATAAGAGACTGTGTCAACGGACTGAACCACGGGTTTCGCTCGGGTGGGATGGCAGGGGCGCTCTCAGCTGTTCGTTGTGGTGTACAAGTACCCACCGGGGGCACACGGACGGAAGGGGACCCAACGTGTACGGCTTCGACAGCTACGTGGCGATCGGTGACAGCTTCACCGAAGGACTCAACGATGATCTGCCGGACGGCACCTTCAGGGGCTGGGCGGACAGGCTCGCGGAGATCCTGGCCGAAGGCAGGCCCGATTTCCAGTACGCGAACCTCGCCCTCCGCGGGAAGACGCTCGACGAGATCCTCGAAGAGCAGCTGCCGATCGCCCTCGAGGTGAAACCCGACCTGGTCACGCTGTGCGCGGGCGGCAACGACATCATCGTGCCCGGCGCGGACGTGGACGCCGTCGCCGCGCGGCTGGAGGCGGGGGTCGCCAAGCTGCGCGAGGCCGGGATCCCGGTGCTCATCTTCAACGGGCCGGACACCAAGTACCTGTCCGTGATGCACGTCCTGCGCGGCAAGGTCGGCATCTACAACGCGCATCTGTGGGCGATCGCCGACCGCCACGGCGCGAAGTTGGTCGACTTGTGGGCGATGGCCCCGCTGCACGACCGCCGCGCCTGGAGCGGCGACCGGCTGCACTTCACCCCCGAGGCCCACCGGCGGATCGCGTTGCGCGCGGCCGAGGTGGTCGGCGTCCCGGTCGCCGACGACTGGCGCGAGCCGTGGCCGGCGTCCGAGCAGCCGAGCACCTGGATCACGTCGCGCCGCTCGGACCTCGAATGGACGAAGGCGCACCTGCTGCCATGGATCCGGCGTCAGCTCAGGGGTGAGTCCATGGGCGACGGCCTGTCGCCGAAGCGCCCCGAACTCGCGCCGTTGCTCCCGCTGGAGCAGATCGAGTCGGCGGGCGTCGCCATCCCGGCCGAAACGCTGCGGGAGATCCACCACCACGCGAGCTGACTCCGGAGCACTGAGCCTTGCGCATCCTGACGGGGGCTGAAGGGGACTTTCCCCGCATGGCATGCGGGGAAAGTCCCCTGTGCGTCGCGGCGACCCGCTCTCCGGCTGCCCCTGGCGCGACACACTCAAGCGACCACCGCGCGCTCCGATGAGACCGAGCGATGTCACTCAAGAGGGTTGTGTCCCGACCCGCCGGTGACCCCACGCCGGAAGCGGCACGGGTCCGGCGCGCCGACTGGCCACCTCGCCCCCGACGTCGCAGGCCAGGGACACGCACCACTGGCCGAAGACGATCGACAGCGCACCGGAAAACACCCGCGGATTCGTCCCAACGGTCCCCTGACGTCGGGCCGGACGGTGTGAAAGCCGGGTCGCTAACCGGCCGGACGCGGCTTACAGTTCCTTCATGCCCGGTACACGCTGGAGCCGCTTGCTGCCTACAGCGCTGCTGGTCACGCTCGCTTTGACGGCGATTTCCGTATGGTCGGCCTCGGACGACATCGAGGCCGAGCTGACGGCGCGCGCGAAAAACGCGCTGGCCGACGTCGGTGTATCCGGCGGTCAGGTGAGCTTCTCCGGCCGCGACGCGAACCTCACCGGTTTCGCGCCGAACAAGGCCGTGCAGGCGATGGACGCCATCCAGCGGGTCGACGGGGTGCGCACGGTCGAGATCTCCGGCGACACCGCCCCGCCTGCCGGACCGGTGACGACCAGCGGCGAGCCGTCGAGCCCCGCTCCGCCGAGCCCGCCGCCGAGCCCGCCGCCCAGCCCGCCGCCGACTTCGGTCAAGCCGACGGACAAGGCCGGTTTCCAGGCCGAGATCGACCGTCTGCTCACAGCCACGCCGATCACGTTCGAACCGGACAACACCGAACTCACGGCGGACGGCGAGCGCGGCGCGCTGGAGATCGCGAAGCTGCTCACGGAGGCTCCGCGTGAACTGCGGTTCCGGATCACCGGGCAGGTGGCGACCGGTTCGGACAAGAAGCTTTCGCTCAACCGGGCGAAGACGGTGGAACGGCTGCTGGAGCGCAACGGGGTCGAGCGCGACCAGGCGTACTCCACCGAACGCGAGAACTCCGGCGGTGCGAGTGGCGAGGGCCGCCGCGTCGACATCACGGCAGAACAGAGGTGATGGCTGAATGCTCTGGCTCTTCGGGCAGATCTGGCTCTGGCTGCTCATCTCCTTCGCCCTCGGCTGCGGTGTCACCTGGCTGCTGACGCGTGGCGAACGGCAAGAGCAAACGGCCCCCGAACCGGAGCGCGCCGCCCCGGCCCATGTCGAGCCGGAGCCGGAGCCCGTGCCCGAGTTGCTGTCCGCCGAGCAGACGCAGTTCCTCCCGCCCGCGCGGATCCAGGACGACGACGAACTGTTCGACCAGGAGGCAGAAGGCCACCGCGAGGGCCAGCTGACGCCGGAACCGGTGCGACCGGTCTACCACCCGGAGGAGCCGGAACCGGCGGGCCGGAACGGCACCCACGGCCACGAACCCGAGCCGGTCTGGCCGAGTGACGAGGACTGGCCGCCCGCCAGGCGGGTGCCGGAGCACCGGCCGGGGCAGGGCGGCTGACACCCGCCTGGTAAATTCGGCTACGCACTGTGAGCGTGACGCCGGGTACGTTTCTTCGATCGGGAGCCCCGGCACACGAAGGAGGCTCCGATTGGCGCTCCCCTATTGGACGCCGCACAACCTGCTGCCTCCGGGCCGCCATCCCGCCGATCTGGCCGATGTCTACGAGCGGCTGGTCTTCGACGCACCGCATCAGAACGATCGTGAGATCCTGTTCAGCGCGCTGAACAGCTACCTGGGGGTGGCCCGGCGGATCATGCCGACCGGCCGCGCGTGGATCGGCGGCGCCCTGACCGCCAGGACCCCGCACGCGCCTCTCGGGCTCGACGTGGTGCTGATCCCGGACGAATGGGGTGCGCTCAAACGGCTCGACGACACGGGCCGCTCGGCGCTGTACGGACTGCTGACGCTGCGCGGGGTCATCGTCGGGCAGCCCGCCATGTACCTCGACCAGGTCCAGCCCGTGGGCGGCATGCTCGACGGCTTCCTTTGCCGCCCCGGCGACGAGGAGATCTGGGAGGAAGTGTGGGCATCGGGTGGCAGGGGGATTCCGGAAGTGATCTGGTGAAAAACGAATTCCGGCGCATCGCCGACGAGATCCCCGGCGGCACCTGGCTCGACGACCTCGCCCGCGCGTCGGCGATGGCCGCGTACGCGAAGTTCGAGCGGACGTCCCGTTCGCCGCTGCTTCGCGTATCCGTGATCGGCGAGTCGCATCTCGACGCGTACACCTTCTCTGACATCAGCCGCGCGCTGCAGGACGCGACGGCGAAGATCGGGCACATCATCCGCAACCCGTCGGGTGAGGTGACCATCGTCCAGCCCGCGGACCGGGAGAAGGCCCCGCTGATCCAGCGCGGCCAGGCGGGCAACGCGATCTTCTTCGGTTTCCCGGAACCGGCGCTCGACGACGCGCTCATCCACGACGGCATCGAGTCGCTGTCCGAGCGCGCGGTCAAGGAACTGTGCGACTTCCTGCCTGCCAACGGTTCCGACGACGGCGCGCTGGACGCGGTGCTGCTGCAGCGCGACACCGTCCGCAACGCGGTCAGCGACATCGTCAACGCGGTCAGCAAACACTCCGGGATCGGCATGGCGCTGACCCCGACCGCCGGCGAGGAACTGACCCGCAGCATGACCACCGAGCAGGCGCGGGTCCTGTCCGGGAGCCTGCGTGAGTCACGGGAGGCCGTCGGCTACGAGACGGTCAGCGGCAGGCTGGACGGCGTCCGCACCCGGCGCCGGATCTTCTATCTCGAACGCGAATCGGGCGGCACGATCCAGGGCGCGGTCGCGCCGGATCTGCTCGACGAGATCAAGGAGAACCTGGACCGGCCGGTGACCGCGCGGCTGCGCGTCGTGCGCACCACGACCATCGACGGCCGCCGCGGCCGCCCGGTGCACGAACTGCTGGAGATCACCCCCGAAGTCAGTCTGTTCGATCAGTGATCGGATTTCCGACATTCGGGCGGTGCCACAATTCTCGTCAGAAAATATCAATAACCGCTTGATCATCGTTTAATGATGACTTTTTCCGGCAGGTAACAATTTCGGCCATTGCCCCGAACGATGGGTTAACGTCTTCGGACGGAAGCCTCCGAAAGGGCATGTATGCCGACCGATCCACCTCTCCCGCATCCACCGGCCACCCGCTACGGCCCGGGCTTCACCACGCACGGGACCCGGCACCGAAAGCCCAAGAACGGCCTGGTCATCGCCGGTTTCCTGGTCGGGCTCGCGGCACTGGGGGTCGCCTTCGTCCCCCTCGCGGGGATTGCCGCGTGGCCGCTCGCCGTGATCGGAATAACTCTTTCCGTGATCGGTCTTACCAAAATCAAGAAGGGTGAAGCGGACAAAAAGGGAATGGGAGTAGCGGGGCTCGCGCTTTCCATCGCGGGACTGGTGGCCGCTGCCGGGTTACTGGTCTACACCAGTTTCTTCGCTACTGGTGAGTCGGGACTGCGCATCCCGGCGGTCGCCGCGGACAAGAACACCGTCGAGTTCGTCGTCAGCGCTTCCGGCGGCGCGACCGTCCGGTTCGGCTCGCTCAACCAGCAGCGGACCGAAACGACCCCGGCCAGCACCGACGAATGGCGTGGCACGGCGTCCTTCAACTCGGGTGACTACCTGCTCACCGTCACCGCGGACACCCGGAACTCGTCGGTCAGCAACCAGATCGCCTGCACGATACTGGTCAACGGCCGGAAGGTGGCGGAGAGCAAGGGCCAGACCATCGCCCTGTGCACCGCGAGCACCGGCTGACCTCGCGTTTAGTCCTCTAGTTGCGGTAGTTGCACGGACAAGTACCGCAACTAGAGGACTAAACGCGGGAGGCCGCCTGGCGGCCGGCCGGTATCGCCCCCACCTCCACCGGCCGGACCGCCACGAGCCGCTCCTGGCGACTCTTCAGACGGCCCCGGAAGGGAACCGCCCGAGCGCCGATCGCTACCGCATGCCCCTCCCCTAGGGCTCGATCGACACTGAACGGGACCCTACGCGCGCAAGAGGCGAGGCCACTAAGAATCCGCTAAGGATCACTCACGGACTTTCGCCGAGGTCCGTGAGTTCCGCACGGACCAGCCCGGCGAGCTTGGGATTGGCGTCGGAGAGGATCTTCAGCGCGAGCGCGAATTGCTCGCGGGCACCGTCCACATCCGACCCGGCTCGCAGCACCCTGCCCAAGGTCAACCGCAGCACGCCCTCCTGGAGGACGAACCGCCTGCTGATCGTCAGGTCCACGGCCTCCCAGACATACCGTTCGGCGGCGGCGAGTTCACCGATCCGCATGCTCAGCTCGGCCAGGTTGTTCAGTGAGACGACGGCGTAGCTTTCGTCGCCGAGGGTCCGGTCGATCTCCAGCGAAGCGACCTGGTGCCCGATCGCCTCGATGAACCGCCCGGCCCGTTTTTCGGCCTCGGCGCAGTTGTTGAGCGCCTGCCCGCGCAGTTGGAGGTCACCGGTCCGCTCGGTCTCCTCGACCGCCTGCCGCAACGTCGCGATGGCCTCGTCGTGGCGTCCCAGGAGGGTCAGCGCGGAGCCGAGGTGGATGTTCGCCGAGACCATCAGCCGGTTGTCGCCGATCGCGCTCGCGAGTTCCAGCGCGCGTTCGGCGTCGGCGAGACATCCCTGTGGCAGCTCGAAAGTGAGCGCGATGGCGCAGCGCGAGATCAGCATCCAGCAACGGCCGAGGACGTCGCCGGACCGCTCGGCGGCCTCCAGCCCGATCTCGACCAGCCGGGTCCATTCGTCCAGCAGCGGGTACACCGCGCGATAGGTGTGCGCGACCCTCGCCAGCCGCCAGACGTCGTCGTGGCGCCCGCCGGCGCGGGCGGCTTCGAGGACCTCGACCAGGTTCTCCCACTCCGCGGCGAACCAGTCCTGCGCTTCGGCGAAGGAGTTCATCGGCGGCGTCTGCGCGTCAGTGAGGACGTCGGTGAAGTCGAGGGGGTCGACGATGCGCAGCATCTTCCGCCTGGCCCGGTCGGCGACGGCCTGATAGAACCGCACCGAGCGCCACAGCACGTCTTCCCGATCAGCCTCGTCGAGTTCGTTCTCCGCCAGCTCACGCAGGAACAGGCGAACGAGGTCGTGCGGGGCGAAGGTGTCGCGGCCGGTTTCGGCGAGCAGGTTGTGCGCGGCGAGCACCCGCAGATGCCGCCGCGCCTCGGCGACGGTGATCCCGCCGATCGCGGCCGTGAGATGCGAACCGGCCGAAACGCACTGGACCACGCCGAGCCGCAGGAACGTGTTCGCGACTTCGGCAGGCAACCCGCGGAACGAGACGTCGAACGCCGCGCGGACCCCGTCGTCCGGGCCCTCGACGTCGAGCGCGGCCAGCCTGGTCCGTTCGTTGCCGAGTTCGTCGACCAGATCCTGCGCGGACCACTGCGCGCTGGCGGCGAGCCGGGCGCCCGCGATCCGCAGCGCGAGCGGGAGATAACCGCAGAGCCGGGCGAGCGCGTGGTTGAGGTCGAACCCGGCGGGCCCGGCCAATTCCTCGATCAGCCGGACGGCGTCACCGGGCGCGAGCGTGCCGAGGACACGCAGTTTGGCGGCGTTGGACACGGCCAGCCCGTCGAGCCTGGAGCGGCTGGTCACCAGGGCCATCGACCGCGACCCGGGCGGCAGCAGGGGCCGCACCTGCTCGGCGGAGCGGGCGTTGTCGAGGATCACCAGCATCCGGCGCCCGGCGATCATCGAGCGGTAGAGGGCGATGCGTTCGTGGACCTGCTCGGGGACACCGTCGGCGGGGACACCGAGTCCGAGCAGGAACTGGGTGAGCAGGTCGGCGGGCTCCAGCGGCGGGTGATGTGGGTCGAAACCCCGCAGCGAGGCGAAAAGGATGCCGTCGGGGAAGCGGCGGGCGGCGCGATGCGCCCACCACACCACCAGGCTGCTCTTACCGATCCCGGCGGTCCCGGTGACCAGGCCGACCGCGGTCTCGCCCGCCTCGGCCCGCTCGGCGAGTTCGTCGAGCCAGGCGAGATCGGCTTCGCGGCCGGCGAGGTTCGGCACCGCGGGCGGCAACTGCTGGACAGGCTGCGCTTCGGGCTTCGGTTCCGCGACGACCTTGACCGGCAGGTCGTCGTTCAGGACGCGTTCGTGCAGCCAGCGCAGATCCGCGCCGGGTTCGACGCCGAGGGTGCGCAGGGTCGCCCTGGACACCGTGCGGTACAGCTCCAGCGCGTCGCCACGGCGCCCGGCGTGGTAGAGCGCGCGCATCAGCTGGCCCGCCGTGCGCTCGGCGAGCGGGTTGGCCCGGACCAGCGGGCTGAGTTCGACGATCAGTTCCGCGTGCCTGCCGAGTTCGAGATCCGCGTCGACCCTGGCACCGTGGACGGCGAGCCGCAGATCCTCCAGTTCTGGAGCGCGGACCGAACCCGGCACGCCGGCGAGCGCGGGACCCTGCCAGAGCGCGAGGGCCTCGGCGAGCAGTTCGGAAGCCTTGTCCGGATCTTCGGCGGACGCCCGATCCAGCAGTGCCCTGGCGCGGTGGACGTCGATCCGGCCGGGTTCGACGGTGAGCTGGTAGCCGGGTGGCGCGGTGAGGATCCGGGCGCCGCGCGGATGGCCGCCCTGGATTTCCCGGAGCACGCGCCGCAGGTGGGAGACGTTGCCGTGGACGATCGTGCGGGCCGTGGCAGGCGGGTCGTGGCCCCAGAGCGCGTCGATGATCTCGTCGAGCGCGACGACCTTGTTGACCTTCAAGGCCAGCAGTGCGAGCAGGCCGCGGACGCCGGGACCACCGACGGGGATCGGCCGTTCACCGTCGAGGAGCCGGACGGGACCGAGGAGTTGGAAACGGGCAGGGGAACCGCTTTCGCCCATGACGAACCCCCTCTCCCGATCTCTCCCCTTACCGGAGTAGCCAACCTACCGCGCGAAGACGCCGCCAACCAGAAAACGCGAGGGAAAGGGCGGTATATCGGGCGCCGGAGCCCCACGCCACCAATGCCACATTGGGGACACTGGGCGTCTCCAATGCCGCATTGGGGACATCTGATGGAATCCCGGACGCTCTCGCGAGCCAAGGTAAGACGACCGGCGGACCCGTCTAGCGCGACGGGGAGACTTCACCCCGCGCGCCCTGCGGAACGTCTTCGTCAGCGCGCGACAATAAAAAGGCTCCGCGCCATCAGTCCCGATCTGATGACACGGAGCCGGGGGATGTCCGATTTGGGCCGCCTGGGGGCGCGACCCACACCGGACATCGGCGTCCACGTCCGTCCGGGTGGGCTCACCCCGAGCGAAGAACCCGTTCGTCCGTCGACAACACCAACGCGTGCGAGCCCACTGGCCCGCTCACGTAGACGACAACGTAACAGGGCGCACACCGACGACTACAGGCGCCCCAGCATGGCCTTCACGACCTGCGGTTCGTCAGCGCGACAGGGGGGTCGAGTCACGACCGGCGATGAACGCCGGACGCGGTTCGATCGCGGCGAACGGCTCCCGCAGCGCGTTCTCGACGCTGTTGAACACCACGAAGATGTTCGACCGCGGGAACGGGGTGATGTTGTTCGACGAACCGTGCATCACATTCGAATCGAACCAGAGCGCCGAACCGGCCTGTCCGGTGAATTGATCGATTCCGTATTCGGCGGCGAGTTCGGTGATGTCATCCTCGCCGGGAACACCGACCCGCTGCTCTTTCAGTGAACTCTTGTAGTTGTTCTCGGGGGTTTCCCCGGCGCATTGGACGAAGGTCCGCTGTGAACCGGGCATCACCATCAGCCCGCCGTTGAACGGGTAGTTGTCGGTGAGCGCGATCGAACAGCTGACCGCTCGCGGCGACGGCATGCCGTCCTCGGCGTGCCAGGTCTCGAAGTCCGAGTGCCAGTAGAACCCGGTGCCCTTGAAGCCGGGCATGTAGTTCACGCGGCTCTGGTGGACGTAGACCTCGGAACCGAGGATCTGCCTGGCCCGGTCGAGCACGCGGGGGTCGCGGACGAGTTCCGCGATCAGCTCGCTGGTCTCGTGGACGTCGAAAATGGAGCGGACCTCACCGGTCTTGGCCTCGGTGATGACCCGTTCGTCGTCGTGGTGGTCCCCCGACGAGATGCGGACGAGTTCCTGCCAGTACGTCTGGACCTCGCCAGGCGACAACAACCGGTCGACGACGGTGTAACCGCGGGTTTCGTGGTTGGCGAGCGTGGCCGCGTCGATGGGACCGTCGGCCTCGCCGCCCCAGACGGTGGGGTGCGTCCTGGGCAGGTGTTCGGGCTTACCCGTGACGCGGGTCGGGTAGTTGTCGTCGACTCGGGTGTCGGTCAGCGTCAATGCAGTCGCCTCCTCGAGCGATTTCAGGGTTCCGTGACGAGCGGGTACACGCCGTTTTCGTCGTGGACCTCACGGCCGGTGATCGGCGGGTTGAACACGCAGACGCACTTGATCTCGGTCTTGGGCCGGACCTGGTGCTTGTCGTGGTCGTTCAACAGGTACAACGTGCCCGGCTTCAGCTGGAAGACCTCGCCGGTCGCGGTGTTCTCCAGCTCGCCTTCACCGGAGGTGATGAACACCGCCTCGATGTGGTTCGCGTACCAGAAGTCGTTGACCGTCCCGGCGTAAAGCGTGGTCTCGTGCACCGAGAAGCCGACGCCCTCCTTGGCCAGCACGACGCGCTTGCTTCGCCAGTTCGGGGTCTTGATGTCGGCGTCGGTGTCGGTGACCTCGTCGAGTGTGCGGACAAGCAACGGAAAACTCCTTCTCGTTCTCGGTTGAGGGCGGTCAGTTCAGGACGGTGGCGATGGACTCGTCGATGATCGACAGGCCCTTCGTGAGTTCTTCGTCGGTCAGCGTCAGCGGCGGCAGCAGCTTCATGACCTCGCCGTCGGGGCCGGAGGTCTCCATCAGCAGTCCGCGCTCGAACGCGGCGGCGCAGACCTTGCCCGCCAGGTCACCGTTGGCGAACTCGAGACCGCGGGCCAGCCCGCGGCCCTTCGCGAGCAGCTTCGCTTCGGAGTACGCCTCGACGATGCCTTCGAACGCGGCGGCGATGCGCTCACCCTTGGCCTTGGTCGACTTCTCCAGCTCGTCGTCGCTCCAGTAGACGCGCAGCGCCTCGGTCGCCGTGACGAACGCCGGGCTGATGCCGCGGAAGGTGCCGTTGTGCTCACCCGGCTCCCAGACGTCGAGGTCCGGGCGGATCAGCGTCAGCGCCATCGGGATGCCGTAGCCGCCGATGGACTTCGACAGGCAGACGATGTCGGGTTTGATACCCGCGTCCTCGAAGCTGAAGAACGGGCCGGTGCGGCCGCAGCCCATCTGGACGTCGTCGAGGATCAGCAGGATGCCGTGCTTCTTGCACAGGTCGTCCAGCGCCTTGAGCCACTCGACGCGCGCGGCGTTGATGCCGCCTTCACCCTGTACGCCTTCGACGATGACGGCGGCTGGCTCGTTCAGGCCACTGCCGGAGTCTTCGAGCAGCTTCTCGAAGTAGAGGAAGTCCGGGATGGCCCCGTCGAAGTAGTTGTCGTACGGCATCGGGGTGGCGTGCACCAGCGGGACACCCGCGCCGCCGCGCTTCATCGAGTTGCCGGTCACCGAAAGGGCGCCCAGCGTCATCCCGTGGAAGGCGTTGGTGAAGTTGATGACGGATTCCTTGCCGGTCACCTTGCGCGCGAGCTTCAGCGCGGCCTCGACCGCGTTCGCGCCACCGGGGCCGGGGAAGACGATCTTGTAGTCGAGTTCGCGCGGCGCGAGGATCTTTTCCTTGAACGTCTCGAGGAAGTCCCGCTTGGCCACGGTGAACATGTCGAGCGCGTGCGTGACGCCGTCACGGGCGATGTAGTCGATCAGGGCCTGCTTGATCGCCGGGTTGTTGTGCCCGTAGTTGAGCGCGCCGGCGCCGGCGAAGAAGTCGAGATAGGCCTTGCCGTCTTCGTCGTACAGGTAGCTCCCCTGAGCCCGGTCGAACACCACGGGCCAGCCACGGCTGTAACTGCGTACTTCGGATTCGAGTTCCTCGAAAATGCTCATCACGTTTTCTTTCTCCCTGAGATCCCCGGCTTAACGTTCTACTGACTGCTGAGCGGACCGATTCGGTACAGGTCCTCTTGCTCATGCGTTCCGTCCTCGGCCGGAAAATCCGCCGCGGAGAACAGGCCCTGCCGTTCCAAGGTGGCGTTCCACCGCTTGGCGAACGAGGCGAACAACCGGATCGAAGCCTCGTTGTCCGGGGTGATCGTCGTTTCGAGGTACCGCACGCCCTGGGCGACAAGACGGCTGAACAGCTCGTCGAGCAGTGCCCCGGCCAGGCCTTTTCCCCGCTGGGACGCGTCGACCGCGACCTGCCAGACAAAGCCGGTGTCCTGCTTCCGATACCCGATCACGAAACCGACCGGTGTGCCGTCGACTTTCGCTACGACGGAGGTGTCCGCGAAATCGCGGCACCACAGTAAATAGGCGTAGGCCGAGTTGAGATCAAGTTTCTTCGAATCGCGGGCGATTCGCCAGAGCTCGGCACCGTCTGCCTTGGTCGGGTATTCGATCAAGTGCTTTCCGGACATGTCCAAGAAACGTACCGGAGTATTCGGGCGCGGTCAGTTCAGCGCGACGGCGACAACGCGGCTACCTGCGACAACCCTGAAACACACGTGACAAAGGTAACGGTAACGTTTGAAGCGCAGCACTCGTGGGTAAGGCCGCGTCGATGCGGTCTCACCGGATGTGACGATACCAACGGTCACCACTCGGTCGCAGCGTCAGGCCACAATTTGGCGTTCAGCGCCGCCGTCGCCGCCGGAATACGGAACCCAGCGGCGTCCAGACGGCGGGCAGCAGGAGCAGCAGGCAGACGATCAGCCACCAGACCGGCGCCTCACCGCGCCGCCAGCCCGCGACGACGTCGCCGAGCCAGCCGAACAGCGGGTCGCGGACCGGCGGCAGGAACGCGGCGAACAGCAGCCCCGCCCCCGCCAGCACGCCAAGCACCGTGAGCACCATCCGCCACGTCTTGCGCAACGTCATCAGGCTGACCACCAGGAACACGATGGCGCCCGCGGCGACCGGGACGCCCACCCACTGCAGCACCGGCCCGCCCTGCCCACCGAGGACGAAGCCCGCCAGCACGGTGATCAGCGCGGCGAGCACGTTCCACGGGGACGGCAGGGTGGCCGCGCCGCGCGTGATCCACCACGCGCTGCGGCCCGCGGCCTTGGCGAAGGTCGCGGCGGGCTGGACCGACTTCGGCACCCGCGTCGCCCCCGCGGCCGCGTTGATCCCGGCGGCGCCCGCCTTGACCAGCGTCTTCGTCAGCAGCATCGTCCCGCGTTCGTGCTCGAACCGCTCGCCGGAGACCTGGCACGCCTGGAACGCTCGCTGGGCCTGCTCGTCGGATTTCGGCTCGTGCTCGATCAGCTTCCGGAACCGCTCCGACGGTTTCCCGTTCCCCTTGGCCGTTTTCGCGTCGTATCCGCAATGGAGCCCGACGCAGGGCAGTTCCTCGCGCGCGATCTCCAGTTGCCGGACCCTGGCGAGCACCATCGCCGTCACCGGCATGCTGATCGGCAGGGTGGGCCCCCCGTCCACGTCGCCGAGTTCGCCGTCGAGACCGAGGAAAGCGAGCTCACCGGCCAATTGGGCACGCAACGCCTCCGCCTCCGCCTGGGACAGCCCGTCTTCGGTGCCCGGCTGCCGCCAGCCGATCTTGCTGAACGCGTCCCGGACCTGTGCGCGGAAGGCTTCCCGCCCGACGACGTCGCGCAGCTGCCGCAGGCGTTTCGGGTCGAGCAGGCACTGGAACAGCCAGCCCGCGCCGTCGACCCGGCCCCACATCCAGTCGTTCGCGCGCCATGACGCCTTGTAGAACGCGCCGAAGTAGTCGGCCTGCATGCCGGTGAGCTTGTCCCACGAGCGGCGCCGCTTCATGTCCAGCAGCGTCCGCGAATCCGCGCTCACCTGGACGAGATCGACCCGCTGATCGACCGACGGCGGCTGCGCGAGCAGGCCGCGGGTCGCGATGTGCAGGCGCACCAAGCGCGAGGTGACGATCGGATCGGCGGCGCTCGCGTCGTCGGACGTGAGCCCGGTCCACGCCAGCAGCGTGCTGACCGTGTCGGCGGCTTCGCTATCGGGTTTCGCCCGTGCCAGTGGCAAAAGGATCGGCGTGGCCTGCCGGAGCGCGGCGACCACCATCGGCCACGCCTCCTTCAGCGTTTCCGATCGGCCGAGGGCCGCCCATTCCTTGGCGAGACCTTCGATCCAGGCGGCCAGCGTGACGTCGGCGGGCGGCGGGTCCTGCTCGGCGACCCAGCTCGCGAGCCGGGTGCCCCGCGCGGACCTGCGGCGTGCCTCGTGCAGCAGCACGCGGCAGCGGTTGAGCCGCACCGCCTGCTCCGGCGCCGGATCGAGCCGGAAACCCGCGTTCACCAGCTGGAGACCGGTGGCCACCGAATCGTCGAGCGCGGTGGTGCGGAAGGCGACCAGGTTCTCGACCTCGCAGGTGTCCTCGGGCGGCTCGGTCGGCAGACCGTCGCGCAGTCCCGTCGCCGCGGCCGCGCGCAACTGCGCCGCCGTACCGGACGCCCACTGGCGGCCCGGATCCTCCACATCGGACAGCGAGAGCCTGCGGGTCGCCTCGCGGACCAGCGCGGTGGCGTCCTCCTGCACCCGCCGGTCACGGTAGTCGTTCATCAGCCGCTGATCGACGAGTGTCTCCGGCCCGCCACGAACCCCCATCGCGGCAAGGGAAACGCGGGTTCCCCTGGTCCGGACCACGGCGTCGTTGTGCCGGGTCAGGTCTTCGAGTTCGGCGCTGATCGTCTGGCTCAGCACGGTGCCGACGACCTTGCTCATCGCACTGCCCAGTAGCGGCGGCCGCTCCGGATCGACCTCGACGCGCTCGGCTTCGCGTTCCGCCGTCGGCACCACGTACAACAGCAGCCGCCGGACATCCGAATGCGACTGCCGTTCGAAGATCTCCCGCAACGCGGGGCGCAACGGCTTGTTCAGCAACACGCCGCCGTCGGTGAGCCAATGCGACCGCGTGACGTCGGTGTACCTGGTCATGTCCGGATGCAGCGGCCCGGTCTTCTCGCCGATCGGCATCCGGGAAAGTTCGAACGCGCCGGGGAACGACGCGGTGGAGCGTGCCGCGAGCGCGAGCGGTCCCACCACGTCATCCGTCCACAAAGGACCATCGAATCGGAACAGCAGACGATGTTCGGTGTCCCGCACGAGGTTTCCCAGCGCGTCGTCGAACCTGGTCGTCTCGCCGTCGATCATCGTGCCGGTGAGCAACACGGTGATGTCGGGACAGTCCGGTTTCACCGTCGCGTTGTCGGTGATCCGGTGCAGGGCGTCCTTGAGATCCGCCAGCAGCACCTTGTCGCCGTTCAGCAGCGACCTCGGCCCCTTCTCGCCGGGGTCGCGGATCAGGTTGTCGAGCGAACCCGTGCTGATCCACGTGTCGCGCAGCACCTGCGGGCTCGACCGGAACGCCTCGGCCAGCCCGAGGCACGCCGCGTTGATACCGCCCGCGCTCGTGCCGGTGAGCACGTCGAGCGAGACGGTGGCGTTGAGCAGATCGAGCAGGGTCCGGTACGGCCCTTCGGATTCCGGCGTTCTCGACGCCCGCAGCAGATGTGAGGTCTCGGTGGCGACCCCGCCCATCCAGACCGCGAGGCTCGCCCCGCCCACCATGGTCATCGCCAGCCGGATCTCCTGCGGCCACGGACTTCCCGCGTCGGCCATGTACGCCCTCCCCGAGGCTTTGTGCACCGTGCACCTTAGACCGGACGGCCGAACCGGCGTACCACCGTCAGTGCCGAAATTCGTTCGCCCGTAAGGGCGGTTTCACGCCCCCGCAATCAGGTGCCCGTTCGCTGTGCCTGGATACGCGACGCCCCCGCGTTTCGTCCTCTAGTTGCGGTAGTTGCACGCGCAACTACCGCAACTAGAGGACTAAATGCGGGAGGGGGTCAGGCGGCGAAGTGTTCCAGGAGGAGGACTTGGGCCTCACCGACGGCGAAACCGAGGACGGCGCCGGTCGCGATCAGGAGCCATTCGTCCTGCTGGAACGCCGGCCGCAGCAAGCCCTCGAACTCGCGCGGCGACAGTTCCTTCATCTTCGTCACCAGCACGTTCCGGATGTCCATCGCATCGGTCGCGTAGTCCTCGATGTATCGCATGGTCTCCGGCAGCTTGTCCATGATCTTCTCGGCGATGTTCAGCTTCATGTCCTGGTACCGCCTGCTGCCGACGGCGAACACCACCAACGGCTTCCCGACGCCGACGCGGCGTCCGAGTTGTTCGTCGAGCTGACGCTGGATCAGGCCGAGCACCCGGTCCGACAGCGGCCCGTGCAGCACCGCCTCGATCACATTGTGCGGGGTGATGATCTCCTTCGCGATCAGCGCGCCGTACGCCTCCGCGACCTCGCCGCGCCGCTTCAGGAACAGGCCTTGCCAGCGGACGCCGAAGTACCGGCGTTCTTCGATCGGGTAGAAGATCATCCGCAGCGCGAGCCAGTCGGTGAACCAGCCGGTGAAGAGCCCGAACAGCGGCATGATCAGCGGAAACTTGAACAGCACCCACGCGATCATCTGGACTACGCCGATCAGCCCGCCGAAGAAGATGCCGGAGCGGGCGATGAACTTGAACTCCTGGTCGCCCGCCTCCTGGAAGATCCGGTTCAGCAGCCGTTTGTCCTTGACCAGCGCGGTGACCACCATGCCCTTGAGGTCGAACACACTGTCCACATCGGACTTGATCAGCTCCAGCACGGCCGCGACCATCTTCGGCGACTCGGCCTGGACGCGCTGGATCACCAGCCGCTGCATCCCGACCGGCAGCGATTCCCACAGCCCCGGCTGGTAGTGACCCGCGACGTCGCGCACGATGTCCTCGACAGCGGCCTGAAGCGGTTTCTCGAGCTCACGCGCGATCCTCCGCGGATCGAGCCGGGCGACGACCTCCGCCGGTTTGATCAGCTGCTCGGTCATCGTGTCGCAGGCGATGCTCGCCATCCGCGCGGCGCGTTTGGGCACGATGCCCTGCCAGCCGAGGAACGGTTTGATCCCGACGAACTCGACCGGCTGGAACATCATCCGGATCGCGACGAGTTTGGTGGTGTAGCCGATCAGGGCGGCGACGATCGGGATGGAGACGTAGATCGGCCAATGCTCGGCGAAGTCGGCGAGGATCCCGTCGAGGAACGCACCCATGCCGGATTCAGCCGGCGCTCGGGTCGCAGGCCTGCCAGAAGTGGGCGCCGAGCCGGGAAATGTGGACTGTGCGCTTGACGAACTTGGCCCGCTTGACCGACTTCTCCGCCTCGAGGACGGTCTCATCGGTCAGCAGGATTTCGTACTGCGTCTCCAGCGACAGGACCTCTTCGCCCAGCTCGACCAGGCCGAGCCCGATCAGCCTGGTGAGGTAGCCGGGCACCTGGTCGGGCAGCGTCACCCCGGCGGCCTTGCCGACGGTGGAGGCGTTGCGCAGTACGAACCGCCCGGCCCCGCCGAGGTTGGTCCGCTCGGCGACGTCGACGGCGGGGAACGGCGAACCGTCGGAAAGCGCGGAGAGGATGCGGGCCTCGTCCGGCGTCAGCTGCCGCAGGATGATCGCGTAGAGGTACTCGCGGGCCCGCTCTCGCCCGAAGCCGATCGAATGGTTGAGCAGTTCGGCCATCGCCGCGCGGAGCGGCTCGAGCCGGGCGCGCGTGTGCACGAGGGTGATCGTCGCTTCGACCGGGCGCGAACCGTTGGCGTCGGGACGGTTCATCGCGGACGCGGCGGCGAGCGCGGCGTGGTACGGGTCGTCGACCTCGTCGAGACGGCGGCGCAACTCCGAAAGCAGCTGCCGCTCACCCTGCTTGATGACCTGTTCCGCGATGTCGACACCGGGGAGTTTGCGGGTGAATTCCCTTCCCGTGCGAGCGGCCCAGCCCGCGAGCCGCCCCGCGCGTTTGGCGAAAGCGGTCAGGTCGTCACCAGCGGGTCGATCGTTGCTCACGGGCACTCCCCTCGCGTTCGCGCTGATGCTACCTGCGAGTAGGCAGAACGGCCGAGATTGTGATCGACGTGGGTGTTTGGATGGATACATGAGCTTCACGCGCTGGGGTCCACCGCTCGACGTCCTCCCGCTGTTCGCGCGGGAGGAGCAGGCCTTGCTCGACGTCCTCACCGGTCTCGACGCGGAGCAGTGGGGCGCGCCGACGGTGTGCACGGGCTGGACGGTGCACGATCTCGCCGCCCACCTCCTGGGCGGCAAACTCGGCAGGCTTTCGCGCGATCGCGACGGCTACCGGACGACGGCGCCCCGCGAGGGCGAACCCTTCGGGCGGTTCCTCGACCGGATCAACGACGAATGGGTGGTCGCGTGCCGTCGGCTGTCCCCCGAAGTGCTGTTCGCGATGCTGGTCGACAGCACCTCGCAACTCGCCGAGATGTGGGGCCGCGCCGACCTCGACGCCATCGGCGAGCCGGTGAGCTGGGCAGGGGACGAACCGGCGCCGGTGTGGCTCGACGTCGCCCGCGAGTACACCGAGTTCTGGGTGCACCAGCAGCAGATCCGCGAGGCCGTCGGCGCTCGGACGCTCGACGGCTCCGAGTTCCGGGGGCCGGTGGTCGACATTTTAATGCGGGCGCTGCCGCACACTCTGCACGACGTCGACGCGCGGACCGGCAGGCAGGTCGTCTACACCGTCACCGGCCAGGGTGGCGGGAAATGGACGGCTCAGCGGACCGCCGACGGCTGGGAATTGGACCGCATCGCGCCGACGTCACGGTCGCCGCTGGCCTCGGTGACCACCGACGCCGACACGTTCTGGCGGCTGTGCACCCGGAACCCGGCGGACCGGGACCGGGTCACCGCCAAGGGTGACGAAAACGTTTGCGCCACCGTGCTCGGGATGACGTCGATCATCACATCGAGTAGCGACCGACCTTCTCCGGATGGATGACGAGCCGGACAAGATCCAGTTCCTGGATCCCGGCGAGTTCACCGGCGTGGGCCGGGTCGTCGAGGTCCCAGTAGCGGGCGCCGAGGCGGGCGGCCAGTTCGTGCGCTCCGTCGGGCTCCACCGTGGTGCGGCCGGCGACCGAGACCCAGCGCTCGCGTTCACCCACCGGCGCGGCGATGACGATCGACGCGCGCGGGTCGCTGTCCAGCCGGCGCACCTTGGCCGAGTCTCGCGGCGTGAACAGCTGGACCGTGCCTTCGTCGGTGGCCTCGAACCACACCGGCCGGGGCTGCGGCGGCACCGGCCCGTCGGCGACGGTCAGGAACCCGTGCAGGGGACGACGAAGGAATTCGAGGTCTTCGGTGGTCAGCATGACCACGATTCAACCCGCCCGGATCGGACGTGCCCATAGGTGAAGCACCGGGTCGCCTGTTTATTCGTCTAACGTCGGCAAGGTGGATGTGTTCAGTGACCTGATCCGCGGAGTGCGGGCGCACGGCTCGTTGTTCGGCAGTTCGACCCTGTCCCCGCCCTGGGCGCTGCACTTCGTGGACGGCGCGCCGCTGACCCTGTGCGCCGTGCTCACCGGGGCGGGCTGGATCGTGCCGGAGGGCGGTCCGCCCGAACCGCTTCGCGCGGGCGAGACGATCATCGTGCGCGGCCCCGCGACGTTCACCTTCGTGGACGAGATCGGCACCCGGGCCGAACCGATCTCGTGCGGCGAGCACTGCGCGACGCCCGGACAGGGCGGGACCCGGCACCGCCTCGGGTGGGCCGACGACCCTGCCGACGGCGAGACGACCTTGATCGTCGGCGCGTACCCGGTCCGCGGTGAGATCAGCCGCCCGCTGCTGGACGCGCTGCCCGTCGTTGTCCGGGTGGACGCCGGCGGCGCGGGCGATCCCGTGCTGGACCATCTCGCCGCCGAGGTCGCCGTCGACGCGCCGGGTCAGCAGGTGGTCCTCGACCGGCTGCTGGACTGGATGCTGGTCTGCTCACTGCGCGAATGGTTCGACCGGCCCGGCGGCGAGCCCCCGGCGTGGTGGGCCGCCCAGCGGGATCCGGTGGTCGGCGACGCCCTGCGCCTGCTGCACGCCGAACCGGCGGCGCCGTGGACGGTCGGCATACTGGCCGGGCGGACCGGGGTGTCGCGTTCGACGCTGGCCAAGCGGTTCGCCGACCTGGTCGGCGAACCACCGCTGACCTATCTCACCCGCTGGCGGATGACCCTCGCGGCGGATCTGTTGGCCGATCAAGGATCCGCGACGCTTTCGGACATCGCCCGCACCGTCGGCTACGCCGACCCGTTCGGCTTCAGCGCGGCGTTCAAACGGGTCCGCGGGGTCAATCCGAGCGAGTTCCGGCGGGCCGCCGCTCCCTGACGGGGCTCAGCGCTGCAGGTGGCGGGACTTCTTGGCCTGCTGGCGTAACTGCAGGATCCGGGCACCGCCGACGAGCGCGACCAGCGCGCCACCGGCGATCACGGAGAACAGCATCGCGACGGCCAGCGGCATCACGGCGGACATGCCGAGGAAGTGCACGCTGGCGGTGTCCTGGTTCTGCAGGATGAACACGAGCAGGAACACCAGCACGACCAACGCCACGATGACGGCGACCCAGGTCCCGCTCACCCGCGTGCGCTTGAGTTTCGGGACGGCTTCGACCTTGCCGCTGTGGCGCGCGCCGCCGGCTTCGGACGATGAGGCGGGCTCGACCGGGACCTCGGCGGCACCTTCCTGCGGCTGAGTCATACCCGATAGTGTCCGCCGAAGTGCGCTTGAGCGCGCTCTCAAGCGTCCGAACGGGTGACCTCGTCGGCCGCGCGCAAGACGCGCAAGGTGTTCTTCCCGGCCAGCTTCGCACAATCCTCGTCGCTCCAGCCGCGTTCCAGCAACGCGGCGAACAGCACCGGGTACTTCGAAACATCCTCCAGGCCTTCGGGAAGTGTCGCGACTCCGTCGTAGTCGCCGCCGAGGCCGATGTGGTCGACACCGGCCACTTCGCGCGCGTGCTCGATGTGGGCGACGACGTCGTCGATGCTCGCCTTCGGCTTCTCGGGCCCGCCTCGATCGGCGGCGAACTTCGTGCGCTGGTCGAGGTTCCAGTAGTCCTGCCCGGCGGTTTCCATGTCCTCGCGCAACCGGTCGTCCCACTCGGCGACCTTCGGGGAGATGAAGCCCGGCACGAATGTCACCATCGCGACGCCGTCCTTGGCCGCCAGTGTTTCCAGGACGTCGTCGGGGATGTTGCGGGCGTGGTCGTTGACCGCGACGCACGAGGAATGGCTGAAGATCACCGGCGCGGAGCTGACCTCCAGCGCGTCGCGCATCGTGCTCGGCGCGACGTGCGAGAGGTCGACCAGCATGCCGATCTTGTTCATCTCGCGGACGACGTCCCGGCCGAACCCGGTGAGCCCGTTGTGCGTGGGTTCGTCGGTGCCGGAGTCGGCCCAGGTGGTGTTGTAGTTGTGCGTCAGCGTCAGGTAGCGGACCCCGAGACGGCGCAGGATCCTCAGCACACCAAGGGATTCGCCGATGCTGTGGCCGCCTTCGGCGCCGAGCAGCGACGCGATCTTGCCGTCGCGGAACGCGGCTTCCGCTTGGTCCGCGGTGTCCGCGAAGGCCAGCTTGCCGGGGTACCGCTCGATCAGCTGGTGCACGATCTCGATTTGTTCCAGTACCGCCGTCACCGCGCTGTGCCCCTCGAACTGGCACGGCACGTAGACGGACCAGAACTGCATCCCGAGCCTGCCTTCGGCGAGCTTCGGGAAGTCGGTGTGCAGATGCGGCTGCCGGACGGTGAGATCCGTGCCCGCCACGGCCTCGACCGGATCCGGCCCGGTCGTGACCCGCAGCTCCCACGGTAGATCGTTGTGCCCGTCCGCGAGGAGCACCGTTTCGAGCAGGGCTTGGGCTCGGACGAGGTCACCGTTAGTCATCCGCCGATGTTACGTTCGGCTACTTTGCTCTCACCGCTACGGGTTGAGCCACCCCGCCGCCGCGACCAAACCGTTGCCCGTCACCTGGTGCCCACCGGGATGGCGGTGCGCGACGACGTCCGCGGAGCGCTCGCGCAGGTCGCGGGCCAGTCCCTCCGCCGACGCCATCGGCGCCATCGGATCGTGTTCGCCGTTCGACAGGAAGACCCGGGTACCGGACAGATCGAGTCGTGGCGGCGACGGAAGAGGCGACATCGCCGCGAACAACACGGCCTCCCCGACGGCGTCCGGGCGGAGCAGGGTGACGGCGGCGGCGATGTTGGCGCCGTTGGAGAAGCCGATGGCGACCAGCCGCCGGTCACCAAGGCCGTACTGCTCGCGCGAGGCGACCACGAAGTCGGCCAGCTGGTTCGCGCGGAAGACGACGTCCTCGTGGTCGAAAACGCCTTCCGCCAGCCGTCGGAACCACCGCGCCGCACCGTGTTCCGACACCGGCCCGGCGGGCGCGAGCAGCGCCGAGGCCGGGCTCAGCTGGCGGGCGAGCGGCACGAGGTCGTCCGGCCCGCCGCCGGTGCCGTGCAGGAGCAGCAGCACCGGCTCGTCCGGAGCCCCTTCGACGTACTTGTACTCCAGTGATTCCGGCGCCGTCATCGCGGGTTGTTCTCGCTCGGGAGGTCCAGCTTCGGCAGCATGGCTTCGATATCCTCGCGCTTGGGTTCCAGCCACGGCGGCAGTTTCAGCGCACGACCCAGTTCCAGAAGCGGTTCGTCGATCGCGAAGCCGGGTTCGTCGGTCGCGACTTCGAGCAGGGTGCCGCCCGGCTCGCGGAAGTAGATCGAGCGGAAGTACTGACGGTCCAAAATGGACGTCACGTGCACGCCGTCGTCGATCAGTTCGGCACGCCACGCGGCCTGGGTCTCCTCGTCCGGCGCGCGCCAGGCGACGTGGTGCACGGTGCCCGCCGCCACCAGGCCGCGCGGGGCGTCCGGCGTCACGAGGACGTCGACAAGCGCGCCGGGACCGCCTTCACCGGCGGAGAAACGCAGGCGATTGCCCTCCTGGCGCTCGAAGGCCAGGCCGAGCCCGTCGGTCAGCATCCCGGCCGTCGCGTCCTCTTTGGACACCGAGACCGTGACGGAGTGCAGGCCGCGGATGGCGTACTCGGCGGGGACGAGTTTCGTGTCCCACGGGTCGCGCGGGTCGCCCTGCGGATGCGCGACGAGCGAAAGCTTCAAGCCGTCCGGATCGAGGAAGGTGAGCGTCTCCTCGCCGTCGGAGTCGCGGATCTGACTCGTCTCGATGTGGCTCTCGGCTAGGTGCCGCTTCCACCAGCCGAGGGAGGTTTCGGGCACGGAGAACGACGTCGTGGTGGCCTGGCCGGTGCCGTGACGCCCCTTCGGCGCGTCCTTCCACGGGAAGAACGTCATCAGCGAACCGGGCTTGCCGGACTGGTCGCCGTAGTAGAGGTGGTACGTGCCGGGGTCGTCGAAGTTCACGGTGGTCTTCACCAGCCGCAGGCCGAGGGCCCTGGTGTAGAAGTCCGCGTTGCGCTGGGGATCGCCACCGATGGCGGTGACGTGGTGCAGGCCCGAAGTCTTGATCGACATGGTGCCCCTCCTCCGAAGTCCGGTGAACTCAAGCTAACCCGATAACCTCTCGCACGCAAGATATATTCCGGCAAGAGTTTCTGGTGTACTCTCACCCGCGTGACAGCGGAACCGAACGACGACGAAGTGGTCACGTGGTGGGGCCTGGTGATCGAGGGCTACCTGGCCACGCAGAACAAGCTGATGGGCGAGATCGCCGAACGGTTCGGCCTGGCGCCGGCGTCGTTCGACATCCTGCTGCGGCTCGTGCGGTCGCCGGAGCACCGGATGCCGATGACGCGGCTGGCCGTCGAGGCGGCGTTGTCCAGCGGCGGGTTCACCAAGGTCGCGGACAGACTGGTGGCCTCGGACCTCATCTGCCGCGTGCCCAGCCCGGACGACCGCCGCGTCACCTTCGCGGCGCTCACCGAACACGGTCTCGACGTCGCGCAGCAGGCACGGGAGGCGTGCGCGGAGATCCTGCGGCGTATCGTTCTGACCCCACTCGGTGACGACGCACCCGGCCTCGCCGAGGCCATGCGGACCCTGCGCACCGTCAACGGCGCGTGATGTCCATCTGATCACGCGTGTTCGCCATCTGATCACGCGAGTTGTCCATCTGATCACGCGAGTCGCCCGTCCAGCCACGCGAGCTTGGCTTGCGACATTGGCGATCACGCGTGATCAGATGGAGAACACGCGTGATCGGGTGGAGATCAGCCGGGTAGGGGGGAGGCGGGGTCTGACTGGTAGGCCCGGACCTCGTACATCTCCCGCACGAGTTCCCGGATCACGTTGCGCCGGATCTTCCCGGTCGCCGTCTTGGGTAGTTCGCCCAGCTCGACGACGCCGCGTGGCCGTTTGAACGACGCCAGCCCGGACCGGCAGAACTCGATCAGCTCGTCCGCGTCCAGCGGGCTGCCGGGTACGCCGACCACGCAGGCGACCGGTTTCTCGATACCGTCGGCGTCGAAAGCGGCCACGACCGCGACCTCGGCGACCGCCGGATGCTGCAGCAGCCGCTCTTCGACCTCGGTGGGCGACACCCAGATCCCACCCGGCTTCAGCATGTCGTTGAAGCGGCCGAGACAGGTGTAGCTCCCGTCCGCGTTGCGCACGAAGCTGTCGCCCGTCCGCAGCCATTCGCCCTGGAAGACCTGCTTCGTCGTCTCGTACCGCGCCCAGTACCCGGTCGCGATCGACGGCCCGGCGACGAACAGCTCACCGGGCTGTCCGTCCGGCACAGGCGCGCCTTGCTCGTCGCGCAGGGCGACCTCGTAACCGGGCACCGGCACTCCGGTGCTGCCCGGCCGCACCTGGTGCGGCCGGTTGGACAGGAAGACGTGCAACGCCTCCGTCGAGCCGATCCCGTCGAGGATCTCGACGCCGAACCGATCACGGAACCGTTCGTACAGCACGGAAGGCAACGGTTCCCCGGCCGAAACGGCCTGGCGCACCGAGCAGAACGTGTCGTCCGGGAGGTCACTGGCGAGCAGCGCCGCGTAGAAGGTCGGGACGGCGAAGAACAGCGTGGGCCGCTCCGCACGGACCCTGGCGGCGATCAGTCCGGGGGTCGGCCTGGCCGGTTCGAGCAGCGCCGTCCCGCCGGCCGCGAGCGGGAAGAACGCCGAATTCCCCAAACCGTAGGCGAAGAACAACTTCGGGACGGAAAGGAACCGGTCGTTCGGTCCGGTGTCGAGCACGCCGCGCGCGTACGTCTCACAGATCGCGCGGATGCCCGCGTGCCGGTGCATCGCGCCCTTCGGCTTGCCCGTCGTCCCCGAGGTGTACAGCCAGAGCGCGGGCGAGTCCTCCCAGGTCGGCGCCGGTTCGAAGCCGCCGTCATCCACTGTGGACAGATCGCCCCAGTCGTGCGCGCGGACCCCGGACTGCAGTTCGGCCGCCTTCGCCCTGTCCAGTACGACGTCGGTGACCTCCGGTGCCAGCCCCAGCGCGATCGTCGCCTGCGCGGCGAACTCGCCGGAAACGCACAGGACCCTTGCCCGTGAATCGGCCAGCACCTTGCCGAGGTCCAGCCCGGTGACCATGGTGGACACCGGCACCGCGACCGCTCCGGCCAGCATCGCGCCGAGGATCCCGGAGAGCAGTTCGACGTCGTCGACCATGCAGAACAGGACCCGCTCCTCCGGGCGGACGCCGATCGCCTTCAGTCCTGCCGCGACCCGGCGGGTTTCGGCCGCGAGCCCGGCATAGGTGAGACTCCGCCTCGGGGAAGTGACCGCGGCCTTCGCACCGTGTCCTTCCGTCAGATGCCGGTCGAGCAGGTAGCTCGTCGCGTTGAACCCGGTAGCTGCAGCGGTCACGGGCGCACCTTCAATCGGCTCAGCTCAGGTAAACGTATTCGTAGTCGAAGGGTTTCCCATTGATGCCCTGGCGTGGCGGCGCCACCCAGCTCGCGATCTTTCCTCGCTCGTAGACCGGGTGCATCAGCGATCGGACGAAGGTCAGGTCTTCGGGGGTGGGCAGCCACTTGCGTTTGCCGGCCGACCAGGTCCGCTCGTCGACTACGGTGCCGTCGGGCGTCACATGGTGGCCGGAGTTTATGCCGACTTCGCGATTGAATCCAGGGTGCGGGAGGACGAATCGGAAGTCGATCCCGGCGTCGGCCAGGATCTTGTTCCAGCGGTTGACCCCGGTCTGGCAGTCGGCGCGGTACTCCTCCCGCAGGTCCAGGTTCAGCAACAGGATGGCCTGCAGTTCTTCGGTCTCCCAGGTGCCGTCGGCCCTCGGCCTCGACAGCGACCCGGCGGCGTCGGTGAGCTTGTGGTCGTCCTTGCGGCGGGCCTCCTGCCAGCGGCCTTTCAGCCCGGCGGTGTAGTAGTTCGCCGCGTTGGTCGAAGTTTCGCTGCCGAACAGGTCGAGCGAGACGGTGTAGTGGAAGTTGAGGTAGCGCTGGATGAGATCCAGGGGGATCCCGCCGTGCCCGGCGATGTCGAAGGTGTCGTGCTCGCGGATCAGTTCGGCACCGCGGGTGACCACCCTGTCGACACCGGTGGTGCCGACGAACATGTGGTGCGCCTCTTCCTTGAGCATGAATTCACAAGTGCGGGAAAGCGGGTCGAAGCCGCTTTCCTTGAGGGTGCCGAGCTGATACTTGCCATCGCGATCGGTGAAATAGGTGAACATGTAGAACGCGAGCCAATCCGCGGTCTCTTCGTTGAAGGCGCCGAGGATGCGCGGGGCGTCCGGACTCCCGGAATTCCGGAGCAGGAGGCTTTCCGCTTCGTCGCGGCCTTCCCGGCCGAAGTAGGCGTGCAGCAGATACACCATCGCCCACAGGTGGCGGCCTTCTTCGACGTTGACCTGGAAGAGGTTCCGCAGATCGTAGAGGCTCGGCGCGGTCAGCCCCAGCAGTTTCTGCTGCTCGACCGACGCGGGTTCGGTGTCACCCTGGATGACGATGAGCCGCTGCAGTTCGGCACGGTATTCGCCGGGAACCTGGTGCCAGGCCGGTTCGCCCTGGTGCTCACCGAAGCCGATGACACGGTCCGGATCGCGCTCCGTGAGGAAGATCCCCCACCGGTAGTCGGGCACGTTGACGTGGTCGAAGTGCGCCCAGCCCTCCCTGCCGACGCTGATCGCGGTGCGCAGGTACACCCCTTGGGTCCGCAGCGTGGGACCCATTTCGCCCCACCAGTCCAAAAACTTCGGCTGCCATCCCTCCAGCGCCCGCTGGAGCCGCCGGTCCTTTGAGAGATCGACGTTGTTGGGGATCTTGGCGTCATAATCGATCTTGGTGGGCATGGGTTCAGACCCGTTTCCTGTCGAAGACGGCCTTCTGACCAGTACCGTAGCGACGCAGCGCGCCTTCGGGACCGGATGCGTTCGGACGGGTGAAGATCCAGTTCTGCCAGGCGGCGAGCCTGCCGAAGATCTTGCTTTCCAGCGTCTCAGGGCCGACGAACCGATGGTTCGCCTCCATTCCGGTCAAGGCGTCCGGGCTGAGCGAGGCCCGTCCTTCCAGCGCGATCCGGATCTCGTCCTCCCAATCGAGGTCGTCCGGGGCGTCGGTGACCAGGCCGAGTTCGTTCACCTCGGCCGGACTCAGCGGTTTGCCGCACTCTTCCGCGAGCCTGGTGACGTGATCCGGGTCGCCGAAGAACCGGGACTCGAGGCGGGATAGGCCGTTACCCATCGGGAAGCGGCCGAAGTTGGCTTCGGACAACGTGACCGACGCACGTTCTTCACTGTCTTCGTCGTCGATCGGCGGACCGTCCAAGATGTACTGCCGGTCCGCGGCGAGCGCGAGTTTTAGCAGGATCCCGGCGAAGCAGCTGCCAGGCTCGATGAGCGCGATCAGGCTGCGACCGGTGACGTCGAGCCGCTTCAGCGTCCGCTTGAAGTAGTGGACGATTTCGTTGCTCACACAGTCTTTCGCGTCGAACGCGGCGCGTTCGTGCGCGAGGACCTCGGCGGGGTCGCCTTCGGTGCGGAGCACCCAGGTACCGAGTTCGGGTTCGTTGGCACGCAGGCGAAGGATGACGTCGTCCAGCTCGCGGGTGACGTCCAGTAACCAGCCGTCGTCGTCTTCAGGCCCCTTCACGGTGATCGTCGCTTCGGCCGAACCAAGGGCGACGTCGACATAGCGATGTGTCAGCGGCGCCAATTCGACACCTACGCCGTCGAGCCGCTCGCTCGTCCGCGTGAGTTCCCGCGCCCTGGCCAGCACGGCGTCGCGGAATCCCTGCCGCGGCACGAGTTCGTCGACGAGCCGCCACTCGACGGCGGTCCGCCCCTTCACGCCGTCAGGACGGGTGGCGAAGACGTCGGCGAGATCCCGCCGCACCCCGCGTTTGTCGACCACCCTGGTGAGCCCGCCGGTTCCAGGGAGAACGCCGAGGAGCGGGACCTCTGGCAGGGCGACGGTCGAGGAGTTGTCGTCGACCAGCAGGATCTTTTCGCAGGCGAGCGCGATCTCGTAACCGCCGCCGGCACAGGTGCCGTTGACCGCGGCGACGTAGAGCTGCCCGGAGTGCGCGGTGGCGTCCTCCATGGCGTTGCGGGTCTCGTTGGTGAACTTGCAGAAGTTCACCTTCCACTCGTGCGACGACGACGCCAGCATGCGGATGTTCGCGCCGGCACAGAAGACGTTGTCCTTCGCGCTGGTCACGATGACCACGCGGACCTCGGGATGTTCGAACCGCAGCCGCTGTGTCGCGTCGTACAACTCGATGTCGACACCGAGGTCGTACGAGTTGAGCTTGAGCTCGTAACCCGGTACGAGACCACCGTCGGCGTCGACATCGAGTTCGAGCCACGCGACGTCGCCGTCGGTGGACAGGTTCCAGTGCCGGTAGCCGCTGGGATGACGTTCGAACGTCACCGATGTGGTCCGCGTCACCCCACCGATTGTCTACATCGCACTGATCATCGTCAATGTTGTGTAGAAAGTTGGTCAGTCACGGTCACCCGGTTGAGCTTCGCCGCCGCCCAGGTCACGAAGGCCCAGAGCAGCAGCGCGGCCGCCGTGTCAGTGTAGATCGTGGCGAACCAGAAGGCCGGAATCTGCGGCACGGCCACGAGGAAGTGGCCGAGGCTCGCCAGCCCGGACAGCGAGAAGACCATCAGGAAGGCGAGCGCCCGCCAATAACGTCCGCGCAGGTAGTCGCGGTAGCCGAGCACGCCGAACGTGGTGAAGAGGATGTAGGCGACGACGACCAGGGTGGCGGTGACGCCGACCGAGATCCCTTCGACCTGCGGGTAGTCCGCCGCCCTGAGCACGTTGTGCGCATAGTGCAGCGTGGTGGACAGCAGCGTGAAGGCCAGGATCAGCCGCAGCGCGGTGAGCCCCTTGCCCTGAAGAACGTCCATGTTCGCCCCCTTGCGATTTGATAGATCGCTCTAGCGAGAGCGTAGCGCATGGTGGGCTGGAGCTGAAGGGGACTTTCCCCGCATGCGATGCGGGGAAAGCGCCCTTCACCGCTTGAGACGCGGGCATGGCGTCCTTCAGCCCCCACCGGCGGGCGGTCGGAAATGTCGGTGGGGGCGCGTAAAGAAAGAGGAGTGCCCGAAGCGACCGTGCCCCTGATCGGGGTCGAGAACCTGAAGATGCCCGAGTGGGCCACGCCCGACGAGAACGTGGCCGACGCGGGGATGGTCAAGGCCATCCGCGCGCTCCCGTCCGCCATGGCCATCGTGCTGCGGCTGGCCTGGCGGACGTCGGCGCGGCTGACCCTGCTGGCCGCCGTCGTCCACGTCCTTTCCGGCTGTGTCACCGCGTTCGGCCTGCTGGCCACGGCGAACGTGTTCACCGCGCTGCTGGAGAACGGGCCCACGCCGGACAGGGTGGTGGAATCGCTGCCCGCGCTGGCGATCGTCGTCGGCACCTACGCGGTCCGCGCGCTGCTCGACACGGTGGTCGCCGCGGTCGAGGGCGCGCTCCGGCCGCGGGTCGTCACTTCGGCGGGCGACGAGGTCACCGCCGCGATGGTCCGGGTCCGGTTGCTGGCCTTCGAGGACGCCGACTTCCGGGAACTGGCCAGACAGGGCGCGCGGTACGGGGTCCGGTCGATCGAGATGAGCTTGCGCTGGATCGCGGATCTGACGTCGGCGCTGATCTCGCTGATCGCCGCGCTGGTGGCGGCGGGCCTGCTCAACCCGTGGCTCGCGCCGGTGCTGCTGCTCGCGGCGGCGGCGGACGGCTGGGCGGCGGCCAAGGTCGCGCGGCTGAACTACCGCCACTACCTCGACACCGTCGGCCGGAACATCCGGAAGGGCATCGTCGAAGAGGTGGCCACCTGGCGCACCTTCGCCCTCGAACGGCACGCGCTCACCCTGCAGGAGCCGTTGCTCCGTGAATACCGGCGGATCACCGAAAGCCTGATGCGCGAGGAGGTCCGGCTCGCGCATCGCAGCAACCTGGTCCGGCTGACCGGCCGCGCGGCGGCCGGGGTCGGCACCGCGATCGCGTATCTGGTGCTCGGTCTCCTGCTCTACAACGGGCAGATGGAGCTCGCCCTCGCCGGGACGGCCGCGCTCGCCATGCGGACGGCGTCGAACTCGCTGTCCATCACGATGCGCGCGGTGAACGCCCTGTACGAGGAGTCGTTCTACATCGCTTTCTTCCACCGGCTGCTTTGGGAGTCCGAAAAACGCAGCCCGCTGAAGGACGGGGTCACCGCTCCGCCTGATCCGGCGGAGATCCGGCTGGAAAACGTCAGTTTCACCTATCCCGGCCAGGAAACCCCCGCGTTGCGCGAGGTTTCGCTGACCATCCGGCGCGGCGAGGTGATCGCCCTCGTCGGCGAGAACGGTTCGGGCAAGACCACGCTGGGCAAACTGCTCACCGGGCTGTACCCGCCCTCGGAAGGAAAGGTGTCCTGGGACGACGTCGATCTCGCGGGCGCCGATCACGAGTCGGTGCACGCGAACATCGCCGTGATCGCCCAGGATCCCGCCGAATGGCCGATGACAGCGGAGCACAACGTGACCGTCGGCAGACTCGGCCGGGAGGACCCGGAACGCGCCGCCTGGCACGACGCGATCACCTCCTCCGGCGCCGACGAGGTGATCGAATCCCTGCCCACCAAAGAGAAAACGGTGCTGTCCAAGAAGTTCAACGACGGGCAGGACCTCTCCGGCGGGCAATGGCAGCGGATGGGCATCGCCCGCGGGATCTACCGTGACGCCGCCGTCCTGGTCGCCGACGAGCCGACGGCCGCGCTCGACGCGAAAGCCGAGGCCCGGGTCTTCGCCGGTTTGCGGCACGCGAGCGTCTCCGGGTCGGGCAGGCGCACGACGGTCCTGGTGACCCACCGGCTGGCCAACATCCGTTCCGCGGACCGGATCCTGGTGCTGGAGAAAGGGCGGCTGATCGAACAGGGCACGCATGCCGAACTCATCGAGGAAGGGGGTCTCTACCACGAGCTTTACGAGATCCAGGCTCGCGCGTATCGCGGCGGGTAGTCACACTGTCCCGATGCCGGAGACAATCGCCGAAGTGAACGGCAACGAGCTGTGTTACGAGACGTTCGGATCGCCGGAAGGCAGGCCGTTGCTGATGATCATGGGCCTGGCCTCGCAGATGATCTGGTGGGACGACGAACTCTGCGAGAACCTCGCGGCGAGGAGGTTCTTCGTCATCCGCTACGACAACCGGGACGCCGGCCGGTCCAGCCGGATGTCCGGACGGGTGAGCCTGCCGCTGGCCTACGCCCTGCGCACGGCGCCGTACTCGCTGAAGGACATGGCGGACGACGCCGCCGCGTTGCTGGACGAACTCGGCGTCGAGAGCGCGCATGTCGTGGGCGCGTCGATGGGCGGGATGGTCGCGCAGACACTGGCCATCGAGCATCCGGCACGGGTGCGTTCGCTGACGTCGATCATGTCGACCACCGGGAACCGGTTCGTCGGGCGCCCGAGCGCCAAGGCGATGCTGATGCTGCTTTCGGCTCCTCCGCGTGATCGCGAACAGTACGTCGACTCCCTGGTGCGCACGTTCCGCGTCATCGGTTCGCCGGGCTACCCCTTCGACGAGTCCCGGATGCGTGAACGCGCGGAACGGTCCTTCGATCGCGGCGTCAGTCCCGGCGGCACCGCGCGGCAGCTGGCGGCGATCGTGTCGAGCCGGGATCGTTTCCGCGCGTTGCGGAAACTCACCGTGCCCGCCCTCGTCGTGCACGGTTCGAAAGACCCGCTCGTCCACGTCTCCGGCGGCCGGGCCACCGCCCGCGCGCTGCGGGAGTCCGAATTGGACGTCGTCCCCGGCATGGGGCACGATCTCCCGCGCGCGATCTGGCCGCGGCTGGTACGCGGCCTGGTCCGGCCGGCCGGCCGCGCCGAGGTCAAGACCCGGCCAGCGTGATCGAGCCCAAATGCGAGAAGTGCGCCGCCACCCGTGAACCCGGGCGCAGCTCGACGGCGTCGGTCATCCCGCCGGTGAGCACGATCCAACCCGGCTCCAAGGCGAGCCCGCGCGCACCGAGGGCGTTGGCCGCCAGCGCCAGGGCCTCCGCCGGATGGCCCTGCACGGCGGCGCCGGTGGCGGTGTCGACGATGGCCCCGTCGACCTCCAAAAGCACCGCCTCCAGCGAAAGATCCAGCGTGGAAGGCGCGACGCCGACCGGACCGAGCGTGAAGTACGCGGAGAAACCGTTGTCCGCCACGGCGTCCGGCAGCTTGAACCGGTAGTCGCGGTACCGGCTGTCGATGATCTCGACGCCCCCGTGGACCCGGTCCACCGCCGCCATCGCGGTCGCCGCGGTCACGCCGGGGCCCGCGAGTCGTTTCCCCAGCACGAAAACCAGCTCGGGCTCCGCACGCGGGTGGATCAACGACGGCACTCCGGCGCCGGCGGGCAGGACCATCGCGTCGGTCAGCCACGCGAGCAACGGCGAGTCGACACCCATGCTTCGCCGCATCGCCCGTGAGGTCATGCCCAGCTTGACTCCGACGACGGTCTCACCGCGCGCCCGCCGAAGCCGCAAAGCCTCGTCCTGGATCGCGTACGCGGTATCGACATCCAAAGCGGGCCACGCGTCGGTCAGCGGCTCGCGTTCTTCCCCGGACAGCAGCGCTTCCGCCGCCTCTCGCACACCAAGGCTCACGGCCGCTCCTTCCCGGAGAACTTCGCGGTGACACTGCCGAGCCCCGCCATCGTCGCGACGACGGTGTCGCCAGGGCTCACCGGGATCGCGCGCGTCATCGAACCCGGCAGGACGACATGCCCCGGTTCGAGTGCGACACCGAGCGGCCCGACCGTGTTCGCGAGCCACACCAGCGCGTTCACCGGTGAACCGAGGACGGCGCCACCGGCACCGGTGGCCGCGATCCCGCCGTTCCGGTGCAGGACGCACCCCACCAGCCGCAGGTCGAGGTCGCCGATCGCGGTCGGCCTGCCGCCGAGGACGACCCCGCCCGAGGACGCGTTGTCCGCGATGGTGTCGACGATGCTGATCTTCCAGTCCTGGATGCGAGAATCGACGATCTCCAGCGCCGGGACGACGAAGTCCACCGCCCGCAGCGCGTCCGCCACCGTGACGCCGGGGCCGCGCAGCCGCGAGCCGAGCACGAACGCGATCTCCGGTTCGATCTTCGGCTGCAGGAAACCGCCGATCGGGATCGGCTGGTGTTCGAGGTGGAACATCGAGCCGGTCAACTGCCCGTAGTCGGGCTGGTCGACACCCATCTGCCGCTGCATGGCGGCGGAAGCGAGACCGACCTTGTGCCCGCGAACGCCGTCGCCGCGTTCGGCCCAATGGCGGACGAGCCGCTGCTGGATGCGGTACGCGTCCTCCAGGGTCGCGGCGGGATACGTCTCGATCAGCGGCGCGATCGGCTTGCCGGTCTCGTACGCGCTGAGCAGCGCGGCCGCGGCCTCCTGCAGCGTGCTGGTGTCCATGGGCTCCTTCCGACAGCCGAACTCTGCCCCCTCACCCTGGCCCGCACAAGACGCCCGTTCCACTGGCCGGTACGGCGAGATTGGGCCGAAAGTGTCTTGTGCGACCGCGATCATCACCTAGCCTGCTCCCATGTCCGACTGGTCCCTCTCACGGGCGAAGACGAGGATCGACCGGCGTGAGGAGCTCGACGAGCTCACCGCGCGCATCCGGTACGAGGTGCGGGTGCATCTCAACGAGCCCACGGCGCACACGGCCTACGACGAGCTGACCGACATCTTCGCCATCGGGCACGCGGAGTGTTCAGCGCTGCTGAAGCACCGCCGCGTCCTGCCGCTGTGGGAACGGCTGCTGCTCAGCCGCTACACCCGCCGCCTGTACGGCAAGGCGCTCGCGGGGACCGTGGGTGACCTCCCCGCCGACGCGGGGCCCGCTCCCGCGACCGCGTTCGGCCAGGAGATCGCCTCCCTGGCCCCGGATTCCGGTGACACCGGCGCGAAGTACGACATGCAGGGCCGTGGCCTGGTCAACGTCTTCCGGATCGCCGCCGGGAGGCACGGTGAGAGCTGGCCGGACCGCCACGACGTCGCGTCGACGTCCGCGCGCAGCGTCCTGACCTGTTCCGCGGTCTTCCTGCGGCGCCGCGCCTGGCACGTCGTCTGGCCGGTGTACCGGGTGCGCGGCCTCCGGTTGTGGAAGCTCTAGGAAGACCAGGAGCTGAAGGGGATTTCCCCTCGTCTCTCGCCAGGGCAACGGCAAAGTCGAGATCTCGCAAGTCAAGCGGGTCGTGAGTGGCGTTTCGGCTGCTGGCGAGGAGGCCGAAGGCTTCCTCGCCGTTTCGTGGCGACGGCCACAGCGAGGCGGATTTCGTAGGTGGTCTGGGGCTTGTTCATGAAGGAATCGGGACGCTCGATGTCCCGATTCCTCCATGGACGCGGGTGGCACTCGAGGGTAGGCGAATACCGTCCGCACTCACGCTGTTCACCACTCACGACCAGCCAGCACTCGCACGCGAGGAAGCCCCCTTCAGCCTCCAGGAATTCCCGTACGCCCACCGTGGTTGAACCCGGTATGACCGATCGCGCCACCGAAATCCTCGCCGGATCGAAGACGATCGCCGTCGTGGGGCTGAGCCGCGATCCGGCCAAGTCCTCGCACGGGGTCGCCGCCGTGCTGCAGGCACACGGGTTCCGGATCATCCCCGTCCATCCTTCGGCCGACGAGCTGCTGGGCGAGAAGGCCTACCGCTCGCTCACCGACATCCCGGAGCCCGTCGACCTCGTCGACGTCTTCCGCCCGTCCGAGGACACTCCGCCGATCGCCGAACAGGCCGTCGCGATCGGCGCGAAGGCGCTCTGGCTGCAGCAGGGGATCGTCTCCGCCGAGTCCCGCCGGATCGCCGAAGAAGGCGGCTTGGACTACGTCGAAGACCGCTGCACGGCGGTCGTCCGAGCGGTCTCGAACCTCTCGGTGCGTTAGAAACGGACTCCACGACCGAAACCCTCGCCGCGATTTCCGGCGAGGGTTCTTTCATATCCGTGAACAGAAAAATGACCCCTGAAGTCATACACCGAACCGGGACCGACGAATGGATTGGTCCAAACCGGTGATCTTGACCAGATGCCCCGAGCTGGGAAAACTTGTCCGGTCGACAGTTTGTTAAGAAACCTTCCCAACGTCGGATCGAGCTGTTAACGTCCGAATCCGCTTAGCGGCAACAGGTACCGGCCATCGGTACCCCGGTCCAACGGAGGGGCGAAGTGGGCACACCACGGGGCCTGGATTCCAGTGGCACACTCGAGCGCGGACTAGCGGTTCTCGAGCACGTCGGCCAGAACCAGGAGATTTCCACCAACGCGATCGCCAGGCAACTGGGTCTCTCCCGGAGCGCCGCCTACCGCATCGTCGGCACCCTCAAGAACCTCGAATACCTCGAAGCCGATCGCGCCACCGGCCGCGTGCGGCTCGGCACCCGGCTGGTCGAACTCGGCGCCCGCGCGATGGCGGCGACCGATCTCCACCGGTGCGCGCCGCGGTATCTCGCGTCGCTCGCCGAACGGAGTGGGGAGACGACGTATCTCGCCGTCCCGGACAACGACACGATGGTCTACGTCGCCACCGAACGCAGCGCCAACGCCGTCACCCTCGCCTGCCGCCTCGGCACCCGCCGCCCGCAGCACGCGACTTCGCTGGGCAAGGCGTGGCTGGCGGCACTGCCCGAACAGGACCGGGTCGAACGCATCCGCCGGATGAAACTCGACAGCCTCACGCTCAAGACGATCAACGACCCGGCCCGGCTCCTCGACGACCTGGCCAGGACGAGCCGTCGCGGCTGGGCCGTGGACGAGGTCGAGAACGAGCCCGACGTCGGCTGCGTTGCCGCCGCCGTCCGCGACCACACCGGACGGCCGATCGCGGCGATCAGCATCGCGGGCCCGGCGGGCCGGGTGCTCCGCCGAACCGACGAACTGGGCGCGACCGTGGCGGGCACGGCCGCCGCGTTGTCGCTCCGGCTGGGGTACGTGCGGGCGCGAAGGGCCTGAGGTGGCCGGCGGCGTTGCCGATCATCGTGCTCCTGGCAGTTCGTCGTCGGTGACCGGGTCACGCCAGCGGTACGAGAAGTCGGTCATCCGGGCAGCATCCCCGAAATGATCATTTCGCGTCAATCATTGGAAGATCTCCGAGAATGTCCACAATGGTCATCTGATCTTTACCGGCGACTGGTCTGGATGGATGAACGGATGGTTCGTTCACCCGAATGAGAACTACCGTCGTCCTCATGCCCATGACGCTGATCAAAGGTACGTTCCAGCTTGCCGGAGCCTCACCGGACGGCGATTCGGTGCGGTTCTATCCCGAAGACCCCGAGGCGACCAAGAAAGCGGGCCTGAAGGTCCGGCTCAATTCCCGGGGCGGGATGCAGTTGCGGCTCGACGCGATCGACGCGCTCGAAACGCATTACCAGGCCAGGGGAACCGGCGGGATGTGGCACCAGCCCGCGGAATTCGCCGACGCCGCCGCGGCGAACCTGCTGAAGGCTCTCGGCTTCGAAACCGTCGAACGCGACGAACGGGGAAGAGTCACCTCCTCGACCCCGATCAAGGTATCGGGTCACATACTGACGCGATTCGCGGACAAATACGGACGAGCGGTGGCGTTCGCCTTTCCCGGACAACGGCCGGGAAGGTCGGCGGACCTTTCCAGGGTCCATCTCGACGTCAAAACACTGAAGAACTCCGCGAACCACCGCCAGGTCGCGGACGGACTCGCCTACCCGACGTTCTATTCACTGCTTTTCCCCGATCTCCGTGACGCCTTGGCCGAAGCGGCGGGCAAGGCACGTCAAGACGGACTCGGGCTGTGGCCGCACGACGTCACGAACTCCGGGTTCAAGCTCTCGTCCCGGCGGCAGCTGGCCGACGAGCTGGTGATCCTGCCGAAACTGTTCCGGCGGCTCGTCGACTACCTCGCGCTCGACGAAAGCGGCGGGGTCTCCTTGACCGGGTTCTCCGACTTCCTCGATTCCCGCGACGACCGGTTGTTCACCGTCCCGGACGGGCACGCCACGGAATTCGAGACCTTGGTGAGCGTGAAACGACAGACCGTGCGTCTGACGATCGAACCGGAGCGGATCGTCTTCATCGAGGCCTGAAACGCCCGGTGTGGGCAAAAAGACCGTACCTGCGTCCCCCTCCGCCGTGCTCATCTGAAAGGTGGAGAGGGAGCCGATGCGAGTACACGGTTCGCGGCGGTCGGAGGAGGCCGGCGGGCGGATGGAGACAGCCTCGAAACTCAGGGACGCCATCCGCGTCCTGGTGGTGCGCTACTGCCGGGCGCGGATCGGACGAAGATCGGGAACTTACGACGCCGCCGACGCGGTCGCGAAGAACACTTGTCTCGCGATCGTCGCCAGCGCGGGCGAGGCGCCCGCGCCCCTCGCGTTCGCCTATGACGTCGCGCGCGGCCACGTCGACGATTTCCACCGGACCGCCGCCGAACTGCCGAATCCGCTTTCGGGGCTGCCGGGGCAGCAACGCGAGATCATGGTGCTGCGGTCGCTCGTCGGGCTTTCCACCGACGACACCGCGCTGGCGCTCGGGTGCTCCGTGCAGGCCGTCCGGCTTGGCCAGCACCGCGCCCTGACCGCCCTGCGCCCCGCCCCCGCCTGACCCTGCTCGCGTGGCCGACGGTGGGGTGATGGGGCCCTTCGCCTCGTCTGATGTGGCGAAGGACGCCTTCGGCCCAAGGTCGGTGGCGGGTCGTGAGTAGGGAGTCGCGTGGCTCTCAGTGACTGATGGCCCGTGTCCTGAAGGCCCCCTTTGAGACGTTGACCGGCCCCAAGGGAGCCGTCACGCACCGCACTCGGCAGCGCGGTTCAGCAGCAGGGTGCGCTCCCGGTCGTTCCCGGTCATCTCGGCCGCGCGCTCGAACTCGGCGCGGGCCTCGTCGAGACGGCCGAGCTTCGCCAGAAAGTCGCCGCGCACGCTCGGCAGCAGGTGATACGACTTCAGCGCGGGCTCCGACGTCAGCTTGTCGACGACCTCGAGCCCCGCCTCCGGCCCGAAGGCCATCGATAGCGCCACCGCCCGGTTCAGCTCGATCACCGGCGACGGGTTCAGCTTCCCGAGCCCTTCGTACAGGACCGCGATGCGGCCCCAGTCGGTCTCCTCACCCGTCCGGGCCCGCGCGTGGCAGGCGGCGATGGCGGCTTGGGCCGCGTAGACGCCGAAAGCGCCGTCCGCGAGCGACTCGGCGAGGTCCAGCGCCGCGAGACCGCGGCCGATCAGGAGCCGGTTCCATTTGGCCCGGTCCTGATCCATCAGCAGGACGGGCTCACCGTTCGGCCCGACGCGCGCGGCGGACCGCGAAGCCTGGATCTCCATCAGCGAGACGAGCCCGTGCACCTCGGGTTCCTTCGGCATGAGCCCGGCGAGGATCCGGCCGAGCCGCAGCGCCTCCTCGCACAACCCCGGCCGCATCCAGTCCTCGCCCGCCGTCGCCGAATAACCCTCGTTGAAGATCAGGTAGATCACTTCGAGCACGGACGAAAGCCGCGCGACCCGGTCCTCGCCCTCGGGCACCTCGAACGGCACCTTGGCATCGCCGAGGGTCTTCTTCGCCCGGACGATCCGCTGCGCGATGGCGGTTTCCTTGGCGAGGAACGCCCGCGCGATCTCGTGCGTCTGGAGTCCGCCGATCATCTTCAGCGTCAAAGCCACCCTGGCCTCGGTCGAGAGCACCGGGTGGCAGGCGGTGAACACCAGTCTCAGCAGGTCGTCCTCGATGTGGTCGTCGAGGCCCGAGGTGAAGTCGGGTTCCTCCTCGAACTCCTGGTCGCGGCCGATCTCGCCGAGTTTCCGCTCGTATCGTTCGTTGCGCCGGAAGGTGTCGACGGCGCGGCGTTTCGCCGTGGTCATGAGCCAGGCGCCCGGATTCCTCGGGACGCCTGAATCAGGCCACTGTTCGAGCGCGGCGACCAGCGCGTCCTGCGCCAGTTCCTCGGCGAGGCCGACGTCGCGCGTCATCCGCGCGAGACCGGCGATGAGGCGGGCCGATTCGATCCGCCACACCGCGTCGATCGCCGACCGGGGGTCTGCTGTTGCCGTCACGCCGACCAATCAACATCGTCGGCGCGACGACCGCAACCACTAGTTCGCCTCGGCCTGCTTCCGCAGGTTCTGCTCGTGCTCGATGATCTCGGGGGTGGCGTTGTCGAAATCCTCCAGCTCGGCGATCTGGCGGATTTCGATCTCGCCCTCGCGGAACGGCGCGCGCTTCATCCACTCGACGACCTCGGCCCTGTCCTTGACCTGCAGGATCCAGAAACCCGCGATGAGTTCCTTGCTCTCGGCGAAGGGTCCGTCGACCACCCTGGCCTCGGTGGTGCCGGAGTACTGGATACGGAAACCCTCGGCGCTGGGGAGCAGCCCTTCACCCGCGAGCATGACACCGGCCTTGACCAGCTCCTCGTTGAACTTCCCCATCTCCTGCAGGTCCTCGGCGCTCGGCTGCGCGCCTGCCGCGTCGGTCTGCTCGTCGCTCTTGACAATCACCATGAACCGCATTTCGCGTCTCCGTTCCCGGCGGGGCTCGTCCCTGCCACATCTACGCGTCGATCGGGCACCCCCGGTTTCGACACGGTCCCCGAAACTTTTTCCGCGAGTATTCGAGCAGCCGGAAAACCCCAGGTCAACCGCACATGAAACAATCTGCCGTCGTGGCCGCACTCCCCTCAGATCTCCGCTCCGCCCTCGACGCAGAGCTGAACAAGTACCCGCAGACCAGGCTGACGCAGACCGTCGAGCGGCTCAGCTCGCGCTACCGCGAGAACAACCCGGCGACGGCTCCAATCCTGTCCACCGACGCGGACATCGTCGCGTACGCGGGTTACCGGATGCCGGCCACCTACGCGGCCGTACACACTGTTCTTGCCGAAGCCGCCCTCCGCGCTCCTGGGTTCGCTCCGCGCACGCAGATCGACGTCGGAGGCGGGACCGGTGCCGCGATCTGGGCGGCGGCCGAGGTGTGGCCGTCGCTGGAGGAGAGCACCGTCGTCGAGCAGGTCCCCGGCGCGATCGCACTGGGGCGGCGGCTCGCGGGGAACGCCGGCGGCAAGGCCGTCCGCGGCTCGACCTGGCAGCGCGGCCTGATCGACCCGGCCGGGCCCGCGCCGGACGCCGACCTGGTGACCCTCTCCTACGTCCTCGGAGAACTGCCCGAAGCCCGCCGGGCCGACACCGTCCGCTGGCTTTCGGCGAAGGCCGGGATGCTGGTGCTGATCGAGCCCGGCACCCCCGCGGGTCACGAACGGATCGTCGAAGCACGGGACCGACTCGTCGCACTCGGCCTCTCCCTGGTCGCGCCCTGCCCGCACGAAGGCGCCTGCCCCATCCCGCGCGGCAAGGACTGGTGCCATTTCTCCGCCCGCCTCCCGCGCACCGTCCTGCACCGCCAGCTCAAGTCCGGGACGCTCGGCTTCGAGGACGAGAAGTTCTCCTACGTCGTCGCCTCACGCACGACGCCGGAGCGCGCCGAGGGCCGGATCCTGCGGCATCCGGTCAAACGCAAGGGCATGGTCAGCCTGTCCCTGTGCGCCGAATCCGGGCTCACCGAAACGATCGTCACCAAGCGGCACGGCCAGGCCTACCGCGCGGCCCGCGACGCCGAATGGGGCGACGCCTGGCCAGTTCAGTCCCCCTCGTGAGCGGTAAGACCGGTTAGAGCCAAAGGTGGCTCAGGTACCTACGCGGTGCGCGGATGGCGGTTTCGCGTGATTGGCGGGACGACTCACGTGACCAGATGGACGACCCGCGTGTCGTCGTCCAGTCACGCGTGTCGTCCATCCCGTCACGCGAAACGGCCAGCCAGGCAAGGGTTTCGTAAGTGTCAGGGACGGTTATTGAGAGGTAGGCGAAGCTGTCGTGTTCGAGCGCGGTGCCGGTGACCGGTCCCGCTGCCGGGCCGCGGGCCGTGTCCCGCACGAGGAGATCCGGGAGGGGGTGGCTTTGCCTTGCCACTCACGAGACGCGACGCGCCAGGCCGCCGATGACGGTGAGCAACGCGCCCAGCGCCGGATTGTCGTTGCCCCGCCGCCACATCAGTTCGAGTTCCACCGGACGGCCCTCGATACCGTCCACCGGACGGAGCACGACACCCTCGAACCGCAGCGCGGCCGCCGCGGCGGGCACCAAGGCGACGCCGAGGTCCGCCTTGACCAGTGCGAGCACCGTGTGCACCTGGCTGGGGTACTGCGTGTACTCCGGCAACACCCGCGCCGCGCGGAACACCGCCACGAGCACATCGTGGAAATACCGGCCTTCCGACGGCGAGTACATGATGAACGGCTCGCCGTCGAAGTCGCGGACGTCGGGATTCTTCTTACGCCGCGCCAAAGGATGTGCCGACGGCAAGGCAGCCAGCAGCGGTTCCCGCCACAGCGGCAGGGTCACGATGTCGCCGCCGGTGACCGGCGGCCGGATCATGCCGACGTCGATCCCGCCCGCCAGCACTTCCTCCACCTGCGCCGACGTCACCATTTCCCGCAGCACCAGATCGACGCCGGGCAAGTCGGCGCTCGCCGCGGCGAGTACGCGTTCGAGGTACGAATACGCCGCGGTGGCGGTGAAACCGAGCGTGACGACCCCGACCTCGCCCTTCTTCGCCCGGCGGACGTACAGCGTCGCCTCCTGCGACGAGCGCAGTATTTTCCTTGCCTCGGCGAGAAAAACCCTTCCGGCGGGTGTCAGCCGGACCGTGCGGTGCGTACGGTCGAAAAGCTCGACCCCCAGTTCGCGTTCCAGCAACTGGATCCGCCTGCTCAACGGCGGCTGGGTCATCGAAAGCCGCTCCGCCGCACGGCCGTAATGCAGTTCCTCGGCCACCGCGACGAAACTCACCAGTTGCTCCAGGGAGAACACCTATCCAGTTTAAGTATCGATCCATGGCGAACAAGCGCCGAATCGGTATCGTTCCCGCCGCATCCGGCTCGAAAGAACACCAATCGCCCGTTCAGCCGGTTCCGGCTTCCCCGTCCGCGCCTAGGCTTGGAAACCAGCGTTCGTGGCTCAGGCCCTCGGCGACGGCGCCGACGGCGAGCTCTGGAGGGGGCATGTGCGTTCGCATTCTCGAAACCCGGGCCAAGCGGGAAAATCCGCTTTTCCGGCTGTTGATCCGTATTCAGCTCAAGGCGTCCTGGCGTTGAGCGCAGGCGCGCAGCCTGCTGATCGCCCGGTGTTTGGTCACCCGCACCCGTGACGAGGTCGTGTCGAGCGCCGCGGCGGTCTCGTTCGACGTCAGCTGGCCGATCACCCGCATTCCCAGCACTTCCCGGTGGGAGACCGGCAACATCCGCATCAGCCTGCCGAGCCGGACCCCGAGATCGTCCCGCAGGGCGCGCTCTTCCGGTTCCTCCGCGGCGACGGCCGGGTGCTCCGGGAGTTCACCGGTCGGGACCTGCCTGTTCCGCGCCGCCTTCCGGAAGACGTCGGCGACCTTGTTCGCCGCGATGGCACGCAGGAGGAACAGGAAGGAACCGCCGCGCAGGCCGTAGCCGGGAACCGCGACGAAGACCGCGAGGCAGATCTCCTGTGCGACGTCGGCCGGTTCGAGGTAGGTCAGGTCGTGACCGCCGAGCCGGGTTTCGGCGTACTGCCGCGCCCATGGCGTGAGGGCGGCCATGAGGTCGTCCATGGCGTGGCACTCGCCGCCCGCCGCGGACTTGGCGAGATCGTCCCAGCCGGCGGGGGAAATCCACGGCTCGCCCTCGCCGGTTCTTCGCACCTCGAAAACGTCGTCACTCATGCCCTGCTCCCCATGGACGAGAGAACTCTGTCGCCGGGGTCCAGGACGCAACGCGGACAACGGTAGTCGAGGAATCCGGCCACCTCAATCGACGAAGGCCGGCGATGAATTGTCCGCCTCGGCGCGAAACCGGACAGGTTCCCACATGTGGTCTGGACATGTTGGTATTCGCGACGTAACTTTCCGTGTTGAGACCCCTCGCCAAGGTCTCGCCAAGACCGGGAACGCGCCCCCGGCCGACATCCGCGAGCACCGTCGCGCCCAGCGTTCGCGCGGCGGGATTCAGCCGAGGAGTGAACTGTGCGCATCCGTCAGAAGATCCGGCGCGTCTTGACCGCGTTGGCGGTCGCTTTCCCACTGGTCACCGGGGTTTCGGCGCTTTCGGCACCCACCGCGGTCGCCGCGGGCCCCGATCCGCTGCCGCTGACCGTCATCAACGATTCGAACCGCTCGGACGCGGTCTACCTCTACGTGCTCGGCACGAACCTCAACACCGGCAGGCTCGGCTACGTCGACGCCGGCGGCGCCTTCACCCCGTGGCCACCCGGCGCGAACCCGCCGAGCCCAGCCCCGGACGTCGCGATCGCGGGCCCCGGCAACGGTGGCTCGACGACGATCAAGATCCCGCGGATGCTCTCGGGCCGCGTCTACCTGTCGTTCGGGCAGAAGATCAAGTTCTTCCTGACCCCGGACGGGCTGGTGCAGCCGGCGCCGTGGGCGGGTGGTGACCCGAACCGGGACATCCTGTTCGACTGGAGCGAGTTCACCTACGACAACGGCGGCCTGTTCATCAACAGCTCGCAGGTCGACATGTTCAGCGTTCCGCACGCGGTCGGGCTGACCAATGGCGCCGGCGTGAACAAGGAGGCCGGACGCCTCAAGGCGGGCGGCCGCGAGAACATCTTCAACGCCGTCCATGGCCAGTCCGGTTTCTCGAACCTGGCCTACAACCGGCTGCGGGTCCTCGCGCCGGGCAAGGGTCTCGACTCCGGCAAGTTCAGCGGGAGCTACCTCGACGGCTACGTCACGAACGCCTGGAACACCTACAAGTCGACACCGCTGACCGTGGTCCCGTTCGAGGCCGAACCCGGCAGGAAGTTCACCGGCCGGACCGGCGGGGACGATGTCATGCGCTTCACGAACACCTCGGGCGCGACGGTGGCGTCGTTCGGCAAGCCGAGCACTCGTGACGTCTTCGACTGCGACGGCAGGCTGCAGGCACCGAACGACCAGGTCGTCGGCCCGATCGCGCGGACGCTGTGCGCGGCGCTGCACCGGTCGACCCTCGGTTCCCTGCACACGCAGCCGACCTACGATGCCGGCCAGTTCTACAAGCAGTCCGTCACCGACCACTACTCGCGGATCGTCCACGAGCAGATGGTCGACGGGAAGGCGTACGGATTCGCCTTCGACGACGTCGGGCACTTCGAGTCGCTGGTACACGACGGCGATCCGCGCGCCGCGCGGATCGCCTTGACCGCGTTCTAGGAGTTCACTCCCGCCCCGCTCCCGATCCGCCAGGCCGACAAGCCGATACCGCTCGGTTTGAACGAGAACACCGGCGGTTCGGGAGTGCGGGTGCGTTCCAGCTCGTGCGGCATGTACCGCACGCATTTCCGGTGCCATTCCAGGATTCCCGACATCCAGTACTTCATGTGGTCGGCGTATCCGGTCAGCGAGGCGCGGGCGTCGTCGTCGAGCCCGAGGTCGTCGCACATCCGCGGCAGGTCCTCGTCCGCGAGCTGTTCGAACTGTTCCATCCGCGCGTTCATCAGCTTGGCGGCGTAGTCCCTGGCCTGGAACCGGTCCACGTCGAGGAAGCGCTCGACGACGTGGACGAGGTTGTGCACCTCGCCCTCGTATTCGATCTCCTTCTGGTACGAGAACAGGTCGTTGGTGAAGGTCCCGTAGTCCTGCGCCGCGGTGTCGAGTTCGTGCAGGACCCGGTTCTGGAAGATCTCCGGCGCCACGACGTCCCCGAGTTCGAGGAGGGCGAGGCTCTTCGTCAGGTCGGAACCGAACGTCCGCCGCCGCATCTCCACGTAGTCGACCGGGTCGGGGACGCGGTTCTGCGCCTGGTTCAGCACCTCCCAGACCCAGCTCGCGGTCATGCTCTCGATCGCCACCCGGAACTCCGCGCGCGCGTGCGGGCTCAGCGGTCCCGCGGTGCGGTTCCACAGATCGGCGAGGCCGACTTCGACCGGGTTCGCGGGCTCCGGCACCGGTTCGCCGTCGAGCGGCATGAACAGGGAGAGCCGGTCGTTGCAGAGCTTCGCCGCGGCGGGGTCCCGCCGCAGCCCGAAGAGCAGCGGGAAGTAGTCGTCGCCGTAGGTGCCCCAAGCGAGCCAGTCCGACGACAGTTTCAGCCGTTCGAAGTCCGCGTCCGCGTGGATCATCGCCGCGCAGTGCGGGAAGTCGAAACCGCGGAACCGGCGTTCGTCCCAGACCCCGCCCTGTTCGAGGCCCGGCACCGCGTCGAACATGCCCATCGCCCGCGCCCAGGTCGGGGCGTACTCCCGCGCGGCGGCGAGATGCGGGCTGGTGCGGACCGGGTACGGCATGCGGAATTCGGGCAGCGGCAGATGTCCCACCGGCGCGAACGGGGCTGGCGCCTGCTGCCGCGTCCGCTGGACCAGGCCCAGCCTGTTCGGCGAGAGACGCAACGACTCCGTGCCGAGTCCCGTCGGGCCGCCCAGCACGCCGCCGACGCCGTTCGCGCCCGAGACCGGGCCCTCGTTCATGTACCGGCTCGACTTCGCGTGCCATTCGTGGCCGCCGGACTGCCAGTCCTGCAGGCCCTTGACGTACCGGCCGATCCCGATCTGTTCGGGCGGCGGGACGTCGTGTTCGGCCAGCAGCGCGGGCACCTCGACGAGCGCGGTGTTCTCGAACTGCTGCAGCCGCGAGGTCAGCAGGTCGTTGGTGAGTTCGGCGGCCTCCTGCGTCGAGCAGTCGAGGAACTTCTCGAAGACGAGGACGGCGTTGGAGTTCTCGCCTTCCTCACGGACTTCGCGCTGGTAGGAGAACAGGTCGTTGCGCAGGTGGACGGCGTCGGCGAAGGTGTCGCGCAGGACCTCCAGCGGCCTGGTCGCCGCGACCTTGTCCGGCACTTCGGCGCCGACCGCGTACTCGATCAGGTTGGCCGACCACGGTGCCCCGCCGACGCGGCGGCGCATCTGGATGTACTCGATGGGATTCGCGATACGGCCGCGGTCGATGTTGTCCAGTTCCCACAGCGATTCGACCATCAGGTTGTGCGTACTGACGACGAAACGCCGCCGCCAGGCCTCCGTCATCGACGGGATGGTGCGCGCCCAAAGGTCCTTGAGCCCGGCTTCGGCGGGATTCTCCGGTTCCGGCGGCGTTTCCCCTGGCCCGGTCATGAACAGTTCCAGCCGGTCCAAATAGGCCTTGGCGCCTTCGGTGTTCCGGGTGTACTTGAATTGCGCGAGGAAATCGTCGTCGAAGAAGAACACCCAGACGTACCAGTCCGTGACCAGATCGAGGGACGGGCCGTCACAGTCCGGATGAGTGTGCGCGCAGAGCAGCGCGTAATCCATTTTCGCCAGCGCCTGCTCCGTCCAGACGACGTCGCCGGACGGGGCCGGCGAATCGAGCATGCCCATCTGCCTTGCCCAAGCCATGCTGTGCGTCCGCGCCGCTGCCAAGTGCGGGTTTATCCGCGCCGGATGCGGCACGTAGAACTCGGGCAAGGTGAAAGCCTGCATCTGCGAGTGCCTCCCGTACGCGGTGTCGAATAAGACTCGACATTTCCAGCCGACCGGTGCGCGGGGCAACAGCCACCTGAGCGATTCGGCGTACCAAGGAGTGAATCAGTCCCAGAGGGACGCCGAGTCGACGTAGGGCGCGAGCAACGCGGTCAATACCGCGTCACCGTTCCCGTTCAGTTCGTCCTCGGCGATCCGCCGGGCGACACCGACCAGGAAATCGGCGACCTGTACTCGCGGATCGGTCCGCGAGTCCACGAACTCCAGCCCGGCAAGGCCTGGATTCGCCTCGATTTCGGCGAGCCGTTCCCCCTTGAGCGACGGCTGCTCGTCGTGGACGAGGAAGACCGGCTCGCCGTCCTCGCTCCAGCGTCCGACGGCGCGGAGGATCGCGGGGACCAGCGGATCGAGGACCTTGGCGGCCCGCAACCCGGCCACTTTCGCCCGCAGCTGTGCCGTGTCGCCGACCAGGGCGTAGAACGACCCCGCCGCCGGATCCCGCCGGTTCCTGGTCCGCAACACGTCGTTGAACGCGGCCAGGAGTTCGCCGTCCGGCGAGACGCCCCGGCCGACGAGCGTGCGGAGTTCGTTCGCCAAGAGCAGTTTCTTGTCCACGAGGTACACGTGCGCGCGATCGTGGACCGGGCCCGACGGGCCGAGGAACCATTCGAGGACCCGCCGGTGCTTCGTGCGGAGCAGGTGGTTGGCCTTGTACTCGACCGCCGGCGAGCGGATCCTGCGCCGCAGCTCGACCAGGCAGGCCGCGGCGTCCTCGATGCTCAGCCGGACTCCCGCGTGGGCGAACACGTCGGTCTGCCCGCCGATCAGTTTCTCGCCCTCGGACCCGGACTCGTCGCAAGCGATCTCCAGGGGCACGCCGCGGATACTGCCTGATGAGATCGACGGCGTCGACCCACTTACGCGGGTTCGGGCAGTGGCTCGCCGGTCTCGAGCAGCGTCTTGAGGCTCGACAGGATCGACGGCCACCCGCCCTGGACCATCTCCAGCACCGTGCTGCCCCCGTCGAAACCGTCGTGCACCACGGTCAGCTTCACCGTGTCACCGACCGGCTGGAGGTCGAATGTCACCTTCGACCGCGACTCGGCTTGAACCTTCGCCGACACGTCGTCGTCGAGCCCCACGGACTTGGCGAACTCCGGGGTGAAGGTGTGCCACGTGTAGGACAGCCGCCGGTACGGGTCGGACTCCAGCACGACCTGTTCGGCGTCCTCCTGCTTCACGCCGTGCTGCTCCCAGGCCATCGTCGACCCTGGCTTCCAGTCCGAAGTGAACTCGCAGCCCCAGTACTGCTTCGTGAAGACCGGGTCGGTCAGCGCCCGCCAAAGCCGCTCCGGCGTCGTCTTGATGTAGCTGGTGTAGACGAATTCGTTGGTACTCATGGGTTCCTGCTCCAATGCCTGCTTCAGACCAGCGAGCGCGCCGACCCGGCCCTGGTGGTACCGGTCGATCCAGCGCTCGGCGATCGCGTTGATCGGCTCCGCGTTCACGTAATGCAACTTCTCGCGGCCACGCCACACCGTGGTCACCAGATTGGCCGCCTCCAGCACGGCCAGATGCTTGCTGACCGACTGCCGCGCCATCTCCAGCCCCGCGCACAGCTCGCGCAGGGTCTGCCCGTTGCGGGCGTTCAGGTCGTCGAGCAACCGGCGGCGACTGGGGTCGGCCAGTGCCTTGAAGACCTCGTCCATGTCGCCTTCCTCGATATGCAGCCTCGCGGCTGCCTTTAACTTTAGGCAGCCGTACGGGTGCATGTCAAGCGCTGCCGTCCTCGACAGGGGCTACGGCTTGCTGCTCGGCGAAGCCATCAACTGGACCGTGCCCACGACAGCGGTGATCATCGTCGCCCGCATGGCCGTCTGCGCACCACGACCTCGGCGAAGACCAGGGAACCGTCACTGGCGAATCCCCGCGTCTGAAGGTTGCGAAGCCTGCCGAGATCTTCGACGAGTCCCTGCCGCGGCAGTACCCGGTTTCGGCAGGGCACGATGCGGGCAGCCACGGTTATGCGCGTGATTATTCAACCGTCTTACGGCACGAAGGAGGCGCGGCGGCACTGGGCGGAGACGCTGGACCGGCCGATATCGTTCCTGCGACCCCGGTATGCCGAGGCGCTGAGCGCGGATGAGCGTGCCGAGCTGATAGCCGCACACCCGGGCGGTGAGGCCCGTTTCTGGGGTGCGACCGCACAGCACGACAGAAAAATGGACAACCTCGACACAAGTGACTTCGTGCTCCTCACCGGGCAGAAGCACGTACGCGCGGCCGGGACCGTAGGCCGTTGCCTGCGCAACGACGAGCTGGCCCGCCGACTGTGGAACCCGGACCCGGCTCGCTGCTTGTGGCGCAACGTCTACACCTTCCACACCTATCATCCGACGGCGATCCCCTACGAGCACGTGTGGGCACTACCGGGCTTCACGGTCGGCGACAACTTCATGGGCCTGCGTTTCCTTGACGCGGAGAAGAGCGCGACCATCGTCACCGGGCTCGGCCTCGCGGACCTGCTCGTACACGGAGTGACCAACGCTCCACAAAGCCCAGTCTGATTCCCCCTTGCCCGTGCTCGGCAGCGTCAGTCGACCTGCCGGCCGACGCGCCGATCCGTTCCCAGGTAGCCGACATCCAGGCCGTGTCAGGGTGGTGTCAGTGCCGCGTCAGCACATTCGGCGATCGTGATCCCCGCAAGTCATCAGCACAGGTCTTCACCAGAAGGGGTCACGACATGGTGGACGGAACATCCGAGCAGGGGAACGTGCGACGCAGGACAGTCTTGGCCGGAGCACTGACCGCAGGCGCGCTCGTCGGCCTCGCCGGGCATGGCAACGCGGCCGAGGACAGCCATGACGGCAATGGCGTCGAGCACGGCTGGGGCAAGGTAGCCGACGTCTTCCGCAGGAACTTCAAGGAAAACCCCGGCGAAGTCGGCGCCGCGTGCAGCGTCTACGTGGGCGGCCGCCAGGTCGTCAACCTGTGGGGCGGCCTCGCCGACCGCGAGGCGAACCGGCCGTGGCGTAAGAACACCATCGTCCAGGTCGCGTCCACCACGAAGGGCGCCACCGCGATCTGCGCGCACATGCTGGCGCAACGCGGTGAACTGGACCTGGACGCCCCGGTCGCCCGGTACTGGCCGGAATTCGGCAACGCGGGCAAAGAGCAGATCCCGGTGCGTTGGCTGCTGTCTCACCAGGCCGGGCTGCCGATCGTCGACGGACCCCTGACCTTCGAGCAGGCCTGCGCCTGGGACCCGGTCATCCGGGCACTCGAGGCGCAGAAACCGCTGTGGAAGCCGGGAACCGAACACGTCTATCACAGCGTCACCTACGGATTCCTGGTCGGGGAAGTCGTCCGTCGCATCACCGGCAAGTCACTCGGGACGTTCTTCGCCGAGGAGGTCGCCCGTCCGCTCGGGCTGAGCGCCTGGATCGGGCTGCCCGAGAAACACGAGAACCGGGTGGCCAAACTCCACTACGCCGCCCCGTTCACCTTGGAAGAGCTGATCGCCGGCATGATCACACTGACCGGGCTGGACGCGGACACCGTCACCAGGTGGGTCAAAGCCCTCTGGGAGCCCGGCTCCGTGCAAGCCCGGGCAGGCGAACTGGGCGGCGCCCTCGACCCCACGACCGACTACTTCACCTCCCGCGCCTGGCGCGCCGCGGAGTTCCCGGCCGCGAACATGCTCGCCGACGCCCGATCGGTAGCCCGGATGTACGCCGCCACGGTGAGTACCGTCGACGGGGTCCGCCTGCTGAATCGGGCGACCGTCAAGAAAATGACCACCGTCCAGACCGACAAGACGCCGATGCACGGACTGCCACCCGGACTGAACATCCCGGCTGACCGCTCCTTCTACATGTCACTCGGATTCCACCGGGCATGCCCGCCGATGCCGATGACCGGACCGGGTTCGTTCGGCCACCCGGGCTCCGGCGGATCGATCGGCTTCGCGGACCCGGACGCCGGTGTCGGCTTCGGTTACGTCACCAACCTGTGGAACTTCCGCCCCGACGACCCCAGGGCCGCGAACCTGGCCAAGGCCGTCCGCGCCTGCCTCGGCTGACAGGCGACTACCCGACAACTGAGTACGAGCACTGAATGTCCTGTTAGGACTGTCAGGTCCGGTCCAGGCGGCGATCTTCTGGGCCGGACCTCTCGAGCGCAACCGACCCGGGCCGCTCGCCTGTCGACCGACCCGCCAAGGCGACCGTCGTGAAGTGGAATCAACGGGCGGCACACGATTGGACCTCATATCTCGAAGCTCGCCTACCCCACGGGCCCGGGATCTTAACCCTCACCGGCTGTTCGTCGCCGTCGGGCCACAAGCCGAGCATCGACGCCAAGGTTCGCTGGTCGTGGGGTCCCTGCGAGTACCCCTATCGCCCAAGGCTCCCTGCGACGGCGGGAACCTGTTGTCCTGGTATCTACGTACTGGCCGTCGGTGTTTTCCTGATGGGCACCGGAGATCGCGAGCGACGTCGGAAGCTCGGTCGCGGACGGGAGCCGAGACTCACCGCGAAAACCGTCTTGGCGTGCGTGCTGGTCACCAGGTCGGGGCACCGAGGCTGCGGGAGATCGAGCGGGCGGTCTCACGAACGGTCGCGACGAGGTCGCGACGGGGCTGTCGGTCTTCGTCGCAGATCCGCTCGATGGCGCCCGTAATCGCGATCGCGCCCACTGTGAGGTTGCGCTCGTCGTGGATGGGCGCGGCGATGGAAGCTTCCCCGTGAACGAGTTCATCGCGATCCATCGCCCAGCCCGCTGCCCGGATCAGGGTGATCTGCTGGAGCAGTTCGTCGCGCTGGATGATGGTGGCAGGTGTCTTGCCGGGCAGGTCGATGCTGCCGGCCAGGACGTCACCGCGCAGGTCGAAGCTGAGCAGGGTTTTGCCCAGCGCGCTGGCGTGGAGCGGCAGCAGCGCCCCGACCTCCAAGATCTGGAGGCTGTCATCCGGGCGGAAGACATGGTGGATGACGAGCACCTTGTTCTCGTGCACGGTGCCGATCCGGACGCTTTCACCCGAGCGAGTGGCCAGGGAATCCGCCCAGCTGAGGGCTCGGGAGCGCAGTTCATTGACGTCGAGGTAGACGTTGCCCAGGTGCAGCAGCGTCGGACCAAGCCGGTACTTCCCGCCGGCGCCGATCTGTTCGACGAACCCGACATACTGCAGCGTCTGCAGGATTCCGTGCACCGTGCCCTTGGGCAGGTTCATCGCGTGGGCCAGCTCGACGACGCCGAGCTGGCGCGACCCTGAGGCGAGCAGTCGCAGGATGGTGGCCGCGCGTTCGACCGACTGGATCCGTTCTGGCACGCTGCCACCCTAACGATGCCGCCAGCGCGACTGGAAGTTCACGACCCGTCCGGCGCCTCCTCGAACGGTGCTTGTCCGTTGAAGACCTGGTTGGCTCGTTCGCGGTCGAATTCGTTGGTCCAGTTTCCGACGAGGATGGTGGCGACGGCGTTGCCGGCGAAGTTGGTCAGGGCGCGGGCTTCGGACA
>NZ_JADNQN010000020.1:0-129253 GCF_047608695.1 Amycolatopsis sp. cmx-11-32 | reverse complement strand
CTGACCAACTTACGTACTGCTAACTGTCGTGCAACTGCGTACTGCTAGTGCTGCTAACTGTCGTGCAACTGCGTACTGCTAGTGCTGCTAACTGTCGTGCAACTGCGTACTGCTAGTGCTGCTAACTATCTTGTAACTGCGTACTGCTTGTACTGCGACTGCATTGCTTCGCCGGGATCGGTCTTGCCCTGTGCGTCTTTACTTCTCGATCCCGGAATACTGCTCCGGCCACCAGTCGAAACCTGTTCACAGATTGGCTTCGTCCTGCCTGGCCGCCTTGTCTCACTTCGCGGGTAGTTCCGTCATCTCCCGCGCCTGCTTGACGTTGTCTCTCTCGGTACGAGAAGAACACTACACACACCCAAGCTTGAATGTCTACCCCCGCCGCCACAGATTTGCTCATGGCTTCGTGTGGAAGAACCTCCTCGCCGCAGATCCGCAGGTCAGCGCGGGGTGATGCCACATGACATCACTCGAAAGAGCAGGACCGGGTAACCGACTCGACCGCGCGGCGGGACCCGCACGGCTTCACCGGCGTGCGCGACCACCAGGAGCACGCCGACGCCTGCTGGGTCAGGGCCGTCGCGAGCGGTGTGTCGCGCCGCTGCCGGAAACCGAGGCACAGGTCGTGGCGGAACTGCCGGGTCAATACGCCCCTCTCAAGCCGCCCTTCTCAAGCCCACCGCGCAGCTCGGTCAGCTCGCGGCCACTCTCGCCGGACGGCTCTACAGCCGGCTCGGCACGTGCGCACCTGGTCGGGGGTGTCGCCGTTTCTCAGCCGATCCGGCAACGGATGCGAGGCCCGATCCGGCGTCGTATCGTCGGAGACAGCCCGCAAGGTTCAGCCCTGGGTGCCCTGCGGGTCAGTGGCGACCATCCCGGACTGCAGCCGGGACTCCCCGCGTGACGGAGGAGCGGGCTCCGGGCCCGGGCCCGCTCCACCTCCATGGTTGTCATCAGGTCGAGCAGTGAGATCGATGAAGGGACGAGCCCGAGGCGTCGGCGGGCTCATCGGTCAGCTCGCCCTGGACCGCTGGATCGTCGCGTACGCCGCGCTCATTACCGGTACGGAGTGCTGCCGATCCGCGCGTGAGGTTCATTCGCGCATCGCCGAAGTTCCGACGCATCGGATACGAATCCGCCATCAGCTTCCGGACGGCGTACGGGAGTGAGTGTTCAGCTTGCCTGCTGACGGTAAAGCCGGTCCCCAGGAAGCGTTGCGCTGGCCTGAGTCCTCCCTCGGAGTAGCTGCGCGAGTTCAATCCTGAGCGGGTAACCGAGGGCATCAGGACACGCAGTCATCCGAAGTGGAAGCCAACCAAACTGAGTGCCCTTGGCACGCACCAGTTTTTCCATCAGCTGGTTTACGCGTGGCAGCGGCTTCGCGTCGCCTGGCCTGCGGGCAGCGGGACAGGTGGTCCGATACCATCCGGCGTCCGGGGGGCTTGTGGTGGAGTTCTTGTTCGTGCCGTATCAGGCGCATGGGCATGTGGCGCCGATGCTCGCTGTGGCGTCGAGGCTTGCCGCTCGTGGCGTGCGGGTGCGGATGGTGGCGGGCAGGCAGTTCGCCGCCTCGGTGTGCTCGGCCGGGGTCGTGCCGGTGGACGTCCATTCTGCTTTCGAGGTTCGTGTGCCGGCTGGATGGGGTTGCCGTGATGTCGCCGAACGGCACCGGTTGTGGCTTTCGCGGCGTCGGTTGGCATCGGATATGGCCGCTGTTTGCCACGGCGAGATCGCTCGTATGGGGGCAGGCGTGGTCGTGGTTGATCCGCATATGGCGTGGACCCGGAACCTCCGGCTCCCGGAGCGTGTTCGGATGGCCTGGGTGTGTACGACGTCGGGGCGACGGATTCCGCGAGGGGCGAGTTCGGTCCTGGTCAACGGAGTGGCGGAGCTCCTCGGCGATGCCGTGGTGGGTGATCGCGTCCGGTTCATCGGTCCTTTGCTGGGTGCTCTGTCCGTCCCGGATCCCGGCATTCCCTGGGATCGTGTGCGGGGGACGAGAGTTCTTGTCGCCGCCGCGGGAACCGTGTTCACCCAATCCGTTGAACAGCTGCGAAGCCTGGTGGCCGCTTTCGCCGACTCGGAATGGACGGTCGTCCTGGCGACTGGCCGGATTCCGGCGGCGGCATTGGGGCGCCTCCCGAACAATGTGTTGGCCTATTCGTGGATACCTCAGGCTGAGGTGCTCGGTCACGCGGATATGTTCCTGACCCACGGTGGGATGAACTCCGTGCTGGAAGCGATGGCGTGCGGTGTGCCGATGGTGGTGCATCCAAGAATCGCGGAGCAGCGCAGGAGCGCGGTGAGACTCGAGAAGCTCGGAGTCGCCAAGGTGGTCTCGTTCAGGGCGGGGCTGCGTGAGCGGATCGAGCAGGTCGCTGATGACAGGCAGATCCGGATGTCCGTGAGCCGGCTTCGGCAGAAAATACTGGAAGCGCCCACGGCGGACCGGGCCGCCGACGAGCTGTTGGCACTTGCCTGGGTCGTCTGAAGTGTCGAAGCTGTCACTCTGTGCCGCGAAAACCGGTAGGGTCGCCGACGGTGTGACAACGGAGGGGAGCCGTGGTGACCGATCGGCCATCGAGTCCGATGAACCTGCCGAAAAAGCCCCGGTTGATCAACCGGCTCGTCGAGGTGGACGAGGTCGCGGCCCTGCGAGCGACGGCGCTGGCGGAGGGCGAGCCGCTCTTGGTGCTGCTGACCGGGCCGCAGGGCATCGGCAAGACGGTCCTCGCGGTCAGTCTCGGCTATCGGTTGGCAGGCGACTTCCCCGACGGGGTCCTGTATTGCGAGGCACGGGGTTCGGACCTGCGTGACGCCGCCAGCGCTGACGAACTGGCCCGGCGGCTGCTCGTCCTGCTGGGCATTCCCTGGACCGAGGTCCCGGCCGCTGCCGTCGACCGGATCCAGGCCCTGCGCACCGCCATGTCCGGTAAACGGCTGCTGTTCATCTTCGACGATGTCGCGGTCGCCGCGCAGATCGAGCCGTTGCTGGGGGACGTATCCCGCGCCGCGGTGATCGTGACCAGCCGGAACAGGTTGAAGAGCCTGGAAATCAACCACCAGTTCGTCCAGGTCCGGTTACCGGCCTTCGACCAGGCCGCGTCGCTACAACTCATGGATTCCATCGCCGGCGACGCCGTCCGAGGTGTGCCTGAATCAGTGCTGGCCCGAATGTGCTCGATCTGCGGAGGGCTGCCCCTGGCTCTCGCGGTCACCGCGGGCAGGCTCGTCGACGGTGACGAAACCCTCGCCGATGTCGTCGACCAGCTCACCCGCAATGCCATGGAAGCACTCGACATCAACGGCGACTTCGTGGTGAAGGGCGTTTTCGACCAGGTCTACCGCGAACTGCGTTCCGACGACCGGCGGGCGTACCGGCAGCTGAGTCTGTTACCCGGGCCCCATTTCGGACCCGCGGCGGCGGCCGCGGTATTGGACATTCCGGAACACGCGGCGAAACGGCTGCTCGCCCGATTCGTCAGCTCGAATGTTCTGGAAGACGCGGGTGCGGCGCGGTATCGCTATCACTTCCTGATGCGCGAGCACGCGCTGGGGATAGCTCGTGACGCTGGTGTCGAAGGTGTCGAAGACAACGGCGACGCCGACGAGGAAATCGCGGCCGTCACCAAGGCGGACCGCTGGTACATCCGCCGCGCGGCCGCACTCGATCGGTCGTTCGCCGCACGCCCCGTGCCGCAAGGCTCGGCGGAGCTCTACGCGACGGTCGACCCGGCGTTCTCCGGTGCGGGGCAAGCCGCCTCGGCGGCGACGGAATTCGACGTGGAATGGCCGAACCTGCTCGCGGCCACTCGCCGGTGTGCCGACTACGGGGACTACAGCTCGGCCACGATCATGGCCACCGCCCTGTGTTCGTACGCCTACCAGTCGGGACGCTGCACCGAGGTGATCGACGTCTATCGCCGAGTCCTCGATCTGGTGACCGCCGAGCCGGTGCGGTGGCAGGTCTACCGTGACCTGGCCCAGCTTCACGAACGACTCGGCGAGTACGAGCAGGTCGAGCAGTACGCGTCACTGGCGGAGGAAATCCACCCACCAGGCCGCGCCAGCGCGATCGAATGGCGGGCACTGTCCTACGAGAGCCGTGGACTGCTGGCTGAGGCCCAGGAGGCGTTCCGCGTGGCCGCTGACGCTGTCCCTCTGATGGGTGATCCGGCGCAACAGGAACGGGCGAGTGCTCTGCTGCTGATGCATCGCGGACGGGCCGGGGTCAAACGAGGCGTTTTCGACGATGCGTTACCCCTGGTGAGTGCGGCGCTGCGATTCTTCGGCCGGTCGGGGAGGGACGGGTCGAACGTGGCTCGCTGCGAGGCTCTGGTCGGTGACGTCGCCTGGGCGCGCGACGACTTCGCCGAGGCCGAACAGCGCTGGACCAACGCGGCCGATACCTTCGCCGCACATCACGTCAGGGCCGACGCGGTCAAGACGTACGACAAGCTCGCCGCGTTGGCCGAGAAGCTGAACAGGCAGGCCGATGCCGCTGCCTACGGTGCGAAAGCCCGCGAAATCGAGAATGGCGGTGGCGTCTAGCTCGCCACCGACACGTCGTGGACTTCTCCGCCGAGTCCGAGGGAGAACCCGGGCTCGAGCGACCGTGCGGGGAGCCCCGCGGCATGCCACAGGTAGACGGCCGACGCCAGGATTTCACCCGGCACTCCAGCTGCTCTGAGGGTGATCAACGCGCCGTCTCGTGTTCGGACCTGGGTGTTCCTGTCGCCCGGAACCGAGGCCACGACGCAGGTCGGGTGCCGTAGCCAGAACTCGCGCCACCAGTGCTGGGGAGCTGGGCCGGGATCTGTCTCGCGGGCGGTCAGGACCGCGGCGTTGGCCACCAGTGACCGCGCCGGGTGGTCGATGGAGCAGTGCACATGCTGCTCGTCATCACCGGTCGGCCGGGGGCCGGCGCCTGGCCGGAGGGTCTCAGCAGGTCGGCGCTCCAGCTCGATCAGGCGTGAATCCGCGTCGACGTGCCCGGTGACCAGGTCCGCGAACACGTCCGGCTCCGATGGCTCCATCGACAAAGCCGGAATGGCCTCGATGGTCACCTCGGAGTCCGGTTCGCCGAGTTCGAGCAGCCGGTAGAACAGGCTCCGGAGTGTTGTCAGGGAACGTCCCGGCAACGACGTCACCCGATCGGCGACCGAAGCGAAACGGTCAGGCTCGTGCTCCTCGATCGCCGCCAGGAGATGAGACATGAACGGCCCGCGCGACGGCAGGCGGCGGGCTGTGTCGCCCAATGCTGAGATCGGTGTACCCGGTGGAACATCGTCGAAGGTGGCGAGGAGTGTCGGCTTGCCGAGTGCGGCGGCGTATCCGGTGACCGAGCCGTGGTCCCCGAGCACGACGTCCGCGGCGATGAGCCCGGCGCGCCACCCGTCGAATTCGGGCAGGAGCAGCATCCCTGCCCGGAGACAGTCCGCGTACCATCGCCGCACCTGGTCTGGTCCGTGCTCGTGCTGAACATTGGGATGCACCGCCGCGGCGACCGACCAGGAATCTCGTGGGAGCTCGCTCAACAATTCCCGAAGCAAGTGCGGGCGAGAACCGAGAAGTGATGAGCCGGACCACGTTGAGGACACCAAGACCAGCCGACGGCGACCGACATTCAGCGCGGCGCGATAACGGTTCCTCAGCAGGGAACTCGCGACGATCCGGTCGTAGCAGGGATCGCCGACCACGCAGGAATTCGGCAGAGCGGCAGGAGCGTTCTCGGCCACCGACTCGAGCTGGTCTTCATGAGAAAGACAGAATGCTTCCGCCCGCGGTTTTCCATGCTGGAGCAGCCATTCAGTGGAAAGGCCAAAAGCTGCCCGCTGCCCGCTGCCCGCTGCCCGCTGCCCGCTGCCCGCTGCCCGCTGCCCGCTGCCCGCTGCCCGCTGCCCGCTGCGGCGAGTATTTAGTATAGCCAATACCGTGTGAAAGGACCACGCGCGGAGCATTGACGCTGTCGAGTGCTCCGTGGTGGCTCGCTGAAATCGCCAGGTCGAATGATTGCCCTTTTGCTTCTTTCCAGGGAAGGATCAAAGCGCCGGCGTTTGTCATCGCTTCGTTCAGGCCGTGACGGAACGGGTCGCCTGCCAGGTGGGTGAAGAACAGTTGCACTCGTTCGTCGTTGTCGAAAGCCGGTATCACGTCGAGTAGCCGGGTCAATGTGGTCACGTTGTGTGCGGCAACGAGCACCTTCCGCGTGTATTTGAAGGTCGTCCAGCGGTGGGCGCCGGGCCTGGTGGGACCGTCGACTCCGTTCTCGCTGCTCATCGTGCTGTGCTCACCCTCGACTTCCTGTCTTCCCCGCTTGACCGTAGCCGATGGGTTTCGAGGGCGATCGGATCGCGGGCGGGATTCGCTCGCCGAGTGGCGCATGTAACGGATGCGGGGGCCCTGTGCGCCCCGTGCGGAACTTTCCTGTCGAAGGTGCAGGTGTGCGACTCGTGGGCGGCCGGCCCCGGACTACGTATCAACTGTCACTTTGCGGGGTGATGGGCCGCCCGGCGAACGATGTGAGAGAGACGACCTTGGTATCAACGACTTGGTCCTCGTCGATCTCTTGGCAGGATGAAGTTTCCTCTCATTTCTGTTCCAGCTGCCGGACTGCCTGATCGAGGATTCGAGCTCGTTCCTTGTTGTCTCGCACGCTCCACGCTGTGGTCTCCTCGCCGACTCGCTTTCCTTCCTGGAACCCGCGCTCGTGCTGACGAAGTCCCCGTCGCCGGACCTGCGCGACCGTTAGGAGCGCACCAGTCGCGCGATCGCTTCGGAGGCTTCTCGGATCTTCCTGTCCGCCTCGGGGCCGCCTTTCGCGGCTGCGTCGATCACGCAGCTCGCCAGGTGCTGTTCGAGGAGTTCGAGGGAGAACGACTGCAGGGCCCGGGTCGCCGCGGAGACCTGAGTGAGGACGTCGATGCAGTACTGGTCCTCTTCGAGCATTTTCTGCAGTCCGCGGACCTGTCCTTCGACGCGTCGTAGACGCTTGAGCTGACTTTGCCTGCCGGCGCTGTGCTCAACCACGCTCACTCCTCGAGTCCCGATTCCGCGTACGCCTCGATCATGCCCGCTGGGAGGCGGTGCGTCGAAGGTGGCGGTCGGGGAAGCCGAGCGTGGCATACGTCACCGGGGTACGCGGGTTGCCCTACCCCCCTAGGGTATGTAACGTCAGGGTCAGGAGGACAGAGGATGTACGGATACACGCGAGGCAGAGACGAATACCTGACCCGGCTGCGGCGGGTCGAAGGACAGCTTCGGGGCCTGCAGCGGATGGTCGAAGAGGACAAGTACTGCATCGACATCCTGACGCAGGTTTCGGCGGCCACGAAGGCGCTGCAGTCGGTGTCGCTGGGGTTGATGGACGAACATCTCGGGCACTGCGTGTCCGACGCCATCGCCAAGGGTGGCGACGGGGCCGACGAGAAGATCCAGGAGGCGAGCGACGTCATCGCCCGCCTTGTCCGTTCTTGAAGCAGTGCAACGAAATCGGAGGAGAACCACGATGCGCGAGACCACCTACACCGTCACCGGCATGACCTGCGGCCACTGCGTCAGCTCGGTCACCGAAGAGGTCGGCAAGGTCGAGGGTGTCACCACCGTCCGGGTGGATCTGCCCACCGGTGCGGTGACCGTGACCAGCTCTCAGGAACCCGAGGTCGCGGATGTGCGTGCGGCCGTCGAAGAAGCCGGATACGAGCTGACCGCCTGATTCACGGTTCGCTCCCGAACGCGGGGACCACCCTGCACTAAGGACTTCACGATGAACACAGCAGCGAAGCTCTCCGCCTACGGTGTGGCGCTTGCCCTGGTCGCCGGTGGCGCCTGGGCCGCAGGCACCGCTGTCGGTCCTTTCGCCGGCGCTGCCGGCCTGCCCGGTGGCGAGGACGCCGGGCACGGGGACGCTCACAGCGGCACCGTCGCGGAGGCGGCGCAGAGCGACGAGCCCGGCGGGCTCGCGTCGTCCAGGGGCGGCTACACCCTCACGCCCACCATCACGACGCTCACGCCGGGGACCGATCAACCCTTCTCCTTCAAGGTCCTCGGACCCGACGGCATGCCGATCACCGGCTACGACGTCGAACACGAGAAGCGGATGCACCTCATCGTCGTCCGCCGCGACACGGCCGGTTTCCAGCACGTGCATCCCGAACTCGCGTCCGACGGCGTGTGGAGTGTTCCGCTGGCACTGCCTCAGGCAGGCAGCTACCGGGTCTTCGCCGATTTCAAGCCGACGGGCGGCTCAGCCACGACGCTGGGTGTGGACGTGGCCGTGGCAGGGGAGTTCAAGCCCGTCGAGTATCAGCCGTCGCGCGTCGCGGACGTCGATGGCTACCAGATCCACCTGGACGGTGAACTGACCCCGGGCAAGTCGTCGAAGGTGACCTTGACGGTGACCAAGGACGGCCGCGACGTGACCGATCTCCAGCCGTATCTGGGCGCCTACGGACACTTGGTGGCGCTGCGCGGTGGCGACCTCGCCTACCTGCACGTCCACCCGGACGGTGAGCCCGGTGACGGCCGCACCGCACCCGGTCCCACGGTGACCTTCTTCGCCGAAGTCCCCTCAGCAGGGACGTATCGCCTGTTCCTGGACTTCCGGCACCGGGGGAAGGTCCGCACCGCGGAGTTCACCGTCGCCACCACGGGCACGCCCGTTGCGACCCCGGCTCCCTCGGCGACCCCGAACCAAGCCCCACCCCCGGCGGCCGATGACGGTCACGGCGGACACGGCTGACCGCGGAAGTTCGAAGGGAGTGAGCACGATGACAGCCGACGTGGACCAGACCCGGACAACCGAACTCGAACTCGCGATCACTGGGATGACCTGCGCGTCCTGTGCCATGCGCATCGAGAAGAAGCTGAACAAACTCGACGGCGTCACCGCGACCGTCAACTACGCCACCGAAAAGGCCAAGATCACCTACCCGGTCGACGTCGAGCCGCAGCGGTTGATCGAGCAGGTGGAGGCGGCAGGCTACTCGGCCGCCGTGCCAGCCCCGGCGAAGACGACCGGCCCGGACGACTCTCGTGAAGAGGCCGATCCGATCGCGCCGTTGCGGCGGCGGCTGATCGGTTCGACGGTGCTGTCGGTGCCGGTGATCCTGCTGGCGATGGTACCCGCGCTCCAGTTCACCTACTGGCAGTGGATCTCCTTGACGTTGGCCGCGCCGGTGCTGGTGTGGGCGGCGTGGCCGTTCCACAAGGCGGCGTTGGCGAATCTGCGCCACGGTGCGGCCACAATGGACACGCTGATCTCGATGGGCACACTGGCGGCGTTCCTGTGGTCGTTGTACGCCTTGCTGTTCGGCGGTGCGGGAACGCCGGGGATGACGCACGCCTTCGAGTTGACTGTGCGGCGGATGGCCGGTGACGGCAACATCTACCTCGAGGTCGCCGCCGGAGTCACGACCTTCATCCTCGCCGGGCGGTACTTCGAGGCGCGGTCCAAGCGCCGGGCCGGTGCCGCGCTGCGCGCGTTGCTGGAGTTGGGCGCGAAGGACGTCGCGGTCCTCCGGAACGGCAAGGAAGAACGTATCCCCGTCGACCAGCTGGTCGTGGGTGACCGGTTCGTGGCCCGGCCAGGGGAGAAGATCGCGACCGACGGCGTCATCGCCGAAGGCGGTTCCGCCGTCGACGCGAGCATGCTGACCGGCGAGAGCGTCCCGGTCGAGGTCGGACCCGGTGACGCCGTGGTCGGTGCGACGGTCAACGCGGGCGGACGGCTCGTCGTCCGTGCGACGCGGGTCGGCGCGGATACGCAGCTGGCGCGGATGGCGCAGCTGGTGGAGGACGCGCAGACCGGAAAGGCTCAGGTCCAGCGGCTTGCCGACCGGGTCTCGGGCGTCTTCGTGCCGATCGTGATCGCGCTCGCCGTCGGCACCCTGGCGTTTTGGCTGGGTGCGGGTGGCACGGCGTCGGCCGCGTTCACCGCGGCGGTGGCCGTGCTGATCATCGCCTGCCCGTGCGCGTTGGGTCTGGCGACTCCGACCGCGTTGCTCGTGGGCACCGGGCGGGGCGCGCAGCTCGGGATCCTGATCAAGGGACCGGAAGTGCTGGAGTCCACCCGGTCGGTCGACACGGTCGTCCTCGACAAGACCGGCACGGTGACCACGGGGCAGATGTCGCTGGTGGCGGTCCATGTCGCCGAAGGCGCCGACGAGGAGACGACACTGCGACTGGCCGGCGCGCTGGAGAACGCTTCCGAACACCCGATCGCACAGGCTGTCGCCAGGGCGGCACGTGAGCGGGTGGGCGAGCTGCCCGCTGTCGAGGAGTTCGCCAATGTCGAAGGCCTTGGTGTGCAAGGGATCGTCGATGGCAAGGCGGTGCTGGCCGGGCGCAGTGCGCTGCTGGAAGAGTGGGCGCACCACCTGCCGCAAGACCTCGCCGAGGCGAAGGCCGCCGAGGAGAAGGACGGTCGTACCGCGATCGTCGTCGGCTGGGACGGGAAGGCCCGTGCTGTTCTCGTCGTCGCCGACACGGTCAAGCCGACTTCCGCCGAGGCCATCACGCAGCTGCGGGCGCTCGGCCTGACCCCGGTCCTGCTCACCGGGGACAACGAGGCCGTGGCCCGCGCGGTGGCGGCGGAGGTGGGGATCACCGAGGTGATCGCGGAGGTCTTGCCCAAGGACAAGGTCGACGTGGTCAAGCGGCTGCAGGCCGAGGGCAAGGTGGTCGCGATGGTCGGCGACGGCGTCAACGACGCGGCCGCGCTGGCACAGGCCGACCTCGGCCTGGCGATGGGCACCGGCACCGACGTCGCCATCGAGGCGTCGGATCTCACCCTCGTCCGCGGCGATCTGCGGGCCGCGGTGGACGCGATCCGGCTTTCCCGGCGGACCCTGCGCACCATCAAGGGCAATCTTTTCTGGGCCTTCGCCTACAACGTCGCGGCGCTGCCACTGGCGGCGGCTGGGCTGCTCAACCCGATGATCGCCGGCGCCGCGATGGCCTTCAGCTCGGTCTTCGTGGTCACGAACAGCCTGCGGCTCAAAGGATTCCGCAGCACCGCGAGCTGATCGTTTCCCCAGGCGCTCGCGCGGCACCACTCGGTGCCGCGCGGGCGCCTCATCGCTGTGCCCAGAACGCCGCCCGAATCGACTGTCCTCAGTGGGTTGATTCGGCAAGCCTGTTCGCGGCGTCGGATCCACCCGTGGCCGTGCCGATGTCCGCGTGCTCGAGGTACGTGAGGACTCTTTGCCGTGCAACGGGTTTGCGAGAAAACGCCGCCTGTGACGGTCACGACGTTGATACCCCCACAGGGTACTTGTGCGGCGATGCGAACCGGTCTACCTTCAACTCCGAAATACCCCCTAGGGGTAATGGAATCCTGAAAGGACACCTGTCATGGCGGAGACAATCCCGGACCCACGACGGTGGTGGGCGCTGGGACTCATCGCGTTGGCCCAGTTCATGGTCATCATGGACACCTCGATCATCGGCGTCGCACTGCCCGCGATGCGGCAGGACCTCGGGTTCTCACCTGGCGACCTGTCGTGGGTGTTCAACGCCTATGTCATCGCGCTCGCCGGGCTGCTGCTGCTCGGCGGGCGCCTCTCGGACCTGTTCGGCGCGCGGAAGACGTTCACCGCCGGATGGGTCGTCACCCTCGGCGGTTCCGTGGTCGCCGCGGTGGCGGGCACCGCGTGGGTCGAACTGCTCGGCCGAGTCCTGCAGGGGGCGGGAGCGGCCCTGATCGCGCCGTCCGCACTGACCCTGCTGATGATGCTGTTCGGCGCGCGTCCGCGTGAGCTGACCAAGGCACTCGCGCTCTATGGCGCGGCCGCTCCCGCCGGTGGTACCGCCGGGGTGTTCCTCGGCGGCGTGATCACCGAATGGCTGTCCTGGCCGTGGATCTTCTGGCTCTACGTCCCGATTTCGCTGGTCGCGGTGCTGGCCACCGGGAAGCTGATGCCTTCCGCGCCCGCCCGGCGTGGTTCGGTCGACCTCGCCGGCGCCGTCGCGGCGACTGCGGGCCTCGGCCTGACCGTGTTCGGCGTCGTCCGCGCGCCGGAAGCGGGCTGGGGCTCGGCGGGTACCTGGGGCGCGTTGACGGGAGGCATCGCCCTGCTCGCGGTGTTCGTGGCGATCCAGCGCGGGCGTGAGGTCCCGTTGGTACGGCTGGGCATTTTCCGGACGCCGAACCTCGGCGGCGCGAACCTCGCCCAGTTCCTGCTCGGCGCGGCGTGGATCCCGATGTGGTACTTCCTCAACCTGTACCTGCAGCAGGTCCTGGGATACGGGGCCTTCGCCAGTGGCGCCGCGTTGCTGCCGATGACCGTGTTGATCGTCGTGCTGATGGTCGCCGTCGCGCCCCGGCTCATCGGCCGGTTCGGGCCGAAGAAGATGATCATCGGTGGTCTGTGGGCGCTCGCCGCGGGGCTGGGGTGGCTGTCGTTCGTCAGTCCGACAGGCAACTTCGTCGTCGACGTCCTGCCTGCCTCACTGATCGCGGCACTCGGTCAGGCGCTCGCGTTCATCCCGTCGCTCGGCACCGCCATTTCCAGCGCGAAACCGGAGGAAGGCGGACTCGCGTCAGGAATCGTGAACACCTCGTACCAGATCGGATCGGCACTCGGTCTCGCCGCGATGACCGCGGTCGGTGTGTCGTTCGGCGCTGGACAGGCCGGTGACCCGGTCGCGCTGGCCGGCGGGTACTCGGCCGCGTTCCTCGGCGCGGCGGGGATCGCGATCGCCGGTGGCCTCCTGACCATGGCCACCCTGCGCACTCCCCAAGGCGGGCAGGCGAAGGAACTGAGCGACGTCACCGGAGGTGGCCGGGCGGTGCCGCGATGACCGGCGTGGCGGCCCCTGAGGCTGTGCGATCATGCGGGACCGGTCATCGCCACCGAACCAACGTTCTAGGCGACATCTCATCGGTGATGACCGTTGATCGGCGGGAAGATGCTTCGGTGCCCGGAGAAGTCACTGCCGAGATCCGGGCAGGGTGAACTGCCCGAAGTGGAAGTCGAAGTGTTGTGCGCCGGACGGTATCCGCTGTTCTGGATGTCAGCACCGTGAGGGGCGGATATTTTCCGTGAGCCGGGCGGGCCGGTCGGCCAGCGGTCCACCGGAGCGCAGCAGGCTCTCCAGTGTTTCCAGCGGTGAGGCGACGATCCTGTACCAGCTCCACGTCCCGCGCCGTTCCCGTTCGAGGATACCCGCGGTGACGAGGACGCGCAGGTGATGGCTCAACGATGGCTGTGGCATGTCGAACTCTTCGGCGAGGTCGCAGAAGCAGGCCTCGCCGCCAGGGGAGTAGCGCACCATCGAGAGCAAACGAATCCGTACGGGGTCCGACAGGGCTTTGAACAGCTTCGCGGCTGCCTGGGCGTCGGCCGGGTCGACGACCGCGGCGGGTTCGGCCATGAGCAGCGTGACGGCGACCGGTTTCCGGGTGCGACTCTTCTCGCTCGCCACGTGCACTCCTTCGCGCCAGGTGCTGTCGGAGTCCATCGTACCGGCTGAATTGACAAAGCTCGATGCACGCTCTTCAATTGCATTGATAGAAGTCGATCCAGCGGCTCGTGAGGAGCTGTCCGCGGGACTTGGGACGACATCGGCCGCCACGTCCGGCACCTGCTCGACGAACTCGCCGACTGACCCCTCCAGAGAAAGGAACCGGGCATGACCCGCACGCCTGAAGTGCTGTTCGTCTGCGTCCACAACGCGGGCCGGTCGCAGATGGCCGCCGCGCTGGTGCAGCACTACTCGCTCGGCCGCATCACCGTCCGGTCCGCGGGCTCGGAGCCCGCCGAGAAGGTGAACCCAGCCGCCGCCGCGGCGCTCGCGGAATGGGGACTGGACATCACGGCCGAGGTGCCCAGCAAGCTGTCCACCGAGGACGTCGAAGCCTCGGACGTGGTGATCACCATGGGCTGTGGTGACACCTGCCCGGTGTTCCCCGGCAAGCGCTACCTCGACTGGCCCCTGGAAGACCCGGCCGGACAAGGCGTGGACGCCGTCCGGCCGATCCGCGACGAGATCGACCGCCGCGTCCGCGGCCTGGTCGCCGAAATCCTCGACGCCTAACCCCTCGACTTCCCTTCGCGAGACTCAGGAGAACCAGCACCGTGACTCACACCGCCGACAAGGCCGGTGGCCCGGCCGACGCCGACGTCCTGCCCAAACTGTCCTTTCTGGACCGCTTCCTTCCCGTCTGGATCATCGTCGCGATGGGGGCCGGGCTTCTGCTGGGCAGCGTGATTCCCGGTCTGCAGGGTGTGCTGGACGCGGTGAAGATCGGGCAGGTGTCCCTGCCGATCGCGCTCGGGCTGTTGCTGATGATGTATCCGGTGCTGGCGAAGGTCCGCTACGACAAGCTCGACACGGTGACCAAGGACAAGCGCACGATGGTGCTTTCCTTGGTGCTCAACTGGATTCTCGGCCCGGCCTTGATGTTCGCATTGGCGTGGCTGATGCTGCCGGACCTGCCGGAGTACCGGACCGGGCTGATCATCGTCGGTCTCGCGCGCTGTATCGCGATGGTGATCATCTGGAACGACCTGGCCTGCGGTGACCGTGAGGCTGCGGCGGTGCTGGTCGCGCTGAACTCGGTCTTCCAGGTGATCATGTTCGGCGTGCTCGGCTGGTTCTACCTCGACCTGCTGCCCGGTTGGCTGGGGCTGGACGCGACGACGCTGGACTTCTCGCCGTGGGAGATCGCGCTCAGCGTGATCATCTTCCTCGGTATCCCGCTCGCCGCCGGTTATCTCTCGCGCCGCATCGGCGAGCGCAGCAAGGGCCGCGACTGGTACGAGGGGCAGTTCCTGCCGAAGATCGGCCCGATCGCCCTCTACGGTCTGCTGTTCACCATCGTGATCCTCTTCGCCCTGCAAGGCGACAACATCACCTCCCGCCCGCTCGACGTCGCCCGGATCGCACTGCCACTGCTGGTCTACTTCGCGATCATGTGGATCGGTGGCTATGCGCTGGGCAAAGCTTCCGGTCTGTCGTACGAGCGCACCACGACGCTGGCGTTCACCGCCGCGGGCAACAACTTCGAACTCGCGATCGCCGTCGCCATCGGCGTCTTCGGCGTCACCTCGGGGCAAGCCCTCGCCGGGGTCGTCGGGCCCCTGATCGAAGTGCCCGTGCTGGTCGCCCTGGTCTACGTCAGCCTGTGGCTGCGCAAACGCTGGACCGCCAAGGTTCCCGCCGAATAAGCGATTCCGCGCAGGTAGTGGTCATCGACGGCGGCAGCGGGCTACCACCTGCGACGCGCCGGTGGTCGGCGGTCGCCCGGTATGTGATGCGCTGCCCGCAGCGAACAGTGCTGACCAGTCTGAACTCGGCAAGGCGCAGTGACGTCGTCGTCGATCGACCACGTACCGCCGGGGGTATCGACGCCCAGGCGCTACGGAATCTGCTCGGTCCGGCACTACGGATGGCCGGGGCGGTGCCGGTGGACCTGTCGGCGGTGACGTATCCCTCAGGCCCCGGCCGTCGGATCCTGAGGGATCGTACTAAGCCGGGTGGGCCGGAGCCGGCGCGGCAGACGGGTGCTGAGGCCGTACGGTTGCTCACCGAGCAGGAGGACCCGGCAGGGTGTGGGTCTACCCCCGCGGGGGTAGACATTGGTCATGGATTCTCACGAGGAGCAGCGGCAGCGCGATGACGAGCCGGGCGGGTGGGACGGTGACATGGTGACGATCACTCCGTGTGTGAACGGCCCATTGCTGGTGCGCGGAACGGTCGCGTTGCGCACCCAGGCCGGGGAAGTGATCGAAGCGGGCCGGGACACCATCGCGTTGTGCCGGTGCGGCCGCTCGGCGATCAAGCCTTTCTGCGACGGCACCCACAAGGTCGCGAAGTTCCAGGCCGCCAGCGGCCCCACCCGCGACCCGCTGCGCCCCGACGCCGGCTGATCCGTACGGCGTCGTCACGAACATCCGGCGGCGCGGCGCGGGTGCGGGGGTCAGGCGGCGTCGGACGGCGCCCAGGCCTGCGTGCGCAAGGAGCTGTGCCCGGCTTGCCAGCTGGTGAGCACATGCTCGGCCATGGCGTTGTCCACGGCCAGCGCGCACGCGGCGCCGAAGAGGAGGTCGCCGGTGGTGGAGGGGTAGTCGGCCGCGTAGCCGCCACACAGATCGTGGGCTGCGATCTGTTCGTGCACCGCGTCGGCCTCGACGTGCTCGTCGTAGAACAACGTGGTCGCGGCGTCGTAGCCCAAACGGCGCAGGCCGTTGCCGTAGCGGCGGTTCGGCAACGACGAGGTCATCTCGAACACCGCCAGATGACCCAGCAGCGCCGGTGTCCAGCGGCGGTGCAGGCCGAACAGCGACATCGTGTTGCTCACGGCCAGTGTCACCCCGGGCACCTGGTCGAGAAACGCGCCGTAGGTGTCGTCGAGCCCGAGGTCGCGCATCATCGAACCGAACAACTGGGAATGCATTCGCTCGAACCGGCCGCCGCCATACTCGTCGGCCTGGATCTCCACCAGCGCCGCTTTCGCCCGCCCGCCGACGCGCGGGATCGCCCAGCTATGCGGATCGGCCTCCTTGAGGTGGTAGATCGAGCGATGCGCGACGAACTCGCCGAACTGCTCGGCCGTGGCCTCACGCTGCAGATACGTCGCCAGCGGCGGGCCGTTGTCGGCGTCGATGAGAGCGGTGAGCGCCGCCGGGACCGCCTCGGGCGCGACCCGTTCCCGAGGCGCGTCCGCCGTGACGTGCTCCAACGCCGCCAGCAACCGGCGCTCGAGGACACGGCGCAGCGCCAGTAGCGAGGGTTCGGTTTCCCACGCGTGGTCGACGTCGTCGAAACCGCGATAGCTCAGCTCGTAGCAGACCCACAGACTCAGCTGCAGATCTTCCTCACCCAGAGCCGCCCCCGCGTCCCCAGTACGCGATTGCCGCGCGGCGTGTTCCACGGCGGGTGGCAACGCGTGTGGCGGGCGGGTGAGATGGGCCAGCAGGGTGGTGCTGACCGGACCACGAGGGCGGGGTGTCCGCATGGCGTCAGGTCCTTTCTCGACTGTTCCGACTGCCTGGTGATACCCCGGTAACCGATCTTCCACGCGCGTTGTAGCTGCGAGTCACACGTGGGGGCGACCACTCCGAGTCGAAGGCCCACTCGCCACGGAAGAACTTCCGCGACCTGAACGAGGTTCTTCCGCACTCGGACTGCGCGGCGGGGACTTCCCGTTGCAGACTTGCCGGAGCTGACAGCGCTAGCGAAGGGGACAAAGAGCGATGTTCGAAGGGTTCGAGCTCGAAAACGTCGATGTCGGCGACGTGACCCTCAGGGTCCGCCACGGCGGGTCAGGGCCGCCTCTCGTTCTCCTGCACGGTCACCCCCGCACCCACACCACCTGGTACGACGTCGCTCCCCGGCTCGCGGACGTCTTCACCGTCGTCTGCCCGGATCTCCCCGGCTACGGCCAGTCCTCGAAACCCGAGACCACCGAAGACCACTCCGCCCACTCCAAACGCGCGATGGCCCGGCACATCGTCGCGCTCATGCGGCACCTCGGCCACGAACGGTTCGCCGTCGCAGGCCACGACCGGGGCAGCTCGGTCGCCTACCGGCTCGCCCTGGACCATGCCGAGGCCGTCACGAAACTCGCAGTTCTCGACGGCCTCCCCATCGGCGAGCACCTTTCCCGCGCCGATGCGGCCTTCGCTCAGGCCTGGTGGCATTGGTTCTTCTTCGGCCAGCTCGCGAAACCCGCTGAGCGGGTGATCAACGCGGATCCGGACGCCTGGTACGGCGGCGATCCCGAAGCGATGGGTGCCGAGAACCACGCCGACTTCCTGCGCGCGATCCACGATCCCGAGACCGTCCACGCGATGCTCGAGGACTACCGCGCGGGCCTCGGTCCTGACCGCGACGCCGATGACGCAGACAAAGCGGCCGGGAACAAGATCACCTGCCCCGTCCTCGTGCTGTGGTCCAGCCGCGACGACCTCGAAGACCTCTACGGTAGTCCGGTCACCGTCTGGCAGGAGTGGGCCGGGGACGTCCGCGGGCATGCCGTCGATTCCGGCCACCACATGGCCGAGGACAACCCCGCCGACCTCGCCGCAGCGCTCCGCGCATTCTTCGGATGAGCAGCGTTCGGGCGAGCCGACAGCGGCCCGTTGGGAAGTCGCCGCGCACGATCTACGGCGGTCGCGAGAGCGTTGGATGGGGGGATGACCACGCTTCCGATTCGTGATCGTGCCGGCAATGTCTTGCTCGGCGTTCGTTTCCTCGGGGAAGAGGCGTTGGCGGTCTCTGCCGAGCGGGCGGTCATGCCCGCGTCGCTGGTCGTTGTCGTTCACGCGGGCTCTGTCCTGACGATGTTCGACAGCCGGCGCAGGCAGTGGGAACTGCCGGGCGGCATGCGAGAGCCCGGAGAGGCCCCGCGTCAAGCCGCTGTGCGGGAACTACGCGAGGAGACAGGCATCGACGGGGTCGACTTGACCTTCGTAGCGGTTGCCGAGTTCGCTCTCGTGGAGCCGGCGCGTCGGGAACTGCTGGCCGTCTACCGGGGTGAGCTCCAGGTGGTGCCTCGGCTCGTTGTGAACGACGAGGCACTGGGCTTCCGGTGGTGGCGGCCAGCGGAACCGGTGAGCGAAGAGATGAGTCCGCTGGACGCGGAAATCGCCAGGCGCGTGTTTCTTCGCGACCAAGACGGTGAGGGTGGCCCGTTCGTTCAGGAGACCGAGTAGCGGTGGCTGTGCTCGAGCGGATTTCGGCGATGCTGATCTGAACGATCCGGTCGGCGCCCAGGTCCCGCGGCCGTTCCTGGTGGTCGCCGAGATCTTTGAAGGCGAGGCTCTCGTCGCGAGCGTAGGCGGAAGGGGTGGCGAGGGCGCCTGTCAGTGTCGTTGTCGTTCTCGTCATCCTTGTGTCGCGTTCAGTTCGGCTCGACCGGCGAATTCCTCTTCGCGGGCAGGCGAGGGGCAGGGAAAGACCAGGCAGGAGACCGCCGCGATGGCGGCGAGTACGGCGATGGTGACCGCCATCGCGGTATGTCCGTCGCCCATGCCGACGAGCGGTGAGACGACGGCCGCGAGTCCGAACTGCGCCGCGCCCAGTACGGCCGATCCGGTTCCCGCTGCTCCGGGCACCGCGTCCAGGGCGATCGCGGTGGCGGGTCCGAGGATGAATCCCAACGACGAGACCGCGAAGAAGATCGGTACAGGCAGCCAAGCGACGCTGATCGGCAGCAGTGACATGACGAGCAACACGGCCGAAGCACCGGCGAGCCAGCTGACGCCGACGGTGAGGACGCGGCGCGGTTCGGTGCGCCGCAGTGACCGCGCCGCCGCCGCGCTGCTCAGCACCAGGCCGAGTGCGTTGAGTGCGAACATCAGCCCGTAGCCGACGGCGCTCATGCCGATGACCGTCTGATACAGGAAAGGTGACGCCGAGATGTAGGCCATCAGCACGGCGAAGGAAAAGACGAGCGTGACCGTGGCGGACAGGTACGCACGACTACGCAGTGCTCGGAGCCCGCCACTATCAGAGCGCCCTCTTCTTTCCTTCGGAAGGCTCTCTCGCACCATCACCGCGGACCCGGCGAGCATCGCGACGGCCAGCCCCGCCAGGACACCGAGGATTCCGCGCCAGTGGATCGCTTCGATCAGCAGGCTGCCCAGCAGCGGCGCGACCACCGGCGCCACCCCGCCGACGATCATCATCAGGCTGAACGCGCGGGCGGCGGCGCGGCCGGTGGCCAGGTCGGCGATGACCGCGCGGCCGATGACCATACCCGCCGCGGCGCTCAGTCCCTGCAGGAGTCGCGCCGCCAGCAGAACGGCGATCGTGGGTGCGATCACCGCGAGGACGCTCGCGACGACGAACACCGCCGAGCCGACGAGTAGCGGTCCTCGCCTGCCCCAGCGGTCGGATACGGGGCCGAAGATCAGTTGCCCCGCCGCGAGTCCGAGCAGGAACGTCGTGAGGGTCAGTTGGATCGCCGTGTCGCTGGTCCCCAGGTCCACGGCCATCCGCGGGAACGCCGACAGGTAGAGGTCGATGCCGAACGGGGCGACGCTGGCCAGCAGGGCGAGCACGAGGAGCAAGGGGACCGGGATGGTGTCGCGGGACGAAGCGTCCACCAGTTCTCCTATCAGATGATAGCTATCAACTGACAGGAAATGTACCATTGCCTGGTGGACGAGGAGCAAACGTCGCGGCTGTTCGAACTCGCCGACCTGATCCTGGCGGTGGGCCGTCAGATCCACGCGTCCAAGGAGTTCGCGAACAGGGAGTTCGCTTCCGAGTCGTGGACGCCGCTGGAGAGCGCCGTGATGCGGTTCATCGACCGGAACCCTGGCACGTCGGCGCGCGCCGCGGCGGAGGCCACCCAGCTGATCTCCAGCAACTTCAGCAGGGCGGTGCGAGGACTGGAGAAGAAGGGTCTCGTGCACCGCGAAACCGATCAGGACGACGCCCGGCGAATCCGTCTCTACCCCACCGCCCGCGCCCACGAGAACCTGCGGCAGCTCCGCGAGATCTGGAGCGGGCTGCTCGACGGGATCGTGTCCGATCCGGACGAAGTCGACGCCGTCACCTCGGTTCTCCGGCGGGTCGAAATCCAGCTCACCGCGAAAGCCGCCGCCACGGACATCCCCGGGAAATCCGGATAGCCACGGCCGCCGCGAATCTTTCCGGAAAATGACGGGATCGCGAAGAGCGTTGCCCTCGCGGATCGCCGGTGTTCCGATTCCCTCCGACATCGACAGCTGGAGGGAACCCATGGAAATCGGTAAGCCGTCGGCACGTTCGAAGCCGCGACGCAAGGTCTTCGCCTTGGCGCTTTTCGCGCCTCTCGTAGCTCTCGTCGCGGTGCCCGGCGCGGCGGCCGCCGAGACGGCGGTCGACCGTACGATCAAGGTCGTCACGTACAACGCGGGAGACGCGAGTGGTCTCAAGGCCGACCTCGTCCGTCTCATCGAGACCGAACGCCCCGCCGTCCTCGGCCTGCAGGAGGTCGCCGACCGCGAGGACGTGGTGAAGGAGGCGGCGGCCGCGACAGGGTATGTCGCCATTTACGAGGCCGACCGCCGAGCGGTCAAGCACAACGCCATCCTCGTGCGCGGAAACCTGACCATCGCCGGCCATGGCGCGCGCGAGATCTCGCCCGCGTCCAAAGTGGACCCCGCCACACCTGGTACCGGGCCCGCGGAGCCCGGTGACTGTGGCTGCTGGGTACCGCCGAAGTACGTCAACTGGGTACGGGTCGGAGGAGCGGGCTTCGAGTGGGTCGTCGGCGTCGTGCACCTCACCCCGTCCGCGCAGCGGTTCGACCTCAACCGCGAACTGCACAACCGGCAGGTCCGCGAAAGCGCGGACTGGTTCTCCTCTCGCGCGGCCGAGCCGGTGCTCATGGGTGACTTCAACGCCGAACCGCGCTCGGATCTGATGGCGGGGCTGCGGCGCGTGGCCGAACCCTCCAGCGCTCCGAGCCATGACACCAAGTCCATCGATCACGTGTGGGCGAAGAAGGACTCGACCGGATCCGAGACCGATGCCCTCCCCGGCTACGGAAGCGATCACCGCCCTGTCCGTGTCCGTGTGACGGTGACCCGATGAGGCGCGCCCTGTTCACCGTCGCGGTCGTCGCGGCCCTGCTGGCGGCCGTACCGAGCGCGACGGCGGCCCCGGCCGAAGCCGGGCCGCGCGACGAGTCACTGGACTTCCGATTCCCGGCGGCGGATCTGATGCGAGTGCCGGAGACGAACACCTACCTGGCGATCGGTGCGAGCATCCCCGGCGTCAAGCTGCCCTACGCGATGGTCGAGTTCGGCAAGGGGGCCTTCCAGCGCCGCGGTGCGATCGACGGCGACGCGTGGGACGGTGTCACGTTCCCCGCCGGTTACTGGGCAAGGCCGGACTCTCCACTGTGGACACCGGCGATGCTCGCGCGTCAGGAGGACGGCAGGGTCGTCTACTACGTGTTCTACAGCGCGGCACTACCCGGCCCCGAGCCCGCCGGCCAGGCGAAGCACTGCATCGGCTACGCGACGTCGTTACGCGCCACGGGCGAGTTCCTCGCCAATGCCGATCCGCTGTTCTGCCCGGAGCGCGGGTGGGCGATCGACGCCGACGTGAGCAGGGGACAGGGTGAGGTCTGGCTGACCCTGCGCAACGGGGCGTGGACGCGGGACCGGGTCACCGCCCTGGGTGCCGCCAAACTGGACTTCGACCGCTCCCGCCACGTGCGGCGGTTGTCGGAAGCCGATGCGAAGAAGCTCCTCGACAACGCGAATCTCGAGTGGACGTGGCACAACAGCCCGCCGGACGACGTCCTCACGATCGAGAATCCCAACGCCGTCCGCATCGACGGGGAGTGGTACCTCTTCTATTCGGGGAACAACTGGTACGCGAACCGCTACGCCACCGGCGTCGCCTACTGCGGTACGGCGTTGACCGACAACCGGTGCACGCCGATGTCCGAGCAGCGCGCGTACTTCTCCTACGAGCCCGACCCGGACGGCGAACCGCGGTTCCGGCCGGGCCTGCCGGACAAGTACCACAAGAAGAACCTGCCGGGTAACAAGCGAGGGCCCGGCGCGTTCAACGCGTTCCAGGCGCCGGACGGCTCTTGGTGGGCCGCATGGAACTACATCACCGACGCGAGTCCGCTCCCGGGGGAAGACCCGTCTCCGGAACGACGGAGCAGAATCGCGCGGCTGACCAAAACCGGCGGTGGGGCCACCGCCGAGTTCACCGTGACCTGGTGACCGGAGACCTCGGCCGCCTGCTCGCGCGGAGCAGGCGGCCGAGGTCCTCTCCACCTGACGCCGAGGAGACCGTCGCGGCACCGTGAATCAGGCGATCCGGTAACTCGATGTCGTCGTCCGGGTGCGGCGCGTCCGGCCCAGTCCACTTTGGACGAGGGCGACCGGCGCCCGCGCGGTCCGTGCGCCCCTCTGCCGGTCTGTGTGCCGGGGTGTGGCTGACAGACTGCGGGGGTGATCGTCGGATATGTGCTCGCGTTGCTGGCGGCGTTGGCCTCGGGTAGTGGCTCGGTGCTGGAGTCGGTCGGTGTCCGCCGCGCCGGCGCCTTTGGTGGTAGTGCGCTGGACCTGGTGCGCCTGCGACGGCAGTGGATCTACTTCCTGGGTATCGGCGTCGACCTGGTCGGGTTCGCCTGTGCGGCGGCGGCGTTGCATCGGCTGCCGCTGTTCCTCGTGCAGTCGGTGCTGGCGTTCAGTATCGGGGTGACGGCCGCCATTTCGGCGTCCATGGGCACCCGGTTGGCGGCGGGAGGCTGGGTGGCGCTCGGTGTCGGGGCGGTGGGCCTGGTGCTGCTGGGAATGTCGGCGCAGCCGGGTCCGGCGAAGGTGCTTCCGGCGGCGTGGCGGTGGGTTCTGCCCGCGATGGCGCTGGTCGTGGGGGCGATCGCTTGGTATGTCCGGCGGTTCGACCGTCCGTGGACCGCGCAGGTGCTGGGTTTCGCGACGGGTGTCGGCTTCAGCGTGGTCGGTGTGTCGGCGCGCACTTTCGCGGCTCCGTCGTCGGGCTGGGCGGTGCTGGTGGAACCGGCCGTGTGGGGGATGGTCCTCAACGGCCTCGCGGCGGCGGTGGCGTTCGCACTGGCGCTGCAGAAGGGTGGTGCGACGGCGGTCAACGCGATCATGTTCACCACGAACACGGCGTTGTCCTCGGTCATCGGCCTGGTCTTCCTCGACGACCGTATCCGTGACGGCTTCGCCGCCTTCACGGTCGCGGGACTGATCCTGGCCATGTCGGGCGCGATCGTCACCGCCCATTACGCCACCCACGCCAAGGAACCCTTCCGCGCGGCCCCAAAGGGTGCGTGAGCGACGTCATAAGCCGGAAACCGACCTTCCGGTTGGTAAGGTTTTACGTGACCAACTCGCGTGAGCGCATCCTCGACAGCGCGGTGCGGCTCCTACGGTCCGGCAGCACGCTGTCGCTCGAATCGGTGGCCGTCGAGGCGGGCCTGGTGCACCATCACCGCACCAAACAGGCGCTCCGCTCGAGGTGAGAGGAGTCCGTGAAACGGGAGTTGGCGGTCGCGGCCTTCCCCGTGTCACCGCGGATCACCTCGGCGGGTGGAGGCCGCGTTCTTCACCGGAGAATTGTTTCCCGCGACGCCGGCTCCAGCTGCACGCGGAAAGGAGCGAGGTGGCGGCGACCGCCCCGCCCACCATGAGAACCGGAATCGGGTTGCGTCAGGGAGCCGGCGGTGCGGAGAGTTGCTCGATGGTTCGATCCGCCCTGCCCCCCCACGGGCACGATCTCGGCCCGCTTCGCAACCCTGCTCGGACAAACCGCTGACCGAGGTCGCCGCGGTGAGACAGAGCCGGTGTGCCGGCAGGGCGAGCCCCGACGGCACACCGGCGACCGCGTGGATCGCGCCGCGACCGGTTACGGAATGACGCGGTTGCGCAGATTGTTCGGGTACGGCCCTTCGCCGTGAATGTTCAGCTCGTTGCCCACCTCGAAACTGTAGAACGGGTGCGAGTTGAAGTAGCTGTCCAGATTGGTTCCGCCGAAGCAGATCAGATCCGCGCCACCGCCCGAATTGGGGCCGTTGCACAGGCTCAGCGTCGGATACCGGAACGAGTCCAGCGGCCGGAAACCGGCGCCGCCGGGGCCGGGTACGGGCAGGTGCCCGATCAGTCCGCCGGGGTCGCCCGGCCAGTTCGACTCGACGGGCTGCCGCCGACCGTCGGCGAACAGCACACCCTGGACGTTCCGTCCGGGCGGCTCGGTCTCCAGCACGGTGCCCGCGACGAGGGCGCCGAGGCTGAACCCGACGATGTACACCTTGGTGTCGAGGTCACAGCCGTAGGTGACGTAGAGGTTGTAAAGAGCGGTCCTGAGGTTGGCGACGCCCGCGTCGACGTCGGCGTACAGGTTGATGTCCCCGGCGCCGTTCGGGTACGGGATGCGCACCGGGTTGGCGCCACCCGGCGCGAGCGCCGGGTCCAGCAGTTTCTGGGCGCCGCCGTCCTGGTATCCGGGCACGACGAACATGACCGGCCCGCACGCGCCGTCCGGCTTTGCGGCGGCCGCCTGCGCCGCCCCCGAACCGGCGACCGCGCTTGCCAGGGTGATGACGGACAGGACGGCGGTCGCGAGCAAACGCGCTCCGACTCTTCTCATCGGTTTCTCCCCACTGTCGAATTCCCATGACGAACGGTAATGAGCGCCGATGAAATATCGATGAAATGCCAGGCCCCGCTGAATGTGTCATCGAAATTCCAGAGTGGCCATGCCGGGCTTCGTGACGCACATTCCGGTGGCTACGGGAGGGCTCATACGGGATGGGGTGTCGACGCGATCATCGAGCCGGTGGTGGGCATCGCGACCAAGTTCCTGGCGGAGACATCGGGCCCTGCTGAGCAACGCGGAGGCGACCGCGAAGTCGCACCAGAGTTGAGCCTCCGCCGCGACGGCGGTCTCGTGCCGGCGTTCCGGGCGATGCGTAGTCAGCCCATCGTGGCTCTGCGGCGCTAGCCGGCCGCGAGGTGTCAGGTTTCTCGATCGGGTAACCGGCGGCTGTTTACGGTTCGTTCACCAGTGAATCGACGCCTCGGAGGTTCGTCCCTTGCCGGAGAGGTCTGACACGGCGGCCACGCTCACCCATCAGGCGGCCAGACTCGGTGAGTCGGATCCGGCGCGCGCCCGCGAACTGCTGGGCGCCGCGCTCGCGAACGATTACGACTACGAGCCCGCCTGGCGCTGGCTCGCCGAGCTGGTCACCGACGACGGCGAGCGGCGGTTCTGCCTCGACCGTGCCTACGCGATCAAGGTCGATGCGGCGACCGCCCGTGCCCGCAAGGCGCTGGCGGCCGTGCCGTCGACGCCACCCGCCGAAGTCGCCGACCTGATCGACCCGCCGCCGCCCGCCACGGCCACGGCCGTGCCCGGCCGCCCTCGAAAGACGCGGTGGGTCGCGGTGGGCGTGGCCGTGGCCGTCCTGCTCTCGGTGCTCGGGATGTGGGCGGCGTCGGGGGACGAGCGGGGCGAGCCGGTCCACGTGGCGCTCGTGGCGGGGATGACCGGTGACAACGCGGTGGCCGCGTCGCAGATGGAACGCGCGGTACGGATGCACCTCGACACGGTGAACGCCGAGGGCGGTGTCCACGGGCACCCGGTGGAACTGCTCGTTTACGACGACGAGGACACCGTGACCGCGGCTGTCGGCATCGCCCAGCGGATCGTCCGCGAGAACAAGGTGATGTACGTGATCGGGCACGCCGGCAGCGACACCACGCTCGCGGCGGCACCGATCTACCAGCGGGCCAGGATCCCGGCCATCACCCCGTCGGCGGGCGCGTCGATGATCACCGACGGCAGCGACTGGTACTTCCGCAGCATGTTCGGCGACCGGACGCAGAGCGACTTCCTCTCCGTCTACATCTCGCGTGTCCTGGGTTCGGCCACCGCGGCCGTCGTCCATGAGGAGGACGAGGACGGCCGGTCCGGCCGGGAGACGTTCCTGGAGTCGTTCGGCGAGTTCGGCCGCGTGACCGCCGATCTGCCGATCGCCATGGGCCCGGGAGCACACGCGGCGTCGGTCCAGGCCGCGGTCACCGAGCTCAGGACACACGACCCGCGTGAGCCGATCCTGCTCGCCGTCAAGAAGAAGAGCGGCCTGGAGCTGATCGAGGGGCTGCGTTCGGCAGGTGTCACGGCGCCCATCGTCGGTGTCTCGGCGCTGAGCTCGCGGGCCTTCCACGCCTCACTGGTCGACGCCGAACGGAAGCGGAGCCTGCCGGGCTCGCTCACCGGGGACCTGTTCATGGGGACGCCGATGGCCCACGACTCGCTGTCCGGGACCGCCCAAGTCTGGGCCGACGCCTACGAGCGGCGCTACGGGGAACGTCCGCAGTGGCAGGCCGCGACGGCCCGGCAGGCCGTCAACGTCGGCCTGCACGCGATGCGGGCCGGAGGTCTCGACTTCGGTGAGGACCACCTCGGACAGGACCGCGAACGGGTGCGCGACACGATGGCGTCGTTGAAGGACAAGAAGAACTCCTTCCCGGCACTACTGGGGCCGCTGTACTTCACCGCGAACGGGTCGGCGCAGATGGCGGTGTCCGTAGTGACCAGTGACGGGGCCCGGTTCGTCTCGGCGCCGACCCAGTTCACGATCCACGAGCCGCTGACCGAGGAAGCCCTGAGGGCCGATGTGGCGGACGGGAACGTCATCGCGGTCAAGAACCGGTACCTCAGCCGCCGTCAGGTCGTGGCCACCGGGATCAACATCAACGAGATCCGCGAACTGGACACCGCGGCGGGCACCTACTTCGTCGACTTCTTCGTCTGGTTGAAGTACACCGGCGACCACGTCGCGGCCGACGTGCAGTTCGTCAACGCGGTCCGCCCCGATCTGACGCTCGGGGAGCCGCTGCGCGACGTCACCAAGAATGGGCACACCTACCGCCTCTACCGGGTGGCCGACCGGTTCAAGAGCGCACTGGAGTTCCGTGACTTCCCGTTCGACCGTCAGCGGCTCACCGTGCTGCTGCAGAACCGGACCCAGACCGCCGACCAGGTGTCGTACGTGACCGACAAGGAGATCCTCGACCAGGACCCCCGGGTCTACCTGCGCAGCGGCGCCGACGCCACCGCCGACATCAACCAGGTGCCGAACTGGGTCGCCTCGTCGGTCCGGTTCTACCGGCAGACCGTCGGCAGCAGCGACGCCCTTGGCGACGGCCAGGCCACCGGGACCACGACCGGTATCCACTACAGCCAGTACGCGGGCGAGGTAGAGCTCAAGCGGGACACCCTGCCGTTCCTGATCAAGAACCTGCTGCCGCTGGTGCTGCTGATCGGCGTCACGTTCCTGTGCCTGTTCTTCAAACCGGACGACGACCGGGGCGCCGTGTCGATGGGCGTCACCGCGATATTGAGCACCGCGGTCCTGCTCAACAACGTGACCTCCCAGCTCCCTTCGGTCAGCTACATCGTGGCCTTGGAATGGGGCTACTACTCGTTCATCCTGCTCGCCGGCATCTGTGTCCTGATCACCATGGTGCGCAAACGCCTCGCCGTGACGAAACGCGACCACGCCGAACAAGTCCTGAGCAGAACCGCCCGTATCGGCTACCCCGTCTACCTTCTCGCGGTCGTGGCCTGGTTCGCGCTCGTCTACGCGTGAGACTCGACCCGTGCGGTCCTGTGGGCTTGACATTTCTGGTGCCTGCGAGGCCGAGTGGGGAAGATTTGGGACGTTGAATGTCCGAAATCCTCCCCGCTCGGGCGTGTGCCAGGGTTCTTGGGCATGTCCCTGAACCCCTGTCGATCAAGCTTCGCAACCGGTGTGACTCCGCGACGATGTAGGAGTTGGAACATTCAACGTCCGAATTCCTACATCGTCGGCAGCGACGACAACCGCCTGACCTGCAAGGAAGCCTTCACACGGTTGCTGAGGCTGCAGTCAGGTGTTCCGAGTCCGTACTCATCCACCCCAACCGCCTCCAACACTCACGACACCAGCTCGGGACTCGCTAGCCTCCGTAGCCGGTGGCGACCGCCGTGGCGCGGTCCCGCAGGGAGGTGCGCAACCAGTGCGGGGCAAGGGCTTCCGCGTTGGTGGCGAGCTGCCACAGTGCCCATTCGGCGTGTCTCGAGTCCTGGAAGGTCAGCTCCAGCCGTAGCCAGCCGTCCGCGTCGGCATCTTCGGCGAGGACGGCCAGCGCGGTGCCCACCAGGTCCTCCCGTCGCGCCGGGTTCACCCGCACCCGCACGGCGACCTGGTCGCCACCGGTCCGAAACCGCGTGCTGCGTTCCTGCCAGGCCCGGTCCAGGTTGACCAGGTCGGCTCGTTCGGCGGGTTCGGGGAGTTCCTCGGCGGCCGACACCCGGGACAGCCGGTAGGTGCGGTCCTCGCCGGACCTCGTGGCCAGCAGGTAGCCCTGCTCGCGGACGGTGACCAGGCCGATCGGGTCCACCGTGCGCCATTGCGGTTTCCCGCCCGTTGCCGCGTAGTGGATGCGCAGCTTGTGGCCGGCGAACACCGCGCGCCGGATCTCGGCCACGATCGCGTCGGGCACCTCCTCGACGGCCACTCGGCGCGCGAGGAGGTCGGTCTCCGGGTCGATGAGCAGGCGCTGGGCCGCGCCCGCCGCGGTGTCGCGATGGCCTTCGGGCAGCGCGTCGACCACCTTGAGCATGGCGGAAGCGAGCGCCGAGCCGAGTCCGAACACCTGCGCGCCGCGCCGCGATCCGGCGACCAGCAGGGCGAGTGCCTCGTCGTGGTTCAGCCCGGTGAGCTCTGTCTGGAAACCGGGCAGCAACGCGAAACCGCCGTGCCTGCCGCGTTCGGCGTAGACCGGGACCCCGGCCGCGGACAGCGCCTCGATGTCCCGCAGCACGGTGCGGGTGGACACCTCCAGCTCGCGGGCCAGCGTGGCCGCGGACAACCGGCCGCGGTGGCGCAGCAGCAACACCAGCGAGACCAACCGGTCGGCGCGCATGCCGAAAACTCTAGCGGAATACACGACACAGGATGTCGTGATTCGCTGAGAGGCTCCTCCCATGACAAGCAAGACCGTGGCCACTGAGCCGAACGACCTGGGCAAGTACTTCATCGAACGTGGCAACGCGGGCGATGTCGAGGGGCTGGTGGCGTTGTACGAGCCGGACGCCGTGCTGGCGTTCCCGCCGGGCTCGCTCGCGACAGGACACGCGGAGATCCGCAAAGTGTACGAGCAGTTCGTGGCGGCCGCGCCGGTGCTCGAGCCGGGCAGGCAGCATCCGGCGCTGGTGGCCGGCGACCTGGCGCTCACGGTGGTCACGCTGACCACCGGTGAGCTGACCGTCGAGATCGCCCGTCGCCAGCCGGACGGTTCGTGGCTCTGGGTGCTGGACCAGCCGATGCTCGTGCCGTAGTGGAGCGGCGGTTCGCGACGATCGGCGTCTACGGCTTCACGGCAGGCGCTTTCGTCGAGAGGCTCGTCGGCGAGGGCGTGGGGTTGCTGCTCGACCTCCGCCAGCGCCGCGGCGTCCGGGGCCCTGACTACTCCTGGGCGAACTCGGTGCGGCTCCAAAGCGCGCTCGCCGCGGCGGACATCGGCTACCGGCACGTGAAGGAACTCGCGCCGACGACCGAGCTACGCCGGCTCCAGTATCGCGAGGACGACCGCCAGGGCGTGGGCAAGCGCGACCGTGTCGCGCTGGCGCCCGAGTACGCCGAGCGCTACACCCGGGAGATTCTCGACCCGTTCGATCTCGGCGCGCTGGTGGCGGGGATTTCCGGCGACTCGGTGACCGTGCTCCTCTGTGTCGAGCGTGATCCGGAGGCATGCCACCGTTCGCTCGTGGCCGCTCGCGTCCGCGCCGAACAGCGTTCGCCGGTCACGGACCTCCGCCCTCACTGAGATCGGATCGCACCCGCCCGTTCTTCCTGGCGGGTGCGATCCGAGGAATTCTCGTCAGGTCGAGCAGTTCTTGGCCGAACCCGTGTTCACCTTGGCCCCGGTGAACTCCTCGAGTATCGCGATGTTTTCCGGGGCGTAGTTCTTGGCGACGATCTTGTCCACGTCCGGGCTGCCGAGTTTGCCGGCATAAGACGCGGATTGATCGAGCCAATACGCCGCACGGAGAAACTCGACGAGTACCAGTTCACGCAGTTCGGGCTGAGCCTTGGCCTTGGCCCAGTAGGCGGGATATTTGGCTTTGGCGACGCGCAGGTAGAGCAGAAGGTACCGAATATTCGTGGCGACGATGTCCCTGGAGTTGCTGGCTCCCACGCCTTGGATGTACTCGGCGACCACCGTCGCCGCGGGCAGTCCCATGAGTCCCGCGTTGAGTTCCGCCATGACGCCCTGCATGCGATACGACCCTTGCTGCTGGTCTCGCAGGTAGATGCCGTCCATCGAGTCGGTGAGCTTGTCCGTGATCAGCGGCAGTATTTCGCGCCGGGCGAATCCACCGTGGAGTGGTACCTTCATCGCCTTGCGGGAATTGTTGATCCACGCGGACATGTACACGTCCCAAGAGGTTCTCGAGGGATCCAGATCCCACATATGGGTCTCTTCGTGGATCGCCACCATCAGGGATTCGGCGAGCCCGTTGAAGCTGGTCTTGGTGACGAACTGGCTGAAATACTTGTCCTTCGCTTGAGCGATCGCCAGGCCCTCGCCGCTGGGCCACCGCCGCTTGTACACGGCCTGGATCGTCTGCAACCACTTCGAAGACTGGAAACCGGCTTTGATGTCACTGACATCGGCCTTCGGCTGCACGGGCTCTTCGTAGCAGAAGGGGGCACGTACGCCGGTCGTACCGACGTCTTGAGCCGCGGCGGTCGCCGGAATCGAGGTGAGGGACAGAGCGAGGCATACGGTCAGCACGGAAATGGGATATTTTCGACGCATAAGGACCTCGGTTCACGGTAGGGATTTTCCGTGGGTCAGGTCGGCAGTGTCCCCTACTCCGCACCGTTACTTCAATGATCTCGCTCCGACTGCGGCTGTACAGGCTAGGAATTATGGCGGCGAACGGGCGAGCCGGTGATCCTCAGCTTCGCGCCAATCGGGACCTGCGCATGCCGTACCCGAAGTAGATCAGCAGTCCGAGCGCCATCCAGCCGCCGAAGACGACCCAGGTGGCGCCGTCGAGGCTGAGCATCATGTAACCGCAGCACAGCACCCCGAGGATCGGCGTGACGGGGGAGAACGGCACGCGGAACGAGCGCGGCGCCTCCGGTTCCCGTCGCCGCAACAGCAGGACGGCGACGTTCACCAACCCGAAGGCGAAGAGCGTGCCGATGCTGGTGGCGTCGGCCAGCTTCCCGAGCGGGATGAACGCGGCCAGTGTCGCGACGAAACCGGAGACAACCAAGGTGTTGATCCGCGGCGAGCCGGTCTTGGGGTCCACTTTGGACAACGCGGCCGGCACCAGGCCGTCGCGGGACATCGAGAACAGGATGCGGGTCTGTCCGTAGAGGACGGTCAGTACGACGCTGGAGATCGCGACGATCGCGCCGACGGCGAGCAGCGCGGCCCACAGCGGGTTGTCGGACACGGCGCCGAGCACGTGCGAGAGCGCGGCTTCCTGGCCGTCGAACTGCTGCCACGGCAGCGCGCCGACCGCGGCCACGGCGACAAGGCAGTACAACACGGTGACGATGGCGAGCGAGAGCAGGATCGCCCTCGGCAGGTCGCGCTGAGGGTTTTTCGCCTCCTCGCCCGCCGTCGACGCCGCGTCGAAGCCGATGTAGGAGAAGAACAGTTTGGCGCCACCGGCACTGAGCCCCGCCAGGCCGAGCGGCAGGAACGGGGTGAAGTTCGCCGCCCGCACGGCGGAGAACGCGATCGCGCAGAACAGTACCAGCGTGCCGATCTTGACCACGACCATGATGGTGTTGACCCGCGCGCTCTCCTTCGCGCCGGACAGCAACAGGACCATGGCGAGCAGCACGACGACGATGGCCGGGACATTGACGATCCCGCCCGAGCCCGGTGGCCGGCTCAGCGCGTCCGGGATGGCGACCCCGAGGGTCAGCCGCAGCAGCTCGTTGACGTACTGCCCCCAGCCGACGGCCACCGACGCCACGGAGACGCCGTACTCGAGCACCAGGCACCAGCCGCAGACCCACGCGACCAGCTCGCCGAGAGTGGCGTAAGTGTACGAATAGGACGAACCCGACAACGGGATCATGCCGGCGAGTTCGGCGTAAGAGAGCGCGGAGAACAGCGCGGTGATACCGGCGAGCGCGAACGACAGCACGACCGCGGGACCTGCGACGGGCACCGCTTCGCCGAGTACGACGAAGATCCCGCTGCCCAGCGTCGCGCCGATGCTGAGCGTGGTCAGCTGCCCGAGGGTGAGGGTTCGCTTCAGCGTGCCATGATCACTCTCGGTGATCAGGTCGGCGACCGGTTTCCGCCGCACCATCGCGGCTCGCAGATTCATGCCGACGACCGTATCCGCCGCCTCCAGCGTGCTGAACACGAGATCGTTGCGTCGTTAGCTGAATTACAGATGATCAGGCGGCGATCTCGCGTGATCAGGCGGCGATCTCGCGTGTCCAGGCACATGTGTCACGCCTTGGACGCGCTCACCGCAGCCCGGAAAGGAACTCCGCGACTCTCCGGAGGCGCGACGGCCTGGGACCGGGATCGGCCGTCCGCAGCACCTACGGTCCCTCGTTCCCTGCGGGACGGCGCACTGCGGACCGTGCTCCCTGGCTTCGATCTTGGTGTCCACGTGGAACGGCGGTCAAGCGAAAACCGTTGGCATCGAAGGGAAAGTGACCGGAATACCACGGTATTCCCGGCGGGCGTGGTTCGAGGGGACAGTGATCTCTGTGCGAACAGGCAGTCGTCGTGCCGGACCGGAAGAACGCCCCGGTCGTCACTTCTGCCGGTTCTTCCTCATGGTCGCCGAGGGGGTCCGAAGGTGGAATTGAGCCCATCGAAGCCGTCGATCACCGGGAGGTCAGCGTGGCGAGCAACCGTGTCACCGGGGTGACCGCACTGGCGGGCCGGGCACCGTCGCCGTCCGACGGCAACGCCTTCCTCGCGTCCTTGCACGCGGAGCACCGCGAGCACCTGCTGCGGTTCACCCGCCGCCTGCTGCCCACCGACCCGCACCGGGCCGAGGACGTCGTGCAGGAATGCCTGTTCCGTGCCTGGCGGAACAGCGAGACCCTCGCCGGGAAGGGAAGTTCGGTCCGAGGCTGGCTTTTCACGGTGGCCCGCAACCTCATCGTCGACTGGTCCCGCCGCGACAACGCCCGCCCGGTCGTGTTCGGCGACGACGACTTCGATCTGCTGCCGGGCGGTACCGACTTCGCCGACGAGGTCGTGGAACGGTGCGTCCTCGAAGAAGGACTGGCCCAGCTGACGCCGACGCAGCGGGAAGCCCTCGAACAGATCTACCGGCACGACCGCACCCGGCAACGCGCGGCCGTGAGTATCGGGGTGCCGGTCGGCACGGTCAAATCGCGGGTGCACCACGCGCGGATCGCGATGACGGAGGTGCTGGCCTGCAACGGGGTCACGGCCGCGGGCTGGTGACCCGCCCGGTCTCAGGCCGATTCCCGGACGGCGACGCCGAGCGTGCCAGCCAGTTTCCGGGCCATGCTCCTGGCGAGAGGGGTCTCGTACCGGGCGCATTCGGCGAGGGCACGCACCCGGTGCCGCCGGGCTTCCTCCGGTTCGCCGACGGCGTCGGCGATCTCGGCCAGCTCGACCATGATCTCGATCTTCGTTTCGGACTGGCGTTCTTCGGCGAGGGCGGACCGCAGTTGTTCTTCGGCTTCCCTCAGCCGTCCGGCCCTGGACAGCACCCGCCCGCGCAGGTGCTGCGTCCGCGCCACCCCGAACATCGCGTCGTGCTCGCGGAACAACGACTCGGCCTCCGCGAGCAGTTCCAGCGCGGTGGCGACGTCCCCGCTCGCCGCCAGGCTGTCGGCGAGTCTGGTCAGGACCATGGACAGCAGTTCGTCGTTGCCCGGCGCGGTGGCCGAACCCCGGTAGTAGGCCACGCTCCGCCGTTGCACGGCCACGGCTTCGTCGAACTCGCCGAGGGTGTGCAACATGCTGCCCAGCAAGGACAACGCGAGATGGTGACCGTTCGGATAACCGGCATGTTCGAACAGCTCCACCGCCCGCCTGCTGATTCGCGCGGCCTCACGGGGCGAACCGAGGCGCCGGGTGATGGCCGACCCGTAGTACAGCGACCACGCCTCCGTCACGACGTCTCCCGCGTCACCCGCCGCCACCACCGCGAGCTTGTGCGCGGCCAGTGCTTCACGCGGTTCCCCGCAAAGCGCGTAGAGCGCCCATGACACGTAGTTCAGCTGCTCGGCCGCGGATTTGACGTCACCCAAGGCCCGCGCCGCCGCCGCGCCTCCCCGGAACACCTCGAGCCACAGATCGCCGGTACCGCGCAGATCCGAGTACCAGTGCATCGCCTCGGCCAGATCGAGGACGCGGCGGTGTTCACCCCGACCCACGGCCGCGCGCAGGGCGCCGCGCCAGTGCGTCTGCTCCCGCGCCAGCCACCGGGCCGCGGAATCCCGGTCGTGCACGGGATCGGGCCCGTCGACGGCGGCCGTCACCTCCGGCCGGTCGTGGTCGAAGAACTGCGCGGCCTTCGTCGCCACCGTCAGCAGCCACTTCCGGACGCGCTCACCGGCGGCGTGCACGTCCTCGGCCCGTTCGGCGGTTTCGAGCCGCTCCATGGCGTAGACGCGCAGCAGGTCGTGGCTGGTGTAGCGGCCGGGTGTGCCGCTGAAACCGAGAAGGCTGGCTTCGGCCAGTTTCTCCAGCGCCGCTTCGACCTCGTCCGCCGGTTGCCCGGAGGCCACCGCGGCGAGTTCGACGGAGGTGTCCGAACCGGGCACCAGCGCCAGCAGACGGAACACCTTCGCGACGTCGGGAGTCAAGTGGCGGTAGGAAAGTTCGAAGGCGGCGCGGACCTGGAGGTCGCCTGCGGTGAGCACAGACAGCCGCCGCCGTTCGTTCTCCAGCTGGTCGGCGAGATGCGCGATCGTCCACTGAGGACGGCTGGCCAGCCGGTTTCCCGCGATGAGCAACGCGAGCGGCACGCCGCCGCAGAGCTTCGCCACCCGCCGCGCCGCGTCCGGTTCGCCGGTCAGCCGTCGCTTCCCGGCGATCACGCCGAGCAGTTCCGCAGACTCGTCTCCCGACAGTGAACCGAGCGAGATCCGGTGCCGCGCGTCCAGTCCGGCGAGGGTGTTCCGGCTCGTCACCAGCACCATGGAGCCGGGACTGGTGGTCAGCAGCGGCCGCACCTGGGCCTCGTTGGCGGCGTTGTCGAGGATGAGCAGCACCTCGCGGTCGCGCACCAGGGAGCGATAGAGGGCCAGCCGGTCGTCGGGATCGTTGGGGAGCCCGCGTTCGTCCACGCCGAATCCGCGCAGGAGCCGGTGCACGGCGCGTTCCGGGCTGAGCGGCTGGAGATCCATGCCGCGCAGGTCGAGGAACAGGCAGCCGTCGCCGAAATGCCGGGCGAGCCGATGCCCGGCGTCCACGGCGAGCGCGGTCTTGCCCGCGCCCGGCAGGCCGTGGATCACCGCGACCTGCAGGCGTGCCGAGGATCCGGCGTCCCGCGCGACGTCGTCGAGGATCCGCTGTTCGGCTTCCCGTCCGGTCAGTTCGGTGAGGTCGGGCGGGAGGGCGGCGACAAAGGACCTCGGCGCTTCGGGTTCGCTCTCCGGTGCCGGGGTCTCCGACGGCGCGGGCAACCGGCGTCCGGATCGGGCCAGATCGCCGAAGTCACCGGCTTCCTTGCCCGCCAGGCCGAGTCCTTCGATAAGCAGTTCCGCGGTACGCCGCTGAGGACTTCGGACGCGTCCGCGTTCCATGTCGCTGATGCTGCGCACGCTGATCCCGGTCCGCTCCGCGAGCTTTTCCTGGGTCATGGGGATGCGCAGCCGGTAGAAGCGCAGGAAGTCACCGAACGCGGTCGTAGCCACGCAGTAGAGCCCCTTTCAGCGACGCCGTGCCGATGGCGGCCATCCTGCCATGGCGCGGCGTCGCCGAAAGAGGGGTCAGGGGAGGTCGGCGGGGGACAACAGCCGCAGGTCGGCGACGGTGGGGGCACCCGTGGTGCTGAGCCGCCCGGCCTGACGGGTCATCATGATCTCCATCACTTGACGGGCGTAACGGGCGTTGCCGAACGCTTCGCCGCGTTCCACGTCCGCGAAATGCCGCCGCAGCGCGATGACCGTCTCCGGGGCGCACTCGTAACCGTTGGTCGTCGCCATCCGGTGCACGATGGTCACCAGGTCGTCGGTGCTGTAGTTCTCGAACTCGATGTGCCGGGAGAACCGGGAGGCGAGACCGGTGTTGGAGGAGAGGAACTTCCGCATCTCCGCGGAGTAACCGGCGACGATGACCACCGTGTCGTCTCGATGGTCTTCCATCAGTTTGACCAGGGTGTCCACGGCTTCCTGCCCGAAGTCACCGCCCGTGGCGCCTTCCGGTGTGAGGGCGTACGCCTCGTCGATGAACAGCACGCCACCACGCGCGCTTTCGAACGCCTCCCTGGTCAGGTGCGCGGTGTGCCCGACGTAGCGACCGACGAGGTCGGCCCGCGCGACCTCGACCAGATGACCTTTGCGCAGCACGCCCAGCGCGGCGAGCAGTTCGCCGTAGAGCCTCGCCACGGTGGTCTTGCCGGTACCGGGTGCCCCGGCGAACACCAGGTGATTGCTGATCGCGGGGACCGGCAGACCGGCCTGACGCCGCTGCCGGGCGGTCGCGATCAGGTTCACCAGATCGTTGATCGCGTCCTTCACCCCGGCCAGGCCGATCATCGAGTCCAGCCGCGTCCGCAACGCCGTCAGCGCGCCGTCGTCACCGGCCCCCGCGCCGGCCGCCACACCACCGGGCACGTCGGCGGGGAGCAGGAGCGACAGGCTCTGGTCGTCCGCGTCCTCTTCGCTCGCGAGACGGAACGCCTGCAGGTCCACCATCTCCTCGAACACCTTGCGCGCGGCCCGCCCGTTGCCGAAGTCGTCACCGCGTTCCATCCGTCCGAAGTGGACGGACAGGGCGTTCCTGGTGTCCTCGGGTACCTGGTACTGGTGTGCGGTGCACATGCGCTCGACGATCGTCACCAGTTCGTCGGTGGCGTAGTTCTCGAACTCGATGGTCCGGGTGAACCGGGACGCGAGGCCGGGGTTGGACTGCAGGAACGCGGTCATCTCCGGCGAGTAGCCCGCGGCGACCACCACGAGGTCGTCACGGTGGTCCTCCATCAGCTTGACCAGGGTGTCGACGGCTTCCCTGCCGAAGTCCGGCCCGCTGCCCTTGCTCTGCGCCGTCAGGGTGTACGCCTCGTCGATGAACAGCACACCGCCCAGCGCTTTGGTGAAGGTCTCGGTGGTCTTGATCGCCGTCCCGCCGACGATCTGGGCGACCAGGTCGGCCCTGGCGACCTCGACCAGGTGGCCGTCGCGCAGCACGCCGAGTTCGGCGAGGATGCTGCCGTAGAGCCGGGCGACGGTCGTCTTCCCGGTACCGGGCGGTCCGGCGAAGATGAGATGCCTGCTGGTCGGCGGCGCGACGAGGCCGGCCTGCTCGCGTCGGCGAGCCATCTTGTTGAGGTTCACCAGCGTCTTCACCTGATGTTTGACGCCACTGAGGCCGACAAGGGCCTCCAGTTTCGCGAGCGGCGCGTCCTCGTCTTCCGCCTGCCGCGGTGCCGCGTCCGTCGCGCCGGTGTCCGCGACCTCCACCGTGCTCGCCGTGCCGCCGTCGGTGTCCGGGCCGCCGTTGCCGTTGCTGGTCAGGTTCTCCACCGACAGCCGGGCGCTGGGCACGGTGACCCGCAGGCCGCCCCCGGTGTTGTCGGACGCGGTGCAGTCCACCAAGCTCACCGCGTCGGACGACTCGATCCGCACGCCGTCGCGGCGGTTGCCGCTGACGTCGTCGGCCGTCAGCTTCGCCCGCGCGCCGGCGTCCACCCGCACACCGTGGCCACGGGAGCGCCGGACCGTGGACCGGGACAGCGTCAGTTCGCCGCCGTCGTGCACCACTACTCCGTCTTCGCCCGCTTCGACGATCTCGCAGTCCCGGAGCGAGCCGACGCCGCCCGGTCCGATCAGGACACCGGACTGTCCCGGCTGGAACACCCGGAGTGTGCTGATGTAAGGACTTCCGCCCTCGGAGACGCTCAGACCGGCCTTCTTGGCGTCGCGGACCTCGCAGTCCTCCAGCCTGCCGCGGCCGTTCCCCGTGACCTCGATGCCGTTGCCGCGGCAGCCGTTCAGCGTCGCCCGGCGAAGAAGCGGGTTGGCCGCCGCCTCCACCAGCACGCCGTCGCCCGCGACGTCATGGACCTCCAGCCGGTCGAACTCGGCCGTCGCGCCGTCGGTGAGCAGCAGGCCCGCCGACGAGCCGCCGCGGACGGCCGTGCGATGGAACGAGGGGCCGCTCGCTTCGTCGACATGGATGCCCGCGCCGGTCGCGTCGGCGACCTCGCAGTCCTCGAAGGTGCCGCGGGATCGTCCGGTGACCCGGACCCCGACACCGCCGGTCTTGGCCGTGCGGCAGCGGCGCAGCAGGGGGTCGGCGCCGTCGGCGACGGTGATCCCGTCGCCGGTGGTGTTGGTGACGCGGCATTCTTCGAGCACCGGTGAGGAATGGGTGCTGACGAAGACACCGCTCGTGCTGTCCCGGACGGTGGTGTCGAGCACCTTCGTCGCACTGTCCTCTTCGAGGGCGATCCCCGGCCGCTCGGTGGCGGAGATGTCGCAGTGCTGGATGGTGCCCTGTGCCTGTCCGTTCGCGCAGACGCCGTTGCCCTTGGCGTGCCTCAGGGTGCAGTCGCGGACCGTCGGGTTGCCGCGTTCGGCGATCACCACGGCGGACGTCTGGACGTGTTCGACGACGCAGTCCTCGATCGTGCTGGGAGCGGGTGAGGTGACCACGATCCCCGCGCCGGCGGGGTTGGTCACCCGGCAGCCGCGCATCGCCAGCGAGCCCGAATTGCGGGCCAGCACGGCGGTCCAGGCGGCGCCGATGATCTCGCAGTCCTCCACCGCGGCCTGGCCACGCGCGACGTCGACGGCGGGCAGTTCCTCGTGCTGACCACGCAGCACCAGACCGGTGAGTTTCACCGCTTCGGCGGCGAGTTGCAGCACGCTGCCGTTGCGCGCCACGATCTCCACACTGCCGCGCACGTCACTGGCCGCGATGGTGACCACCTTCGTCACCACCAGCGCTTCGTCGTAGCGGCCGGGAAGCACGGAGATCACCGTGCCGTTGCGCGCGTCCTGCAGCGCGGCCGAAATGGTGCGATACCCCTGATCGCGGTCCACCGTGAGCACGTGCCGTGACACGAGCGCTCCCCTCGTCGTTCTGCGGGCTCCACCGTGGACAACGCGGTGGAGGCCCGGCACGGTTCACCTGGCGGGGAAACTGCCGGTCCTTCTTCGTGTTCGGCGCCCGCCCCGCGTGCTGGACTGGGACGATGAGGCGACAGCTGACCGTGGCGTGCGCGACGCTCGCCCTTCTGGCGAACGGTGGCCTCGCGGCCGCGCAGGACAGGGAACTCCCGCAGATCCCGCAGACCCTGCGTGCCGGGCAGCCGTGCACCGCCCCGTCGGGCAAGAAGATCCCTTCCGCGCCGTGGCAGCTTCCGTACCTCGGCGCGGAACGGCTCTGGTCGCTCTCGACCGGTACGGGCGTGACCGTGGCGGTGGTGGACACCGGTGTCGACACGTCGATACTGCCCGCGGACGCCATCGGTGAGGCCGGTACGGACTGTGTCGGGCACGGCACCGTCGTCGCGAGCCTGATCGCCGCGCCCCCGTCGTCCGACGCCGGGGTCTCCGGGCTCGCGCCGGGCGCGCGGGTGCTGTCCGTGCGGGGTACCGACAAATTCGGGGCCGCGACCGCGTCGGGCATCGCCGGCGCGCTCGACGCGGCCGTCGGCGCGGGGGTACGGATCATCTGCGTCGCGACGGCCGTCACGGAGGCGGATCCGGTGTTGCGGCAGGCCGTCGACCGGGCGATCGCCGCGGGTGCGCTGATCGTGGCCGCGGCGGGACGGGACCTCACCACGGCACATGACGTCCCACCCGGCCCGTACTACCCGGCGGCGTTCCCCGGGGTGCTCGCGGTGACCGCCATCGGCCCGGACGGAAAGGCCACGCCGGTTCAGGGAGCCCTCGCCGCACCGGGAAACCTGGTGGTGGGCAGGGGACCCGGCGGTGGCCAGGTCGTCGGCGCGGGCCCCGCGTTCGCCGCCGCGCACGTGGCCGCCGCGGCGGCGCTGATCCGGGCGTACCGGGGCGAGGTGACGGGCGCCGACCTCGCCCGGCGGCTGCGGGACACCGCCTCGCCGCAGGCCGGTGTCACCGTGCTCGACCCGCTAGCGGCCCTGACCTCGGTCGCGACGGCCGACGTCGGCGGGGCGGTGCGCCGCGAGCCGGTGACGTTGGTGCCGCCGCCCGACGTCGCGCCTGTCCGGCAGTCGGCTTTCGCTGTGGTGGCTGGGGTTATGGTGGCGGTGTGCCTGCTGGGGGCGGCGGCCGTGGTGGTGCCGCGGGGGCGGCGGCGAGGGTGGCGCGCCGGTCGTTAGCGGCTTTGGGGACACGCGAGGCGGCGTGTCGCGAAAGCCACTTTCGCGACGCTCAAGGTCTCGAAAGTGGCTTTCGCGACACGTTCCAGGGCGCTTTCGGCGAGCAGAAGCGCACCTCCGGTGGATGTCTCCGATGCCGCATTGGGGACATCGACCTCGAAGCAGTTGCGCGAGAACCGGGCGCACACCAGGGATCACGTCGGCAGTCCGTGCAGGACTCCTGCACGGAGCGCTCGACTCCGGCGGCTGGGCCCGCCGCCGGGTGGCCCTCCCTCGCCGCCGGGGGTGGTCGCGGCGAGGGAGGGCGAGCCGGTCATTTCGTGACGAGTTCCGCTTCGTGGGCCGAGAGCGCGGTCTGCACCACGGTCGTGCCGCGCCGCGTGACGTACTGCGCCCGGCCAGGGGTCAGCACCCGCGGCCGGACCTCGCCGAACACCATGCCTTCCGACAGGGGGCAGGACAGCAGCATCACCGGGGTGTTGACCTCGGTGAGGCGTCGCAGCAGAGGATCGTTGGCGCCGCGGCCGATGCCGTTGGCGCCACGGGCCACGATCAGGTGCAGGCCCAGCGCGTTTCCTTGCGCCAGCGGATCGAACAGTTGCTGGAACAGCGCGTTCGACGACGACGCGACCATGTCGTAGTCGTCGATCACCACGAACACCTGCGGCCCGGTCCACCAGTCGCGCAATCGCAGGCGGGCCGGGGTGATGTCCGGTCCGGGGATCCGGGTCCGCACCGCGCGGGCGACGCCGTCGATCATGTCCCGCACCGAGTCGCCGGACACCGCGTAGCCCAGTCTGTACTCCTGGGGCACGGCGTCGTACAGGCCGCGGCGGTAGTCCACCGTGATGATCCGGGCCTCCTGCGGGTCGTACCGCTGGGTGATCCCGTCGATCACCAGCCGCAGCAGGTTCGTCTTCCCGGACTCCACGTCCCCGACGACCATCAGGTGCGGGTTGTCCTCGAAGTCGTGCCACAGCGGTTCGAGCCGCTGGTCGTCCAGGCCGAGGGCGAGCCGCACGTCCGAGTCCGGCGCGGGCAGTTCGGCCCGGTCCAGTACCACGGGCAGCATCCGGACCGGGGGAGCGGACGGGCCAGGCCAGGCCGCGGCGATCCGGCTCACCAGGGTCTCGACGTGCTCGGCGACGTCGCCCTCCGCGCCGTCGATCGACGGCAGGGAGGTGAGGAAGTGCAGTTCCTTGTCGGTGAGGCCGCGGCCGGGGATCTTCGGGACGGTCGCCGCGGCCCGCATGTTGATCACCGAGTCGACCGGGTCGCCGAGCCGCAGTTCGAGCTGCGTGCCGACCAGGTCGCGCACTGCGCTGATGATCTCGCTCCACCGGCTCGACGCCAGCATCAGGTGGATGCCGTAGTTGAGACCGCGCGAGGCCAGTTCGACGAACGTCGGCAGCAGGTCCATGAAGTCCTGCCGGATGGTGGACCAGCCGTCCACCACCAGGAACACGTCGCCGTGCCGCTGGTCGGCGAACTCGCCCGCCGCCCGTTTGCGCCGGTAGGTGGTCATCGAGTCGATGTCGTGGTCGGTGAAGAACCGTTCCCGGCGCGTCAGCAGCGCGGTGACCTCGCCGATGGTGCGGTGGATGCGCTCGACGTCCAGCCGTCCGGTCACGCCGCCGACGTGCGGAAGTTTCCGCAGGCTCGACAGCGTTCCGCCACCGAAGTCGAGGCAGTAGAACTGGACCTCCGCCGGGGTGTGCGTCAGCGCCAGCGAGGTGATCAGGGTCCGCAGGGCCGTGCTCTTGCCGCTCTGCGGCCCGCCGACGATGGCGACGTGCCCGTCGCTGCCTGCCAGATCGACCAGCAGCGGATCCCTTGTCTGTTCGAACGGCCGGTCCACCAGGCCGATCGGCACGGCCAACGCGCCGACACCGGGCCAGTCCCGCGCGCTGAGGCCGCGGTCGGCGGTCTCCACGAGCGGCGGCAGCAGTTCGTCCAGTGAGCCGGGCGCGTCCAGCGGCGGCAGCCACACTTGGTGCGCGGGGGGACCGCTGTCCCGGAGCCGGTCGACGGCCAGCTCCAGCAGGCTCGGCACCGCACCCTCCGGCTCGGCTTCGGGCACCGGAACCGGCTCGGGCTCCGGATCGCGGCGGGCGGTGAACTTCGAGGTGAACGGCACGATCTGTTGTGCCACCACGGCTTGTTTTACGTTCCGCCGCACCACCCGGTGCGGCCCGGAGACGTACGCCGCCTTGAACCGGTCCAGCGCCGCGGTGCCACTCTTGAGGAAGCCGTTGCCCGGATCGGACGGCAGCTGGTACGCGTCCGGCACGCCCAGCACGCCCCGGCTTTCCATCGCGGAGAAGGTGCGCAGGCCGATCCGGTAGGACAGATGCGATTCCAGCTGGTGGATCCGGCTTTCGTCCAGCCGCTGGGAAGCGAGCAGCAGGTGCACCCCCAGCGAGCGGCCGAGCCTGCCGATCATGATGAACAGGTCCATGAAGTCCCGGTGCGCCGACAGCAGCTCACTGAATTCGTCCACCACCAGGAAGAGCGTGGGCAGGGGAGCCAGCGGTGTCCCGTTCGCGCGGGCCCGTTCGTAGTCCAGTGCCGAGCTGTAGTTGCCCGCCTTGCGCAGAAGTTCCTGGCGCCGCACCAGTTCACCGTTGAGCGCCTCGCGCATCCGGCCGACCAGCGCGGCCTCGTCGGCGAGGTTGGTGATCACCGCGGAGGTGTGCGGCAGACCGTCCAGGCCGAGGAAGGTCGCGCCACCCTTGAAGTCCACGAGGACGAAGTTCAGGATCTCCGAGGAATGCGTGAGGGCGAGCGCCAGCACCAGGGTGCGCAGCAGTTCGGACTTCCCGGAGCCGGTCGCGCCGATCAGCATGCCGTGCGGGCCCATGCCCGACTGGGCGGATTCCTTGATGTCGAGGTCGATCGGCGCACCGGTCGGGCCGACGCCCAGCGGCACCCGTAGCCTGCCGCCCGGCCGTTTCGCCGCCCAGCCCGCCGCGACGTCGTAGGTCTGGATGTCGGTGATGCCCAGCATGGCGGTCAGGTCGAAGTCGGCGTTCATCGGCTCGGCCGATCGCTGCCGCGCGCCGACCCGGTACGGCGCCAGCCGCGTCGCCAGCGCGGTCGCGGTGTGGAGACCGATCCCGTCCGGCCGCCCGAGGTCGCCGGCGACCTCCTTGTTGTGCTGGTCCACCGTGATCAGCTTCAGCGTCCCGCCATCGAGCCGGAACCGCAGTGTCTGCTGATCGTCCTTTTCGGACAGGGCGGAGGAGAGGTCCACGACCGTCGTGTTGCGGTAGCCGTCACCGGCCAGCCGGGAGGTGGGCGGCACGGTGGCGCCGTCGACGAACAGCATCACGCACGGTTCGTGGCTGTCCGGTAGCGCGTCGGGATCGAACCCCGGCCTGATCGCGAACTCGTCGCTGAGCGCGTTCTCCAGCTCCGCGGTCGACTCCACCACGAGCCGGGCCTCGCCCGCGCCGTCGGTCTCACTGGGGTGCAGGTTGTGCGGCAGCCATTTCACCCACTCCCACGCCGCCCGCCGTTCCGGTGAGGCGAGCACGACGATCCGCAGTTCCGCGGGGGAGTGGAAGACGGCGAGGTGGGCGATCATCGACCGCGCGAGCGCCCGGATCGGTTCGGTGTCCTCGCCCTCGGTGCGGATGAGGATCCTGGCGAACGACGGCAGGAACACCGCGACCGGCTGGCCGTCCACGGTGCCGTAGGCGTGGATGAACCGGCGCAGCGCGTGCGCGGACAGCGGCTCCAGATCGTCGACGGGTTTGGTGGACAACGGGTTCAGCCGCCAGGCGAGGCGCTGCGGGCCCCTGGCGATCCGGATCTCCCCGAAGTCCTCGTCCTGCGCGTCGCGTTCCCACATCCGCGACGTGCCCGGCAGCGACCACAGCGACGTCGGATCGGGGTGCCGCCAGGCGAGGGCTTTCCGCTGGCTCGTGACCACTTCACGGACCTTGCGCCGGGACTGGGCCAGGTAGCGGAGGTAGTCGCGCCGGGCGTCGTTGAGTTTCTGTTTGCGCTCGCCCGCACTGCGGCCGAGCTGCCCGACCAGCATGGCCATCGACGACACCGTCATCAGCCCGGCGGCCAGATAGCTGAACGCGCCGTTCTCGCCCGGCCGGACGAACAGCAGCACGGTCGCCGTCGACGACAGCGCCATCGGCAGGTACATCATGACCGCGCCGGCACTGCGCTGGACTTCGGGCAGCGTCGGCGGTTCCTGGATGCTCAGCTCGCCCTCGGGCATTTCCGGTCCTGGCCGTCGCGGCCCCTTGCGGAAGGTGATTACACTCAAGCCAGGATTCCTTCCCTCTCGGACGCGCTGTGGTGGCGGCTCCACAAGAGGTGACGAAATCCGACCACGCGACGGTTCACTCGTGATGCCGCGCGTCGGTCGCCGAACCGAAGGCGTGTGCCATGGCGACCACTTCAGGACTGTGCAAACTCCGGGTCCGTGCCCCTTCCGCCTGCTTCGAGCTGGCGGTGCCGGTCGACATCCCCCTGATCGATCTGATGCCGACGATCCTCGGTCACGCGGGCCGTGAGCTCGCCGAGGAAGGTGTGGACCACGACGGCTGGACGCTGCAGCGGCTCGGGGATCCACCGCTGGACCAGGAAGCCACCGTCGATTCGCTGAACCTGCGCGACGGCGAGACCGTGCATCTGCGGCCCCGCCGCGAGCAGCTCCCGACCGTCCACTTCGACGACATCATCGACGGGCTGTCCACCGAAGCCCGCGGCCGTCCGGACTCGTGGAGCCCGCAGGCGACGCGATGGACGATGCTCGGCTGTGTCCTGGCGTTCGTCGCCTTCGCGTTCGGGCTGCTGGTGTCCGCCCCGGCGGCATGGCCGACGCTGGTCGCGGCCGCCGCCGCGGCGATCTTCCTGCTGGTCTGCTCGGCCACCGCGGCACGCGCGCTTGGCGACGGGACCGCGGCACTCGCGCTGGCGCTGGCAGCGGTTCCGTTCGTCGGCCTGGCGGGCTCGATCGTCCCCAGCGGACCGGAAGGCACGGTGCTCACCGGCGCGCGGCTGCTGGCCGCCTGCGTGGCGGGCGCGGGAGCGGCCGCGCTCGGACTCGCCGCGGTGGCGGGTGCCGCGCCGGTGTTCGTCTCCGTCGCCACCCTCGGCTTGTTGTGCGCCTCCGGCGGCCTGGTGCTGATGCTCGGCGGCGTGAGCGCCGCCGCTTCGGCGACGATCATCGCGGTGCTCGCCGTGCTGCTCGGCGCGTTCGTGCCGCGGATCGCCTTCCGGCTCGCCGGGCTGCGGCTGCCGGGACTGCCCACCAGCGCCCGTGAACTGCAGGAGGAACTCGAACCGCACGCCGGTGACGAGGTCGTCGGCAAGGGCCGCGTCGCGGACGGCTTCGTGACCGCGTTGTTCACCGCGATCGGTGCCTCCTGCGTCGTCTCGATCGAATTCGTGGTCCGGGACACTTCCTGGCAGGCCACCACGTTCGCCGCCGTGCTCAGCACCTTGCTGCTGGTGCACGGCCGTGCGCTCGGCAGCGTGTGGCAGCGGCTCCCGGTGATCGTGCCGGGGGTCTACGGTGTGCTGCGGCTGCTGCTCGCCACCCAGCAGGACTCGGCGAGCCCGCTGCCGATGGTGGCTGGGGTGTTCCTGCTCGCCGCCGTGCTGATCGTGGCCAGGTGGACGCTGCCCGGCCGCAGGCTGCTGCCGCAGTGGGGCAGGCTCGCGGATCTCGCGGAGACCCTCGCGGCGGTGTCGCTGCTGCCGCTGGCACTGTGGCTGCTCGGCGTCTTCGCCTTCATGCGCGGTCTCGGGGGCTGACCATGAACTCGAAGACCGATCAGGTCCAGGCACACAAGTTCATGCTGGGCAGACTGTCGTCGGCCTTGCTGCGGGTCGATCCGGACGCGCCGGAAAGCCCGCTGAACCGGACGTACCGGGGCAGCGTCATCGGCGTGCTGATCGCCGTCCTCGCCTGCCTCGGCACGCTGGTGTTCGGCCTCATCTCACCGGGCGGGAACAAGTCATGGCGGGTGGAGGGCGCGCTCGTCATCGCGGATTCCTCCGGCGCGCGCTTCCTCTACGCGGGCGGCAAACTGCTGCCGGTGCTGAACTACGCCTCGGCCAAACTGGTCGCGGGCAACCAGCTGGTCGTGAAGCACGTCGCCGAGGCGTCGCTGAAGGACGTGCCCCGCGGTGACCCGCTGGGCATCATCGGCGCGCCCGACTCACCGCCGTCACTCGCGGCCGACCCGTGGGAGGTGTGCGCCGTGACCGGCCGTGACCGGTCCGGGCCGACGTCCCTGCGGGTGGGCGGGGTCACCGCGAATCCCCTTGGCGACGACGCCGCGGTCGTGGCCGTCGCCCCGGACGGGGTGAACTTCCTGCTGTGGCGCGGCAAACGTCATCGCGTGGCGACCGAACGGGGCGCGCTCGACGCGCTGGACGGCGTCCTGCAGCTGGTGAGGGCGCCGGCCGCGCTGCTCGACGCACTTCCCGCCGGACCGGACTTCGGGCCGCCCGCGATCGACGGGCTCGGTACCGCGGTGCCGGGCCTCGGCGCGGTCGGCAGGCTGTACACGGTGGCAGGCGAGCCGGCGCAACCTTACGTACTCACGAAGTCGGGGCTCCGGCCGATCTCGGAACTCGACGCGCGGCTGCTGACGGTCGATCCGGAGGTCCGCCGCCTCGCCTACGACGGCGGGGAAGCCGCGGTGGCGTCGCTGCCCGGCCGGGTGGTCAGCGAACACCTGTCCCCGGCCGAACCACCGCCGCCCCTGAAACCGCCGAAGGCGACCACCCTCCACAGTGGACAAGCACTGTGCGCTCTCGTCACCCCGGACGGCGACACGCCGCGCACCCAGGTCGCGGTCGCCGACCGGCTTTCCGGTGCCGGGCAGCCGCCGTTCGACCAGCCCGGTGTCGCGGCGCCCTGTGCGCGGGTCGACCGGATCGCGGTGCGGCCCGGCTCCGGTGCCCTCGTCAGGGCGACGGCCGCGTCGGGGAGGCCCGGCGACGCGCTCTTCCTCGTGACCGACACCGGCGTGAAGTATCCCGTGCCGCCGGAGGGTGCCAAGGCGCTCTCCCTCGACCCTGCCGGGTCCCGCGGTTTGCCGACGACCCTGCTGAACCTGCTGCCGACCGGGGCCGCGCTGGACCCGTCGGTGCTGCGTGACGGGGGCGCGGTGCTGCCCGCGGCCACCACGTGCGGTTCCTGACCAGAGGAACCGGTGCCGCGACTTCTGCCGGTGGTTCCGCATGGTCTCCCGCGCCCGGTGTTGGTGAGCTTGCCCTGGAGCGTCAGCGACACCACGGGAAGGACGACAACCGATGAGCATGCCGCATTTTCAAAAGACCGACTCGGGCATGAAGGGTGGCCTCACGGCCATCGAGGAATGCGAAAGCGAGTGCAAGAGGATCCACGGAGGCGTGACGTCGGTCCGGGCCGACTTGAAGAACGACTGGCAGGGCGCGGCTTCCCAGACCTTCCTCACCCAGCTCGAGGCGTGGGAAACGGATTACGTCCAGGTTCTCGCGCTGCTCACGGAGATCAAGGAAATGGTCAACGCGAGCGACCAGCAGATGAACACCGCCGAGGACGAGATCAACCTGGTGGCGATGTCGTCGTTCGGCGGCGAAAGCGACCGCGTCCTCAAAGAACTGTCCTGACCGGCGTAATCCCCCGTACCGAGAGGAAACGATCATGACCACCCCTTACGACGGTTTCGCGGTCAGCGGCAACCTTCCGCACCTTGCCGAGCGGATGGTCGGGCTGAGCAAGGCGATCGACAACGCGCTGCTCGATCTGGAGAAGTCCATCAAGCCGATGACCGACACCTGGCTCGGTCAGGGTGCGACGTCCTACACGGAACTGCAGCGCAAGTGGCACGCCACGACCAGCGCCATGGAAGGCCGCTTCAAAAAGGGCCACCAGACGTTGTCCATGTCCTTCGAGAACTACACGCGCACCGACCAGAACATCGGGGCGAAGTTCCAGGGAATCTAGGTCGAGGCCGGTCGCGGGGAAAGGAGAAGGAGCATGGCGGACAGCGGCGACATCAAGATCACCATCAGTTTTCTGAAAGATTTCCAGGACAAGGTCCTGCGGAAGATGGTCGACGATCTGCTGAAGGATCCGAATGTCGCGGAGCTGGCCCAGACCGTGAACAGCGCCGCCGGGAAACGGCGGCTGCTGGCGGGTTCCGAGGCGTGGGAGCCCGCCAGGCTGCTGATCGAGAAGTACGAAGCCCCCACCACCGGGACGGCGCCGACGTTGTACAACCAGGTCGACGCGATCCGGAAACAGCTGATCACCTTGAACGAGAACATCTCGTACGTGGTCGACATCGCGGAGAAGGGCGAGGACGAGAACCTCAAACTGTCCACCGAGCTGAACATGAGCCAGCTCGGCGAGATCTTCACGACCACTTCCGCTCCGCCGCCCCCCGGTGGTAACAACGGTGGCACGGGGAGCTGAGCCGCGATGACTTCCGGACTTCCAGGGGGATCGAAGACGCCGTGGGAGGACGTCCTCAACTACTTCACCGGCAGCGGCCCGACGGGTGAGCTGGCGAAGATGCCCCTTCGCGAGACCATCCTGAACGTCCAGTGGCTCAAGTGGGATGTCTGGTCCTCCACCCGGCACTATCACGGCTACAAACCCAAAGGGTGGGACTACACCGTCAACAGCTACTCGACCACGAGAGAGTTCTGGGCGGCGGCCAGCGCGAACTACGAGGCGTTCGGGCCGGTGATGACCGCGTACTACGGCGGCCTGGACGACATCCTCGACTCCATGAACGGCTACTACAACACCAACCCGGTGGCGCAGCCGTCCACGTTCACCAAGGCGTTCAACGCGCTGAACGGTACGAAGTCCCTTCTCGCCGGGATGTCCACCGGTTTGGGTGGCTGGCGGGACAAGGTCGGGAAGAAGGGCGACGACTTCCAGGGCACCGGCGCCGGCGCGTTCCGGGACGTCCTGGACGGGCTTGTCTTCCGGTGCGACAACCTCGTGAGCCAGTTGGGAACGCGGCCTGACGACCTCAAGACAAAAACTCCCGAGGACAATCTCGACACGAAGGATGTCAACGAAGCCGCCGTTGGTCTTCGATGGGCTTTCGACCGGCTTCACCAGGGTTATGCCGAATGGATGTCGCCTCTCTCGGTCCCTTGCCCCACCGCGAAGTTCGACAGCATCACTGTGCCGGGCAACCAGCTGGCCTGGCCGGGTGGCTGCCTGACCGCGATTTGGAACAGCCCGAAATTCACGGCGGATCTGAAAAGCAACAGGTCCACCGACAGTTACTGGGGTTTCGAAGAACGCTACCCGAAAAGCGACCTGCTCGGGGCGGACGCCAGAAGTCCCGCCTTCTGGGAAGGGATCATGGAGGCGGCGAAAGGTCTTTGGACCGACCACATCGAGCGCACGTTGGACGTCGCCGCCAACGCCGTGCTCAAAGACCTTCCCCCGAACTACAGCGCGTTGGGTCTTCTGCTGCCGCAGATCCGGGAGCCGAGGCGGCTCAATCTCCATAAACCGCCGCCGACCACGCCTCCGCCTCCTCCGGGGTCGCAGACCCCGCCTCCGCCGCCGGGGTCGAAGGACGGGCCGCCGAAGCCGCCGCCCGGGCCCAAGGACGGACCGCCGAAGATCCCCGACCCCACCAAGGGTGACAAGGACACCAAGGGGCCAAACGGACCCAACGGGCCCAAGGTGCCGGTTCCGCCGCCGGTGGACAAGAACAACCCCTTGTTCCCGAACCCGAACAACCCGGACAAGCCGCCGCCCGTCGGCCCGAAGCCGGATGACCGGCTGAAGGTGCCGTCGGGGTCGACGATCAGGCCGGACGGCGTCGTGCTCGGCCCGGACAAAAAACCGTTGCTCGATCCGTTCGGGCGGCAGGTCGTCGTGCCGCCGGGTTCCCGGATCGGCCCCAACGGCGACATCATCGGCCCGAAGGGCGACAAGCTCACTGAGAAGGACCGGCTGGCCCGGCCGGATCCAATCAAGAAGGACGGCACTCAGCAGAACGACCTCGATCAGTACCTGAAGTCGTTACGCGGCAACAACGCCCCGTCGATTCCGACGTTGCTGCCCGGGACGCACTCGCCGGTCTCGCTTTCGTCCGGCGGACCGCTGGGTGTCCACAGTGGATTTTCGGGGTCCGCGCCGCATCCGGGGTCGATCGGTTCGGCCGGTGACGGCAAGCCCGAGACGACCACGTCGCCGCCAGGGAAGCCGGTGACGACCGAGGGCGGTCCGTCGCTGGTCAAGAACCAGCAGAGCGGCGGCGCGCCACAGAACGGGATGGGCGGCGTGCCGTTCTACCCGCCCACCGCGGGCGGGGCAGGAGCAGGAGGGGGCGCGGACCAGAACAAGGGCGAACGCGACCGGACGACGTGGCTCGCCGAAGACGAGGAGACCTGGGGTACCGATCCGAAGCTCCCGCCGTCGGTGCTGGGTGCCCGCAAACGCGGCAGGCGGCTCGCGGGACGGGGTGCCGGTGGCCCGAACAACTACGGACAGGGAGGAAACGATGGCCGACTGGCTGGAGGAGCAACTTCACCAGGCTATGGCCACGCTGAAGGATCAGCGTGACCGGATCGAGTCGGCGAAGGCCGAACTCGCGTCGCGGACGACTTCCGCGACCTCCGCGGATCATCTGGTCACGGTGACCGTGGACGCGCAGAACACCGTGGTGGGCATGAAGTTCCACACGACGAAGTACCGCTCCATGCCGCCGGAGCAACTGGCGAGGACGCTGCTCGACGTGCTCGGCCGCGCCCGGCGGGAGATGGCGGACACGGTGGTCGAGGTGTTCGGTCCGCTCATGGATCAGCGTGACGACCTCCGTGCGGCCATGACGGGCACCACCGAGGTCGACAAGGCGTTCTCGGCGCTCTGGAACGAGGCGCCTTCGGACGTCTTCGGCAGGCGAGGGGACTGATCCCGTGATCCTGGGCGGGCCGGACTCGCGGACGTGGAAGTGGGAGCAGGCGCTCAACATCTTCTCCTCGGAACCCAACTTTCCCATCGTGCCCTCGCGGGCGGACATCATCAAGAAGACCTGGCTTTCTTGGGGCACCCACACGCATATCCGCGGCCCGAGCAACAAGATGCCGACGAACCTGATCCACGCCGAGATCATGACGGCCTACACGTCGTACTACGCCACCGCCGACGCGACCCCGGAAATGACCGAACTGGCGGCGACGTATTCGGCCAACATCGACAAGATCGTGAACTCCTTGCGCGACGATTCGAACGACATCGCCAAGCGGTCCACGTTCGAGCGGGCGGCGAACACGCTGGGCGAAACGGCGAACCTGCTGTTCGACCAGTTGTATCCGCTGCAGACCTGGCGGGACAAGACCGGGCACCGCGGTGACGACTTCCAAGGCACCGGCGCGGCGGCGTTCTGGACGGTGCTGGACAGGCTCACTCACCGCTGCACCAACCTGATCGAGCAGATGAGCCGCGAACGCGCGTCCTGGGTCGCGCTGCGGGACGCGATGCAGCTGATGGAACACGTCGCCGGGTTCCTTCACGACGGACGCGAAATCTGGGCGGGAGACAACTCCTTCACCTACGACACCGGGCTGGGTTTCCCGGTCACGGGAACCGGACAGGAGCTGTCCACCCCCATCGGTGTGGTCCGCGCGATCTGGCAGGCACCCGCACTGGTCAAGGACGTCAACAGCCACAAGGCCCACAGCTACTACGCGGACGCGGTGGGGGACAACACGCCGGCGAGCAAGCTCCTCGGCGGCAAGTTCAGCGAGACCGGACCCCGGGAGAAGCTGGAACTGGCGGCGAAGCGGGTCTGGGGCGAGCATCTCGTCCTGGTGGACAGTTGGGGCGCCGGCGCGGTCGGCTTGCTGGAGGCGACCTACTGGACGGCCAGGCAGTACCTACCGGAAATCCGGACACCGGTCTATCTGAACCTTTCCGGTGGCACCGGTGACGGCGGCACCGGCGGGGGTGGCCAGGGGGACAGCGGGCCCGGTCCCAACGGGGGCGACGGCCCGGCCAAGGACGAAGGACCGGTCGTCACCGAGAAATCCTCGGCACCGCCCCCACCTCCGCCACCGTTCATCAAGACCGGTCCTCCCGTTCCCGGCGGGCCGAACACCTCGATCGGCGGGCCGGACCCGTTCCTGAAGGTGCCGACCGGTTCGTACGTCGGCCCGGACGGCGTCGTCATCGGCCCCAACGGCAAGCCCGTGCTGGGCCCTGACGGCAGGCCGATCATCGTCCCGCCGGGCTCGCGGGTGAGCGGGAACGGCGAGATCATCGGCCCGAGGGGCGCCGGGAACCTCGGACAGAAAGACCGGCTGCGCAAGCCTTATCCGGCGCCGGGGGGCGTCCGGATCGGGAGCAACGGGGAGTCGGCGCTGGAACGGCACCTCAAGTCGTTGCGGCGCACGCCTCCTCCGCAGTTGCCGCCGCTGCGCGCACCGGACTCCCTGCCGATCACGATGTCGAGGTACGACCCGCAGGCGAACTTCCACAGTGGACCGGGATCGCTCGGCGGCGGCAGGGGCGGTGTGTCGCCGGAAGTGTCTTCGCCAGGCGGGAAAACGGTGGCTCCGCCCACCACGGGGCAGGGGCAGCTCGGTAATCCCAAGGGCGCTTCGGGCAACGGCGTGCCGTTCTACCCGCCGATGGCCGGTGGCCCCGGCGGTGCGGGGCAAGGGAAGAGCGAACGCGACCGGACGACGTGGCTCGCCGAGGACGAGAAGACCTGGGGCACCGATCCGGCGGTCGCGCCCGCCGTACTGGGCAGACGCGGTCGACGGTCGCGGGCGCCCGTCCAGCAGAGCATGAACCCGGAACACGACTACACGTTCGGGCTCGGCCAGAAACCCGCTGCCGGCCATGGCACGGGCACCACCACCGGATGAGGACGGGGAGACCATGGCGAACTTCAGTGCGGATCCGAGGGCCATGGAGGTCATTTCCGAGGGATACCAGTCGATCGCGGCGAAGATGTACCGGATCTGCGAACTCGGCCAGGATCGCATCGATCTGCTGCTCGAAGCCTGCGGCGACGACGAGATGGGTGAGGAGATCAAAGAGAATCTTCATGCCCCGGCGGCGAAGATCGAGGGTGCCTTCACCTCGATCAGCACGGTCGTCGAGAACCAGACCAACGTGACGAAGGGCATGGCGGCACAGCTCGCCGCGGCGGAGAGCGCGAACATCGCGAACGTCCACAAAGGTCTCAAGCGCTAGTCAACGACCAAGGAAGCGGGAACACCATGCCCACGGAGGCAGATCAGTCCACGGGTGTCGCGGTCGCCGCGGCGGAAGCGGCACCCGCCGTCACGGAAGCGAAGGCGGACACCGAAACCACGTCGTCCGCCACCGAGACCGTCGCCGCGGGCGCGGTTCCCCCGGTCGTGGACGCGAGCACCGCGGCCGAAGGGTCGACGCCGGGCCGGATGCCCAAACCGGTGATCGTCGCGGCGGCGGTCGCCGGTGTCGTGCTGGTCGCCCTGCCGATGGCCTTCGGCGGGCTGCTGGGCGACGACAATCCCGGCGAAGGATCGAAAGACGCCGGATACGCGCAGGATCTCCCGCCGGGCGGCGGGTTCGTGCCAGGCTTGGCGGCTCCGCCGACGGACAACTCCGGTGGCTTGCCGGGAAGTCAACCCGGTGCACAGCCCGGTCAAGCACTCCCGGGGCAGCCGGTCGACGGTGTCCCCGCCGGACAGGCGGGCGCACCAGCCGAAGCGGGGACACCGGCCGTCCCCGGTGTCCCGGCGGGCGGTGGCGGGCCGGGACCGGTGCGACAGCCGCAGAACCAGCCTCAGGGCCCGCCCGCTCCGCCTGCCGCGGCCAAGACAATGTCCTACGAGGGCACGGCGGGCAAGGGATGCGGTGGTGGCACCGGATTCACCGGCGTCGGGGCCTACAGCGACGGCAAGGCGGGCTGGGTGAACCACGGAAACGGCGGCTGCGGCACGTCGTTCGCGTCCGTCCCCATGTCCGGCGACGCGAACAAGGACGACCCCGGCGCGTACGGGTTGTGGACGTTCAACACCGGCCCGGTGACCACCGGAACATGCACTGTCACGGTGTTCATCCCGAACGGCGACCTCACCGCCGTCGGTGGCAGTCCGTCGGTCTACCGCGTCTACGACCGGTTCGCGGTGGAGAAGGGCACCCCGGTCGGGACGTTCCAGGTCGACCAGATCGCGAACCGCGGCAGGTGGGTAAATGTCGGCACGTTCCGGATCAACGGCGCCAAGCTGGCCGTCCAGCTGCTCAACCGGGGCCGGGACTGGTCGGGTTCGAAGAAGACTTACGCGCATCACGCGGCGGCGGCGGTGAAGGCCAAGTGCCAGGCGTGACGCTCGCTTGAAGTACAGGAAGGACTCCTTCCCTGCTTTGCAAGTCAGGGTCTCGGCGAAGTCGAGGTCTTGCAGGTCAGGCAACTATTCGTCGCGGGCTCGCACCGGTGCGGAGCTTGATCAACAGGGGTTCAGGGACATGGCCCCGGCACACGCCCGAGTGGGGAGGATTTGGGACATTGAACGTCCGGAATCCTCCCCGCTCGGCCCCTGCAGGCACCAGCGATGCCGAGTCCGGATTGCCAAGAGCAGCGCAGACCGGCAGCTCTGCGCTCTGCCGGGACCCTGACCCTCAAGGCAGGGAAGGACTCCTTCACGCGCCGCAGCTGTGATCCATGGTGACACTGGGACGAACGTGGCGCCACTACCTGGACGCGCAAGTCCGTGAAGGCCCCCTTGAGGGACCCAGAGTCCCTTAAGGAGGCCTTCACGGACTCGCCACCACGGCAGGTGACCGAAGCGTTCAGTGAACCGTCCGCCCGGCGGCGTGCGTTGTCTCCGGTGAAACGGAGGTAGGCGTGCCCATCAAGGTCGACCGCAGCGACTTCGGCGACGTGCCCGAGTGGGCGCGGACGCTCCTCGAGGTGCTCGGCGTCTCCTGGCCCGCCGCCAACCAGCACAAGTTCCGGCGGGTGGCCCAGGAGTACGACCTGGTGACGGAACAGCTGGCCAAGCTGCCGGACGACATCGCCAGGGTCAAACGCGGGATCGACCAGAAACTGTCGATGCCCCAAGGGGGCGAGGCGTTCGACAGGAGCATGAAGCCGCTCACCGGCGGGACGCCGAACCTGCTGGGTGAACTGGCCGAGGGGACGAAGGGGATCGCCGACGGCTGCCGCAAGGTCGCGTTGGACGTCGAGTACACGAAGTTCTCCGCGATCGGCCAGCTTTTCCTGCTCGCCTATGAGATCGCGATGGAGTACGCCCTCGCGTCCGTCACCGCCGGCGCGTCACTCGCGAACCTCACCTGGCATTACGCCCTCACCCGCGGGTACCTGCTCGTCCTGTTCAAGATGCTCGTGCGGGCGATCGTGTTCGAGATGTTCATCGGGATCACCGGTGGGCTGATCATCGACGCCGCCGTGCAACGGCTGCAGCGGGAACGGACCGAATGGGACGACGAAACCACCAAGCAGACGGCGATCTCGGGTGCGATCGGCGGTCTGCTGGGCGGCGCCGTCGGCGAACTGGGGGAGCGGCTGGGCCGCAAGGTCGGCGCCCTGCTGGGCAAGGACTTCGGGAAGATCGCCACCGACGACCTGCTGAAGCTGGTCAAGGATCTCAAGCTGCCGGGCGGGGACGAACTCGCCGACAACTGGGTGCGCGACCTCGGCCGCACGTTGACCGATCGGGCGGGTAAACAGCTCACCGATCCGGCGACCGCGTTCACGAAGCGGGCGATCGAGGGCTTCAGCGACGAGGTGGCCGACCGCTTCGGCACCGCGTTCGGCAAGACCCTCGGCGACGACGCGGCCCGGCAACTCGGCCGGGACTACGCGCGCACGTTCGTGGACAACTGGGGCAAGCGCGGACTGGACGGAACCGGGGCGTTCGGTGACAGCCTGCGCCGGGCGCTCGACCCGCACAGCGACAAGATCGGCAAGGACGCCGTCGATCTGCTCACCGGTCACGTGCCGGAGGTGCTGTCCCGCAACGTGAATGATCGTCTTGGCGGCAACCTCGCGGCCAGGGCGGCCGAATTCAGCACCACTTTCCTCTTCGAAGGCGTCTCCGGGGTGATGAGCCAGGCGACGATGGCGGCGCTCAACGGCGAGTCCGTGTCTGCGGCGGAGTACGGAATGGGGTTCGTCGGCGGCGTGGTCGGCGGCGCCGTGAGCCACAAACTCGAAGGGATCGGGGAACGAGGACTCGACGCGGCGATCACGTCGATGAAGGAGAAGTTCGGCGGCGTGGGGTCGCTCGGCGACCTCTCGGCGAGTACGACGCTCGACACCAAGAGCGGGACGGATCCGGCCACGGTGACGGCGCCTGCCACGGCGACCACCGGAACGACCGGCGCTGCCACCACTTCGGACGTCAAGTCCACTTCGGACACCAGAACTTCCGCCGGTACCAAGGTGTCAACGGAGACGAAGTCCACTTCGGACAGTAAGGTCGCCAAGCCGGAGTCGGACGTCAAGCCAGGCAAGACGGCCGCGGAGGCCAAACAGCCGGATGCGAAGACCGTGCGCACTACCTCCGACAGCGGGAGTCCAGCGGACGAAGAACGTCCGCGCACCCGGCCCTCGCCACTGCGCACCACTTCCACCGAGGAGACGGCGGCGCCGCAGGCACCCGCCCAGACCGAGTCGAGTGCGGTCGAAGCGGAGACGGCCGAGACTGTCACCACCGACCAGGTCGCCGAAGTCGAGGCCCCCGAGGCGCAAACGGAAGCCCCCGAGCCCGAAGCCGAGCCCGAGCCCCTCGCGCCCGTCGCTCAGCCGGAAGCCGTCGCTCAGCCGGACGAGCAGGTTCTCGTGCTCGCGGATCTGCCGCCGTTCCTCGCCGACGGCCAGGCACTCGGTTCCGCGCCGGTGCTCGCCGTGGAGGGCGTCGAGGAACTGCGGGACGAACTCGGCAGGCTGCTGCCCGGAGTCACCCCCGATCGCCTCGACGCGATCGGGGACGCCGTCCGCGACGATTTCGAATCCACCCTGAGCGGCCTGCATTTCCCGCTTCGCACGGCGGAAGGCTGGCGTGAGGTCACGATCCGGGCCGCCTTCCGCGGCGACGTGACGAGTGAGCCGAAGGAAAAGACCAAGGCGGACCTCACCGTCCAGTCGGGCATCACGAACTCGGAGAACATGACCGTTCTCCACGCCGGTGACGTCGGGATGGCAGGCACCGTGCAGGCACCGGTCGGTCCGTACGGCACCGTGGGCGGCAAGGTGGCGCTGGCGGCGCCGGGCGTGGCACAGACCGTCACCGTGTCCACTTCGGACCAGCGTGCGATCCGCTCCGGCGAAGGTTCCCGCCGCGTGGTCAGGAACGTGGAGTTCACCCTCAGCGTGCACGACCAGGACGGTGCCGAGGTCGACGGCCCGGCCGAGCCGGTTCCGGGCAGTGTCACGCTGCGCCTTCCGGACGACCTGGTGGGGATCACCCCGCCGTCCGGAGTGACCGCGACGAACCTGGAGCCCAGGGCTGGTCGCGGACTACGGAACCCGGTGCCCGAGGCGGTCACCGGTCTCGGCGACGTGTTCACCGACACCGCCGGTCTGCTGCACGGTTCGGTGACCGCGCTGGACGCTCCCGGCCGGGAGGCGTTGCGCGCGTTCCTCGGCACCGCGAGCGTCAGGGAACACTTCGGCGCCATGCTGGAAGGCTGGGTGACTTCACCCGCGCTGCTCAGCTCGGACGGCGACAGGGTGGGCGCGGTCCGGATGAAGGCCGTCCTGGCCAGGGCCGAACTCGTCGGCCCGACGACCGGGACCCAGTTGCGGCTGCACGAATCGGCGACCACCGGGTCGGCCGTTTCGGCCTCCACCAAGCGCGGGTTCGACGCCTCGGCGGCGGTCGGTGGCGGCGGCACTGTCGGCGGAGCACGGGTCGCCGCCGGGGTCGGTGGCGGCTTCTCCTCAAGGACAGGGGACACCACCGCGTCCGGCCGGTCGTCGACCACGAAGGCGGGGATCCAGCTCAAGAGCGACATCGGTCTCTACCGGTTCGACGCCGAAATCGTGGTGCAGGCCTTGGACGGCAGGGAAACGCCGTCCGTCACGGCGACGGTCTACGCCAGGGTGGGGATGGCGGAAGCCGTCGCACAGGGCCTGCCGGTGCCGGCGGGCACCGGCACCGGCATCACCCCACCGGACAAGGCGAAGTTCCAGCCCGCGCACCTCGCCGCGGGGCTCGCGGCGGGCAACGTGCGGGTGGGCCGGTTCGAGGGCGCGGACGGCGTGTCGGCCGAGATCCGCGCCAGGCTCGCGGAAGTCGCCCGGTACGCGGATCTCCTGCCGGGCTGGGACGGGCACGACGTGAACGCGGCACAGACGCTGGAGATGCTGGCCAACGAGCGCCGACTGCAGGCCGCGCTGTCGCCGTTGGCGTTGCGCAACCGCATGGACGCGTTGCTGGGGGCGGGGGTGTCGGTGACCCTCAACCGCCAGGGCGACTTCCGGCAGGACCGCGTCACCATCACCGTCCGGCTGGAACAGAAGTCGGCCGAGCACCGCGGCCAGGTCAAGGACCGCGTGGTCCGCAACGCCACGACGACCAGTCCGGCGCTGGGCGCGTCGTCCTCGTCCGCCAAGGGCTGGTCGGTCGGCCCGGAGGGCAAGGTGACCGTCGGAGCCGGGATCGTGGCGGCCACGCTGGGCATCGTGCCGACGTTCGCCGCGAAGTACGGCCGTGCCACCACCACCCGGACCGGAGGGGGTCCGACGGTCGATTCGACCTACCTGAACATCGGCAGCCCCGACTCGCAGGTCTTCGAGCACACGGGCCGCTTCGTCGTTTCCATCACCGCGTATTCCCGTGCCCGCGAGGTGGCCCGGAAGACACTGCCCGGGCTCCCCGGAACTCAGGTGCCGCATGTCCGTCCTCTTTGGACCACACCTGACGAGGACCAAGGCCCGTACCGGCTTCCGGTGACCTACACGTTGCTGACATCGGACAGTGTGACCCTGCCCGCCGACCCCGGAAAGTTCGCGCCCGGCGCGCCGAGGGTCCGCACGCTGGACCCGCCGCGGTCGATCATCGGGCATTTCCAGGCCCTCGCGCCGCCGGACGTCGGCGAGTGGGTCGGGGTCGAGGCCATCGCGCACACCGGCCACGTCAGCGAAGCGGCCATGGCGGCGCTGGTGGAGGCGTCGGACGGCGACCAGGCGCTCACCCTGCCCGGCAGCGACGCATGGGCAAGCGTCCAGACGATGCTGAGCACCGAGAACATCAAGGCGGCCCTGAGTTCGTTCACCCATGGGACGCTGAGCACCGAACTCGTCTATCCCCGGCGGTTGGCCGACAGGGTGGGCAGGATCGGCGTCGTCGCCCGGTTGAGCAACCCCGTCTTCGTCCGAGTCGCCGATGACGCCGGCGCGGAACGCTCCACCGCGGGCGGCTACCGGTTCGAGAGCGGCAAGAGCAAGAGCAGCGGACCGGCGGTCACCGCCGGGGTCGCGATCACCGGCGCGGCGAACGACGATCCCGCGAGTTCCGGCACCGGTGGGGTGACCGGGAAACCGTGGGCGAAGACGACCACCAAGGGCGAGGGTCTCGACATTTCCGCGAGCGTCGACCGCAACGTCACCACGGCGGCCGGTACGCCGAGGGTGCTGGCAAGGTTCGACATCGCCTTCACAGTGCTCGCCGAGGCGCGGCAGCAGACCGTCGTGGTACGTCCCGAAGCCCGCGGCGCGGCTCGTTTCGTAGACCTTCCCGGCGCCGCTTTCGTCTGGCTCACCGAGGACCAGGCCCGCCGCTACGGCCTGTTGCCCGCCGAACCGAGGGAGACCCGGAAGCGGCCCGAGCGGCTTGCCGCGCCCACGACGCTGCCGCCGTTTCGACCAGGGGCGCTGGGACTGGGCGCGATCGAGCGCCTGCCCGACCTGTCCGATCTGGTGCCGGAGTTGACCGCGCGGCTGTCCCGGCACGACGTGCCGTTGCTGCCCGGCAGGTTCCTGGACGACGCGATGAACAACTGGGCTCGGTTGACCGACCTGGTCTCGCCGGATGGTGTGCAGGCGTTGGTGGACAGTGCCCTCGACGGCGGCATCCCCTTGCAGGCGCATTTGCCGAAGCTGTTCACCGACCGCGGTTTCCAGGTGCTGCTGACCGCGCGCGTCGTTGGCGAACCGGCTTTCCGCGAGGTCGTCAACGACGGCCGGACCATCGAGCACAGCACCGCCCGCGCGATCCGGACCACCCGGACGGAGGGCACGGCCAAGTCGTGGTCGGCGGCACTGCGGCTCGGCGGCCAGGAGAAGTTCTCCGGCGGCGCGACGGCGACCTCGGTCGGCGGTGCCGTCACCGACGGCGTCGGCGTCACCAAGACGACCAGCGTCAACGAGGTCACCAGCAGGCAGGACACGCGGTTGCGGACGGGCACCGGGCCCGCCGCGCTGTTCGACGTCCCGATCCAGTTCACCCTCGAGGTGCGGCGTGACGGCAGGTTCGTCGCCGCCGGGAACACCGGCAAGAAGAACCTCGCCATCCGGCTGCTGGCCGACAACCTGACGCCGGGCGCGGGCGCCTTCGAGAAGTCCGGCCCGGCCAGGTTGTCACGGCGGGACGCCCTCCCCGGCGAGTTGCGGACCTGGCGCCGTGGCGGCGTGGCGAAGCTGCCGGAAACGGCGTCGGTGGAGTCCGTGCGCGCCGCCGCGCGGTTGCGTGAGGTCGTGCGGGACACGCTCACCCTCGCCGGGGCGGACAGCGGTATCACCGGCTACGGCACCGGCACGATCAACGCCCTCTGGTCCGCCCTGAGTCCTCAAGTGCTGCAGGCGTTCCTGCCGTCGATGACGAGTGAAAGCCTTCCCGTGCCCGCTCTCCGGGAAGCGGCCGTGCTACGGGGCAAACGGGCGGACGTCGAGGTGCACGCCCGCCTCACCACACCTCGCCTGGTCGCGTTGAGCGACGGCGTCAACCTGGAGAGCCCGGCGAACGCGACGACGGCGCGTTCGGCGGAACGCAAGACGGCCGAGGTCGGTGAAGTGACCGTCGGCGGGCCTTCGGTCGTGCCCGTCAAGGAGTCGGCCAACATCGGCGGCCTGTTCAGCGGCGCCGAGACACGCTGGGCCGACGAGCCGGCCGTCGCGACGACCGACGGCACGACCGTGTCCGCCGCCGCGAACCTGAAACCGGCGGGACGCACCGCGCTGGTCCGGTTCGACGTGGACTACCGGATCGTGGTCAAGGTCGGCGGCCGCACCGAGGTCGTAGACCTCGCGCTGCCCGCCTCGGCGGACGTGCGGATGCCGGTCGGCGATCTGACGGACGTCACCGGCCAGAAGGTTTCGCGTCTGCTGAAGGCACGACAGGGACGGGTCGCCCGGACGGCGAAGTCGTGGCGCGAGGCCGAGGTCGGCGCCCAGCGGCACCGCCTCCAGGCCCATGCGCTGATCCGGGAACTGGGTGTCGGCATCGACTGGCCCGCCACGGTCGCCGCGGCACGAGCCGAGCGGCCGGGCAGGCTCGAAGAGCGGCACCACAAGTACGCGCGCCGAACCGAACAAGCCTTGCGGGAGGCCGAAAACCTCGCCGAGGCGGCGCGGACCCGGCTCGAACTCGTGCGCTCCGCCACCGACGCGCTGCAAGCCGATCTGGAGGCCATGGCGGACGATGTCGACGATCTCGCCCGTGAAGCCGTCGAAGAGGCCGAGGTCCAGCGCGCCGCCGCGACCGACGAGGTGGCCAGGACCCAAGCGGTACTGCAGGCCGCGTGGCTGGACCTCACCGAGTCCAAACAGGACGCGTGGTGGCTGGCGAAAGGCGCGCTGGACGCCGAATTCACCCGGCTGGCGGCACAGCCGGGCTCGCCGGAAGACGAGGCGTGGCGCCACAGCCGGGCCACCGACGCACCCTGGTTCACCGTGGCGGAGCCGCTCGACCCGGCGAAGTGGGAGCCGCTGCGGGCGGAGACGCCGAGGCGGGCGGTGGCCACCGAGACCGCCGACGTGCTCACCACCCTGCGCACCGGGCCGGACAAGCGCTACGACGGCGTGATCCGGTACGGCGTCAGCAGATTCAAGGTCGGCGACCGCCATGTCACCGAATTCACCGTGCCGATCAACCTCGTGCCAGGCCCTGGCGTCACCGGCGAGCAGCTCACGGCCTTGCGCGAACGGGCACGGGCGGGTATCGAAACCCTGATCAACAAACGCCACGGCCTGCCGAACGGCGACCAGTTGCACGTCCGGGTCGAGTTCACCGAAGACAGGCTGACCGGCGAGAACGGCGAACCCGGGTACCGCGCGTACGACGTGGTCGCCCGCGACGACGAGCGCACGACACAGACCACCTGGCGACCGGACGCCACACCGGAAGAGCTGGCCCACGAACTGCTCCACTACCTCGGCGCGCCCGACGAGGAGCACGACCAGGATCGGGTGTTCCTGAGCAAGGAAGACGACGGCACGACGGGTGTCGTCACCGGCGACGGCGGCATCATGGGCGCCGACGTGGTCGAACCGGGACAGGCCCCGCGGTTGCTGCCCCGGCACGCCTGGCAGATCCAGCACGTCCTGGAAAGCCAGCTCGGATCGGGCCACCGGCTCACCGACCCCGGCCAGGACGACCTGCCGGGAGTCCCGCCGTCCTTGCTCACCGACGTCCAGCGGACCGCCATGACCAGGGAGCGGCGGGAGGTCTTCGCGGTCGGTGGTGACACGGTGTCGTCGAACCTGATCGAGGCGATCGCCAGGACGGTGGCTCCCGATTCGCCTTCGCGCCAGGCGGAACTGCGGGAACTGGGCGTTTCGCTGCCGCACGCGACCCCGGAGGAGGTCGCGCACGCGCTGGGCGTCCGGCTGCGGATGCTGACCGAGGGTGGGACGACCGTCCGCCTCGGCCCCTCCCGCGGTGAAACGGCGCGTGTGGTCCTCTCGTCCTCAGGCGACTTCCTGGCGACCCACCGCGTCCCGGAGGCCGCCGAGACGCGGCCGCCGACGAGGCGCGCTCCGGTGGACCACACGTTCGGCGAGTCCGACGGCGGTGGCCAGGCCGAGAACGCCGACCCCGGCATCGACGATTACACGTCCCGTTACGAGGCCGTCTTCGCCGGGTTGCCGAACCTGGTGAGCGCCGACGACGGCGCTCGGCTCGGAGAGCTGTCACGGATCGCTGAAGGCGGGCGGCTCGAAAACCACGTCGAGGCGGTGCTCCGCTCACGCGAGATCTCCACACTGCTGGGCCGCATCGATCAGGGACTGGGGACGCTGACCGAGCCGGACATCCGGGAGAGGGTGCGGTCGCTGGTCAACGACGCGCTGCTGGTGACGTCGCTGACGCCTGCCAGGGAACGGGACTCCCGGGACAATTCCCGTTTGGGCCTGGGGACCGTGCGCGATCGCCGGGTCGTGCGGCCGGTGTCGATCGACAGGCTGCGACAGCTGCTCGGCGACCTCGCCGTGAACCTGGAAGCGGGCCGGGATCCGTTCACCGCTCTCGGATCGACGGTGCAGGGGATCGACTACCGGCCCGACCAGGAACTGCCATCCCGGCTGGCCCGCCTCGGGCTGACGAACCTCACGCCGCCGGCGCGGGCCACCCTGCAGGACGACCGGCTTTTCCAGGCACTGCTGGAAAACCCCGCCGCGATGACCGAAGCGTTGTTCGCCGCGACCGGGCACGACGAGCAGCACTTCATGAACTCCTGCGAAGCGGCGGCCACGAACTCCGAAATCCGTGGCCTGGTCCCGACCATCGCGGGTCTGCTGCTGGCGGGCCGTGGCGTCGCCACTCACGTCGAACAGCAGCTGGAGGGGATGCGGGCGGACCAGCTGACCAAGCGGGATCGGCCCTTCGGCCGGACCATCGGCGCGCTGGCGCGCGAACGGGTCGCCAAGGCCGGGCTACGGTTCGACGGCATCGAGAAGCAGGCGATGCGGCTCGCGACGGCGGCCGCCACCGATCCCGCCGCCCTTGAGGAATGGGCCGAGCTCACCACCCAGTGGGGCCGCACCCTGCAGAAACTGGCCGCGGTGGTCCGGCTCGACCGGCGCGACGGTTCTTCCGTTCCCGTGCTGACGAAGAAGATCATTCCCGGGGCTTGGGAGCTGAGCGCTCCTCTGCTGCTCCCGCTCGCCGTGGACCGGCCGATGAGGCGCGCCACCGGACTGGACGACCTCCCGTACCGCGAGAGCGTCCACCGGCATCTGGCGCCCGCCCCTCGTGAGAACTACCGCGGCAGGCTGTGGACCGAGCCGGAGGTGCCGCTCTCACCGGGGCTCGAGCCCGATCCCGGCGTGTTCTGGCAGCGGATCCGCTCCGGTAACGGCGTCCGGGTCGGCACGGAATCCCACCAGATGTTCCTCAAGGCGGCCGAAGTCGGCGGCGAGCGGATGTTCGTGCTCGGCGATCCGAAGAAGTCGAACCACGATTACCTCTCGTTCGGCGAGTTCGCTCGCTGGGCCGAGCGCAACGACATCCTGGTCGGCCGGGACGTGCTGGTGGATCGCGCCGTCGTGGTGCCTTCGAGGCCGGATCCCGCGCCGGAACCGGACGAGGCACCCGCTCCCGAAACCGGTGAGCCCGAACCGCCCGGCGGACTCGCCGTCGACGTGCTGGCCGAGGCGGAGTCGCACGACGCCGGGATCTGGCTCACCGACCCCTCGGCCGACCCGACCGCGAGGGAAGCGCAACGGAACGCGGTTCTCGCACTTCGCGGGGATCCCCGGTTCTTCACCGTGGTCGCGCACGTCGGCCCCGGTGGCGTCCCCGAATTCCGCGGACGGCCGATCACCCCGGAAGTGATGGTCGAGGTACTGGCCCGGCTCGCCGAGGACGGCGTCTGGACCGATGGCAGGACCCTGCGGTTCGTCGCGTGCGGACTCGGTTCGCCGGACGTCCATGGCTACGTCTCCACCGTGCTGCACGGACTCGCCGACGAGAACCTCGAGACCGACGCCTACGCGGGTGACACCGCGGTCTGGTCGACGCCCGGCCGGGAAAACGGGGCCACGCCGGGCGAACTGGTGGTGGCGAGCCAGGTCGGTTTCCACCGCGACGGCCGCCCGGTGGTCACGGGCGATGGCCAGTGGCTGCACTTCCGGTTCGCCGAACGCGCCGAAATCGAGGTGACGGAGCACGGCGCGTACCTGGTCGCCGGCGACGAAGACCCGCCTGTCTTCCGGAAGGCGCCGGGTGGCTTCGACGTCGTGCCCACCACCGACGGCGACCTGATCGAGAAGACCATCCCGGGCTCCCTGCCGTTCGGGACCGAGACGGTCGACGGTAGCGGCGTCGGGACCGCGGAGACCGTGCGGGCGAACCTGGCCGAGTTCGCGGAGGTGGTCGCCGCTCAGCCGGTTCCGCCGCCGGTGGAGGTGCGCGGGCCGGTGGGTGATTCGCGGCTCTCGACGATCGCCAGGACGCTGCGGTCCACGCTGACCCGCAGCGTCCGGCTGTCCGTGCTCACTTCCGCCTCGGAGCGTGACGTCGTCGTTTCCACGGTCGTCCCGCACGAGGGGACTGGGGAGGCTCCCAGAGAGTTCGAGATCTATTTCGAACAGGGGAGGAAAGATTTCCCCTCGGCCGGGCGGTCCACTTTGGACGCAGCGGCGGTGCTGGTGGCGTCGGCGGTCCGCGAGGGTGACCCCACCGTGAGTGTCGTCGGGTACGGCAACGGCAGTGTCACGGACAAGGACCAGGCAAGGAGGACGGGTCAGGCGCGCGCCGAAACGGTGGCGAAGGAGTTGAGTGCCGCGATCATCGCCAAGCTGCCGACCGACGGATCAGTGAAAGTCCCCATCGTCGACCCGACGTCTCAGGGAAGTGATCTCGGCAGCGAGCCGCGGAACGACCTCGCCGCCCGGCGAGCCCGCCGTCGCGCGGTGATCTCCGTCGAGCTCAACCCTGGTCGCCCTTTGCCCACTGCGGATGAGACGCCCGTCCTCAGGCCGTCGCCTGGGAGCCGGAACCAGTCCGAAACGTCGACGAGGTCGACGGTCACCGTCAACTCCGTCGTGGTCGACGACCTCTATCCGGGCAGGATACTGCCACGGGACATCGCTTCCCCGAGACAGCGGAAGGCACTGCGCATCCACGGTGCGGAACCGGTCTTCATCGGGAACGAGGCCCCGCACATCACCTTCCGCAAAGCTGTCGCCGCAGGCCTGTCGGACCGGGCACCGCTCGAGTACAAGCGCGTCACCCGCGAACTCGACGAGTTCGCGAAGAACCATCCCGGCGACAGCGACCTTGCGAGACTCGCCGACGCCGCCGGGGTTCGCGTCCACGTTCTCCGCGCCAACGGGACTTGGCGGAGCTACGGTCCGAAGACCGGGCGTCCCGTGCACCTCTTGCTCGCGGACCTCGACGGCGAGGACAACTACCTCGGCCTGCGGGAGAACGTCCACATCGGACGACCGCACGTGAGCTACCCAGGCTCCTCGGTGCTGGTGACCGGGGACGAGCGCAAGGTCGTGCACCGCGGCGAATTCGAAATCGAGACCGTCAAGGGAAAGCACTACGTCCGCCTCTACACCGCGGTACTGGCGCCCGCCAAGCGTGCGTCGGAGTACAAGGACGTGCACCAGGAGAAGAGCGGCAAGGTCGTGCCGTTCAGCGGTCAGGGCCGTGACGGCGCGAAAGAGGTCTTCTGGGTCGGCGGCGGACGGCCGCTGCGTGCGGTGCAATGGATCTCCAAGTACGAAAAGGACGTCAACCGCGTGCCCGACGTCCAGTCGGCCCTGCGGTCGTTCCTGGTGCCGCTCGGCACCTTCCTGGCCGCCACCCGCCAGGCCACCGTCGAGTCGAGGTCCGACGGCAACAAGCTCTCGATGAACGTCGACCAGAACGGTGACACCAACCAGTTCGGACTGCGCGGCCTCGACTTCACTCGCCTGCGGGAGCGCGCCCTCGACGGCTCGCTCATCACTTACACCCACGGCGCGAACGAGAGCCTGATGCCGGAGGCCGCCGGCCGCCAGGAGGACATCGCCGACCTCTACTCGCGGCTCGGTCTCAGCCCGGACTTCAAGTCCGAAAGGCTGGGGAAGGACGTCGACCCGTGGTTCACCTGGTCGGCGGGCGACCGCAAGTACTTCCGGAACGATCCGGCCGCCCTGCGCGGTTTGGCGAAGACACTCAGCAACCACTACCACACGTGGAAGGAGTCGCCGGAAGCGTTCTTCAGCCCGGCGGCCGACGCCATCCCGGGGGTCGAGGGCGACCCGGCCGCGGACAGCCCGTTCCGCCGTGCCGAGGAGATGAACGTCTTCCTCAACACCCGCGGCCCCGGAAAGGCGGCCGTCGATCAGCTGGCCGCGAAGATCGACGAGGCCATCGATACCGTCGTCAGGGCGCAAGCCCCCGATGGAGTGCCGGTGGGGCCGTCGGAGTTCAAGGACGTCGTCCTCAATCAGATCAAGGCCAGCCTGCAGGTTCCGCAGCAGGTCCTGAACGCGGCGACGGCCGCCGTCGCGGCGAACACCGTGCGATACCAGAACCTGGAGGCACTCCGGACGGCCCTGCTCACCCATCCGCGAATCTCGGTGGAGGCGGCGAAGATCGTGGCCCAGGCTGTGGAAGCCTCCCTCGAAACACATCTCGGGCCGGAGGCGATCGAGCAGGAGTTCACCCAGCAGGTCCTCGACGTCATCCGGGAGACGGTGCGCGCCCGGTTCGAGCAGTTGCGGTCCGACTGGGGCGGGGACCTGGACGCCCTGTCGCAGGCGAAGCGCGGCTACCTCAGTGGTGCCCGCGGCGAGGCGTTCACCAAGGCGGTCATCGACGAGCTCACCGGCACCCTCGCGGCGCAATTCGCCCAACCTGACCTGACGATCTCCCGGGCCGCCTTCGCCGCACAGCTCAAGGAACAGGCCGTGCCCAAGGCCATCCGCCCGGTCACCAAGAGCAAACTGGTCGATCTCGAAGCCAAAGACTTGAAGAAGGTTTTCGACGCCAGGCTGGGGGAGGTCGCCACCGCGCTGACGAAGGAGCTCAAAAGCAAGAACGTCGCCAAACTCGCCAGTGCGGAGTCCCGGACGGCCGTCGCGAACGCGGTGGGCCCGAGGGTGCGCGAGCTGGAACTGGCCGCGAAGTCGTTCGCCAAGGTGACCCGGCAAGAAGCGGACGAGTTCATGGACCTGCTGCCGCAGTTCGCGACCCAGGCGGAGATCGGCTCCCTCGTCGCCACCGACGAACGCCGGATCAAGGCCGACTTCGACACCCGTCAGACCCGGCTCGACGGGGACCACATCGAAGGCGAGCCGTTCTCGAACGACTATGGCCGCTGGCTGACGGAACACGTCCTCGGCTTCACCTGGAAGCACGAGCCACACGTGTTCGACGCGCATCAGCGGATCGGCCGGGAGCTGACCGAGACCATCCGCGCCGAACTGCGGGCACCCCATGACCGGTCCGCCAAGACGATCCTCGACGCACTCGTCACGAACGTGGACGAGGGAGTCACCGACCCGCGGGGCGGGCTGGCCCGCAAATTCGCCGAGACGGTCAAGCCGAACGGCGGTCCTCATCGCACCGGCACCGAGACGAAACCGAACACCTTCAGCGAGCACGCCCAGATGGTGATCAACCAGTACCTCAAGATCACGCAGGGACACGAGGACGCCGGCCGGTTCGTGAAACGGGACGCGATCGTCAAGGCGATCCTGTTCCACGACATGGAGAAAGTGAACTCCAAGAACCAGTACGGCGACGCGCAGGTCCAGCACGACAAGGAACCGGAACACCGCGGCGCCCTCGAACAGATGAGACGCTACGAAGGTCTCTGGTCGGACCGCCGGGAATTCGAGCTGGTCTGCAGGTTCGTCGACTCCGACCCGTTCGGCTACTACTTCCGCGAAATCGGTGTGGACACGAAAGGCAAGAAAAAGAAGGGCGCCGAAAAGGAAGGTACGGAAAAGAAGAGCGCGGACAAGAGAGTCATGGACAAACACGGCGTCTACGGCTTCGTGCGCGATCTCGCGCACTGGGTGAAGCGACCGGACGGTACGGCGCCGAATGCCCGCGACGTACGGAATCTCTTCCGCGAATTCCACCAGTACTACCAGGCGGATTTCTCTTCTTACAGTGCCCATGCGAGGTTCGTCCACGACGATGACGACGCGGTGTGGCCGGGCTACGACAAGCTCATCGGGATGGCGGAAGCGGAGAACGTCGGGCACGTGCTGGTGCCCGGCGAGCATCGGTTCGCCTATTCCTCGGCCGATCGAGAGAGTGGAAAGCTCCCGTACGAAAAGAAGTACCGGGACCTGGCCGCCCTGTTCGACGAGGCCGTCCTCGCCGAGGAGCAGGCGAGTGCCGAGCCGGTGACGGTCACCGTGCCGGACGAAGAGGACGCTCCGCGAGAGCCAGGTGCGGGCGGGTTCGACTCCGACGCCGTGTTCGACGTGCTGGTGCCGTCGCCCGGAATCGGCACCTCCGGCCTCCGCGACATCACCAGCCCCGACGACGACGCGTGACCGAACCCGGAACTCGCGTGCTCAGAGGCGGAACTCGTGTGTTACGCCTCCAAGCACGCGAGACCCGTAGAACGTCAGGCGGTCCGGAACTGCCGGGCGGTTCTGCCGCCCCTCCTGCATGGTGCCCGGCGCCCCGGTCAGGTGTCCTGATGAGGTCGAGTTCGCGCCAACGGTAGGAGAAGCCGGTGCCCACAACGGAGGAGTTCACCCTGGCGAGGGTGTTCGACCTCATCGATCCCGCGACCGGCCCTGGTTTCGCGCCCGGCCACCCGCGTGTCGACGACGAAGAGGAACGCCGGGCACTGGTCGCGTATCTGTCGGGCGGCACTCCGGTACTGGTCACGCCGACGCTGATGGACGACGTCGTCGACCCGGCCCGGAAGGCTGTCGTGCCGTCGAACTTCCTGACCGACGGCGAGTGGATCTGGACCGACACCGTGACCTACTACCTGGAGCACCACGGCCTGGCCCCCGAACCGGGGTTGCTGAGCCGGATCCGGGCGGGTGGGGGAGTGGTGGATCCGGTGACACCGGAAACCGTCCGGCGCGCGGCCGGGTTCGTGCTCGAGCCGCCGGGCCCCGAGCGTCGTCCGGTGTGGAGTCAGGGCTGACAGCCCGGAGCACCTTCCGGTCCTTCTGCCGGTGGTTACGCATGGTGGCGGAAGACCTGATCACGTGTACTGGAACACGAGTCGCAGAACCGCTCGACCAGAGGAGTTGACGTGTCGCTACGAATCCAAGGCTTCACCGGTCGTCCCGCCAGCACGGCCGAGGACATGGTGGCCGTCTATGTGTCCCGCGAAGAGATCCGCGGGATGGACGCGAGTGAACTCGGCGTCCGGATCGCCGCCGCCGCGGAGCGGCCGGAGCGGACCACCATCGCCGAATTCGAACCCGCGCCCCGCTACACGATCCAGGACGTCCTGCTCGGGAACATCACCTGGGAGGAACTGACCCGTTCGTCGGCCTGACCGGTCACGACGCGTTGGGATGCCCGGCGAGCCGCACGCGCAGTTTGGCGGCTTCGGCGCGATCCAATCTGTCGCAGATGGACAGTGCGCGCTCCCGCGTGTCGCGTGCGGACGCCGGGTCGCCCAGTTCCTCGGCCAGGGCCGTCAAATCGCAAAGAGTGTCCACTTGGGACTGTGGCTGGCCGAAGCGCTCGAACAGCGCAAGGGCCTCGGTCAGCCTGTCGCGGGCCGTCACGCGCTCTCCCTGCCGGTGCAGCAGCCTGCCGCTGGCCTGGAGCGCGCGGGCCTGGCCCATGAGCGCGCCGTGGCGCCGGAACAGCTCGAGCGCTTCTTCGCACTGTCCGAGCGCGGTACCGAAAGCGTTGAGCGCGGCCAGGTTCTTCGCCGAACGCAACAACAGATACGAATAGTTGGTGTCGTCGACGGGCGTGTGCGGGCCCACTTGGATTTGCCTGAAGTAGCGGACACAGAGGTCGAACTCCGTGGCGGCTTCGTCGAAATCCCCGTTCGTGTGCCGGTAGGTGGCCCGCATCGCCCGCGCCACGTGGAGGCCGAGAGGATAGTCGGCCTCGGTGAACAACGTCACCGCTTCGTCGAACGGTCCTCGGGAAGCCGGCGTGCTGCCGCCATGGAGTCGCGCGCTCGCCAGATAGACCCGCGCCCAGCCCTGTTCCCGCAGATCGCCCGCGTCCACCGCGGCTTCCCACGCCTGCTGGGCCATCCGGACGGCGTCGTCCGGGTGACCCATGAGGGTGGACAGCACCCAGGCCAAGAAGTTGCGCTGCACCGCTTCGTCGCGCTTACTGCCGATCGCGAGTGCCGATTTCAGGGCGAGCTCGAACACCTCCTGCCAGGTGCTCGCGGTGCCGCCGATCTCCGAGTACCAGTGCATGGCCTCGGCCAGTTCGAGGACCTGCCGGTGTTCGCCGCGTGCGGCGGCACTTCTCAAGGCGGCGGACCAGTTCTTCGTCTCCACCTCGAGCCAGCGGCCCGCGCCGGTGTGGTCGCCGAACGACGAGGTCGTCACCGCGGGCGTGGTCACCTGGTCGGACGGCTGGAAGTACCGGCCCGCGGCCGTCGCCGTCCGCACCAGCCAGCGGTTGAGCCGGTTCTCGGCCTCCTGCACGGCTTCGGAGGTCTCCTCCCGGGTGAGTCGTTCCGTCGCGAACACCCTGAGGAGGTCGTGGAACTGGTACCGGCCGTCGTGGAACGACGTCTGCAGCAGACTGGCGTCGGCCAGTTCCTCCAGGAAGATCGCCGCCTCGTCCTCGTCCGGCGAGTCGACGAGTTCCTTCGCCGCCCCCACCGAGAAGTCGGCGGCCGGGACGAGCGAAACCCGGCGGAAGACCTTGGCCGCGGTCGGGGTGAGCTGGCGGTAGGACAGTTCGAACACGCTGCGGACGTCGAGATCGCCCGCGGTGAGCGTCGTCAGTCGCCTGCCTTCGTCCCGGAGCTGGTCGACGAGCCGGGAAAGCGGCCACACCGGACGGCTCGCCAGCCGGTTGCCCGCGATACGGAGCGCGAGCGGCAGGCGTCCGCACAGTTCGACCAGCTCGATCGCCGCGGCGCTCTCCCGCGCCACCCGAGCCTGTCCGACGATGCTGGTCAGGAGTGCGACGGCGTCGTCCCGCCCCAGCACGGTGAGCGGGATCCTGCTGGTCCCTTCGAGGCCGACCAGCATCTGACGGCTGGTGATCAGCGTCAGACAACGCCGCCCGCCGACCAGCAGCGGACGGACCTGCGCTTCGTCGGCGGCGTCGTCGAGGACGATCAGGGTGGCGCGCTCCTTCAGCAACGCCCGGCACAGGCTCATCCGGTGGTCGAGTTCGGCCGGGATCTGGACCGCGTCGACACCCAGTGACCGCAGCGCGAGGTGCAGCACGTCCGCCGGTTCGCTCGGCTCGGACGACATCCCGCGCAGCTTCAGGAAAAGCTGGCCGTCGGGGAAGTGCCCGGCGAGTTCGTTGGCCGTCCTCACCGCGAGGCTCGTCTTGCCGGTGCCGGGCGGCCCGCTCAGCACCGCCACGTGCCCGGAGCGCCGGCGGCCGCCGTCCAGTTCGCCGGCGAGAGCGCGCAGCGCGCCGAGATCGGGTTCGCGCCCGGTCAGATCGTCGAGGTCGGCGGGCAGCACGCCGACCGCGGGAGGACCGTAGAGCTGGGCCGGTGCGGTCACGGGTGTCGTCACCGCCGCCCGTGACCGGCCCCGTTTCGCGACCTTCTGCAGCTGAGTCAGCTCGTCGTCGGTCAGGGCCAACGGGGCGGCGAGTGCCTCTATCGTGCGACGTTGGGGGCTTTTGGCGACGCCGCGCTCCATGTCGCTGATCGCGCGGACGCTGACGCCCGAGCCTTCCGCGAGTTCTTCCTGGGTGAGGCCGGCACGAACGCGGTAGTGATGCAGAAGCGCCTTGAAGGTGGCTGAACCGTCGCTCAAGGCCGCGTTCGTCATGCCGGAATTATCCACGCGGACGGGGCCCGCTCAAGGCTGGCCCGGCGTGATCCAGAACGCCGAACCGGTGCGTTAACCCGTCTGGACGATCAAGTTTCGGCGAGGTGAAATGCGGCTGAAGGGGACTTTCCCCGCGTCTGACGCGGTGAAGGGCGCTTTCCCCGCATGGCATGCGGGAAAAGTCCCCTTCAGCCCTGCCGGGCGGACCACCGGAGTTACGAGCGGGTGGTCCCGTCCACCGCGCTGACCGGCGCGCCGCCGTTCGTCACCGCCAGTACCGTGTCGCCGCAGCGGACCAGGTCACCGGTGGCGAGCGGGACCGGCCCGGTGATCCGCTCGCCGTTGTGGAAAGTTCCGTTGCGGGAACCGAGATCCGTCAGAACGGGATCGCCCGCCTCGATGGTGATTCCGGCGTGCTCGCGGGACACGGCGCCGTCGTGGCGCAGTGCCACGTCGGCACTCGCGTCGCGGCCGATGACCAGGCGCCCCAGCGTGGGCAGTTCACGCAGGCGGGCCCGGCCGGCGCCGTCGACCCAGGTCAGCGCCGGTTGCCCGGATCCGGCGGCACCGGGCGCGGCGACTCGCAGCAGTGTCGCCGTTCCGGCGTGGGCGAGGACAGCGCGTTCCAGTTCCCGCAACGCCGGACCCGGATCGACGCCCGCTTCCTCGGCCAGCACCCGCCGCGCCTGCCGGAAGCGGTCCAGCGCCTCGGCTTGGCGTCCGTCCTGGTAGAGCGCGACCATCAGCTGACCCCAGAACCGTTCCCGCAGCGGATGATCCGCGACCAGTTCCTCGAGTTCCCGCACCAGTCCGGGCACGTCCCCCGCGCGCAGGTCCGCGGCGATCCGCGCCTCCAGTGCCTCCCAGCGCATTTCCGCGTAGAGAGTGCGCGCGGGGTCGAGAGCGGTGTGGTCGGGCAAGTCGGCGCAGAACGGGCCCCGCCACAGTTCGAGCGCCTGCCGGTAGCCGGCCGCGGCGCCCCCGGTGTCACGGGCCCGTTCGGCGGCCCTCGCCCGGCCGATCCGGTCTTCCGCCTCGCGCAGGTCGGCGCGGACGCCGAGAAGCTGATAGCCCGCTGGTCCGTGCCGCAGGGATTCTCCGTGCGTACCAAGGGTTTGCCGCAGATTGTGCACGTGGACCTGTACGGTGGAGCGAGACGCGGGCTTACCGGTGTCGGAGTAGATCGCCTCCGCCAGTTTGGCCGCGCTGACCGGCGCTCCACCGGAGGCGGCCAGCACGGCGAGCACCGCGCGGGGCCGCAGCCCGCCAGGGGTGGCGGGCACGCCGTCGACGGCCAGCTCCACCGTTCCCAGCAACCGCACCTCCACTGTCACGGGCACGATCATCACACGGCCTGGGCCGTGTTTCGCAAACTGGGGTTGGCAGGTTGGGCGAGGGCACGCGCGTGCGTTTTTCCGGCCGGAGGTCTCGGTTTGCGGAGGCGGGCCGTTGAGACGGCTGGATGAGGGGTCAGCCGAAAGCGCGCTTCGAAAGACACGGCCTAAAGCGATCTTGAAGCGAGATGGGTTTAACTGACCGCCATGACCACATTGACCGCACTCGAGAACGTGGTGGACCGGCACGGGCGCGACGCGCTGTCCGACTCGATCGTGCTCACCGGCGCGCTGCGCAGTCTTCCCGACCCGCCACCGGACGCCGAGATCAGCGCGCTCGCCGCGGCGGCGGGCGCGGGCGCGGCCGAGCGGATGCGCGCGGTACTCGAATCCGGAGGTGGCCCGGCCGAAGCGCTCCGGGTCGCGACAGCGGCTTGCGGCGCGGCCCCCGGGGCGGAATGGGCTTGCGGACAACTCGGCGCGGCCCTCGGCTATCTTCCAAGGGACACCGGCGCCGACGAGCCGACCACCGCGTTGACCACCGTCCTGGCCGGGGAAAAGCCGAAGCGCGGCAAGCGGATCGCCGTGATCGCCGGTGTCGTCGTCATGGTGGTCGCCCTCGTCGCGGCGGGCGTGACGCTCGCGCTCAGCGGTGGCGACGAGCCGAGCGCCGCCGACAAGCCGCCGGTCGCGCCGCCGTCTTCGTCCGTGCCTTCGTCGGGGCCGCTGGGGTCGGCGCCCCAGTCGGAACCCTCTCCGTCACCAGTTCCCGAGGAAGCGGCCGCGGCCTTCGAGGATCCGGAGTTGCTCGCTGCGGCGAAGCCGTACCTCGATCGTCCCGACGTCCGTTGCAAGCAAGCCGAATCCATCGTGAGTGTCCGGGAAACCGTCAACTGCGACCTGGGTTCCGGCATCATCGCCAGCTTCCGCGTGCTGTTCTTCCCCAAGCAGCTCACCTCGCTGCGCAAGGTGCTGCAGACCGACAACGACGGCGCGCGGCCCGGCTCGATCCGGACGCTGCGCTGGGAGTACGTGCCGGGACAGCCGGGAATCCGCGCGGGTATCCCGGTCGGCACCCCGCGCGAAGGGCACGGCACCCGGATCCGGTTCCTGGAGCCGGAAAACGGCTACGCCCGGCTCTATTTCGACGAAGACTCCACCGGGGTCGCCGTCTACATGCAGGCGGGCACCGACGATCAGCAGGTGCTCCGCAAGTTCTGGGCGGATCCGGACGCGTGATGGACGACCACGACCCCCGCCTCGCCGAAGTCGCGCGCCGCTTCGGGCGGCACGCGCTCACCGATCCCGTGGCGCTCCGGTCCGCGCTGGAACAGTCCGGAAACGCCTTCAGCCCGGCGGAAATCGACGCGCTCGTGGTCTCACTGCGAGGTCCGGGAACGCTGGAAGCGTCGTTGCCGCACGATCCCGACCCGACCGGGCCGCCGCTGAACCCGACACTCGCGGAGAACCGGCTCACCTGGGGCGGCCCTCAGAACCGCTCGACACGGCAGCTTCCTTCTCGCGGACGCAAGAAGTGGTGGTTCTTCGGCGCCGCCGTCCTGCTGGTGGCCGCGATCGCGACCGGAGCGGTGATCTTCGTCCAGGGCAAGGAAGAACCCGCGGCACCGCCGCCGGACCGGTACGCGCTCGACCAGGTCGCCGGCCGTTACCGCGCACTCGGCGCCCGTCTGCTCGACGGCGCGGTCCGGTGCGCGCAGCAGGCCGCGAAACCCGGCGAGACGGAACGAGTCGGCTGCGATGCCGGGCTGTACGCGCTCACGCTGGTCACCTACGACGTGCCGGGCAGGCTCACCGAGTCGCGGAAACTCGCCGACACCGCCGGTGCGGTGCGTTCGGCGAACAGCGCCGGCCCGGGCGCGGCGTTCGCGATGCGGGAACTGGCCTCCGGCGAATCGTCGATCTACTGGGACGTCGACAGCCCCCGCGCGGTCAGCGCGACACTGACCGCGGCCAAGACCGGGCTCCCGGCCTTGGCCGAGTTCTACGACGCGCGGAAGTTCGGGGTGTTGAAACGTCCGGAGGTGCCGGGGGCCGCGTTCTCCTCCGGCACACTCTGGGAACTCGCGCAGGCGCACGTTCTCAACGAGCGGTCGGCGGACTGCAGGGCGGTGCCCGCCACCACCGGCACGGCCGAGACGGTCAAATGCCCGCTGGCCGACGGCGCGATGCTGGTGTTCAGCACCGCGTCCGACCACGAGGCCCTGATCAAGCTGCGCACGGAGAATTCCTCCAACGGCGGTGTGGTGCCCGGCACCGTCGAGGTGAGCACCTGGAACCGTCACGGCGGTCCGGTCGTCGGCCAGTTCATCCGGTTCGTCACGGCGGACGACCGCAGCCCCACCCTCTATTTCGACGACGACGCGAAGCTGGTCTACGGCTACTACTTCGGCGCACCTGGTTCTGCTCCGGAGGCGCTGCTGGAGCGCTGGCAGCGTGGCTCGCGGTGAATCAGCCCTCGCGGTTAATGAGGCAAGCGGAGTGCCGCGAAGAAGTCCTCGACGGCGCGGAGATCGGCGGGGTAGGGCGTGCCGACCTTGCCGTCGAGCACCGAGACGGTCGCGTGTTCGTCGTCGGTCCAGGCGTACCGGGTGGTCGTGCCGAGCACCGTGCACACGAGCGTGCCCTGGTGCCCGTCGCGTGACCAGGACTGCTTGGCAGGCAGGTCGCCGGGGCATTTGCCCGCGGTGAGCCCGGCCGGATCCGTTCCCGCGCCGGTGCGCAGGTAGGCGGTGGCCGCGTCGGCGTCGTCGAGCGCGGAGATCCGGAGCTCGCCGGTCTCGCCGCCGGTCTGGCAGACGACCTGCGCGCGGACGCCCTCGCCAGCCGCCGTCACCGGCGCGCAGGTGAGCCCGGTGGGCGTGCTGCGGCCGACGCGGTCGGCGGCGGGCGGTCCCGTCGACGTCAGGAAGACCGCCGCCAGGACGATCGCGACGATCAGCGCGGCTCCGGCCACGAGGCCCGCCACCAAACCGGTCCGGCGGCGGCGAGGCGGCTCGACGGCGACCGCGGCGAGTGGCGCGTCGGCGCGGATGGCCCGGATGCGGTCGCGTACTTCGCGCACCGTCGGACGGTCACGAGGATCCTTGGCCAGCAACGATTTCAGCAGGCCGTTGACCGTCGCGGTACGCGGATCGTCGACCGTGAGCTGCGGGATCGGTGCCCGGTCGTGCGCGACGATCACCTCGGGCTGGCTGCCGCGATAGGGCAGCTCACCGGTCAGGGTCACCCACAGCAGACAACCCACCGCGTAGACGTCCGAAGCGGCGGTGGCGGGTTCGCCGCGAAGACGTTCGGGAGCCATGTAGCCGACGGTGCCGATCACCCCGCTGGTCTCCGCGCCTTGGTCGATCTCGGCGGAACGCGCGATGCCGAAGTCGCACAGGTAGGCGAAGTCCTCGTCGTGGTGCTCGGCACGGGGCCGCAGCAGGACGTTGCCGGATTTGACGTCACGGTGCACGACGCCGATGGCGTGCGCGTCGCCGAGCGCGGAGACCACCTGATCCACCACCGACAAAGCCCGGTCCGGGCTCATCGGCCCGGCTTCGAGCACCTTGGCCAGGTCGGGCCCGTCGACCAGCTGCATCGCCAGGTACAGGCAGCCGTCCACCTCACCGTGGTCGTGGATCGCGACGACATGCGGCGAATCGAGCCGGGCCAGCGCCGCCGCCTCGCGGCCGAAGCGCTCGCGGTAAACCGGGTCTTCGGCGTAATGGGGCGGCAGGACCTTCAACGCCACCGGCCGTCGCATGCGGTGCTGCCACGCGCGATAGACCACGCCCATACCGCCGCGGCCGATGATCCCGTCGATCCGGAATCCGCCGAAGTCCTCGCCGACCCGCGGCGTCATACGGTTCCCCCAGTCACGCGGGCCACTCTAACCCGCGGTGAGGTGCCGATCGTGAACCCGGCGCCAGACGAGCAGGGAAAGGACCGCACCGCAGAGGCAGAGGACCATGTCCCACTGCGTGTCCCAGACATCTCCTTGCGTGGCGAGGAAATCGTCCGCGCCGACCCGGCGGCCAGCGCGCTGAACCATTCCACGAACTCGACACAGGCGGCGATCGCCAGGCAGACGCATACGGTCAGGAACGTGACCCAGCCACCGGGCCGCAACGGGGTCCGGCGCAGCAACACCTCGCGCACGGCGATCGGGGGCCCGGCCAGTCCTGTACCCATTCCCCGGCAGGCGCTTCCGTGTAGGTGTACTGACCGCCGTCAGGGGAAAACGTTTGCGCAGCGCCACCACCAGCGGCAGCCCGATCAGCACCCAGACGACTTCCCCTGCAGCGACGTGAACGGCTCCGCCGGTATCTGATGTCCCCAATGCGACATGGGGGACAATGACCGCGAGGCAGCGGGGCGGCGCAGCGGGTAATCCGTCACTCGCCTCGGCCAGGGGGGACGAGCCGTCGCACCGCACCGTCGAATCCGGTGCTGTACAGGCTTTCCGGGTCCCAGCCCGGTCCGGCGCCGAACCGCACGGACGAGCCAAGGTGGACGCCCGTCGCGATCGCGCAGGTCGCGCCGGAGTCCGGGTCGACGCGGTACACGATGCCGTGTTCGCCCGCCGTGTAGAGCCGCCCGTCGGGGCCGATGGTCAGGTCGTCGATGATGTTCAGTGGCCACGGTGCCTGAAGCCGGATCTTCTTCGCGGGCGCGGAGGGGTTCGCGAGGTCGATCGCGGCGATCTGGAAGTCCGGGCCGCCGGTGTTCGCCACGTACAGGGTGCGGCCGTCGTTGCCGACGACCATGCCGTTGGGGCCGAGCAGGTCGGGCCCGTACCGTTCCGGGGCCGACGGATTCTCCTCGCGTACCAGCCAGAGTCCACGCTTCGGCCCGATCAGGGTGCTGATCACCGCGTCGCCGTTGGGCAGCACCGTGCCGCCGTCGGGCATCGTGAGACCGGTGGCCCACGTCCGCCGTTGCCCGGTGTCGAAGTCGTAGATGTCGATGGTGCCGGTCTTCAGGCCGAGGACGCCGTCGAGCGTCTCGTGCCCGGTGTTGACGTACAACTCATTGCCGCGCACCGAAAGCGCGCCGGGGCCGGATACCGGCAGCAGGGTGTCCACCGCGCCGTCCGGGGTCACGCGCTCGATGGACCCGTTGTCCGCGAACAGGGTTTTGGAGACCAGCAGGCCGCCTCGCCCGTCGAAGGCGAGGTTCTCCAGCGGGAGACCGAGTCCGGTCGCGACGGTGCGCACCTGCCACGGTCCGCAGGCCGACGCGGCCGCGGCCGGGGCGCTCGGTGCGGTGAAGGCCGCCGCCATCACGATCGTCGCGGCGACGACGCCGCGGATACGCCCGGTCATGAGCCTCCACATCCACCGAACTAGTACATATGTATCAATCAGCTTGAGACGGGAGTATTGATCAGACGGCGGGAACGTGTCAATCGACGAGCGGGACGCTGGTCCGCCGTCGCAGGTCGTCGGCGTCCATGGCGAAGGCGAGGAAGAGCCCTTGCAGTGCGCGCTTCGTGAGCTCGGCGTCTTCTTCGGTCGGCTGCGGGTTGGCCAGCCGGTGCAGCGCCAGGCCGTCCAGCAGGGCCATGAAGGCCTTGGCCGCGCGCCGGGAATCGGCGATGCCGAGGGAGGTGAGCAGGGGAGCGGCGGACGCTTCGAAGGTGCCCATCGCCTCGTCGACCACGTCGCGCATGGCCGGGTTCCTGGCGGCTTCCATGTACAGCTCGTACTGGGCGACGGTCACGCCGAACTTGCCCGCCACCAGGGCCTGGGTGAGCCGTTCGCCGACCTCCAGCACGGATTCCGCGTCGCGCACGATGTCGGCGAGCAACTCGCGCACGACCTCGATCCGCTCGTGGATGTGGAACCGCAGGGCCTCCGCGATGAGTTCCTCGCTGGTCGCGAAGTAGTACCCCGCCGCGGCCTGCGGCAGCCCGGCGCTGGCGGAGACCGCGCGGTGGGTCACCGCCTTGACGCCGCCGTCGCAGATCAGCCACATCGCGGCCCGGAGCAGCAGTTCGCGGCGCTCTCGGCTCCGCGCCTGCTGTTTGCCGCGACTACCGGTCATTGACTTCCCCTTCGGTCGAACCGATACTAACGTCTCACTCTTAATTGATACGTTTGTATTAATCTTGGGAGGACGGATGAGCGTCGGCGCGGCCGAACTGCGGGAGATCCCCAGCCTGTGCCACGTTTTCCAGCGCACGATCGCGGAGTTCGGCGACGTGGTCGCGCTGCGGACGCCGGACGACGCGGTGTCGCTCACCTGGCGGCAGTTCGGCGAACGAGTGCGGCGGCTGGCGGCGGGGCTGCACGCGCTCGGCGTCCGGCGCGGGGACACCGTGGCGCTCATGCTGACCAACCGGCCAGAGTTCCACCTGGTCGACGTCGCGGCGTTCCACCTTGGCGCCATCCCGTTCTCGATCTACAACACCAGTTCCGCCGAGCAGATCGAGTACCTGTTCGCGAACGCCGGCAACCGGATCGTGGTCTGCGAGGAGCGGTTTCTCCCGCGGGTGCGGAAAGTGGACCGCGTCGTCTGTGTGGACGGCGCCCCCGAGGGCGTGATTTCCCTCGCGGAACTGGAAAACACCGAACCGCCGGAATTCGATTTCGACGCTACGTGGCGCGCCGTCGGCCCTGACGACGTCCTGACACTGATCTACACCTCCGGCACCACGGGACCGCCGAAGGGCGTCGAACTCACGCATCGCAACCTCGCCTACAGCATGGGTGCGGCGCTGGAGTCGCCGGATATCGCCGGCGCGGTCGACAACGGACGCGTGCTCTCGTTCCTGCCGGACGCGCATCTCGCCAACCGGTACTTCGCGCACTACTTCCCGATCGCCTCCGGGGCGACGGTCACCTGCGTGGCGGATCCCAAGGCCGTGGTGGCCACCCTGCCCGCCGTCCGGCCGACGGTGTTCCTCGGCGTGCCCATGCTCTGGTACAAGATCAAGGCAGGGGTCGAACAGGCGCTCGCGGCGCAAACCGGGGTCCGGCGGTCGATCGCCGGATGGGCGCTCGGCATCGGACTGTCCACGGTGCACTGTGAACGCCCTTCCCGCTGGTCGCGGCTGCGGCACCGGCTGGCCCGGCGGCTCGTCCTCGACCGGGTGCTCGCCAGGATGGGGCTGGACGCCTGCGTGCTCCCGATCAGCGGCGCCGCCCCGATCGCGGTGGACACACTGGACTTCCTGATGGCCGTCGGCCTGCCGATCTGCGAGGGCTGGGCGATGTCGGAGACCTCGGTCCACGGCACGATCAACCCGCGGCACGCGATCCGGCCGGGCACGGTCGGCAAGGCCCAGTACGGCGTCGAACTACGGCTCGCCGACGACGGCGAGTTGCTGATGCGCGGCCCCGCCGTGATGCGTGGCTACCGGAACGACCCCGAACGGACGGCCGAGGCGATCGACGGCGACGGCTGGCTGCACACCGGCGACGTCGCCACCATCGACCCGGACGGTTACGTGTCCATTGTGGATCGCAAGAAGGAACTGATCATCAACGCGGCAGGCAAGAACATGTCGCCGTCCGCCATCGAGAACACGCTCAAGTCGGCGGGTGCGCTGATCGGTTCGGCCGTCGTGATCGGCGACCGTCGGCCCTGCGTGGTCGCGCTGATCACCCTCGATCCGGACGCGGCGGCGGCCTTCGCCGAGCGTCACGGGCTCCCGGCCGATCCCGCCTCCCTTGCCGGGAACGCGGTCATCCGCCAGGAGGTCGCCGCCGTGGTCGAACGGGCCAACATCAGACTGTCCCGCGTCGAACAGGTCAAGGACTTCACCGTGCTGCCGGTCCACTGGGAACCGGGCGGCGCCGAGCTGACGCCGACCATGAAACTCAAGCGTGCCTCGATCGCGGAGACCTACGCCACCGAGATCGACGCGCTGTACGGAGGCCCCGCGCGGTAGGCGTGTCGACCGCGCGCCGGAACCACGGCCCGGCGGGCAGACCGTCGACCTGCGCGGCGCCGGCCGTTCCAGGCCCATGCGTTCGACGACGGTGCGCCGTCGAGCTACCCCATTCCGGGCAGCGCTGAGGTCAGTTCAGCTTGCGGGTGTCGGCGGGCAGGCCGCCGCCCGCGTAGACGTCCTCGGCGAGCTTGGCCAGCGCGGTGAGGGCGACGTTCTGGCTCCACGGCCCGTAGGACACGCGGGAGACGCCGAGGTCCCGCGCGGTGGCCAGCGGGATCGAACCGGGGATGCCGATCAGGTTGACCTTGCGCTCACCCAGCGCCTCGACCAGCCTGCCGACCTGGGTTTCGTCGAGCTTGCCGGGCACGAAGAAGTTCGACGCGCCCGCGTCCAGGTACGCGCGGCCCCGGGCGATCGCCTCGGTCAGCGCCTCCTCGGGGTCGCCCCCCTTGAGGAAGGCGTCCGTGCGGGCGTTGACCACGAAGTCGACACCCGCGGACTGAGCGGCGGCGACGGCGGCCTCGACGGCCTTCACCGACTCGTCCAGCGGCTTCATCTGGTCTTCGAGGTTGCAGCCGACCGCGCCGGCCTCGATCGCGCGGGCGACCGTGCCACCCGGGTCGCCGTAGCCCGCCTCCAGGTCAGCGGTGACCGGCAGGTCGCCAGCCGTCCGGACGATGAGGGCGACCTCGGCGACCATCAGGTCGCGGGGGATCTTCTCGCCGTCGGGATAGCCGCGGGAGGCGGCGATACCGTGACTCGGGGTGGCGAGCGCCTGTGTACCGGCGGTCTCGGCGACGACCTTCGCGGTGATCGCGTCCCAGACGTTGACGACGAGCAGCAACTCGGGGTCGGCGTGCAGTTCCTGCAGCCTGGTGGCCTTCTCAGCGGTGGAAACCATGTCCCCAATCTAGAGGCCGTGACCGGTGCGGGCTGTGCCGGTAGGCAGGCGAAGACCACTCCACCCTGACCCGAATCGCCACTCACGACCCACCGACCCGCATAACCACTGTCCCCAATGCCGCATTGGAGACGCTCAGTGTCCCCGATGCCGCATTGGGGACATCGGCCCGGCGGTGCCGCTGGGGACATACGCCGTCCGGCTCTGAGCTGCCCCGGCCAGCTGAATCGTCACTCGTAGCCAACCGCTGCCCGAGCTGTCCTGAAGGCCGCACGGGTGACCCCGCGAGCACTCACGAAGCCGCGGTAAGCGCTCCGAGCCCGCGTCCGCCAGTCGGCCTGGTTCGGCGTCCCGCCCGCCCAGCGCCGTCCGATCCGGTTCAGCGGGTCGCGATCGGACACCCAGAGCGAGTCGGCCTGCCGCCGCGCGAAGTCCTGGTACACGGCCGAATTCGTCGTACTCGCCAGCTCGGCGAGGAAGCGCATGAAGATGCCCTTGAACTGCTTTTGGTTGTCGTCACTGGAGTTCTGCCGGTATCGCGGGATTCGGTGAGTGCACCACTTCTGGTCAGGACCGGGCCGGTCACCGCCGCGTCGGCCAGTCGCCGTCCGCCTAATTCGTGCCGTCGCAGACCTTCGGGTGAATCCATTCCGTACAAGTGACCCAGGCGGCGTCTCCGCACGCGCGGATCAAGCCGCGCCGGTGCTTGCCGGGATCGGTCCAGGTGCCGGGAATGCTCGCCTTGCCCAGCAGGCCTTCCCAAGTCATGTCGCCGTCCCATGACCGGTCGAGTCAGATCGAGTCGCCTGCCACCGGTTTCGCCGCCGGTACGGGAATCGCTGTCAGGCTCAGGGAAAGGACGAGATGGCTCAGCGAGAACAGCATTTTCCGCACTCGGGATGTCTTTCGTGGTCCGGGTTTCATCACCGGCCGGTCAACGGGAACCACCGGTCAGGTCTCGGGGCGGGATTCTTGTTACGCCCTGAGCCCAGGCCGCGATGTCTACGGAAGTCACTTTCGAGTGGAGGTCCCGTGGAGCTGACGATCAACGCCGCCGGCGACGAACAAGGGCTGAAAGAGTTCTACGACTGGCTTCGTGAGGACGCCGACGTGCTCCGCTCCGCGACGATCAGCTCGGCGGGGTCGGTGGATTCGGATCATATAGGGGCCTTCGAGGTCATCCGCATGTCCATCGGCTCGCTGACCGGGCTGGCCAATCTCGGCATCGCGTGGGGCAATTTTCTCCACTACCGCAAGGAAACACCCCCGTTCACCATCGCGATCGAAGGTGAGCCGACGGCCGAGCAACACGCCATGCTCCGGAACCTGGACCTTCCGCTGGCCGGTCCGGAGGACGTCGAGTGACCGATCGGAAGTTCCGGCGCCGTAACGCATTCCCTGGTGATCGCGACTCCTACGGCGAAGGAGATTAGGTGCCGGTGAAGCGTTTCGCGGTGGCAGTGGTGGCGCTGGTCTTCGCGGCGACCGGCGGAAACCGGTCTCGCCGACGAACGGGGCGACCGTGGACACCGCGCGACATCTCGAGGTCAGCGTCCCGGAGGGAGCGGTGAATCACCCGGCGATGTTGTCGGTGGTGTCCACCGCTGTCCCGCCGCCCGAGCGGCCGGGCTTCGTTCTGGCGTCCCCGCCGGTGGTCCACCGGGCGCGCTACCCGTCGTGCTGCACCACGACGCCGAAACAGGTTGATATCCGGTCGAAGTCGGTGATCCGGGGAAGCCGGTGACGGCGGAACGGGCCAGCCTGTCGCCGTTCGCGCTGGGCTGGATCACCGACGCGGTCGGCTGGATCACCGATCATCTGGTGGGCCACGGTGATCCGCCGACCTGCCTGGCTGGGGCACCGCCGTGGGCGCGGATGGCCGCCTCGAAGGTCGACCTGGTGACGTCTATGCCGGCGGCTGGCGACAAGGCCCGGCCCTCCCGTACGGGCACGGCTTCCGGCTCTCCTCGTCCTCCAACGAGCAGTTCTGACACGGTGCGTCACGCGCCATTTCCCAGCCACCGCAGCGTCTCCAGCGCGACGGCCACGTTCACCGCGTTCTCCGCCAACGGCCGGGGGAGCAGTTCGTCGGCGCGCGCCAGCCGCCGGACGACGGTGTTCCGGTGGGTGTAGAGCCGTTCCGCGGTGCGCGTGGTGTTGCCCAGTTCGCGCACGTAAGCCCGGACGGTCTCCCGGGTCTCGGCGTCCGCGTGCCGCAGTTCACCGAGGGTGTCGGCGACGAATTCGTCGGCTTGCGCCGGGTCGACGGTGAGCAGTGCGAGCAGCTGGATGTCCTGGTACCGCGCGATCTGCTGCGGTGAGGTGAGCCGGGCGAGCATCCGCTGGGTGGCGGCGGCGTCCAGATGGCTGCGGCGGAAGCCGTCGATGCCACTGCCGGGTCGCCCCAGCGCCACCCGGACGTCGGGATGTGGCGCGAGGTCTTCGGCGAGCCGGTCGGCCCGCGGCGGGGTCCGGCCGGGCAGCCAGACCCACAGGGCGGCTGCGCTGGCGACGACGGTCAGCCGGTGTGAGGCGCCACTCGCCCGCATGAGCGTTTCCGCGGCGCTTTCGAGCTGCTGGGACGACGGCGTGGCCGACCCGCTCCACACGATCGCTGCCGTATGCGGACCGGCGAGCGGGTAGCCAAGCTGGGCTTCGGCCCGCGAGCGGCTGATGGGCGCACCTTCGAGCAGCAGCGTGACCGCGGCGCGGCGTTCGGCGTGGGCGCCACGGGTCAGCTCGGTGCGTTCGGCGGCCATCCGCTCGGACACCGCCGCCACGGTGTCCTCGATGAACGTGGTGATGGACAGCGACGAGACGTCCAGCAGTTCGCGGAGCAGGACGGGATCGGCGGTGAGATCGAAACAGATCTCGATCCACCGGCGCCAGGCCACGCCCTGCGCCCGCCGGTAGGCGTCGAGGCCGCCGGAATCGAAGCCCCGGCGCACCATGTCGCGCGCGCCGTCCAGCACTTCCTGGCTGAGGTTGGCCAAGACCCGCTTGCCGGGATGTTGCACGTTGGCGGCCGCCCAGTGCAGCAGATTCGCCAGATTCGCGCGTTTGGTCCCCTCGGTGAGCACGGGGTCCTCGGCGACGGCGCGCATGCTGCCCCCGCCGAGCGAGGCCTCGTGCAGTTCTTCGATCCACTCGGCGCGCGGATGCAGGACGATCTCCGCGCCGCGCCGGAAGAGAGCGCGCGCCTCCGGCGACAGGGTCGGCCACGGCGTTGCGGCACTTTGCACCATGGGCCCATGATGATGGTGCAGATAGTGCTAGCGCAATCCCTCGGTGGACCCGCATCGTGGGGTATCCGAGACGAGGCTGGAGTACCGCATGACGACGAGCACACCCGTCGAGCACCTCGACGTGGTCATCATCGGTGCCGGAATTTCCGGGATCGGGGCCGCGCGCTACCTGACGACCGGGCTCCCCGGCAAGAAGTTCGCCATCCTGGAGGCCCGCGGCGCGTCCGGCGGCACCTGGGACCTGTTCCGCTATCCCGGCATCCGCTCGGACTCCGACCTCCACACCTTCGGGTACGAGTTCAAGCCGTGGCGGGACAAGCAGTCCATCGCCGACGCGCCCCGCATCCTGTCGTATCTGCGCGAAACGGTCACCGAGAACGGCCTCGAACCCAGCATCCGCTACCACCACAAGCTGCTCTCGGCGGCCTGGTCGAGCGACGAGGGGCGCTGGCTGCTCGAGATCGAGCGGACCGACACCGGTGAGCGCACCCAGCTGAGCGCGGGCTGGGTGTTCAACGCCGGCGGCTACTACCGCTACGACGAGGGCTTCACCCCGGACTTCGCGGGCCGTGACCGCTTCACCGGCACGATCGTGCATCCGCAGCACTGGCCGGAAGGCCTCGACTACGCGGGCAAGCGGGTCGTCGTGATCGGCAGCGGCGCCACGGCGGTCACCCTGATCCCGGCGATGGCGGGGACCGCGGCGCACGTGACGATGCTGCAGCGCACCCCGACCTACGTGATGCCGGTGCCGCGCGAGGACAAGATCGCCAACGGCCTGCGCAAGCTCCTCGGCGACGAGCGGGCCTACTCGCTCACGCGCCGCAAGAACATCCGCAAGGGACTCGCGGTCTGGCAGTTCTGCCAGAAGTTCCCCAAGACCGCCCGTTCGCTCATCCGCTATGTCAACAAGAAGCAGCTTCCCAAGGGCTATCCGGTCGACGAGCACTTCAACCCGCCGTACGACCCGTGGGACCAGCGGCTGTGCGCGGTTCCGGGAGGCGACTTGTTCGCCGCCATCCGCAGGGGCAAGGCCGATGTCGTCACCGACAAGATCTCGACCTTCACCGAGAAGGGTGTCCTGCTCGAATCGGGCCGTGAGCTGGAGGCGGATATCATCGTCACCGCCACCGGCCTGAACCTCCAGGTGTTCGGCGGGGCGACCTTCAGCGTCGACGGCAAGCCGGTCGTCATGCCGGAAACCGTCGCGTACAAGGGAATGATGCTTTCGGACGTGCCGAACGCGGCTTTCGCGATCGGCTATACGAACTCGTCGTGGACGCTCAAGATCGGCCTGCTGTGCGAGCACTTCTGCCGCCTGCTCGCCCATATGGACGCCCAGGGCTACGACGTCTGCCGTCCCGTCCTCGCCGATCCGGACATGCCGACGAGACCTTTCCTGGACTTCGCCGCCGGGTATGTCCAGCGTGCTCTCGACCAGCTGCCGCGCCAAGGCGACCGCATGCCGTGGCTGACCTCGATGAGCTACCACTCCGACATCAAGTTGCTGCGCGCGGACGACATCACCGACCCCGAACTGCACTTCTCCCGCGCCGAGGTCCGGGAACCGGTGAGCTCGTGACCGACCACTTCGCCGACCTTCCCGGCGGCCCGCGGCTCTGCTACCGCGAGGACGGACCCGCCGACGGCACGCCCGTGATGCTGATCGCCGGGCTGGGCCTCGACCTCACGTCGTGGCCGCGGGAAATGATCGACGGGTTCACCCGCCGTGGTTTCCGCGTCATCCGGTTCGACAACCGGGACGCGGGCTGCTCCGACCGCATCAAGGCGCCGAATCCCGGCAAACTCCGGCAACTGCTGGCACGGCCCCTGCCGGATGCTTACGACCTGGGGGACATGGCGGCGGACACCGTCGGCCTGCTGGACCACCTCGGCGTCGGGGGAGCGCATCTGGTCGGCATGTCGATGGGCGGCATGATCGCCCAGACCGTCGCCGCCCGCAACCCCGGCCGCGTCCTGTCGCTGACGTCGATCTTCTCCACCACCGGCCACCGCCGGGTCGGGCGGCCGGCGCGGTCGACGTTGCTGCGTATGGCGAGGCGGCCCGCCCAGACGGTCGAAGAGTCCGTGACCGGGCATCTGGCGATGATGGGCCACCTCGGCTCGGCCACCTTCCCGCTGGACAAAGACGTCGAAACGGCCTGGGCGACCGGACTGTGGGAACGGGCGGGCGGGAGGCGGGCACGCAGCGGCATCGCCCGCCAGATCGGCGCGATCCAGGCCAGCGGCGATCGCACCGCCGAACTCGGCCGTGTCACGTGCCCGACGATCGTGGTCCACGGCGACACCGACCGCATGGTCCACCACACCGGCGGACGGGCCACCGCGAAAGCCGTGAACGGCGCCCGCTACGTCGAAATCCCCGGTATGGGCCACCACATCGCGCCGGACCTCGTCGACCGGCTCGTCGAACTCACCGCCGGACTGGCGCTGGACCCCACGGGAGAGCAGCGATGAGCAGCGTTCGCGGCAAGGTCGCCGTCGTCACCGGCGCCGGTTCCGGCATCGGCCGTCAGCTGGCCCTCGAACTGGGCAGGCGCGGAGCACGTCTCGCAGTGTCCGATGTGGACGAAACCGGTCTTGCCGAGACCGTCGCCGAGGTCAAGGCCCTCGGCATGGAGGTGCGGGGCGCCGCGCTGGACGTGAGCGACCGCGTGGCCGTCCAGGAGTACGCGGCCACGGTCGCCGGGCGGTTCGGTGTGGTGCACCAGATCTACAACAACGCCGGGGTCGCCGGTGGCGGGCAGACCGTCCTCGACGCCGAGTGGGAGCTCTACGACCGGACGCTCGCGGTCAACCTCTTCGGCGTCATCAACGGCACCAAGGCCTTCCTGCCGCATTTGATCGACTCCGGTGAGGGCCAGGTCGTCAACATCTCCAGTCTCAACGGCTTCATGGCCCAACCGACGCTCAGCGCCTACTGCGCCAGCAAGTTCGGCGTCCGCGGGTTCACCGAGGCACTGCGCACCGAGATGATCGCGGGCGGGCATCCGGTGCGGGTGACGGTCGTCCACCCCGGCGGGGTCAAGACCGGCATCGCCTCGTCGGCGTTGAAGGAAGCCCAGGCCCGCGGAATCGAGCCGACCGCCGAGCAGGTGGAACGTGTCCGGCTGTACAACGAAAAGCTGCTGAAGATGCCCGCTGACCAGGCCGCCCGCATCATCGTCGACGGGGTCGAAGCCGGGAAGCCGCGTGTGCTCGTCGGAAACGACGCGAAACTGGTAGACAAGCTCGTCCGGCTGCTCCCGCGCCTCTACCCGAAGCTGATCGTCGACTTCGAACGGCGGCGGTTCGCCCGCCGGTGATCAGGCGTCGACGCTCCGGTGCCCGAACAAGCCGAGCAGCCAGGTGTAGCGGACGGCTTCGCGTGCTTGACCGTACGCGTCCTCGGTGCCGTTCCAAATGGCTTGCGTGATCAGTTCGATCGTGGCGGCGACGACCGTCCGCGCGGTGAACGGCGGCGGTGACGGCAGCGCGGGATCGGTGGCACGCATCCATTTCGCCGTCCGGTCGAAGACGGTCTCCCCCGCGCGCAAGGTTCTCTCCCGCGCTTCGAGGCCCGCGTCGCCGAGCGCGTAGATCTCCAGCAAGACGGCGCGGACGGCCGTCGGGCGGCGATGCACGTAGTCGACGAGGAAATCGCAGCAGGCGGCCACGGCGTCCAGCGGAGTCGCGGCTTCGGCGCCCGCCGCGACACCCTGCTCGATGAACTCGGTGGTGATCTCGCGATAAGCGGCGAGGAACGCGTCCTGCTTGTCGGCGAACTGCTCGTAGAACGACGTGCGCGAAACGCCCGCGGTGGCGGTGATGTGGCCGATGGTGGTGGCGACGTAACCGCGTTCGCCGGTGTTCTCCAGGACAGCCTCGATCAGCCTCGCGCGCTGGGTGCCTGCGACCTCGTCACGGCTGAGGTTGTGCGGCCCCTTCGGCAGTTTGCGGGTGGCGCGGGCTTGCTCGGTCACGTGCGGCACGGTACCGCTTCAGGTGGTGCAGACAATGGTCTCGTGAGTGGTACTCACCGCAGTGGGTCTCGTCGCGCCTACCCCGGTGGCCGTGTCGCGAAAGCCACTTTCAGGACATCAGACGTCGCGAAAGTGGCTTTCGCGACACTCGGGGTGGGGGCGAGTCACGCCAGCCGCACTCACAACTGTGCCCGACCGTGGGGCACGGCCGGGCACAGTCAGTGGGCGAGCGCGGTCAGCCGACCGGCACCTCCGGCGCCAGTGAGTTGCCGGGTGCGATCTTCCCGCAGGTGGACGGCGCGGACTTGCCCGCGAACCGGTCGTTGAGCCAGAGGATGGCCTGCGGCGCCCAGGCGACGGCCGCCCCGACGTGGCTCAGCGTGTTGTACTGGTCGTACCTGATCGACTTGTTGCCGGTGTCGCAGTACTGCCGTGCCAGGGAGCGCACGTCACCCGCGACCATCACGCCGTCACCGGTGCCGATACCCGGCGGGTTGCCGAAAGTGCCTTCCACGACGCCGTTGTTCCCTTGCGCGATGAAACCGGGGATGGTGGGCGTCGGCGCCGAACCGAGATTGACCTTGTTCACGGCCTCGATGTACGGGAGCACCGTGTTCGGGTTGATGTATTCGGGCTTGACTAACTTTTCCCACGTCAGCCCGGGATAACGGCCGAGCGCGTCGACGATCGACGCCTTTTCCATGTCCTTGAGCACCTGGCGGCCGTAGGAATTCGCGTACGGCGTGAGATCGATGTCGAAGGACCGGGTGACGCCGATGAGAGCCATCGGGATGACCCCCGTCCACGCGAGGCTTCCGTTGACGTATTCGAGATTGTGCGACGGCTTGACGAGCACGCCGCCTTCGGTGAATCCGACGAGGTTCTTGTTGACGTCGAGCGCGTAATCGGGCGCGAGCGCGGCGGCCCAGCCGGTCGCGATGGCACCACCCGAATAGCCGAGGAGCCCGAACCGGGTCTTGTCGTTCATTCCCGTCTCCGGTGCCCGTGTCGCGGCGCGGATCGAGTCCAGCGTGTTCGTCCCGTATTCCGGCCCCGCCGCGAAGTTCGCGTCCTGGCCTTCGGTGTCGGGGATGACGACGTTGTAGCCCTGCAACAGGGAAGGAGCGATGAGGAGAGACTCCGCGTTCGCGATCAGGCCACCGAGCGAGACGTCACCGGCGATCGCCCGTGACGGGCCGTGCTCGGGGTTGAGCGAATCGTAGAACGACTGGTACGAAACGGCTTTGGTGCTGTCACCGGTGAGGCTGCGTACCACGGAGGTGACGTTGGCGGACGGCTTTCCGAGCGCGTCGGTGGTCCGGTAGAGCAGCTGGGTCACCTTGAGCGGCGTGGAAATACCGATGACGTGGTAATTCAGCGTCCGGGTTTTCAGTACGGTTCCGGGGCTGTATGACGACAGCGGTTCGCTGCCGTCATAGCTGTAGAAGGGATCTGTCCTGGGGGCGGCTGTGGCGGCGGGCGCGGCGGCGAAAGTCAAGATGAGCGCGAGCACGAGGGCCAGCAGACGAGCGGGCTTTCTGATCATGACTCCTCTTTGAATCATGAAGTGGATCACGTTTTGGATGTCCGGAACCTACCAGCCGGTAACCGGTGATGTACAGACGCGTACATGATTATTGACGCGACCTTGATGTCTGTTTTGGCAATGCTCGAGCGAAGAGAACCTGTACGGGTGCTGGATTTGCGAGGGTAGGCGCGCGACTGTGGTGGGGGACGGGTCGTACCAAGAGCGGGGTGGTGGCCTTGAGATGACGGACCCGGGCGATTCCGACGCCCGTGGAGAGGGTCGTGAACTTGAGGTCGACGCCGAGTTGGTGCGAGCGTACGAAGGCGGCGCCACGATCACGGAACTCGCCGCCCGCTTCGGGATGACCTACTACAAGGTGCGCGCCTTACTCATAACGGCTGGAGTAGAGCTGCGACAAGTGGGGCCGACGACGCCGCCGGCCCCACCGGGCCTCGTCGAGGCATACCTCGGCGGAGCGAACATTCACGATGTGGCGAAGAGATTCGGGCTGAGCTTCGGGGTCGCCCGGCGGATGCTGCTGCAGAACGGGGTGCGGCTCAGACCCAAGGGAGGTGGCTCGAAAGGTAGCGGTCGCCCCTAGTGTCACTATCCGTGTTCACCACCGGCCTGTGTCGCCTCAATATGTGCGCCACCAGTCGTTGAACACCAGCACGGAGGCGGTCGCGAGCAACATGGTCATCGCAGGCATGGAACGCAGGAACTTGTTCAAGTGCAATCCTTTTCGGGGGTTCGGGAGGCACGCCATCCGAGTCGATCAACTCGGATATGCCTGAGCAGCGTAGGGCCGCCGAGTTGTCTTACGCAAGCATCAACTGTGGAGTCTTGACAGGAGGCGCTCTACTGAAAGTTGCGTCATCGCACGCGCTAGCTGCGGCTATCAACCGAAAGACGGGCGCTCGCTACCTCACCGCGAACGGGCGAATTCACCGATCTGTGTACTTCTTGCCTGCCCGGCGGGCCGGCGGCAGCATCGCGACCGTGTCCTCGTCGCCTTTCCGTGTCGCTGGAATCGTGCCAGGGAGCCCAGCCACTTTCTTGCCTAGTTCGGCGATCCGCTGCTCCAGTTCGGCCGCCTTCACATGCCGCCCCCGATCGCGGTAGAGACCTGCCGCGCGGTCGAGAACCTCCCGTGCATCCGGAGAGTTCCCTCGCTCGGCGAGGATGCGTCCCAGGGTGGCGAGCGCCCGAGCCTGACCCGTCGCGTGGTGGGTGCGTTCGGCGAGATCGACGGCGTGATCCGCGTACTGGAGTGCCTCGCGGTCCTTGAGTTGCGCGTGCGCGAGAGAGGCGAGCACCGTGTACAGCTTCATGGTCGCCGGTAGATGGTGGATCTCGTCGGCCAGCAGCAAGGCCTTGTTGCCGTGCAGCGTGGCCTCGTCGTACCGGTTCAGGTGGGTCAGCACGCCCGCCAAAGCCGTGTGGACGGCCATCTGCCCGGAAGTGTCGCCGGTTTCCCGGCGATGTCCCAGCGCACGTCGATAGTGTTCGACGGCGGTATTGTGCTCTCCCGCGACTTCGAGGGCGTTTCCCAGTCGATGTTCCGCGGTACCGAGGTGGCCCGAATCACGTACGACGTGTGCCAGTTTGAGGCAATCGCGATATCGGGTGATCGCCTCGTCCTTGCGGCCGGCGTGGTGGTGGCGCCTGGCCATGTTGAGGAGGACGGTGAGCCTGCCGAAATCGTCGCCCTGTTGGAGTACGAGGTCATACGCCATCTTGAGATAGCGATCCGCCGTCCGGTCATTCCCGAGGAGCATGTGGACCTGACCGAGGTCGTTGAGCGTGCTCGCTTCGGCGACCGGATCCCCGGTGGCCGAAGCCGACCGGGCGGCGATCGTCAGCCCGTTCACGATGTCGTCGTAGAATCCGTACCTGTCGTAGATATCGCTGGTGACATGGGGGATCCGCCAGGCGTACTCGTGGAGTCCATGGACGTGAGAGTCCTCCACCAGCGCGTTGAGGTTGCTCCTCGCGTTCAAGCACCACTGGCGGGCGGCGGCCGGTGATTCGAAGTCCAACGGCATCGCGCCGGGCTCGACAGGAGGCATCGGTGGACGAGGTTTATGGGGATAGACTGTCATATGGGCGTTGAAGGCAGTGTGCAGGTAGAACGACAGCAATCGCCGCCGAGGGCCGTCCCCGTCACTTTCGCGGTCGGCGAGGGTCGCCGCGTACCGGTGGAGGATGTCGTGCATGCGATAGCGGTCGAGATCGCCGGGATGCTGGATCAGGTGCGCGGAGAAAAGCGCGTCGAGTGACCTTCGCGCGGCGGCGACGCTGATCGCTCCCGCCGAGGCGAGCGCCGCCGGACTCATCTCCGTGCCGGGGTGCAGGCCGAGAAGGCGGAACATGCGCTGCTCGGCCTCCTCGAGCGCGTTGTAGGACCACGAGTACGCGGACTGCAGGTGGATTCCGGCACCGTCCCCGTCGTCGCCGATCGTCAGGAGGGTCTCCGCGTCCTTCAGCTGATCAGCCAGTGTGTGCAGGCGCAGTCCGCCGCGGGTCGCCGCACGGTCGGCCACGATGCTCAAGGCGAGCGGGATGCCGTCGCACAACCGCGCGAGCGCCTCGAGGACTTCGGGTTCGTGCTGCCCGCGTTCTCGCATGCGGTGCGACAGCAGTTCGCACGACTCGGCAGGCGACAACGGTTCGAGTGAGATCGACGGGACGTTGTGCAGGGCCGTCAGTGGGGTCAGACGCCGTCGGGAGGTAAGGATCACCGTGCACGAGGTCAGCGTGTCCAGCAGCGGTTGGACGTGGCCGAAGTTCTCCACATTGTCCAGTACGACGAGTGCGGGTCGCAGGGAAAGGAGTGTGGTGAGCTTCGCCATTCGCCCTGCCGGGCTGACGATTCGGTCGACGGCGAAGTCGAACACCGCCGAAAGCAGGATATCCACGACGTCGGTGGCTTCCAGGCGCGGAGTCCGGCTGAACCCGTGCAGGTCGATCATGATCGCGCCGTTGGCGAAACGGTCGGCGGCGCGGTGGGCCCAGTGCCCGATGGTCGTCGTCTTGCCGACCCCGGGCGGGCCGGTCACGCAGACGATCGTCGCCAGTGGTTCGCCCGTCGCGCCGATGGCCAAGGAGTCGAGATTCGACAGGATGTCCTCGCGGCCCACGAAGCGGTCGATATCACGCGGCAGTCGCCGTAGTGGGACGACGCTTTCCTCGACTTGCTCCGGTTTTCTGTCAGCGTTTCCGGCGTTGATATGAATGGATTTTGGAATCGGGGGCCTGAGCGCTTCGTGGAAATCACGGAGTTCATCCGCGGCCTGTTCGTCGCCCTCGGCGCGGAACGCTCGATACTTCCTCAAGTAGAACGCCGGGATTTCCCCGCGACGGCCAGTCGAGTTCAGTGCCTTGATTCGAAGTTTGGCGAAGCCGAGTTCTTCCGGATGGTCGTGATCGAGGTCCTCGAGACGGTGCAGGGCGGCGATCGATTGTTCGGTGGCGATCAGTTTGTCGAGCAGGAAGGCGTTCGCGGGAATCCAGTCCGTCTGGATGAACGACGTACGCCAGTCCTCGGCAGGGCGCGTCGTGAGATCGGCCAGCGGATGCTCTCGCCACAGTGCCACCGCCGCGGCCGCGGTTTCGCACGCACGTCGAAGTTTCCCGCTGTCGCCGAGCGCTCTGGCGTTCGCCATCGTCGTACGGAAGGCCACGTAGTCGATCAGTGAGGGATCGACGTCGAGGGTGTACCTGCCGTTCGCGGTGACCAGTGCCGCCGGTGCGTGCACTTCCCGGAAAAGGTGACGAAGGCGTGTCACGTATTGGTACATCGTAGATCGAGGGTCGCGTGGACGTTGTTCTTGTTCGTCCCAAACCCATTCGACTACGTTTTCTATCGAAAGGCGACGGCCTGGTCGGGTGAGGAGTGCCGCGAGTATCCCCTGTTCGCGCGGCCGTCCCCAATTCGCGGCCATATTCCCGTGCATTCGCACCGTAGTCTGCCCGAGAACTCCGAAGGCAACTTCCATGGAGGCCCCCTTCCCATCGGCAGTGCGTGCTGCCGCCCCTCGCCTCGCTCTCCAGTTTCACATTCTTTTCCGTTTCGAACCAGGGTGACCTGTGTGGACCGGACGATCGGTGATCGTTTGTCAGGAGTTTCAACCGCCGGGCGAAAGGTCGGTGTCAGGGGACGGGGCCACTCTCCTTCCCACGTTCACCGACGAAAGGGGAAGTTCGTGAGCAGGGAAATGTGGATTCGGGGGCCGGTCGGGGCGGGTGCGGAGGCACGGGTGACGCGAGCCGGGTGCCGGACGGCGCTCGTCGTCGTCCCGACGATGACCGCGGGTACCCGGCTGCTGGACATCGTGCCGTTGCTCGAATCGGACCATCGGGTGCAGGTGGTGTTCACCGTTCCGCACACGACCGATCACTGGCCGGGGGTCGAGGAGTTCGTTCGCGAGCAGCACGGCCTTCTCCTGCCGTGGGAGCAGGCGGTCCAGCACACGTTCGACCTCGTCCTCGCGGCGAGCCATCGCCATCTCGAGCAACTCCGGGGGCCGATCCTGCTGATCGGGCACGGCGCGGGGACGATGAAGTCGCATCGCTACAGCCGAAAGGCCGAAAGGCCGTCGTTGCCCGCCACTGGCCTGGACCGCGAACTCCTGACCTATCGGGGCCGGATCCTGCCTGCCGTCCTCGCGCTGGCCACGGAGGACGAGAGGGCGGCACTCGGTTCCCTCTGCGCGGAAGCATTACCCGCCGCCGTCGTCGCCGGTGACATCTGCCTCGACCGGATGGCCTCGGGGACGGAGTTCCGTGAGCATTACCGGCGGGAACTGGGGCTGAGTCCGCGGCGACGGCTGGTCACGATCAGTTCGACCTGGTCGTCCGACTCGATCTTCGGCCGGGTGCCGAGTCTGTGCCGGGCGGTTCTGGACGCCCTCCCTCCTGCCCGGTACGCGGTGTCGGTGGTATTGCACCCGAACGTGTGGACCGTCCACGGGCGCAGGCAGGTGACGGCCTGGCTGTCCGACTGCGTCGAGGCGGGGCTGCTGCTCATCCCGCCGGATCGCGGCTGGCAGGCGACCATGATCGCTTCGGACTGGGTGATCGGTGATCACGGATCGACCACCGCGTACGCCGCCGCGATCGGCCGCCCGGTCACCCTGGCCACCGAGCCGGGGGGCGGGCTCCGCGAGGGCAGTATCGCCGATCTCGTCCGGGAGCACGCTCCGCCTCTGGACGGGGGGTCGTTGCCGGAGCAGGAAGCCGAGGCGGTTCGCCGCCGGGATCGACTGTCTTCGGTCGTGGCGCGGGCGATCAGTTCCAGACCGGGTGAAGCGGCCGCGATCCTGCGGTCGGCGATGTATCGGCTTTTGGGAATTCCGGAACCGGACGCTCCGCCGGTCGTCCCGATGCTGCCCGCGCCTCGTCCGATCGAGATGTGAAGCCATGACCATCTTGGGTTCCGTTCACCGCCTGGTCTTCGGCGTGGCCAGGATTCGCTTGTATATCGACGATTTTGCTGGCGATGCCCTCATTGTCGCGGTCGACGCCGTACCAGAGGGGTGGGCTGCCGTCGGAGACGTTCTTCTTCGAGAAGACTGCGAGACAGCCGACGAGGCGCAGTGTGTCGCCAGCGGCGCTCTGCGCCGCTGGCCCGGTGCGAGTTCCGCGGTCGCCGCTCATCCCGGCGGTTACGTCATCGCCACCCGCACGACGGGAATCACCGCGGTGGCAACGGAACCACGGCGGTCGCCGGAGCGCTGGAGCACCCGGTTGAGCTCAGTCGCCGAGTTCGACGGTTCGGGGATCACCCAGTTCGGCGTAGAGGGTTCGAGCTTCGGCGAGATGGCCGGCGCCCTCCTTCTCGCGGCCGTTCTGCAGCTCGATCTCTCCGAGGGTGGCGAGGATTTCAGCTGTGTAGTAAGGGGAATCGAGTGCGCGTACCGTCCGTAGCGAGTCGGCCAGCCGGGCGATCGCGTCATCGGCGTTCCCTTCCGTGGCATGGATCTTGGCGAGCGCCATGACGGATCGGGCGTGCTGGGCGGCATCACCGAGTTCGGCCATCATGGTCGCCGCCGCGGTCAGTTCGATCATGGCTTCGCTGTGCCTGCCGAGCTTCGCCAGTACCTCACCCTGGCGGCGTCGGCACAACGCGACGCCTCGGGGGATGCCCAGTCGCTCCTGCAGGTCGGCGGCCTGGCGGTAGAAGTCGAGCGCGCCGTCGAGATCCCCCTGCCCTCGTGCGGCTCTGCCGAGCTGTGAGAGCGCGGTCGCCTGGGTCGGGCCGTCGTCCTCACGCTGTCCCAGGCGAAGCGCGACAACGTTCTCCTCGGCAGCCTTGTCGTACCACCCGAGTCCGGCGTAGGCGAACGCGAGCTGGCACCTGAGCCGTGCTTGCACCAGTGGCAGATTCACCCGGGTCGCGGCCAGGATGCCGCGTTCGAAGGTCGCGATCCACGACAAATAGTCCCTGTGGTGCAGGAAGAAACCCCACGACGCTTCGCAGAGTTGCCAGACGATGTCATCCCACTCCTGCTCCACCGCCAGAGTGAACACCGAGCGGATCACGGGCAGCTGGTCCCGCCACCAGGCGAGTCCTTCGGCGCGCCCGGCGAAATCTTTCGATCGTGCTTTACGTGAGGCGAATCTCGCACGGTGGGGATGGATGACCTCGTCGGCCGCCAGCACCCGGTCGAGATACCAGCGGGCGAACGAGTGGGCCAGCCGATCCCGCTCGTCGGCCGACAACGAGACGGCGGCGCGCGTGCGCGCGTCACTGCGCAACACCATGTGCTGGATCAGCCGGTCTTCGCCGGTTTCGGAAAGGAGGTTCGCCTCGATCAGTTCGTCGATGTCATCCTCGACCGCGCCGGCCGGACGGCTGAGTGCCGCGGCCAAGGCTTCGGTGGAGAAGTACGGACCTGGGTGCACACCACAGGCGAGGTACACGCGCGCCGCGCTCTGAGGGAGCCCTTCGTAGACGACCTCGAAGATCGCGTTCAGCGAAAGTGCCTTGTCCGCCGCCCGTTCCGACGACGTCCAGCGTCCGTAGGCGGCGGCTTCACGGGCAAGGCTGCGCCGGGGCCGGGTCCTCAGCCTCGCCGCGACCAGCGTCAGCGCCAGCGGGAGACCGCCGCAAGAGGCCGCGATCTCGCGTGCGGCGGGCGGATCGGATCGGACGCGTTCGGTTCCGGCGTACCGCTCGAACAACTCCCGGGCCTGAGGCTCGGTGAGGGGCGGGAGATCGACGAACTGTGCCCCGTCGATGCCGAGATCGGTGAGCCGCCATCGGCTGGTGACGACGACGACCGCCGCCTGGCCGGCGGGGAGGAGCGGGCGGACCTGGGCGACGGACGCGGCGTCGTCGAGCAGGACTGCGATCCGCCGCGACGCGGTGGCGGTGCGGAACGCGGCGGCTCGCTGATCCAGGCTCATGGGGATCTCCGCGGGCGAAGTCCCCAACGCCGTCAGGAAGCCGTACAGGACTTCGCTGGGGTCTTCCGGTGGCTGCTCGCGCGCGCCGCCGAGGTCGCTGTACAGGATGCCCTGTGGGAACTCGTCAGCCTTGCTGTAGAGCCAATCCAAGGCAAGCGAGGTTTTGCCGACACCACCCACTCCGCTCACCACCACCAGATGCCGTCCAGTGCCTTCGCTCCAGAGCCGGTCCAGTTCGGCGGTGAACCGCTCACGCGCTTCGAACACCACTGGAGGAGCGGGAACCTGCCATGGCCGCTCCGCGGGAAATCCGGGGCCGGCCGGGGCGGTCATATTCTGACCCCACCGCTTTTCCAGGCTGCTTCCAGCTGATGCAGGCGCCGTCCTGGGTTGTTCATGCGGTGTCCCCCCGTTTGGTATCAGTAGGCCAGTCTCTCCAATGGTGCGGTTGCAGGCGAGAAAGTGTGGGACGCGCCATCTTAACTCAAGGGGTGATGCACGTGCGTCAGCACAGGCGTTTCCGGCCGATCGCTTCGAAAACCGTAGCCTGTCCATAGTGGACCAACGAATTCGTTGTCATCGTGTCAGGTTCTCCTGTCGATATGCTTTCACGCCTTCGAGGGGTTCCGACAATGAACGGGTCACGAGCCAGCACAAAGCGGGCAGTGCGATCAGTGGCAGCAACGCCGTTCGAAGGGACGTGTGGTCGGCGATGGTGCCGAGGAGGGGGCTCGCGAGGCCGCCGATGCTGACGGTCAGACCGAGGGTGACGCCACTGGCGGTGCCGACCCGGTTGGGGAGGTAGTCCTGCGACAGCGTGATCTGCAGGGAGAACGGGACGTAGAGGCCGACGGCGGCCAGGAGGACGAAGGCGAAGAAGCCAGGGCCGGTGATGAACACGACGCCGCCGACGGCGAAGACGGTGCCCAAGTACGACCAGCGAACCAGGGCGATCCGGCCGCAGCGCTCAGCCAGCCTGCTGCCCAGCAGCGTGCCCCCGGCCCCACCGAGGTAGAGCAGGAACAGCGCGGCACTGCCCGTCGTCGTGCCACCGCCGACCCGTTGCTGCGCGTAGAGCGAGACGAAAGTGCTCAGCCCGACGAAGACGATCGACCGGAAGACGACGGCCAGCGACAACTTCCCGAACGATCGCCAGTCGTCGGTCCTCACGATGACGGCACCGTGACCGCCTGCCGGGCCGGGCCGGGTTAGCGCACGCAGTACGGGCAGGCAGAGCACGGCACCGGCCATGGCCGGGACGACGAGCAGCGGGGACGCCGTCAGGCCGCCGATCGCCATGACCGCGGTGACGAGCAGGGGAGCGGCCGCGAAGCCGATGTTCCCGCCGAGGGAGAACCAGCCCATCGCCGTATGGCTGCCACCGCTCGCGCTCCTCGCGGCCCTGGCTGCTTCGGGGTGGTACGCGGCGACACCGATTCCGGACACCGCGACGAAAGCCAGTGTCAGCGCGTAGGACTCGACGAGCCCGCCGAGGCCGATACCGAGACCGCCGAGGATCGTGCTCGACGGGAGCAGCCAAGGCATCGCCCACCGGTCGGTCAGCGCGCCGAACACTGGCTGAGCCACCGACGACAGCAGTGACGCCGCGAGAACGATGCCCGACACCGCCGCGTACCCATAAGCGCGCTCGGCGGCGAAGAACGGCACCAGCGCGGCCACCGAACCTTGGTACACGTCGACGCAGGCGTGCCCGGCCGACAGAAGAATGATCACCCGGTTTTTCCCCACCCCGCCATGTTCGGCGCGGGCCGCCGTGTCGCGCTTCCGATAAAATGACAAACAATGACGGAAATCCGCCACTTGCCCGCCGCGCCGACACAGGTCCGTTCCCTGGCCTCCGGCACGGCGATCGACGCGCACCGCCACGACGACCACCAGGTCGCGTACGCCGCCCGAGGCGTCCTGGCCATCACCACAGACAAGGGTTCCTGGGTCGCTCCGGCCACCAGGGCCGTCTGGATACCCGCCGGGACCGCGCACGCCCACCAGGCGCACGGCGACCTCGAACTCCATCTGGTCGGCCTGCCCGCCATCGAAAACCCGTTGCGGCTGAACGAACCCGGCGTACTGGCCGTCGGACCGCTCTTGCGCGAGCTGATCCGCGCCTACACCGGCCGGCCGCGCGAGGACACCCCGGAACGGCGGCGGCTGCGCGCGGTCTTGCTCGATCAGCTGCGCGCCTCACCGCAGGAGCCCCTGCACCTGCCGACGCCGGAGGATCCGCGGCTACGCGAACTGTGCGAGATCTTGAGCGCCGATCCGGCCGACAACCGGACGCTCGCCGCCCTCGGTGCCAGGGTCGGGGCGAGTGATCGCACCCTGGCGCGGCTCTGCAAAGCCGATCTGGGCATGACGTTCCCGCAATGGCGCACCCAGCTGCGGCTCTACCGCGCGCTGGTGCTGCTGGCCGACAACACCCCCGTGACCGCGGTGGCGCACGCCTGCGGCTGGTCGTCCACCAGCGCGTTCATCGACGTCTTCCGCCGGGCCTTCGGGCACACACCGGGCGCGCACTACGACCGGTGAACGAAGAAACGGAGCCGGTCCACAGTGGACCGGCCCCGTTCTTCGGTTCGCTTCTTACGCCTCGCTACGGCGACGACGCACCAGCAGCACCATCAGCGCACCCGCGCCGAGGAGTGAGCCGCCGATGACCAGCGGCAGGGTCGCGGAAGCACCGGTGTTCGCCAGCTCGTCGCCGCCACCCGACTCGGCGCCACCGGGCGTGGAGGGGGCGGGGGCTTCGGTCGTGGGCACGCCGCCCTGCTTCCAGCTCACGGTCGCGTTCGCGACGACCGAGGTCTTCTCGGACTCCGCGACAATCAGCGACTGCGCGGGGACCTTGGCGTAGTTCTCGCCGACGAACAGGCGGCCGGTGTCGAGGTGGCCGCTGACCTTCAGCGTGAACGAGCCGTTGCCTTCCTTCGCGTCTTTGGGGACGTCGATGAAGACCTTGGTGCCGTCCTTGATGGCGGCGGCCTTGATCTCCTTGCCGTCGGCGTCGGTGACCTTGACGCCCTCGGGCAGCTTGCTGGTCAGCTCGGTGATGTCACCGGTGGTGGCGACGCTGAACGGGCCGATCTGGGTACCGGGCGTGCCGTTGGCCTTGGCCGGGCCGATGTCGAGGGTCGGCTTCGGCTGGCGGCCGATGCCGGCGTTGTCCTTGCCGGTGAGGTAGTCGTAGAGCGCCAGCACGTCGGCGGACGCTTCGGCATTCCCATCCATCAGCGGCTTCTCGCGGTTGAAGTTCTTGCCATCGCTGAAGTGCCAGACGGCGGCCTGCGTCGCGGTAACGGCCTCGCCGAGGGACAGTCCGCCGTTGAGCTTGGCCCCGTTCTTGCCGAGGGTGCCTTCGAGGGCTTTCAGGCCGGCCGCCGGGTAGCCGTGGTGCAGCACCCAGTTGATCTTCTCGCTGTTCTTGTTGAACGGCGAAGCGGTGTCCGGATACTTGTTCCACGGGCGCTCGATCATGTCCTGGTCGGTGCGCATGCCGACCTCGACCTGGACGCAGTACATCCTGAGCTTGCTGCCGTCGGAGAGCTTGAGCTCGAACAACTCCGGGACGTAGTGCTTCTTGTCCCCGAAGTTGACGCTGTAACCCCTGTCGCCCGCGCGATCGACGACCCGGCCCCGCGCCGCGCCGTCATCGGCGAGAGCGGCCGGAGCGGCCATCGTCAACGCGACGGCCGCGGAAGCCACCGCGATCCCGCCGCGAACCAGAACTGACCTGCCGTGCATATGTCTCCTATCCCGATACGGACCATGAATGCCAGTGCCGCGTGCGACCACAGGCGCCGACCGCAACGGCTCGCCCAGATGGGGGATAAGTACTCCCATCGAGCGAGAGCGGAGCATACAGAGGTCACACGTGTGGCTACTCCGGGGTATGGCCGATGTCCGAATTGCCCCGAAAGAAGGATGAACATCGCGAGAACGTTCTCGGTTGAGTAGGGAACGAGGTCCGAGGGAAAGAAGCCGACGAAAGCTCGCGGATGGAGGTACCACCACTGCTCCGGCCGCTGTTGAATTGGACCAGACCATTCAACGGTGATTGGAGTCCACATGACGCGACGGCATCTTCGCCAGGGGTTGTCCCTGGTGGCCGGGTTCGCCTTGGCGGGAGCACTCCTCCCGGCGGCGAGCAGCGCGGAACCGCGGGAAGCAAGGGGTGTCCCGCTCGGCGAGCTGACCGCCACGGCGACCCAGGTCGCTTCCGGACTGGTGAACCCGACCGCCATCACGGCGCTCAACGACGGGAGCGGCCGGATCCTCGTCGTGGAGAAGCGGGGGGTCGTCCGGGCCTACCATCCCCGGACCGGCCTCGCCGCCAGGCCGTTCCTGGACATCAGCGACAAGGTGAACGGCGGGGACGTCGAGCGCGGGTTGCTCGGGTTGGCCATCGCGAAGGACAGGCGCGTCTACGTCGCCTACACCCGCAAGTCCGACAGCGCGGTGACGCTGTCGCGGGTCCGGCCGGACACCGGCGAGGTCACCGAACTGCTGACCCAGTCGCATTCCGAGTTCCCCAACCACAACGGCGGCCAGCTGGCGTTCGGTCCGGACGGGTTCCTGTATTGGGGGATCGGCGACGGTGGCGGCGGGGGTGACCCGCTGGCCAGCGGGCAGCGGCTGGACACGCTGCTGGGCAAGATCCTGCGCGTCGACGTCAACCGTGCGTGCCGTCCGCTGCGGTACTGCGTCCCGGCGGGCAACCCGTTCGTCGGTGTCGCGGGCGCGCGTCCGGAGATCTGGTCGTACGGGCTGCGCAACCCGTGGCGGTTCTCCTTCGACCCCGCCGACGGCTCGCTGTGGATCGGCGACGTCGGTCAGGGCCGGTTCGAGGAGGTCGACCACATCGCGAAGGGCAAGGGCGGCGCGAACTTCGGCTGGTCCTGCAAGGAGGGTCCGGTCGTGTTCGACGAGACGCGGTGCAAGGACGGCGTGACCTACACCGAGCCGGTCTTCCACTACATCTCCGGCGCGGAGGGCTGCGCGGTGATCGGCGGACACGTCTACCGCGGCAAGAAGTACGCCTCGCTCGCCGGTGGGATCTACCTCGCCACCGACTTCTGCCAGGGCACCGCCTGGGCCGTCCGCAAGAAGATCGACGGGACCTACGAAAGCGCCCGGATCGGGGAGTTCCCGCTCGAAGCCACCACGTTCGGCGCCGACCAGAACGGTGAGCTGTACCTCGCCGACGAGACTCCCGGCGGGCTGCACCGGATCTCGTTCCAGCGCAAGCGTTAGTCAGGGAGGGCGAAGGTGTTCGTGGGCGAGGCCGGAGGTGGGTCTCGTAAGTGCCGAGTCACGTGTCTCAGCCCAGCGCGAGCGCTGCGAGGCTGATGCCCCCAATGCCACATTGGAGACGTTCAGCGTCTCCAATGTGGCATTGGGGCCTTCGAGACAGCTGAGCCCGGCGCGGCCGGGGGCTCACCCTCGCCGCGCGCCGACGACGGCGACGGCTCGGGCCACGGTTAAGGACCCACAGCAACAACCTGTTCGCGAAGGCCGTCCGATTCGCGCTGAGCACCGGCTCCCGCGCCCTACCGATTCACCTGATCGCGTTTCATCAAGTTTTCATCCTTCCTCCCTAGCGTGACGTCGTCTGGTGATTTCAGCGATGGAGGCGACGTGGAGCAATCATTCCCACCCGGAGGCGCGCAGTGGCCGCCGCCGCAGGGCTGGGTTCCCCAACCGGTACCGGCACCACCCGCCAGGAAACCCCGGCGGTGGCTGCTGTTCGGCGGTATCGCCGGGCTGGTGCTGGTGCTCCTCGCCGGACTGACGACCTGGCTGCTGTGGCCCTCGAAAGCGGGCCGTGAGCCCTTCGAGCAGGCGCTGGCAGGCCTTTCCTCGGCGCCGGCGGTCCGGAACAGCACCTCCGCGGTCGGCGGGATGATCAAGACCGACGTCAAGACCACCGCCTTCGGTGAGACGTCGGGCACGATGTCCTTCCAGGGCAGGAAGATCGAGATCCTCGTCGTCGGCGGCAAGGTCTACTTCAAGGCGCCCGACGGCATGCTGCCGGGGTCGCGAGTGGACTCGTCGGCGGCCGAGGATCTCAAGGACCGGTGGATCACCGGCGAGGAGGCGTTGTTCGGCCCGGTCCTGCAGCAGTTCGAGGCACCGGAGAAACTCGCCACCCGCCTGCGCGAGGCGCTGGAGCGGGCGGACGAGATCCCCGGCGACCAGAACGAGACCGTCCGGGACGTCCCGGCGCTCAAGGCCAGTACGTCCGCCGGTGATCTGTACGTCTCGAAGGAGGCGCCTCATCGGCTCCTCCGCTACTCCGTGAAGGTGCCCGGCGGGATGCCGTCCGTCCCGCGGCTGCCGACGATGCCCGGCCCGGAGTCCCGGCCCCAGATGCCGACCGGCGGCAGTCTCGGCGAGTCCGATGTGGACGCTCTGTCCCCACAGGAGACCGACGCCGTCTACGAAGACCTGATGTCGAACACCAAGAAGCTGTCCGGCGCGGTCGACACCGGCGTGCGGTTCGACATGGACGGCGCGGCCACGGTCGCGTGCAGCGCCTCGGGCTGCACGGTCACCGCGAACGTGTCCAACTCCGCGTCGGCGAACGGCGGCGGGAAGGTCACCGGCCAGGTCAACGCCACGATGACCGCGAACGTGACCATCGGCGGCCGTTCGGCTGGCAGCTGCCAGAACACGGCGACTTTGCCGCTGAACGGCTCGGGCTCGATCAGCTGCGTCAACGGCGGGGCAGGCGGTGTGTTCTCGTCCGTCGAAGCGGAAAAGAAGGCGGACGCCGAAGCACAGTCGCGTGCCGCGGGCGGGGTGCCGGTCCAGTACCGGATCGAGAGCATCGCGACGGTTTCCGTACTGGCCGAAGCGATCGGTCAGGTCGAGATCACCCGGCTCGTCGACGAACTCTCGGAGCGGCGGTCGAAGCTCGGCGGCGGGTGATCCGGGAAACTGCGGGATGGAGTACGTCAAGATCGTTCCGGAGGCGGAGGGTTTGCTTCGACCCCGCCGACTACCTGGGACCTGCCGGACCTGGCAACCGAGCTGCTGCCGGGTGCGGCCCGGTTCGCCACCGACCCTCGTCTCGCTCGTCCGCGGCAGGGTCCGCGGTGCTGGCGGCCTCGACGGACGCGTCCGGCGTCGCGGCCCTTGTCCTTGACCGGGTAAAGAAACAGCGCCGGGCGAACGGCTTCGATGCCGCGCGCCCGGCGCTTTCGCGTCCCGCTTGTTCGGGTCGGTCCGTGTTGACTCAGTCCGTGCCGGATTCGATCGCGGCGTGGTCGAGCAGTTCGTCGTCGCCCGAGGCCTTGCCACGCGAGGCGATCACCTGCGCGCCCCCCGCGTCCATCGCCCCGATCAGGCCGGTCGACGCGGCTTGCGCGGCCCCGATCAGCGTCGGGTGCCCGCCGCCGACCATGCCGAGCCCGGCGTACTGCTCGAGTTTGGCACGCGAGTCGGCGATGTCGAGGTTCCGCATGGTGAGCTGGCCGATCCGGTCCACCGGGCCGAACGCCGAGTCCTCGGTGCGCTCCATCGACAGCTTGTCCGGGTGGTAGCTGAAGAACGGGCCGGTGGTGTCGAGGATCGAGTAGTCCTCGCCGCGCCGCAGCCGCAGGGTGACCTCGCCCGTGACGGCCGCGCCGACCCACCGCTGCAGCGATTCGCGCAGCATCATCGCCTGCGGGTCCAGCCAGCGGCCCTCGTACATGAGCCTGCCGAGACGGCGGCCCTCGTTGTGGTAGCTGGCGAGGGTGTCCTCGTTGTGGATCGCGTTGACGAGCCGCTCGTACGCCGCGTGCAGCAGCGCCATCCCCGGCGCCTCGTAGATACCGCGGCTCTTGGCCTCGATGATCCGGTTCTCGATCTGGTCGGACATGCCGAGCCCGTGCCGCCCGCCGATGGTGTTGGCCTCCAGGACCAGGTCGACCGCGGTGGCGAACTCCTTGCCGTTGATCGTCACCGGGCGGCCCTGCTCGAAGCCGATCGTGACGTCCTCCGGCGCGATCTCGACGTCAGCGTCCCAGAACCGCACGCCCATGATCGGGTTGACGATCTCGATACCGGTGTCGAGGTGCTCCAGCGACTTGGCCTCGTGGGTCGCGCCCCAGATGTTCGCGTCCGTGGAGTAGGCCTTCTCGGTGCTGTCCCGGTAGGGGAGGCCGTGGCCCTGCAGCCACTCGGACATCTCCTTGCGGCCGCCGAGCTCGCTGACGAACGCGGCGTCCAGCCACGGCTTGTAGATCCGCAGGGACGGGTTCGCGAGCAGGCCGTAGCGGTAGAACCGCTCGATGTCGTTGCCCTTGAAGGTGGAGCCGTCGCCCCAGATCTGGACGTCGTCCTCGAGCATCGCGCGCACCAGCAGTGTGCCGGTGACCGCGCGGCCGAGCGGGGTGGTGTTGAAGTAGGTGCGGCCACCGTTGCGGATGTGGAAGGCGCCGCAGGCCAGCGCCGCGAGTCCTTCCTCGACCAGCGCGGCCTTGCAGTCGACGGCGCGCGCGACCTCGGCACCGTAGGCCTTCGCCCGGCCCGGGACCGACGCGATGTCGGGTTCGTCGTACTGGCCGATGTCAGCGGTGTAGGTGCACGGCACTGCACCCTTTTCGCGCATCCACGCGACCGCTACCGAGGTGTCGAGGCCGCCGGAGAAGGCGATCCCGACGCGTTCGCCGACAGGCAGAGAGGTGAGTACCTTGGACATGATGGAAGTATATGCATAGTCGTGTATGACCATGCAAGCCGGGGTAAGCAGGGCAACCCGGGCGGGTGGTCCTGCTCACCCCGGCCGGTCCGCCGGCCGGCCGTTCACCTGGCCGTGAAGGCCTCCTCGCCTACCCTGAGGGTGGTGAAGGAGTACTTCACCACCTGCCGATGTGGTTCTGGTGACACTGGGGCGGCCGTGACGTCGCGTCCTGTCCTGGAGTCCTTCATGGACTCGCCACCCGACACGGCACCTTGGCTGTCGTCTGCTGGGCGCCCTGGTCGCCTGAAGTACCTGAGGGCCCCTTCCTTGCGCCTAGCGCAGGGTCCCGGCAAAGTCGAGGTCTTGCGGGTCAGGCGGTTATTCGCCGCTGTGTGGGGCTGACGATGGAGGAGTTGGGACGTCGAGTGTCCCCATTCCTCCATCGTCGCGGGATCACACCGGTTGCGAACCTTGACCAACAGAGGTTCAGGGACATCCCCCCGGCACACGCCCGAGCCCCTGCAGGCACCAGAAACATCAAGCCCGGACTACCACCAGCAGCGCAGACCAACAGCTCTGCGACTTCGCCGGAACCCTGCGCCCAGCACAAGAGGGGCCTTCCTGTATGTGGGGAAGGGGGTGTCCGCGGACGAATACCGGGTGACCGCCTCTGCTGCATACAGGTTCTTCTTTTTGTGAAGAGAAAACCAGTCCGCGGGCCGACCGGCTGCGAATACCTGGCATGAAGACTTCGCGAGCCGATCAGGAACCCCGCCTCCCGCTGTTCGGGGCGGCGGCGATCGGTGTCGTGGCGCTCGCCGCGGCGCTGGCGGCCGGCCACCTGGTGGCCGGGTTCATCGGCGCCAACGCCTCGCCGTACCTGGCGGTCGGCAACGGGGCGATCGACCTGACCCCGGTGGAACTGAAGGACTTCGCGGTCCGGACATTCGGCGTCTACGACAAACTCGTGCTGCTCGGCGGAATGGCCGTGGTGATGGTGCTCGCCGCCGCCGCGGCGGGGGTCGCCTCGCGGCGTTCACCCATTCCGGGGGTGGTGCTGATCGCCGCCTTCGGCCTGCTGGGTGGATTCGCCGTGTCGCAGCGCCCCGACCTCACCTTGGTCGCGTTGCTGGCACCGCTGGCCAGCCTGATCGCCGGTGTCGGCGTCTTCCTCTGGCTTCATCGCCTGGCCGCGGCCAGGGCGCACGCCAAGGTGGAGACCGCGGGCGATGCCGCGTCCCCGTCGCGACGGTCGGTGTTGCTGGCCGGGGCGGGTGCCGTCGTCGCCGCTGGAGCGGCGGGCGCCGGAGGGCAACTGCTCGCCGGAACAAGGGACGCGGAGTCTTCACGGGCGGCCATCGGCAAGCTCGTCCCGGTCAAGCCGGCGCCGCCGATCCCGGCCGACGCGGATTTCGCCAAACTGGGTACGCCTTCATTCCTCACCTCGAACCGCGACTTCTACCGCGTCGACACCGCGTTGTCGGTGCCGCAGGTCAGGGCCGAGGACTGGAGTCTTCGGCTGCACGGAATGGTGCGCAACGAAAAGCGGTACAGCTACGCCGACATCCGTGATCGGCCGCTGATCGAGCGCACGATCACCATGACGTGCGTGTCCAACGAGGTCGGCGGGACCTACGTGTCCACGGCGAACTTCATCGGCGTGGACCTCGGCGATCTGTTGCGGGAGGCCGAGGTGCTGCCCGGAGCCGAGCAGCTCTTCTCCACCAGTGTCGACGGCTGGACCTCCGGTAGCCCGGCCGTTGCCGCGCTCGATCCGGAGCGGGGTGCGATGCTGGCGATCGGGATGAATGGGGAACCGTTGCCGGTCGAACACGGTTTTCCCGCCCGGCTGGTCATTCCCGGTCTCTACGGATATGTGTCGGCGACGAAATGGGTCAAGGATCTCGAGGTCACGACTTGGAAAGCGCGCCGCGCGTACTGGCTCGACCGTGGTTGGGGCGAACAGGCCCCGATCAAAACGCAGTCCAGGATCGACAGTCCTAAAGGGTTCGAAACGGTATCCGCCGGCAAGGTCCGGATTTCCGGTATAGCGTGGGCGCAGCGAACCGGGATCGAGCGGGTCGAAGTCCGGTTCGGCGCCAACGGGAGCTGGCAGCCAGCAACGCTTTCCCGCGAGGTGGGTCTCAACACCTGGCGTATGTGGTGGACCGAATTCGACGTTCCGGCGGGAAGTCATCAGGTCACCGTCCGGGCGGTCGACAAATCCGGCTACACACAGACCGACGCCCGCGCCGGAACCGTTCCGGACGGCGCGACGGGCTGGCACGTCATCAGCTTTACCGCACGGTGATCGGCGTCACCCGAAAGAGTGGCAATCCGACTTCGCAGCGGTTCCGAATACCCGGTAAGAGTCCGAAAAACAAATGGAGTGATTTTCCGTGAGCAAGCTTCGTGTCGCAGGAATCGGTTTCACCGCGGTCGCCGCGCTGGCCCTGACCGCCTGCAGTGGTAGTGACAGCGCTTCGTCCGGCAGTTCCAGCAGCGCCCCTGCCCCGTCCCCGTCGATGTCCGCCCCGATGTCCAGCGCCGCTTCCGGCGAGGGTGTCACCACCAACGCCGACGTGTTCGGTCCGGCGTGTTCGCAGCTGCCGCAGGGCAGTGAGGCCGGTTCGCTGGACTCGATGGGCCCGCAGCCGGTCGCCAGCGCCGCGTCGACCAACCCGTTGCTGACCAAGCTGGTCGCCGCGGTCAAGGCCACCAATCTGGTGGACACCCTCAACAGCCAGCAGGCCATCACCGTGTTCGCCCCCGCGGACCCGGCCTTCGCCGCCTTGGGTGACGCGAAGTTCAACGAGCTGGCCGGCAAGCCCGCCGAGCTGGCCCCGATCCTGCAGTACCACGTCGTCGGCAAGCGCTACGACGCCAAGGGCCTGGAGTCGGCCAAGACGCTGGAGAGCCTGAACACCGCGGGCGGCCCGCTCAAGATCGAGGGCACCGGCGACGCCATGACCGTCAACGGCGCCAAGATCCTCTGCGGCAACATCCCCACCAAGAACGCCACCGTGTTCGTCATCGACAAGGTGATGACCCCCGGCACCAACAAGAACTGAGCCCCCACGCCATGATCGCGGTGACCACACCCTCGGGTGTGGTCACCGCGATCATCGTTGTGTCAAGGAAATCAGGGCACGAGGGCGGCGGCGTCCACATCGGTCACGACAAGGCGCAGACTCGCGTTCTCCCAAGCTGTCCCGGTCAGCACGGCACGCAGGACGGCACCGGCGGTCTCCGTCAGCGGCGGGATCGGGACCTCCAGCGCGACGACGCGGATTTCGACGACGTCCTCGGTGATGTCGACGGCCATGACGTCGAGGTCCCACGGCACCGCGGAGGCCGCGGCCGTCGTGGACGGCGTCGCCGCACGCAGCCCCGGGATGTCGCGGAGCGCGCTGAGCAGCGACGCGGTCAGTTCGGAACGTGCGGTCACAACAGCCCTCCGCGGATTTCGATGTCCAAAATGGACACCGAGACGGCCGAGGGCGTGAGCCCGGTCGCCTCGGTGACCGCCCGGCTGACGGCACGCTGCACCGCCTGCGCGGTCGCGGCGGCCTGGTCCAGGCCGGAGAGCGAGAGATCGATCTCCACCCGCACGTCGGGCGGATCGTGTTCGACGAACGCGCGGACCCCTTCGGTCGGCGCCGGTTCGAGACCCTTGATCCGCTGCCGCGCGATCCGGGTCAGCGAACCGGCCAGCCCGCGCAGCCCGGGTTCCAGGCGTACCACGCCGGGGACCTTCGCCGCGGCATGCGCGGCGACCGCCGCGACCACCGGCGGGGCGATCACCGTTTCGACCAGTTGCCCGGCCGGCGCCTGTTCACGCGTCATAGAGGTCCTCCACCACCAGATCCAGCCGAGCCAGCCGGAGGCCGACGCGGGCACCCGCGGCCGCGGTGACCCGTTCCCGAACGACGTTCAGGGAGTCGCCCTCGAAATCGTGTGCGATCGCGAGGTGCAATTCCACATCCACGGCCAGCGCGTCGATGTCTTCCACCGATCGATGGACCCGGCAGTGCCGCGCGCGGACGCCGTCGACGGAGTCCGCGGCGAACCGCAGTACCGCGGCGACCGCCTGGTCGCTCACCTGGACCTCGCCCGGTTCGGGGCTGGACAGGGGCACCAGATCACGGCGCCGTACCTCGGCGCGGACCGCGGCCATGATCCGGCTCGTGAGATCCGCCGACGGCCCGGCGTCGTCTTCGGCCAGCTCCGTGGTCAGCCCGCGCAGCACCCGGAGGCTCTCGCGGGTCGCCCGGCAGTGCGGGCAGCCGAGTTCGTGCGCGTCCGCCCGGCCGGCGTCGACCTCGTCGAGCCGTTCCCAGACCTGTTCCACATCACGGCCGCACGGCAGCAGGTAGTCCTGGGTCGCGTGATTCATCGCCATGGCGCCATCACCTCCGCCAACTGTGCTCGTGCTCGTGCGATGCGTCCGCGCACCGCGGTGGTGGTCGCCCCGATCGCCTTCGCGATCTCCTCGTAGGAGCGGCCGTGGACCTCGCGCAACAGCCAGCAGGCTCGCTGCTCGCCGGTCAGCTGGTCCAGAGCCGCGGTCAGCGCCGTCATCTGCGCGCTCGTCTCGGCCGCGCGATCCGGACGGCCGACCGGGCCCTCGGATTCCCGCAGGTCCAGTTCGACGTCGGCCACCGGTTTCCTCGCGCGGATCACGTTGAGGCACCGGTTGGTCGCCGTCCGGTAGAGCCAGCCGACGAACGCCGCGTCCTCCTGCAACTGGTCGAGCCGTCGCCAGGCGGTGAGGAACACCTCCTGGACCACGTCCTCGGCGTCGCCCTTGTTCGCCAGCATCCGCAGCGCCAGCCGGTACATCGGCCCCTGGAAGCGCAGGACGAGCTGCTCGTACGCGCGGATCTCGCCGTCACGGGCCCGCGCCACGAGCGTGGCGTCGTCCAGCACCGTTTCCCCGGCCGCGGGCGCGTCCTCTCTCGCTGACGTCGTCATCCAGCGCACCTGTGCAGTGACGCCATCCGAAGCTCCCTTCACGCCACCTTCGTCGGGTGACTCCCGTAAGACACGTCTTCCCCGGAAACGTCACGCGGAAAACCCTGTCCAGCCGACCACGGCCCGGTGGCGTGCGCACGCCGAAGCCGGGTGGTCACGCTCGGTGGGTGAGCGCGGGGTAGTCGTCCAGGGTGATGTCGGTGGCGAACTTGTCGGTCACCCACAGCAGCCAGCGCAGCATGAACGGGCGCCGGAACATCTGGTTGCGCAGGCTCATCCGCAGCTTCGTCGGCGGGGCGAGGAACGGGCCCGCGTTGGCGCTGCGCGCGATCTTGGCGTAGCCGCTGAACTTCTCCTCGTACCGCCGGAAGGCCACCTCGTGGTCGCCGTCCGCCGCGGCGAGCTCACCCGCGATGACGTAGGCGGCAACGACGGCGAGGCCGGTGCCGAAGCCGCTCAAGGTGTTGCCGTAGGCCGAATCGCCGAGGAGCGCGACGCGACCGGTGGAGTAGCCGTCCATCGTGACGCGGCTGATCGAGTCCAGGTAGACGTCGTCCGACCGCTTCACCGCCTCCATCAGTTCGGGCAGCAGCCAGCCGCCGTCGGCGAACGCGTCGGCGAGGATCTTCTTCTGCTGCTCGGCGTCGTACCGGTCGTAGGCGATTTCGGGGGAGGCGAACACGAAGAACGCGGCCGCTTTGGGGCCGCCGGTGGCGGCGAGGCGGCCGGGCTCGTTGTACATGATCGAGGTGCCGCCGGGGCCGCGGAAGTCGTCGGTCTCCCCGGTCTCGACCAGGGCGTAGTAGTGGCCGAGGTGCTTCACGTAGTCGGCCTCCGGGCCGAACGCCAGCCGTCGCACGGTGGAGTGGATGCCGTCCGCGCCGAAGACGAGGTCGAACCGTCGCGGCGCGCCCCGTTCGAACGTGACGTCGACACCGTCGGCCGTCTCGGTGAGCGACGTGAGCGAGTCGCCGAAGACGTACTCGCAGTCCTGGGCGGTCTGTTCGTGGAGGATCGCGGACAGGTCGCCGCGCCGGATCTCGACGTCGCCGCCGGTGAACTCGCCGGGCAGCACGGCGAGCGGGCGTTCCGTGGCGTCGATGATGGTCTGGTCGTGTCCACCGGTCTGGCGCCGGTGCACCTCGTCGAGGATGCCCATCCGCTCCAGCACGGCGCGGTGGGTGGCGCCCTTGAAGTCGACCGCCTGGCCACCGGTACGGAGTCCGGCTGACCGTTCGACCACGGTGACCGCGTAGCCCTGGCGGGAAAGCCAGAAGGCGAGCGCGGGTCCGGCGATGCTGGCACCGGAGATGAGGACTGTCCTGTTCGTCATGGCCGGAAGCTTCGCGGCCGTCGTTGACGAAGCGCTGACAGTCCGCTGACCGTCGCTGTCAGCTCCAACGGGGCAGGGGAAGGGTGAGCTGCCCAGGGTCGTCCGGCGGTGCGGTCTCGTAGCGGGGCGGCGTCGCCGACAGGCCGATCGGGTTGCGGGTCAGCCGCACGGAAGTGCCGTCGGGCCGGGGGAGATCGACCGTCGGGTTCAGGCCGAGCCGGTCCGCGAGGGCGAACGCGCCCGCGACGTCGTTGACCTCGCCGGCGGGAACTCCGGCCGCGCTCAGCTCGGCCGCCCATGCGGCGGCCGGACGTCGGCCCAGGTGCTCTTCCAGTAGCTCGCGCAGTTCGTCACGGTGCTCGACCCGCGCCGGGTTGGTCGCGAACCTGACCTGGTCCGGGAGTTCCGGCAGTCCGATGACCCCGCACAACGCCGCGAACTGCCGGTCGTTGCCGACGGCGAGCGCGATCTCGTGATCGGCGCACGGCACGAGTTCGTAGGGGGCGATGCTGGGATGCCGGTTGCCCATCCGCGCCGGGACCGCCCCGCCGGAGGTGTACGCGCTGCCCTGGTTGACCAGCGCGGCAAGCAGGCTGGACAGCAGGTCGATCTCGACACGCTGGCCCTCGCCGGTCCGGTCGCGGTGGCGCAGGGCGGCGAGGATCCCGACGCTCGCGAACAACCCGGCCAGCACGTCGACGAGCGCGACGCCGACCTTCTGCGGTTCGCCGGCGGGGTCGCCGGTGATGCTCATCAGCCCGCCGACGGCCTGGATGAGCAGGTCGTAACCGGGCAGCGCCGCGCCCCCGCCGGAGCCGAAACCCGTGACGGAGCAATAGACCAGCCCGGCATTCGCCGCCCGCAGGGGCTCCGGGCCGAGGCCGAGGCGGTCCATCACGCCGGGCCGGAAGTTCTCGACCACGACGTCGGCTTCCAGCGCGAGCGCGCGGGCCTTGGCGAGATCGTCCGGATCGCCGAGGTCCAGCGCCACACTCGTCTTGTTCCGGTTCACCGACTGGAAGTACGTCGCCTGGCCGGACGCGTCATACGGCGGTCCCCAGCTGCGGGTGTCGTCGCCCGTGCCCGGCCGCTCGACCTTGACCACCGTCGCGCCGAGATCGGCGAGGAGCATCGTGGCGAACGGGCCGGCGAGCACCCGCGAAAAGTCGAGGACGCGCAGCGGGCCGAGGGCGGTGTCGGACATAGCCTGACCCTAAAGGGCGGCAAAGGCGGCAAGGGCGGCAGGCGGAGACACTCGGCGACGCGCTGGGCGAGCCGGTGCGGTTCACCGATCCGTCGCTCTCGTGGCGGGATCGCGTCCGGGCGTTCGCCCTCGAACTGCGGTCAAAACTGCGTGCCCATCCCGGCTTGGTGTACCTGATGCTCGGTCACCCGCTCGACGGGCCGAACGCACGCGCGGTCGCCGGGACCCTGCTGCCGATCCTCGCCGAGACGGGCCTCGCGACCGGGTTCTCAACGGACTCGCCGCGCTGGTCTGACCGTGCTCCGACCCAGGCCGAACAGGCCCGGATGGGGCCGAGGACGAAATGCTCTCGCCCCTTGCGTTTACGCTGGTCCCGGTCTTGTGCTTAAACTGTGGTCTAGCTAAGGGGCCCACGTGGACCAGCTCCCTCTCGGCGTCGTTTCCCGCTCGCGCAAAGAAAACGAGTGGCGGCTTCCGATCCATCCGCGCCACCTCGAACGGATCGACCCCGAACTCCGGAAGTACATCTACCTCGAACACGGCTACGGCGAACGCTTCGGCATCCCGGACGAGGACCTGGTGCTGCTCGTCGCCGCCTGCGGCCGAGGGAATGGCTCATCGCGGAATGCGACATCATCCTCCTGGCCAAACCGCTCGCGGACGATCTGGCCGAACTCCGGCCGGGACAGATCCTGTGGGGCTGGCCGCACTGCGTCCAGGACGACAAGCTCACCCAGCTGGCCACCGACCGGAAGCTGACGCTCGTCGCCTTCGAAGCGATGAACCACTGGCGGGGCGACGGTTCGTTCGGCTTGCACGTCCTTCACAAGAACAACGAACTGGCGGGCTATTGCTCGGTGCTGCACGCGTTGCAGCTGATCGGCTCGACCGGCGACTACGGCCGTTGTCTCCGCGCCGTCGTGATCGGCTTCGGGGCGACCGCGCGGGGTTCGGTGACGGCGCTGAACGCCCACGGGATCCATGACGTGCACGTGCTCACCCATCGCGGCGTCACCGCGGTCGGTTCGCCGATCCACTCCGCGAACATCGTGCACCTCGACCACGATCTGAACGGCCCGGCCGATCTCCGCCGCAGCCACGCGATCACCGAGACCGGCCGCGTACCGCTGGCGGACTTCCTCGTGGGGCACGATGTCGTCGTCAACTGCGTGCTGCAGGACCCCAAGGCCCCGTTGACGTTCCTCGATGAGGAGGATCTCGCCGGGTTCCGGCCCGGAAGTCTCGTCGTCGACGTTTCCTGTGACGAGGCAATGGGTTTCAGCTGGGCGAGGCCGACGACGTTCACCGAGCCGACCTTCCAGGTCGGCGGCGTCACCTACTACGCCGTCGACCACAGCCCGTCCTATCTCTGGGACTCGGCCACCTGGGAGATCAGCGGCGCGCTGCTGCCGTATCTGAAGCGGATGCTCGGCGGGCGATCCGCTTGGGCAGGCGACGAAACGTTCGAACGCGCCGTCGAGATCAGCGAGGGCACGATCCGGTACACCGACATCCTGTCGTTCCAGCGCCGCTCGCCGGAATACCCGCACGCGCGTCTGTGACTCCGGCTTGATGAGAAAGTTCTCATCGAGTCCTCATCGGCGGCTCACTCCCGCCGTGATCGCGGCCACCGAGGCCTCGCCGCCCGCCGTCGTCCCGCCCCGGTTGGCCGGGCACGACGACGACCCCGATGATGACCCTGATGACGGTGACGACCACTTCGACTTCGACCTCGACGACTGAGCGGGGCCGCCGCCGATGAGTGCCCGCGCCCGGATCCTCGCGTGGGTCCTGCTGGTCGTGCTGCTCGCCCTCGCCGGGTCCGCTGCTGGCGACCCGGACCGTGCTGCACAACCAGCTGGACCAGCGGCTCGACAACGAGATCGCGCACGAGACCGGCAAACTTCGGGCGTTCCTCGCGTCTCCGGACGCCCGCCCGGCAGGGCGGCCCGCCACCGTCGAGGCGGTCCTCGGCCGTCACCTGGAACGGAACCTGCCTGAAAAGTACGAGACGTTCTTCTCCGGTCGTCGACGGCATCGCGTCGAGGCGCAGTGCCATCGAGCCACCGGTCCGGCTCGACACGGACCCCGAAGTTCGCCGGCGAGCTGTCCCGCGTCACGAGCCCGGTGTACGGCACGGCGCTCGGCGTTGGTCCTTGCAACCTAGACGAGCGGACACCGTCCTGTGACGGAAACCAGCTGTTCGGCCTAGGCGATCGTGGCAGGTGAGCGTTGTGATAACTTGGAGCGAACTGGGACTTCTGTGCGTTAGCAAACCCGCTGGCCGGGCTGGGGCGACTCTTGCAGAGGTATCAGGACACCCCTTGGGGCCGGTAGCTCAGTTGGTTAGAGCAGGGGACTCATAATCCCTTGGCCGTCGGTTCGAGCCCGACCCGGCCCACAACATCAACATCGCCGTCGACCTGCGGAAATGTTGGTCCTGCGGCGGCATTTTCGCCTTGGCGTTGATCGTGGCTGGGCTCCGTTATGTCTCCGTTTGCTCCGGTGTGCTCAGAGGTGGAGGAGTGTTCTGCGGTGCCGGTTGGTGGCGTAGCAGCCTTTCTGTTTCCTCGTCACAACCGCTGCGGTAGGGACCTGCGGTAGTGGACGCGTGCGTTGCTTGTCGATACCTGCTCACGAAGTGGTCAGCTCTGGATTGTTGTCGTTGCAGGAGGCGCGCCTGACGCCTTCGCCTGCGACTGTGGGTAGTCGGCTTCGACAGTGCGTGTTGTCTCGTGGGAATCTCTGAGTCGCTTAGATGACAGCTTTCTGATCTGCGAGAACAGCAATTCTGACCCCCTCACTGCCAGTGAGGTGCTGGTGGGCCTCTGACCTGCGGTTATTGGGAAACCGCAGGTCGGTAGATGTGATTGGCTACCCTTATCCGCCGTTCGGCGCTGTTGGCTGCGATTCTGACTGCCACCGTGCCCCAGGTTTGCCCCAGGGAAATTCGTGTGAATTCGTGGTGCTGTGCCAGTGCGGTCGATCAGCCATGTGGATACGTCGGATGCGCACGCTCCTACGCTGGCAGCAGGAGCGTGCGTTCGCCGATGGGTAATGAACTCGGGATGGGGGCATTTCACAACCTGCAGCCCGGCGAGCCACTGTCATCCGCAGGTCTGTGCGTTCGCGGGGTTGCGGTCGAAGCGCAGTCAACTTCGGCCGACCGCGTGGATCAGATTCTCCCAGAACCGTTCGAAGGTCAGCGGTGCGCGGACGGAGTCGAGCATCTCGTGGTTGTGCGGACATGCCAGTGTTTTCCGGATCGCGTCGAGGTTGTCCTGTTTGTACTGGCCTCGTGCCGCCAGCTCCTCGGTCGTCCCGTCGGCGAGGCCGGCGACTTCCCAGTTGGAGCCGGCGAATTTGCTGTGGCCGATCCGCCGTCCCGGGATGGTGGTGCTGTGTGCCGCGACGGGGTTGGCGAGTCCGATCGGGTCGTGCACCCACGCGTCGAGTTGCAGCAGCATGCCGGGGCCGCCGATGTTGAAGTAGGTGAGTACGTCACGGCCGTTCGCCGAGGGATACGCGACCCAGCCCGTCGACGGCGCATACACATGGACGGCCGGGAGCTGTTGCGCGGCAAGCTGCTTATGCGCGTCGTCGGCCATCTCTACGAACAACCGGAAGTCACCCGCCAGGATCGGATACTCGGTCCCGCTGGCCGCGACGTAGGCGGCACGCTCGTCGGCGATGACCTCACGCTCGTCGATCGGCTCCTCCAGACCGGCATACGGGGTTCGCAGCCAGCCGCCGGCAACCACGGCCCAGGCGGCGGCCGCGACGACCGGCACGAAGGTCAGCTTGGTCACCCGGATCGCCATCACCGGAAGCAGCAAGCAGAACGTCGCTGGAAGCAGCATCCGCCCGTGCATGAAGTCCCCGCCGACCCGGATGACATATGCCGCCAGCAGGACGGCTCCCACCAGTGGCACGGTCACCAGCACCACCATTCGGCGGTTCACGGACCTTCGCCACACCAACGCCAGTCCGGCGAGCAGGCACGCGGCGACCGGGATCCACAGAAGGTACGGATCGGTGAAGTCGCCGAAGTAGGCCCATCCGCTGTCCCACAACGCCTCGGAGGCTTCCTTCACCAGTGCCGTGTTCGGGGTGATCAGACCGTAGTAGCCCATCCGGAACAACTGATACAGCACCGGCAGCACGGCCGCAGCGGCCAGCGGAACCACAATGTGGCGCCAGCCTCGCCAGGTGAGCACCAGCAACCCGGCCATGGCGACCACGCTGAACAAAGCGAGGTCCGGGCGAACGAGCGGACCCAGCCCGATGACCACCGCGGTCGACCACATCGGCCCGAACGGCTGCTCGGTACCACGCCGCACCAGGAGCCACCACGTTCCGCCGAGCCACAGGCTGATCAGCCCGGTCTCCAGGCCTGAGGTGGCGAAGTCACGAAACGGCGGCAGCGCCAAGACGACCAGCGCACCCGCGGGAAACACGAAGGTGGACGTGGCAGGCCCGGCCAGCCGCCGGGCGCCGTCGAGCGCCAAAAGCAAGCCACCTGCTGAGAACAACAGCCCGACGATCACCGCGATCCACTCGAGGCTGACGCCGGGGATCCAGCCGACCAGCACGAGCACCGCCGTCCACAGCGTGCTGGTGTTGGCCTCAACCCGCTCCCCGATGTTGAAGACCGGACCGTTGCCCACCAGGATCTGCCGGACCGTCCGCAGCACGATCAGCCCGTCATCACTCATCCAGCGCCGCTGCCAGGCCAGCACCACGAAACCCACGACAGTGGCCGCGATCGCGACCCAGTTCCACGCCCGGACACGGCCCCGAACGCGAATTTCGCCGGGTCTGTCAGGCGTGGATACGGATTCAGCGGTAACTGTGCTCAACTGATTCTCCAGGTAACTGAAAGACGAACAATCACCCAGATTTCTGTGACGCGACAACACTGGTTGTGACTGGGCAAGATCTGTAAACGATCTTGCCTCACTCTATCGTGCCCCCGAAAAGGACCGGTGCCGGGCAGGGGCGGTGATGCCCTTCCCGGCACCGGCCGGCTATTCAGAATCCGAGTGCGAACGCCCTTGGTGCAGTGACCTCTTCGCCGAAGGCGAAATCGCCATGCCACAGAACGGACGCACCCACGAACTGCGTCCCGTCGGACGCCCCGACATACACGTCCCCTCTCGTGCCACGCGTGTAGGTGAGGATGTCGGCCTTGCCGTCGCCGGTGAAGTCGCCGATCGCGGGCAATTCGTTCCCGTACGCGAAGTTTCCGTGCCATTTCACGGAATTCCCGACAAACCTCACACCGTTCGAAATCGCCACATAGACTGAGGCCGCCGTCCCACGGGTGAAGACCGCGATGTCGTCCTTACCGTCACCATCGAAATCGCCCGACGCCGGGATCTCGTCACCGAACGCGAAATCTCCGTGCCACTGCAGAGAGTCACCGACGAACTTGCCACCGTCCGAGAACGCGACAAACACGTCGCCCGCCGTCCCACGGGTGAAGGTGGCGATGTCATCCTTGCCGTCACCGTCGAAATCGCCGACCACAGGCACTTCCGCGCCGCCGGCGAACCGTCCGTGCCACTTCACCCCGTTGCCTACGAACTTCTTGCCGTCCGACAACGCCACATAGACCGAAGCCGTCGTCCCACGCGTGAAGACCGCGATGTCGTCCTTGCCGTCACCGTCGAAGTCACCGACCGCGGGAATCTCCTCGCCGAACGCGAAATCGCCGTGCCACTGCTGCGAGTCGCCGACGAACTTGCCTCCGTCGGACAGCGCCACATACACATCACCCAGCGTTCCCCGAGTGAAGGTCACGATGTCCGTTTTGCCGTCCCCATCGAAGTCACCGGCGAGCGGTACCTCGTTGTTCGTCGCGAATCGCTCGTGCCATTTGACCGAATTGCCCACGAACTTGGACCCGTCGGACACGGCCGCGTAGACGTCCGCCGTGGCGCCTCGGGTGAAGACGGCGATGTCGTCCTTGCCGTCACCGGAGAAGTCACTCACGGTGGGAATCGGCGTGGTCGCCGAAACAACGCTGGACACCAACTCCGTCCCATTGGCCAACGTCGTGACGACCCGGTAGTACCAGGTCTTCTTGGCGGGCAGCGACTTGTGCGTAAAGCTGGTCCCCGTCGTCGAGCCGATGCGACGAGCTTCAGCCACCGGAACTGACGGCTCCTCTCCCGCGTAGATCCGGTACGTCAACTGCCCCTGCCCCGATACCGGAGCCCATTTGACCGTGATCGCGTGGTCGACCGCCTTGGCCGTCGCGACGAACGTCTGCTGCCGGATCCACTCAGCGAGATCGTCAGTGCGCGTAGCCGTCGTGCCCTGCTGCGTCTCGGACACGGCGAGACACCCGTGTTGCCAGGAAGTGCTCACCACACCGGCCAGCTCCGCGCGGCCGGATACCTCCCGGAACACCGCTCCCCCGGCGTCTCCCTTGCAGGCGTCCGCACCGTTGTCACCGGTGAGCGGGAACTCTGCCGCGGTCGGAGCACCGACGGCGAACAACGCCGAGTGCAGTTTGTCGGGCACCCACTCGGTCGCCGTGCGGCCATAACCCGCCAACCGCAGCTTCTCGCCACTCGCGGCGGCGGCGCCCACGGAAACCGGTGTGATGTCGGTGATCGTCGTGTCGAGCCGCGCGAGCATCACGGCCCGGCTGGGATGGACCACCAGGTTCGTCACCTTGGCGACCACCCCGGCGGTACCAGCGAGATTGGTCCGGCCCACCGTGACCGTGGTCGGCTTGACCGGTACACCGCCCTGCGGATTGCCGGCGAAACAGGACGCCGATGTGATGATCCATTCGGGTGTCACCAGTGCCCCGCTGCAGGCCGCGCCCTCCATGTTGACCTTGGCGGCGAAGCTGTAGCTCCCGTCCACCACCGGAGCACCAACGGTAACGGCGTTTGCGGTCGCGCCAGTCAGCAGACCAGCCAAAACCAGCGTTGCGGACAGCATTGACAAGCCAGCCGCTCTCGAGCGTTGCATCAAGATTTCCCCTCAGATCACTATGGCAGCGGTCAGCCGACCACGTCGAGTTCGAGCAGCGTGGTCGGCTGGTTGTCCGGGCTTGCGCCGACACCGACCGGTGTGTTGCCGCTGGGATTCACGTCGACGACCGTGCGCTGACCGGCATCGGTCGTGAGCTCGGCTTTCGCCTTGTGCCCCGACCCGGCAACCAGGCCGTCACCTCGGATTTCGAACACTGCGGGAATCTTCAACTCCAGATGCCCCGGAACACCGAGGACTTTGAAGCAGACTTGCCCGTTCTGCCCTACGGATTCCGTAGTACGAACCCGGATCAAGCCGATGTTTCCGTTGGCAGGAGTCGCGCAGTCCGCGAACACGATGTGACCATCACCGGAGACCAGCACGACTCCATACTGGGCGAGGATGCCATCGGCGCCCGGGTACGCGAAGTCTTCTACCACCGATTTCGGGCCATCAGCCTCGACTTGCCTCGGAAAAGTGACAGCACCGGCAGCCCAGCCACCGATTGCTGTCATTGCAAATACTGTGGCGAGAATGAGCAAAAGCTTCCGCCTGAGAAGCACGGCGTTCAACCCCCATTCGATCGAGTACGTGCGGACACAGTGCCGCCAAGGGGTATCGGCGGCCAGGCTTGACCATTACCCACTTTTGACGTGATCCACAACACACTTTGCCGCCTAGGAGCGGCCAGTAATCTGCCACTCAGACGCGCAAGCGGAGACGAGTGCGCCGAAAAGCTAACAAAAGGGGGGAATATGGCAATCGAAATTGATTCTCCGCCTCTTCACTCGTGACAGTGTCAACGTTGTCAACTCACAGAAAGTCGAATATTTGACAATGAGATACAGGCGAAGGCAAAGAGCCAGTCTGATTGCATTGCTGATCACCGCACTTCTAGCACATCTCTGTGTCGCCCCGGCCGCAGGCGCTCCCGACGACGGGGCAACACCGGAAGCTACAGTCTCAGTTCAACAGAACTTGAGTTCACGCGCCAAGGTATTGATTCTTTGGCAAAGCGGCGGCAGTCAGGTCAAGGCGGAAGCAGAAAAGGCCCTGCACGGCTCCGATGCCGAGGTTGAGGCGTTCCTTAACGACAATCTTGATCGACTCTCCGGACTGGATGACCGGATTGCGGTCAACCAGATCCTCGCGGCTGGCGGCCCGGCGGTAAAGAGCGCGGCGCAGAAGGCGTTGGATGCGGACGCGTCCGCGCTTCGCGCCTTTCTGAACACGGGATTGTCTGCCGCCTCGAACACTGACCTGCGGATTCGCGTCAACCAGATCCTCGCGGCCGGCGGGCCCGAGGTGAAGAAGGCAGCACAGAAAGCGCTTGACGCCGGTACGGCTGAAGCGCTGAACGAATTTCTGCGTGTTACATCCGTACGTGCCGAAACGAATGACCTACGGATTCGGGTCAACCAGATCCTCTCGGCAGGCGGCCCGGCGGTCAAAGCCGCGGCACAGACCGCGTTGGACCGTGACAACGTTGATGCTCTCCGGTTGTTCATCGTGCGTGAGTGGGAAGTAGCCGAAGCGCGCGATCAAGAAACGGCCGGTATCGCTGAGCTGGTCGCCTCGGCCAAGGTCGCGGGGCGGCAGGCAGCGGAAGAAACGCAGGCTGCGAAAGATTCCGCCGAGAAGGCTCTCGCGGAAGCGGATCTGGCGCGTCAGGCGACCGAACTCGCGCAGCGAGCGGCCGAAGCGGCCAAGGACAACGCCGCAGGCGCCGCGGTCGCGGCAGGACAAGCCGCGGATGCGGCCAACCGCGCCGCGAGCGCGGCGGTCAGCGCGATCGGGGCGGCCAACGCGGCATCAGCGGCAGCCCGCATCGCGGCGAACGCGGCCACACGAGCGGCAGCGGCAGCGGTCAAGGCGGGAAGATCCTCGTCGACCGCGTGGCACTTCGCAGCGGCCGCCCGCACGGACCGGGGACGTGCTGGCGATGCCAGCAAGGCCTCGATCGATGCCGCTGACGCCTCACGAAACGCACAGCAGGCCGTTCAGGCACTCGACCTCGCCCAAACAGCCCTGGGGAAAGCGAAGGAGGCCGTCGACGCGGCCGGTTCAGCAGGGCAGAACGCTACCAAGTCGGCCGACGCGGCAAAGGAGTCCGCACGCTGGGCACGTAGCGCGGGTGCCGACGCGTCCAAGGCCGAAGCCGCAGCAGCGGAATCCCGCCGGCAAGCGGATCGAGCCAACCGCGCAGCCGCATCCGCACGGGCCTACACGGTCGAGGCCGCCGCAGCGGCATTGGTCGCGCGGGATCTGGCATCCCGGGCCGCATTCGACGCAAGCATCGCCGCAGCGGCTGCCGAGGAAGCCGCTGCCCATGCTGGTGAAGCCGAGAACGCCGCCCGGCTCGCCACCGAGCACGCGAATGCGGCCAGCGCAGCAGCCCAGACAACCATCGATGCCGCAGCCCAGGCCAAACGGCTCTACGACGCCGCGCGCAAAGCCGACGGCGAACGGATCACCCTCCTCGCGGAACAGGCCACCGAGTCCGCCCGGACAGCGGCCGCCACGCATGACCGCCTGGGACTGACCCGAAAGTGGAACGCCGCTCAAGAAGAGCAGCGTGACACCGAGACCAAGCAGCTCCTGCAGGCGGCCAGCGCGCCAGATGCCGACCCCGCCCTGGTAGCGACCAACGGGCGCAAGGTCGCGCTGCGCCTGGTGACCGTTGGGGGTTCCTGGACGAAAGCCGCCGCGGAAGGCGCGCTCGCTGGCACCGAGCCGGAAGTCCGGGAATACATCAAGGCAGGTCTCGCGCGGGCTGCCGCACTTGATGACCGGGACACGATCCGTGAGCTGATCGCGGACGGCTCTCCTGCCAAGAAAGAAGCGGGCGAGCGGGCCCTGGCAGGCACCGACGAGGACGTGAAACGGTTCCTGGCGTCACCTACCTACGCTGGTCAGGATGCCGAGTACCGGATCATCGTCAACCAGGCCCTGGCCGCCGCTCGTCAGCGTGGCGACGCCACGGTCGCCGCCGCCGCACAGAAGGCACTAGACAGCCAGGACATCGCGGCGTACCGGCAGTTCCTCGACACCGGGCAGAACATCGCCCGCGAGAGCGACGATCGGATCGCTCTCAATCAGCTCATCGCCAATCCGGCGACCGGCCGAGAAGTGCGGATGCTGTCCCAAGCCGTGCTGGACGGCTCACCCGATCTCATCCGTGTCTATCGTGAAAGCGGTCAGTATGTCGCCGCCCGCCACGACCGAGAGGCAGCCGCACACCAAGCCGCGGTCGCCGGGATGGTGGCGGAGATCACCTCGGTCGCGGCCACCGCCTCGCAAAACGCCGAGACCGCCCAAGCTGTCGCGGCCACAGCACGAAACGCCGCGGCCGAAGCCACCGACCACGCGAACCGCGCCAAAGGCTTCGCCGACGACGCACTCGGCCATGCGCAACGGGCGCGAGAATCCGCCAAGCAAGCGGAGGAATCCGCTCGCCAGGCCGCTCAATCGGCAGCCGTGGCACAACAAGCCGCGACCCGCGCCTCACAATCCTCGGTAAGCGCGACCCGATCAGCGATCTCTGCCAGGGGCTCAGCCAACATCGCGTTCCGCCACGCACGAAGCGCCGAGAGTGCCGCGCGTGCCGCATACCAGGCGGCAAAGGACGCAGGTGCTGATGCCAACGCCGCCGTCGCCGCCGCTAACGATGCCCGCAAGAAGGCGATCGACCGGGCGAACACGGAGATCGCCGACGCCCGGGCAAAGTTCGAGGCCGAAGCCAAGAAGGCATGTGAAGCCGTACCAGCCGGCCCGGACCACGACGACTGCATCAACCGGGCAAAGCGGATGGTCGCCGACCCCAAGGGCGAATCCGAACGCAACGTCGCGATCTGCAACCAATTCAAAGGACACAGCGAAGAAGCATTCAACAACTGCCTGAAAGGCGCCTATAACCCCGCTCTCACATATGTGATCAACAAGGCGATCGCCGATGCACAAGACGAGGCGGACACCGAGCAATTCTGGATCACCGCCGGCGTCATCGTCGCCACCGTCGCGCTCGTCGCCGTCGGGTTGTACTGCGCCGAGGTCTGCAGCGCACCAATGATCGCCGGGCTAGCCGGCCTGGAAGCAGGTTTCCTCGCCGAAGCCGCTGGCGCAGGGCTCCTCATCACCATCGGCGCCGACCTCGTTACCGGATTTGCAGCCGAAGCACTACTCGCCTCCCGGGTCGCCGCACTCAGCGACGCTGCCCTCCTCAGCGGTGTCGCAGTACGGACAGGCCTGGCGCAACTAGACCTGAGCTTTATTCGAAACGGGTTCAAGAACTGTGCCCGGACAGCCCTCCGAGCAACAACCGCGGCCGCCAACACTGAGCTTTGCCTAATTCCGGTCCAGTACGATAGATGGGGAAACGAACTGGCAGACAAAGCTTACAGGTTTCGGGAGGCCGTAGCTAGTATGCGCCCGATCGTTAATGTCGCCGTAGCGAAGCTTCCTGGCTGGGTCGATCCGGTGTTCAAGGATGAGTACGTCAGAGCTTATAGTGGCAAAGGCACGCCGTGGGGCAACAGTATTCACTCCGAGGATCGGATCTTCCGAATAGTCAAGGATGCCAACTTTAAGCTCCCGGATGGGCGAACGCTCCAGCCGAGCGATATCACGGATATCTTCACTGAAAGATCACCTTGCAAAAAATGCACAGAACTCATCCTTGAGTCGGCACCTGGAGCAAACGTGCACTACTCCGTCACGTATCTTGGAAACTCCGATCTCGAAGCCGAGATCCTGTACGAGCTTCTCGACCTTCGCGCAAAAGGAGGCCGGTAATCGGGACGGAAACCCGCCCATCAAGCCGTCGGCAAAGCCCTGCTACGATCTGCCTCAATTTTCACCTACCAGACAAGGTTCAGAATGGTTAGCCCGTTTGAATTCTACAGAGAAGCACAACTAGCCGAAGATGCACTCTTTCGTGCACCTGAGGATGCCGTCACATCCTGGAGCAACCTGGCAGAAAACGTTAGAGATGAGCTGTCGCGGATGGGTTTTCCGGCTTCAATAACATCAGATCAGGACCTGGGCTCACCAAAGATTCCCGGAGCCCAAGTATCTGTCCACTGGGAATTTCCTTTCGGCGTGATCCTCGATTGGCGGGCGCCGCTGCAAGACTCAGATGAATACCGAAGCAGTGTGCGAAAAGGTGACACGCGAGATCGACTCTTCAGCTATGCAACACACTCCCGCAGAATAGTCGCCAAAGCGATGTGCGATGTGCTCAGCGAAGCTGGGTTCTCCACAATGATCGACCACGAAGAGGGTAACCGGTACCGTTACCGGGTCCTGGCCTCACCGGAACATGCGATGATCTAGCAGTCCACCAACTAGTTGCGCTGCCAGGAGCGTCGGATCGGCAGCGGACCTCGGCGACGGCGACCATGGCTAATCAAAACAGTCCACGGCCGCCGTCGCCGACTGCCCCGCCCCGGGTTTGATGGAGACATCGAACACTCGGAGGAATCGCAGTCATGGCGGCACCACGGAAGTACCCGGACGAGTCGCGGGAGCGGGCGACGCGCCTTGCGGTCGAGGCTTGGCCAGGATCCAGTGTCCGGCCGGTGGGCGATCAAGCGGATCGCCGATCAGTTGGGTGTGCACCCTGAGGATTTGTGGACGGATCGCCGAATCGTCCCGTAACCGCGGGCCCTGACGGGGCCTGGACGATCTGGAGATCGGACCGTCGAGTTACAACGACTGGTGCAACAAACCGGCGCCTGCACGGTGAACTCGGACACGTCCCGACCGCCAAGGAAGAGGCGCTACATGTGACGCCCCCGGGTCATCGCACCCCTGGAAACTAGTACTCCAGCCGCACTTTGTGATTGATGGCTTGTCTTCGCTGGTAGTGGGCTTGTCGGGCTCGGTGTTGGTGGCGTCGGCGCCAGTGTGACCATGTCCAGGTCACGGCGCGGTCGGGCGCGGTGGTGATCAGGTGT